>NZ_JAHBAW010000002.1:0-1047500 GCF_018390395.1 Pseudomonas sp. RC4D1
TGGTTCCTTTTTTTGGCGTTTGAAAAAAAGGGACTCGCCGTAAGGGCGAAACCATAAGTAGCCACACCCGCAGCAACGGATATGTACCCCCTCCATTGGCCGTCAAAGCCCCTGCAAAAGTGGCCATGACCACAACAACGGACATAGGCTCCATGCCTCTGAATGAACACCTTCATTGCACCGGCACCGCCCTGATCGTCGCCCGCGGCCCCTGCCCAACCCCAGGCGTCTGCAACGACACCGGCACCGCCCCCGGAATCGCCTTCGCCGCCGAAGGCAACTGCGGCGCCTGCATATCCGGCATCGCCCAACTGCGCTCCGGCTGCAACTCCCCCTGCGCCCGGCGCATGAAGTCGTAACGATTGAGGGTAATGCTGCGCCCCGCGCCACTGTCGCGAATGATGTAAGGCCGCAAGAACACCATCAGGTTGGTCTTGGTAATGCTGCGCTTCTCATTGCGAAACAATGCCCCAAGTCCAGGAATACTCGACAGCCACGGCACCGCGTCATTGCTCTGGCTGTAACCGTCCTGCAGCAACCCCCCCAGCACCATGATCTGCCCGTCATCCAAGAGGATGCTGGTATCGATCGCACGTTTGTTGGTCACGGTCCCGGCATCCACCGAGGCGCGAGGGTCAACGCTGCTGACTTCCTGGTAGATGTCCAGCTTGACCGTGCCACCCTCGGAAATCTGCGGCCGCACATTAAGCTTCAGGCCCACTTCTTCACGCTGCACGGTCTGGAACGGGTTGTTGCTGGTGCCGCCGCCTCCGGTGACATAGCTGCCGGTGACAAAGGGAATGGTCTGGCCAACGAAGATGCTCGCCGCCTCGTTGTCCAAGGTCAAAAGATTCGGCGTCGACAACACGTTGGTTCCGCCCTTGCTCTTCAACGCTCGGGCCAGGACCTTGAGGTCCAGCACCTTGCCGATCCCCGGGATGTCCACGGTGCCGTTGACCACGCCGATGTTCAGGCCCTTGGGCAAGACGTCGATGCTGGTCTTGCTGGCCGGGGTGCCCACCAGCCCGCTGCCGCCCAGGTTGACCCCGCCAAAGCCACCACGCCCACCCAGGTTGCCGGCCTGCCACTGCACGCCGAATTCGCTGGCGTCGTCCTCGCCCACTTCGACGATCAGGCTTTCGATCACCACTTGGGCGCGACGCTGGTCGAGCTGGTCGATGACTTCCCGCAGGTTGCGGTACAGCGGGTCCGGGGCGGAAATCAGCAAGGTGTTGGTGGTGGCGTCGGCCTGGATGGTGACCCCGCCGGCACTGAAGGCGGTGTTCTGATCCGTTGCCTGGCCAGTGCCGCTCAAGCCGCTGCCGGAGTTGCTGCCCTGGCCATAGGCACTGCTGCCACTGTTGCTGACGTTGCCGCTGCCGGTGGGCGTGCCGCTGCTGTTCTGGGTCGGGCTCTGGCCGCTCTGGCTGTTGCCGCCCATGCCGCTGAGCATGGCCCGGGCGCCGTCGCTGCCGCCGCTGTCGCTTTCGCCGGTCAGCAGCCCGCGCAGGGCCTGGGCCAGTTTGCCGGCCTGGGCGTTGCGCAGGTAGACCACGTGCAGGTTGCTCGGGTTGCTCTGGGCGTTGTCCAGTTTGTAGATCAGGTTGCGCGCCAGCTCGGTGCGCTCCGGGCTGCCGGCACGGATGATGATGGAGTTGGAACGCGGGTCGCCAATCACGCTGATTTTTTGGGTCTGGTCGGCGCCCTGGGTTTCCAGCAGTTCGGCCACCATGGTCGCGATGTCCACGGCGATGCCGTTCTGTACCGCTACCACATCGGTGTCGATGGCGCTGGGGGTGTCGATGCCGTCGATGATCTGCGCGACTCGCTGCAGGTTCTCGGCATAGTCGGTGACCACGATGCTGTTGTTGCCCGGGTAGGCGTTGATCGGGTTGTTCGGCGAAACGATAGGCCGCAGCACCGGGATCAGGTTCACCGCATTTTCGTATTGCAGGCGAAAGGTGCGGGTCAGCATGCCGTTGCCCGCTGGCTTGTCGGCGCTGTAGATCGGTCCGCCCAGCAGCTTGGCATCGGCCTCGGGCACCACCTGGGCCACGCCGCCCACGTCCACCACGGAAAAGCCCTGCATGCGCAGCGCCGCCAGCAGCATGTCGTAGGCCTGGTGGGCCGGCACCTGGCCTTCGCTGACCAGGGTCAGGCTGCCCTTGACCCGCGGGTCCACCAGGAACTGCTGGCCGGTGGAGCGGGACAAGGCCCGCACCACCGCCTGGATATCGGCGTCGACGAAGTTCAGTTGCACCGGCTGATCCCCCAGGGGGTTGCGCGGCACACTGGTGCTGCGCGGGGTGCTGTGGCCGCGACTGCTGTTGGTCACCGGGTGCAGCACTTTAGGCCGTTGAGCCTGTTGCGCCTGCAAGCGCTGGCGATCCAGCAGGGCATCGCCGCTGCGCTGGGTATTGGCCAGGGGCTGGCCCAGTTCGCTGTCCACCAGCAAGGGCGGCGGCGTGGTGGACGGGGTGTTGCTGCAGGCCCCCAACGCCAGCAGCAGAAAAGGTGCGGCCTTGCGACACTGGCGCACGTAATTGCAACCTGACCACTTCATGAAGCTTCCTTAGCGCCCTGCGCCTGATCCATGCGAACGGTCCCGGACAGTGTGCCTGCCGAGTCTTGGGCGGCGGCCGCGGCTGCGCGTTGCAGACGGGCCTCCACCACCTGCAGTGAAAGCTGCCGGGGAGCCCCCAGCAGCCAGCCGACCACGGCATCCGCCGGGGCCTGCTCAAAGGTCAACCGCCAGCTCTCGGGGCCGGCTTCATCAGGCTGTTGCAACTGGTAGTGGTCCTTGAGCCCGGCGCCTTCCAGGGTCTGGCGCAGGGATTGCTCAAGGCTCGCGCCCCGGCTGTCAGGGCCCGCCGCCTCGTGCAACAGCACTTCCAGGGCCTCGGCCTGGGCGCGCAGCTTCGGCGTCTCGGCTTGCCAGTAATCGATCGTCTTCAGCGGCGGCTGGATCAGCAGCCACCACAGCAACAGCCCCAGCACGCCCAGGGCGGTGGCGCTCAGCAGGCGTTTTTCCCGCAGCGCCAGAGTGTTCCAATGGCCCTGGACGTGGATATGGACCTGGGTCCGCAGGCGCGACCAGCGCGCCTGATACTGCGCCAGCCTGGCCTTATTCATCTTCAGCTCCCGGGGGATTGTCGGCGACGTTGGCCGGCTCGTCTGCGGCCGGGCTCAGGCTCCAGCCATTGCCCTCGGCCCGGACGCTGTAGCCGGCCTGGGTCAAGGCGCCCTGCCAGGCGCTGTCGGCGCTCTTCGGGGTGTCCGGCAGCAGCTCCAGCTGCAAGCGGTCCTCGGCGAAACTCAGGCTCTGCACGCTGCCCACCATAAAGGGCATGGCACTGCCGGCCTGCTGCAACAGACGGCTGAACACCTGGGTCGGGTCAGCCGCCCCGCTCTGCTGCGCCGCCAGTTGCTGGCGGGCCTGTTGCAGGGGATTGAGCACCACCGGCAACTGCGGGAACACCTGCTTGACCCGCTGACTCATCTGCGCCTTGAGCCGCTGGCCCTGCTCGGCCTCACGGGCGGCATACAGGTTCAGCCCCACGACCCAGACCAGCACGGCCAGGGCGCAGCACCCCAGGGCCCGGCCCCAGCCTTGGACCTTCACGCCCCCCGCCAGCGCGCCGGCGTGCAAGCCCCATCCCGGCAGCGGGCCGCTCCAGCGTTGCTCGCCCGGCAGCAGTTGGCAGACCGGCGGCGCGGCATCGCCGATCCAGCCCACCTCGCAGCCCGAGGCCCGCAACTGCTCCAGGGTTTCTTCCACCAGCGGCTGCACGCTGCCCTGCCCGCTGCTCTGGCGCAGCAGCAGCTGGCCATCGAGCAGGCACAGGTTGGCTTGCCCCGGCGGCGGCACCGGCAAGGCATAAGGCGCCGGGTACAGCCCCTGAAGCTTCAGGCCGGCCTGTGCCAACAGACGCCCCAGGGCTTGCAGTGCGGTCTTGGGCAACCAGCTCAGGGCCACCTGCCCCTGGGCATCCCGGGCGCCATGGGCCACGTGCATCTGCTCACTGGGGCCGAGGATCAGCGCCTGGGCGGCGCAGTCCACCGCGGCCTTGATCCGCGCCGCCGGCAACTGAGGCAACTCGATATGGGTCAGCAGGCTGTCCAACGGATGCAGGAAGCACTCCACCGGCACCGGCTTGCCGCCCTGGGCCAGTTGCCCCAGGGGACGGCGGCCGATCTCCCCCGCCCGGCCACTGCGATCGAGCCGGGCGAAGTCCACCGGGCTGGCCAATGGCGCTTCAGCCGCAATCAACTCGGCCAGGGGCGGCAAGGCGATGCGCAAGCGACTCATGCCCCCACCCGCGACCAGATCACCTGGGGCATGCGGTCCTCGGGACGGTGCAACAGGGCCTCCAGGCTGACCCGGCGCTGATCGCGGCGAGCCCGGCCCTGGAGCAGGAACCATTCGCTGGTGATGCCGACCTTGATCTGCTCTACCGCAAGATGGGGCATGCGTAGACGGTTGAGGAAATCGCCACGGTTGATGAACCAGTGCCCGGCATCACGTTCCGCCACCAGGGCCTTGGCCCGGGACAGCGGCAGCCCCGGCACCGCTGCCGTCAGTACCTCGGCGCTGGCGGTATTGCCGTTGATCCAGGTGTTGCCCGGCAGGATGCTGACGTAGGGTTCAAGACGGGCCAACCGGGCCTCGTCCAGACCCTGGATACCCCGCAGGTCGTCCAGGCTGCGCAGCATCGGCTGCCGGGGCGGCAAGGTCTGGGTCGCCGCGCCCGGGGACGTCAGGCGACCGCTGTTGAAGCTGCCCGGTTGGCTGGCGGCGTGCGCTGTGCTGCCCAAGCGCTGGGGATAGGAAGCGATCACCCGCTGGCTGATGCGTCGGCTCAGGGCGCTGTCGATGCCGATCAGCTGACACAGCTGTTCGAAGGCCTGCAACTGCACCGGGTCCACTTGCTGGTTGAACACCAGATTGCGCAGGTTGAACTTGCCTTGCAGGTCCTGCAGGCGGCCCTGGAACCCCGCGTTGAAGCCGCCCAAGGCCTGATCGCCGATGGGCCGTGCCCAGGCCTGGTCGAGTCGGGTCAGGACGTCGCGCTGACGGGCGTCCCAGAGCAATTGCCGGCTGTATTCCAGGCCGCCCTGCAACACCCCGATCCCCACCACCCGCGCCTGCTCGGCTTCCACGCTGCGGGTCAAGGTGCTTTGCCGGGAGAGCATGGCCGCGGCCAGCACCGCCACCACCGCGGCGATCAGCAAGGCGCTGATGATGGCCATGCCACGCTGCTTCGCCGCATGGGGCGAATGGCTGTTCATGGCCGGCCTTACAGCTGCCAGGAGCCGATATCGGCATTCACGCCGTCGCCATCGGGCTGGCCGTCGGCACCGAGGGAGAACACATCCACCTCACCATTGGCCCCCGGGTTGAGGTAGTGATA
Organism: Pseudomonas sp. RC4D1; assembly: GCF_018390395.1. Taxonomy (NCBI): domain Bacteria; kingdom Pseudomonadati; phylum Pseudomonadota; class Gammaproteobacteria; order Pseudomonadales; family Pseudomonadaceae; genus Pseudomonas; species Pseudomonas sp. RC4D1. The sequence continues at coordinate 5,412 of NZ_JAHBAW010000002.1, forward strand.
CGGACGGCCCCAGGGATCGTTGGGCAGCCGCTCCAGGTAGGAGCGCCAGTTGCTGTCCTTGGCATTGGCCGGACGCTCCACCAGCACCTTGAGGCCCTGGTTCATGTTCGGGTAGCTGCCGTGGTCGAGGCGATACAGCTTCAAGGCTTGCATCAGGCCGGCGATGTCCTGCTTGGCCGCCGTGGCCCGGGCCTGGTCCGGGCGGTCCAGGACCTTGGGCACCACCATCGCGGCCAGAATCCCGAGGATGACCACCACCACCATGATCTCGATCAGGGTGAAGCCACGCTGGCTTCGGGGTGCAGCAATTGAGGTGACAGGCGCGATATCCATCTCGACATTCCTTGGCTTGAGTTCGATTCGTCGCGCAGTGTTGCAAGAAGATATGTCAGTGGTATTGAAAAACCTCGGGAGTTTCAGTCGCCATTCGGTCAAGCCCGCAGGCTAGTCTGCGAGGCTGTTTCCCAGTCGCGAGGGGCCCATGCGAGCCGTGTCCAAACAAGCTGGATTTACCCTGATCGAGGTGCTGGTGGCCCTGGCCATCATTGCCGTGGCGATGGCCGCGGCGGTGCGCGTGGCCGGGCTGATGACCCAGAGCAACGGCCTGCTGCGGGACAAGTCCCTGGCCTTGCTGGCGGCGCAGAGCCGGCTCGCCGAGTTGCGCCTGGAAGGTCGTTTGCCCAGCGGATTGAAGAGCGTCGATTGCGACCAGGGACGCCTGCAGCTGCGCTGCGAACAGGCGATTGGCGCGGCGACCGCGCCCGGGCTGTTGCGGGTCAGCGTCCAGGTGCGCGAGCGCAGCCGCGAGGCGCCGCCCCTGGCCCGCCTGGAAACCCTGGTCAGCCGCCCCCAGGTGCCGCGCCAGTGAGGGTCAGCGTGTCAGCCGTGGCAGCAGCGGCGAGTCCGGCAGCTTGCTGACCTTGATCCGCGACTGTTCGCCGCCGCGCTCGATCAGCACGCCGTCGGCCTCGACGGCGGCCAGGCGCACCCCCTGGGTCAGTTGCTCGCCGGCCAGGAAGCTGCGCGGCGGACCGTCGTTCAGGCTCAGGATCGCCACCGCGCCACGGGCACCGGCCATGACCCCGGACACCTTGATATCCACCTGCACCGGCTGGTTGGCAAACCACTGCAAGGCCGGGTTGTCGGAGCGCGCGGCGAGCACCTGGGGCGCCACTGCCGGGGGTTGGGATTGCGCCGGGGTCAGCAGCAGCGACGACCAGGTGGCAACACCGGCCAGGGCCGCCAGCAACGCCGCATATTGCAGCAACCGGGGGGCGTCAAGGCGCGACGGAAATGACATGGCACGTAGCATCGGCGGGACCTCCTGTTTGTCCGTTGCCACAGCCTACAGCTCAATTCTCACGGTTTTATTTCACTGCACGATCATCTGCGTCGGGCGCGCCAGTCCCGTCGCCAAGGAGCACAAGGTGCGACACACAGGCAAGCAACAGGGCTTCACCCTGATCGAACTGATGGTGGTGCTGGTGATCATCGGCATCGCCAGCGCCGCCGTGGGCTTGAGCATCCGCCCCGATCCGCTGCAGACCCTGCGCAAGGACGCCGAGGGCCTGGCCCAGTTGCTGCAAGTGGCCCAGGCCGAAGCCCGGGCCGACGGCCGGCCGATCACCTGGCGGGCCACGGCCAAGGGCTATAGCTTCAGCCGCCGCGAAGACGAGGGCAGCGGCATCGACGACTTTCGCCACGACCGGCAACTGCGGCCACGGCAGTGGCAAAGCCCGACGCTGCAGGTGCATATCGAGCCCAGGCAGCGCCTGGTACTGAACGCCGAATGGATCAACCCGCCGCTGCAGGTGGTGCTGTCCGACGGCCAGAACAGCTTGCGGGTAGAGCGCAGCGCCAGCGGCCAGTTGCGGGTGGTGAGCCAGCCATGACGACACAACGCGGCTTTACCCTGATCGAGGTGATGGTGGCGATCATGCTCATGGCGCTGGTCAGCCTGATTGCCTGGCGCGGCCTGGACAGCGTCACCCGGGCCGACAGCCATCTGCGGGCCAGCACCGAACAGACCGAGGAACTGCTGCGCAGCCTCAATCAGCTGGAGCGCGACGTGGCCTTGCGGGCCGCTTCCCAGTTGCGCGAACCGAGCCTGGGAGAGACCGACGAGGCCGAACCCGACAGCCCCGCCCCGCTGAGTGTGCGCAGTTCCGACAGCAAGGGCTTTCGCCTGGAAGTGATCCGCAGCGCCCCCGCCCCGGGGGTAGGCTTGCAACGCGTGCGCTGGTGGCTCAAGGGCGACACCCTGTACCGCGCCGAGGCCGAGGTTCGGGACCGCTATCCCTTGCCGGCGCCCAAGAACGGAGTGGCCGTGCTCGGCCGGGTCAGCGACTTGCAGGTACGGGTCTGGAACCCTGACAAAGGCTGGCGTCAACTCAGTGGCAATCGCCAGGACAATCCCCCGGGCCTGGAGATCCGCCTGGTGCGGCAAACGCCCCAGGGCGAAGAGCGCTATCGCCAAGTGTTGGGGCCCTTGCTCTAACACGCTGCGAACGGCTGCGTCGGTGACGCTGCGAGTTCGAAACGCTGAGGGTTCGACGCAAGATCGCCAAGCAAGGCCCTGCGGGCCTTTTCGCAGCCTCGCCAAGGGCTCGGCAGCGGCTACAGGTCAGTGCCGAGCCAGGTTTGTGTAGCCGCTGCCGCAGGCTGCGAACGGCTTGGGCGGCATTGCGACGCAGGAGACGCAGGGATCTCGCGGGGTGTCAGCTGAGCAGTACCACGCCACCGGGCAGCTCGGTGCATTTGGCGCCATAGGCGTCGCGGATCAGCAAGGCCACGCCCGCCAACTGGTTGAGGTTGAAGCGCGCCTGAACCTTGCGCTGGCCCAACTCGGCATTGAGCAGCACCAGCATCCCCGGACGATAGCGGTTGATCTCGCTGATCACGGTGTTGAGGCTGGCGTTGTCGAACACCAGCACCTGCTCGCGCCAGGCGATCACGCTGCGGGGGTCCACGGCGATCGGTTCGCCCACCGCCCTGGCGTCGTAGGTCAGTTGCCGACCGCTGTCCAGGCGAATGCTGCGCCCCGCCACTGCCACTTGCAGGCTGCCTTCGATGCAGGTCACGCACACCTGATGATCGGTGTTGCGCAAATTGAAGCGCGCCTGGCGCGCACTCAGCCAACCATCACCGGCCTGGACCTTGAGCGGCTGGGTGCTGTGGCTGAAAACTTCCACCTCGCCCTCCAGCAGCTCGATGCCCTGCTCGCCCGCGCCCGGGTCGCGGCGGCTGATGCGGGTCTGGGTATTGAGCTCCAGGCTCACGCCCTCGGCCAGGTCCACCCGCCGCTGTTCACCGACGTCGGTGGCGAAATCCGCGGTCAGCCCGGCAAAGCCGCCCGGGACAGTGAACCGCACCATGAACAGCGCCGCCGACGCCGCAATCGCGCCACCCAGAAACGCCCGACGCCCCAAGTGCCGGGGCCGGGACTGTTGCTCCAGCTGCTGGGCTGCCGATTGCAGACAGTGCCACAGGGCCTTGGTGTGCTCGAAGGCGGCCGCGTGCTGCGGGCTTTGTGCGCACCATTGGCGCAGCGCCCGGGCGTCGGCCACGGTGGCCCGACCCGAAGTCAGGAGGACCAGCCAGTCCTGGGCTTCCCTCAACAGTTGCGGGTCCGCCGAGGCCTGGGGGGTGCAGATGCTAAAAATGTTCAAGCGCGCAGGTACTCACGGATTGATCAGGGACTCTTTGTCTAGGACAGTTTTCCGGCCCCGGGACCGAACCGCTGAATGACTTTTCTTTCAAGGCGCAAGGCGCAATGGCCCAGGGCAGCCTTGATTTCTTTCTCCACCATCCGTGTGGAAATGCCGAAACGCTGGGAAATTTCCAGGTGCGGCGCCTCTTCCAGGCGTGCGGCGATAAAGATCTTGCGCCGCCGCGCCGGCAGTTCGTAGAGGGCTTTGAGCAGGGTCTGGATTTCTTTCTGGCCGCCCACCACCCGCGACGGGTCCTGGGTGTCATCGGCGATGTGCAGCAGTTCCTCGACCTCGTCGCCGGTCAGCAGCCGGGCGTCGGACTGGCGGCGGTCGGCGGCAATGTTCAGGGCCATGCGATAGAGGTAGGCATTGGGTTGCAGCAGGTTGGGCGGCTCCTCCATGCGGTCGACCCGCAGGTAGGTTTCATGCAGGACGTCGTTGGCCAGGTCCTCGGAGCCCAGGCGCCTGCGCAAGCGCACCCGAAAGTCCTCGTAGGACGTCAGGAACAGCCTGACCATCGCACTCTGTGCGGTATTTTTCATACCCCGGAAGCTCCTTCCCATTCCCTGCAGTCCATGCGTTTCCCTGTTGTGTCCGGTATCAAGAGTAAGGTCAGCGGCTGGCGCAGCGAGCTGGGCGCCTGGCGCTGAACCCGGGTGTCCGCCAGGCGCTGCACCAAGGCTTCATCGCGCTGCAGATCGCCGGTGGAGCTCACCAGGCGGCTGTGCTGCACCCGGCCATCGGCGCCGATCCACAGTTGCAACAAAGCGCGAAAGCGGCCCGGACGGGTCAACGCCGAACCACACAGACTGTGCTCCACCGCCTGTTGCACGGCACTGGCATAACTGCTGTTGAGCCGCGCCGCCCGGCTGCTTCCCGCACCCGGTAGCGGCGTGGCCGGCGTGGCCTGTGGCACCTGCAGGGTGAAGGCATCGCTGCGGGCATAACGGGCCATCAGGCCACTGCCCGCCAGCAGGCGACTCAAGCCCTCCTGAGCGCTGTAGCGGCCCTTGATCCCCACCGACCGCCGCCCCCGGGTCAACTCCCGATCCACCAGCACCGCCATTCCTGTGGCGCGACTGAACAGCTCCAGGGCATCCACCAGGTTCTGCGCCGGAATCTCCAGCGTCAGCAAGGCCTGGGAATCCACCCGGGGCGGTCCCTCGACAGCGGGCTGGCCCCAGCCCTGCGGCATCGGCGCCAGCAGCACGAACCCCAGCACACAGGTCGCCAAGCCCCCGTGCAATGAAGTCCATCGCCCGACCTGCGCGCTGCGTCGCTGCACTGCAGTCCAATCCCTAAAAGCGTCATCCTGAGGCCAGTTTATGAATCTGGTGTTACGGCCACGGCAAAAAAACCATCACTTTTTCAGTCATCGGTTTGCACTACACTCGGCCGGCATCGAGGCCCGCTTTCCCGGGCCTGCCAGGAGGCCAGGATGAATCGTTCAAGCCAATACGCCGCCACCTTGTTGCTGCTGTGCGCCCTGCCCTGGACGCTGCAGGCCGAGGAGGCCCGCGAGGGTTGCGTGGAAGTCAGCGTCGGCGGCTACAAGGCCCCCGACTACAACTGCCTGAGCAAACAGATGGGCAACGACCCGGACGCCGTCAAGGCGGCCCAGGCCAATCAACAGGCCTTGGAGGACCCGGTGCACAAGCGCCCGCCGAACCAGGTCGGGCTCTCGACACCGGCCGCCACCAGCGTGCGCATGGGTAATACCTTCGGCACTTCGGTCAAGCCGCAACGGCCCTGAGGGCCAGCTCCTCGGGCCTGAAGCGGCCACTGCCGGGACTGCGCCCCTATACCGGCCGTTAACCTCGGCCGCGCTAGATTGCTGCACCCAAAAACCGGTGCCAGCAACCTGCCACGCCGCCATTCGTGCACGCGTTCGAGTGCTGGCCACCATACCGTCGGCTTTTTTTGTGTGTTGTGAACATGGAAAGCGTTCAAAAACAAATCTGGCAACGACCCGGCCTGAGTATTTTCCTGGTGGCCCTCGTGCTGTTCATGGGCCTGCAATACAAACCGGCCGTCCTCAACTACACCACGCGCTTCGTCGACTTCGCCGAGTACATGCTGCAGCACGGCATGACGCTGTTCCCCATCGCCGACGATCTGCAGCCGTATCCCGACTACACCGTTGTCAACACGCTGCTGGTCTACCTGGCGTCGCTGCCCTTCGGCCAGCTGTCCGTGCTGTCGATGGGCCTGCCCTTGTGCATTGCCGCGTCGCTGATGCTGGTGTTCATCTACAAACTGGGGGCCCTGCATGAGCAGAAATGGGGCGTTTGCGGCGTGCTCTTTGCGCTGTTCACCTGGGCGTTCCTGGACAGCGTCAACTCCCTGGCCCTGGACATCTACCCCGCCCTGATCACCGCGGGCTGCTTCTACCTGGCCTACACCGCCGATCTCAAGCAACAGCGCGCACGCCTGGCGCTGGTACTGCTTGGGCTGATCCTGGGCTTTGCCCTGCGCGGGCCGATCGGCATGATCGGCCCGGCACTGGTGGTCGGCACCTATTACCTGCTGAGCCGGCAGTGGCGGACCCTGGTCGGGTTCTCGCTGCTGAGCGGCCTGCTGTTCGCCGCCGGGGTCGCCCTGCTGGCCTGGGCCGCCCACGTGCAGGGCGGTGACGCCTTCATGCAGCAAGTGCTGGAGATGCAGGGCCTGGGCCGGATCGCCAGCAATCACTCGCCACGCTATTACTTCTACTTCAGCGTCGGGCTGATCACCTACAGCTTCACCGCGTTCTACGCCCTGTGCGTCATGGTCAGAAGCGCCAGGCCGGGGTTCAGCGCGCCACCGCCGTCGGCACCGCGCCTGCTGCTGTACCTGGGCGCCTGGTTCTTGGTGCTGATCCTGTTCTTCAGCATTCCCAACTCGAAGAAGGCGCGTTACATCGTGTCCATCACCCCGGCCATTTCCCTGCTGGCGGCCTATATATTCATCGACCCCAACGGCCTGTTCAGCGCCACCCGCAAACGCCTGCTGCGCCTGTGCCTGAACCTGCCGGCCAGCGGCGCGGTCCTGGCGCTGCTGGTGCTGGGCTACAACGCGTTTGCCGCCCAGCCCTTGCAGCCCAACTTCGCCGGTGTGTTCGCAAGCTTTGTCCTGCTCAGCGGCGTGCGCTACTGGATCGGCCGGCAATACGCCGAGCACCGGCATTACGAGGTGATCGTCCTGGCGTTCGGCGTGGCGGCGTTTCTCTTGCTCGATGGGTTCTTTTTCAACGCCATCACCTATCACCTGGAACTGGCCAATGAGCCAACGCCCAAATTCCTGCCTTACTGGTTCTGGTAAGCCCGGGACACTGGGCGGCGGGCAATCCGGGGCGCTGCTTGCAACGCGTGTGCAAGATTTGGTAACACTCCCGCTGGCCAGCGGCCATGAAACCGAACTGGCACAGTGCTGTCACATCGCAATCGGTAACGGCAGCGGTCGTCCGGCGGCGCCCGGCCCAGGTGGCGGGCGCCGCGCATCACTGCCACAGATTACCGGCCTGGGCCTGCCGCCCATGCGCCAGGCCATACTCCATCAAGGCTGAAAGAGCGAACCATGAAGCAAAACATCCTCCTCGTATCCGTCTGTGCCGCCCTGCTCCAGGCCTGCACCCCGGCGTCCACTCCCCCTGAAGGATCCTCTTCCATGCCCGCCAGCACTGCCTCCGTCAGCGCCCAACCCGCACTGGCCGCCTACTACTGGCAACTGGTCTCGGCCAGCGACGCGGCGGGCAAACCCGTTGCCGCCCTGGACAAGGGCATCGAGCGCCAGCTGCGCCTGACCTTCACCGGGCAGAACCTCAACATCAGCGGCGGCTGCAACCGCCAGTTCGGCGGTTTCCAGTCTGAAAACGGCGTGCTCAAGGTCCAGCCCCTGGCCTCGACCATGATGGCCTGCGACCCCAGCCTGATGAGCCTGGATGCCGAAGTCGGCCGCCTGTTCAAGGGCGACCTGCGCACCACCTTCGGCGGCGACGAATCGACTCCGACCCTGCAACTGACCACCCAGGACGGCACCCAGCTCAAATTCGTAGGCCAGCCCACCCCCGAGACCCGCTACGGCAGCCAGGGCCAGACGCGCTTCCTGGAAGTGGCGGCCCAGACCGTCAAATGCAGCCACCCGCTGATCCCCGACTTCCAGTGCCTGCAAGTGCGTGAGCGCCGCTACGATGCCGCCGGCCTGCAACTGCCAACCCAGGACGCCTGGCATCCGCTGTACCAGTCCATCGAGGGTTACGAGCACCAGGACGGCGTGCGCAACGTGCTGCGGGTCAAGCAATACGAATGGAAGAACCCGCCTGCCGACGCCCCGTCCACGGTCTACGTGCTGGACATGGTGGTCGAGCAGGACGCCTCGGCCAAGACCCGCTAAGCCTTACCCGACAACCGCCTGCCGGCACCGACGCCAGGCAATAAAAAAGCCCCGTATCTTGCGATACGGGGCTTTTTTGCTTGGGGCGGGGTCAGGCCGTTACAGCACCGACTGACCGCTCATGGCCAGGTCCAGCAGTTCCCGGTTGGCCACGGCATACATGGCGTAGTCGGTGCCGCTGGCGGCACGGATTTCCACCATCATGGCGCGCCAGCGATCAGCCATGCTCGCGTTCTGCTCCAGCCACAGGGCCACGCGGGCTTCCATGTCGTCCGGCGCATCGGCCATCTGCAGCACCTTGATGGTGATCGCCCGTTGCTGCCAGTCCACGTCATCGCGGAAGGCTTCACGGGCCTGGGCCTGCCAGTTGTTGCCCACCGGCAGATCGCTGATCTGCTGCAGGTACCACGGCAGGTCCAGGGCGCTGCCCACGGCGAAGTAGGCCTTGGCCACATCGGCCGCGCTCTGACCGGTCACGTCGGCCGCTTCGATGATCGGCAGCAGGGTGTACAGGTGAGTGGTGCCTGCAACCATGCGCGCCAGCAACTCCGGTACGCCGGCTTCGACATAGGCCTGGTAACGGTTCTGCCAGCCTTCGCGGGTCGGGCCTTCCAGCAGCTCGTCGAGCTTGAGGCCCAGCGCCGCCAGGTGCGGACCGAAGTGCGCGACATCGCGCGCGGCATCCTGCTCGTTACGACGGCTGCGTAGGAACCAGCGGGTGGCCCGACGGCCCAGACGCATCAGTTCATCCATCAGCTCCAGTTGCACCTGGGCCGAGACCTGGTGATCCAGGGCTTCGATCTGACGGAACCAGTGCGGCAAGTGGAAGATGTCCCGCACGATCACGTAGGCACCGGCGACGTTCGCCGGGCTCATGCCGGTGGACTCCTTCAGGCGCTGCACGAAGGTGATGCCCATGTGGTTGACCAGGTCGTTGGCGATCTGGGTGCTGACGATCTCGCGCTTCAGACGATGGCGACGCATGGCTTCGGAGAACTTGGCCACCAGGCTCGGCGGGAACGCGGTCTCCATGTCACGGGTCAGGTAGTCGTCATCCGGCACCAGGGACTTGAGCAAGGCTTCCTTGAGGTCGATCTTGCTGTAGGAAATCAGCACCGACAGCTCCGGACGGGTCAGGCCCTTGCCAGTCGCGGCGCGCTCGGTGAGCTGCTCCTCGGTCGGCAGGTACTCGATGGCGCGATCCAGCTTGCCGCGGCCTTCCAGGTCGCTCATCAGGCGCTTGTACTCGGCAGCACGCTCGTAGGCACGGCGCGCGGCCAGGGACAGGGCCTGGGTCTGCTTGTAGTTGTTGCCCAACACCAGGCCGCCGACTTCGTCGGTCATACTGGCCAGCAGCTGGTTGCGCTGCTTGTCAGTCATGTCGCCGGCCTGCACCACTTCGTTGAGCAGGATCTTGATGTTCACTTCGTGGTCGGAGCAGTCCACGCCACCGGCGTTGTCGATGAAGTCGGTGTTGGAACCGCCGCCATTGAGGCCGAACTCCACACGACCCAGCTGGGTCATGCCCAGGTTGCCGCCCTCGCCCACCACTTTGCAGCGCAGCTCGTTGCCGTTGACGCGCAGGGCGTCGTTGGCCTTGTCGCCGACGTCAGCGTGGCTCTCGGTGCTGGCCTTGACGTAGGTGCCGATCCCGCCGTTCCACAACAGGTCCACCGGCGCCTTGAGCAAGGCGTTGAGCAGCTCGGTCGGGGTCAGCTTGTCGGCCTGGATGTCGAAGCGTTCTTTCATCTGCGGCGAGATGGCGATGCTCTTCGCGCTGCGCGAGAAGATGCCGCCGCCTTCGGACATGATGCTGGTGTCGTAGTCGGTCCAGGCCGAACGCGGCAGCTCGAACATGCGCTTGCGCTCGACGAAGCTGGTGGCCGGGTCCGGGTTCGGGTCGATGAAGATGTGCAGGTGGTTGAACGCCGCCACCAGTTGCAGTTTGTCGGACATCAACAGGCCGTTGCCGAACACGTCGCCGGCCATGTCGCCGATGCCGACCACGGTGATGCTGTCTTCCTGGACATTGATGCCGCGCTCGCGGAAGTGGCGCTGCACGCCGACCCACGCGCCCTTGGCGGTGATGCCCATCTTCTTGTGGTCGTAACCGGCGGAACCGCCGGAGGCGAAGGCGTCACCCAGCCAGAAGCCGTAGTCGATGGCAATGCCGTTGGCGATGTCGGAGAAGGTCGCAGTGCCCTTGTCCGCCGCCACCACCAGGTACGGGTCATCGTCGTCATGCCGCACCACGTTGGCCGGTGGCACCAGGGCGCCGTCTTTCAGGTTGTCGGTGATGTCCAGCAAGCCGGAAATGAAGATGCGGTAGCAGGCGATGCCTTCGGCCGCGATCTCGTCCCGGCTGCCGCCCAGTGGCAGGCGACGGGGCAGGAAGCCGCCCTTGGCGCCCACCGGCACGATCACCGAGTTCTTCACTTGCTGGGCTTTTACCAGGCCCAGGACTTCGGTACGGAAGTCTTCTTCACGGTCGGACCAGCGCAGGCCGCCGCGAGCGACGTTGCCGAAGCGCAGGTGCACGCCTTCAACCCGTGGCGAGTAGACGAAGATTTCGAACTTGGGCACCGGCTTGGGCAGCTCGGGGATCAGGTGCGGGTTGAACTTGAAGCTGAAGTAGGACTTGTTCTGGCCGTTGGCGTCGGTCTGGTAGAAGTTGGTCCGCAGGGTGGCCTTGATCAGGTCCAGGTAGCGTCGCAGGATGCGGTCTTCGTTGAGCACCTGAACGTCGTCCAGGGCGGTGAGGATCGCTTGTTCCAGACGCTGCTGCTTGTCTTCCAGGTCTTCACTGGTGAGCTTGCGCGCCAGGTAGAAACGGGTCTTGAACAGCCGGGTCAACTCGCGGGCGATGTCGGTGTGGTTGTTCAGGGTGCTGGCGATGTAGCCCAGGTCGAAGCCCAGGCGGATCTGCTTCAGGTAGCGGGCATAGGCACGCAGCAGCGCCACGTCGCGCCATGGCAGGCCGGCAGTCAGCACCAGGCGGTTGAAGGCGTCGTTCTCGGCATCGCCACGGACGATGTGGACGAAGGCGTCCTGCAGCGTGTCGTTGAGCTGCTGGATGTCCAGGTCCAGGCCTTCGGCGGCGGTGAAGGCGAAGTCGTGGATCCAGTACTCGCGGCCGTTGTTGTGGCGCAGGCGGTAAGGGAACTCACCCAGCACGCGCAGGCCGAGGTTTTCCAGGATCGGCAGCACGTCGGACAGCGCCAGCGGGGTGTCGGCGTGGTACAGCTTGCAATGCAGCTCGCGCTGGCCGGAGACCTGGCCCAGGGGCTGGTAGAAGCTCATCACCAGCGGGTTGGCTTCGGTCAGGCTCAGCAGGTGCTGCATGTCCACCACCGCCGAGTGCGCGGCAAAGCGCTCGCGGTAGCCGGCCGGGAAGCCTTTGGGGAAGTCCGCCAGCACGTTGGTGCCGTGGGCTTCGCCGAAGCTTTCCACCACCAGGCTGGCGTAGTCGTCCTGCCAGCTGCGGCAGGCCTGCACCACTTCTTTTTCCAGCAGCAGCGGGTCGATGTCGATGCGTTGTTTCGGGTCCACTCGCAGGATCAGCTGCACGCGGGCCAGCACCGACTCGGAGAAGAAGGTCCAGAACTCGCAGTCAGTGGCTTGCAGGCGATCCATCAGCACTTGCTGGATCTTCTGCCGCACTTCGGTGGAATAGATGTCGCGCGGCACATAGGCCAGGCAGTAGCAGAAGCGGCCGTACGGGTCCTTGCGCAGGAACACGCGGATCTTGTTGCGCTCCTGGATCTGCACGATGGACATCACCGTGCTGAACAGCTCGTCCACCGGGGTCTGGAACAGGTCGTCCCGTGGCAGCACTTCCAGGACCTGGGCCAGTTCCTTGCCCAGGTGCGCCTTGGCCTGGAAGCCCGAGCGCTGCTCGATGACTTCGACCTTGCGGCGGATGTAGGGAATCACTCGCACGCTTTCGCCGTACACCGAGGAGGTGTAGAGGCCCATGAAGCGGCATTCCTTGATCACCTTGCCGTCGGCGTCGATCTGGCGGATCGAGACGAAGTCCGGGTAGGCCGGACGGTGCACGCGGCTGGGGTGCGCGGCCTTGGCGAACGACAGCGGCGTCGGTTCGCGCAGGTAGTTGACGGCGTAGTCTTCGATGCGCAGGTCATCGCTGGTGAGGCCGGCGCGCAGCAGCTTGGCCAGGCCGAGGAAGGAGCTTGGGTCATAGTCGATATGCCCGCCTTCCTGATCGGTGCCGACCACGAATTCTTCATAGCCGAGGAAGGTGAAGTGGTTGCCCACCAGCCATTCCAGAAAGCTCTTGATCTCGGTCTTTTCATCAGCAGCGATGGCGAACTGGCTGTTGTCGATGCTTTCGATCAGTTCCTGGACCTTGGCCTTCATCGGCTCGAAGTCGGCCACGGCGACCCGCACTTCACCCAGTACCTGTTCCAGCTCCTTGCCCAGCACGCTGAGTTCGGCGGCGTTGGCGCAGCGGTCGATCTCCAGGTACATCAGCGACTCTTGCTGCACGCCCTCGCCCTGGGTGCCCTTGGGCAGGATTTCTTGCAGCTCGCCCTTGCTGCCGCGACGTACGCTGAGCACGGTGGTCTGCAGGGTGTGGATGCTGTAGCCGCGACGGTTGAGCTCGGTACGGACCGAGTCCACCAAAAACGGCAGGTCGTGGTGCAGGACTTCCACCGCGGTGTGGGTCGACTGCCAGCCATGACGTTCGTAATCGGGGTTGTAGACGCGCACTTGCGGTTGCGCGTGATCGAAGCGCTCAAGCAGGCGCCAGGCAGAAAGGGTGCAGCCCGCCAGGTCGGACATGCGACGCTGGGTGAGTTCGTCCAGGGAAATGATGCCGAAGAATTGTTCAGCGAACAGCGCCACTTGTGGCAGTGCCTGTTCACTGATGTGCTGGGCCAGTGCCGCTTGCAGTTGGTGCTGGAAGTCGGCCTTGCTGGCTGCGGTGAAGAACGCCATCTGTGGTACTCCGCTTGGGCTTGTTATTGATGGTAGCGTCGCGTGCAAACCCCTTGCGGGGCGGTGGTGCATCCTGCTCCTGGTCTCGGGCAGAGGTTGCAGGATGCCAGGTGGGTGAAGCTGGACGAGACGCACAGGTCACATTCACCTTCCCGGGATGGGCATCTGCAAAAACGACTGGCGCTTTCAGAGCGCGCAATGCCTTTACAGGTGACCATCGCAAATCAGACGCAACCTATTGCACTTGAGAACAAATTGTCCGCTGCGCAGCTTAACGAGTGGAACGCGACAGCTGCTTGCGATGCTGCGACATATTCGGTCAACGGCACGCAACTGGCAGACGGTGCCCTGAACAACACTAGCAGGCGACGGAGAAAAACCAGGGTTTTTCCCCGGTTTCACGGTACTTGCGTACCAGAAGTGACGCTGCAGGTGATGACTGTTCACGACCTGTTCTCTGACAGACAAGCCAGCAGAAATTCCCTCGGGCTGGCAGAATTGTTTCTTTTTGCCCTGTCCGGCCGCTGCCGGCCCCCGCCCCAGGAATGCCCCCATGCTCATGACCACTGCCCACCTGATCGCCAACCCTTGCGACGACGAAGAAGACAACATGGCCATGCTCTGCTGCCACAGCAGCCAGGGCGAGATGTTCCTGATGAGCCGCTACCCGGACGAGGACGAGCTGGAGATCACCCTCGACGGCGAGCCCTCGACCCTCGATGGCGTCAAGGTCACCCTGAGCCCGACCACCCTGCTGATCGAAATCGCCGCGGCCGACGCCGACGCCCTGAACGGTTCCGACCACCTGGAAATCCGCCACAGCACCGCCGCCTCGGACCTGGCCGAAGTGGAACTGACCCTGCAGAACATCCTCAAGGGCACCGGCACCTACATCAGCCAACTGCCCTGACCCGCCGTCGAACCTGCGGCGCCCTCCAGATCCCCGCGTCTCCTGCGCAGCCTGCGGCAGCGGCTACAGGAACCGCCCGCGGGAATCGGTGGGTGGCGGTGTTTTTTTTCGACTAATTGGCTAAATCAGGTTTTCCCCGTTAGTCGCCGACCCCCGCTATGGATTAAAGTATCGCCCCCAGCCCCGACGTTAGTTCAACGCCCGGGGCGCACCCTCTCCAGGAACAGTCACCGATGGAACATCGTGAAGCGCTATTGGCGCTGCGAACCTTTCTTTCAACGCAGATTCTCGGCCAGGAAAAACTCATCGAGCGCTTGCTCATCGCCCTGCTCGCCGACGGCCACATGCTGGTCGAAGGCGCTCCAGGACTGGCCAAGACCAAGGCCATCAAAGAGTTGGCCGAAGGCATTGAAGCGCAATTCCATCGGATTCAGTTCACCCCCGACCTGCTGCCCGCCGACATCACCGGCACCGAGATCTATCGCCCGGAAACCGGCAGCTTCGTGTTCCAGCAAGGCCCGATCTTCCACAACCTGGTGCTGGCGGACGAAATCAACCGCGCCCCGGCCAAGGTCCAGTCGGCGCTGCTGGAGGCCATGGCCGAGCGTCAGGTCAGTGTCGGGCGCAGCACCTATGAACTGTCGCCCCTGTTCCTGGTGATGGCGACCCAGAACCCCATCGAGCAGGAAGGCACCTATCCCCTGCCCGAAGCCCAGCTGGACCGCTTCCTGATGCACGTCAAGATCGGCTTCCCGGACGCCGCCGTGGAGCGCCGCATTCTCCAGCAGGCCCGCGGCGAAGCCTTGAATGGCGAAACCAAGCCCGAGCGTCGGGTCAGCCAGCAGGCGATCTTCGCCGCGCGCAAGGAAATCCTCGGCCTGTACATGGCCGACGCGGTGGAGGAATACCTGGTGCAACTGGTGATGGCCACCCGCACCCCGGCCAAGTTCGACCCGGAAATGGCCGAGTGGATCGCCTACGGCGCCAGCCCCCGCGGCTCCATTGCCCTGGACCGCTGCGCCCGGGCCCACGCCTGGCTCGCCGGGCGCGATTTCGTCAGCCCGGAAGACATCCAGGCGGTGCTGTTCGACGTGCTGCGCCACCGCATCATTCTGTCCTTCGAGGCTGAAGCGGCAGGCATCGACCAGGACCGTGTGGTACAGCGCATCCTCGACGTCGTTGCCGTCGCCTGATCTCCATGACTCAAGCCATCGCCGAACCCGGCATTCGCATCACCCTCGGCGAGCTGATCGAGATGCGCCATCGCGTGCGCGAGGTGCAGCTGTTCTCCACCCCCAGCCAGCGCAGCCCGCTGATCGGCTTGCATCACTCCAAGCTGCGCGGACGCGGTGTGGACTTCGATCAGGTGCGGGTCTATCAGGCCGGCGACGACGTGCGCACCATCGACTGGCGGGTCACCGCCCGTACCCAGGAACCCCACACCAAGCTGTTCCACGAGGAGCGCGAGCGGCCGATCTTCATCATGGTCGAGCAGAGCCGCCAGCTGTTCTTCGGCTCCGGGCTGATGTTCAAGTCGGTGCTCGCCGCCCAGGCCGCGAGCCTGATCGGCTGGGCCGCCCTGGGTCATAACGACCGGGTCGGCGGCCTGGTCTACGGCGACGACGAGCACTACGAGATCAAACCGCGACGCAGCAAGCAGAGCCTGTTGCAACTGCTCAACCGCCTGGTGCGGGTCAACCAGTCGCTGCACAGCGAAGCCCAGCCCCAGCGCGATGCCCTGGGCACCGCGCTGCTGCGCGGCCGTGAAGTGCTGCGCCCCGGCAGCCTGGTGATCGTGATCTGCGACGAGCGCGCCTTGAGCGACGCCGCCGAACAACAGCTGAGCCTGCTGTCGCGGCACTGCGACCTGCTGCTGATGCCGCTGTCCGACCCCCTGGACCATGCCCTGCCCGCCGCCGGCCTGTTGCGCTTTGCCGAGCGCGGCGCGCAGTTGGAACTGGACACCCTGAACTACGAACTGCGCCAGGCCTACCGGGCCCAGAGCGAAGCGCGGATCGCCCGCTGGGAACGCCTGGCGCAAAAACTGCGGGTGCTGCTGATGCCCCTGAGCACCCAGAGCGAAATGGTCGAGCAGTTGCGCGAGTACCTCAATCCGCAGCGTCCGGGAGCCGGCCGATGAGCAGCCTGGAACAACTGCAACCGCTGCTGCTGCCGCCCGATATCGGCCTGTGGCCGCCAGCACCAGGCTGGTGGCTGCTGGCGCTGCTACTGCCGGTGCTCGGCTTCGCGGCCTGGCGTTGGCGTCATCTGTGGCCACGCAAAGCCGCGCGCGCGCGCAGCGAACAGCCCCTGGACCCGGTGCGCCTGGCCGCCCTGGCGGAACTGGCGCTGTTGCCCAAGCCTTATGACGGCGCCCCGGCCGGCGCCTGGCTGCAGGCCCTCAACGCCCTGCTCAAGCGCCTGTGCCGCAACCACTATCCCTACAGCCAGAGCCACACCCTCAATGGCCGCAAGTGGCTGGCGTTTCTCGACAACCGCTGCCCGGCCGCCGGCCTGACCCGCTGGATGGTGCTGGTGGAAGGCGCCTACAAACCCGAGTGCAAGCTCGACGACAAAGCCATCGCCGGCCTGACCCAGGCGGTGGACACCTGGATTCGCAAGCATGTTTGAGTTCGCCTGGCCGTGGATCTTCGCCCTGCTGCCGCTGCCCTGGCTGCTGCGCCTGGTGCTGCCGGTGGCCGACAGCGGCGAGCCGGCGCTGAAGGTGAGCTTCCTCAGTGACCTGGAGGGCCTGTCCAAGCGCCGGGCCCGGGCCCACCTGCCGGCCTGGCGCCAGCAGGCCCGCTTCATCCTGCTCTGGGTCCTGTTGCTGTTGGCCGCGGCACGCCCGCAATGGCTGGGGGAACCGCTGCCGGTGGCCGCCAGCGGCCGCGACCTGCTGGTGGCGGTGGACGTCTCCGGTTCCATGGACTTTCCCGACATGCAATGGCAGGACGAAGACGTCAGCCGCCTGAGCCTGGTCAAGCACCTGCTGGGAGACTTTCTCGAACACCGCGAAGGCGACCGGGTCGGCCTGATCCTGTTCGGCAGCAAGGCCTACCTGCAAGCGCCCCTGACCTTCGACCGGCGCACGGTGCGGATCTGGCTGGATGAAGCGAAGATCGGCATCGCCGGCAAGAACACCGCCATTGGCGACGCTATCGGCCTGGCCCTCAAACGCCTGCGCCAGCGCCCGGCGCAGAGCCGGGTGCTGATCCTGGTCACCGACGGCGCCAATAACGGCGGCGAAATCCCGCCCATTACCGCTGCACGCCTGGCCGCCGAGGAAGGGGTGAAAATCTACCCCATCGGCATCGGGGCCGACCCGGACCAGGGCGCGACCCTCGGCTTGCTGGGGCTCAACCCGAGCCTGGACCTGGATGAGCCGGCCCTCAAGGAACTGGCCGAAGTCACCGGCGGGCGCTACTTCCGTGCCCGTGACGGTCAGGAGCTGCAAGCCATCAAGGACACCCTCGACCAACTGGAGCCGGTGGCCCAGCAGCCGACCCAGGCCCGCCCGGCCCAGGCCCTGTACCACTGGCCGCTGGCCACGGCGCTGCTGCTCAGCGTGCTGCTGGTGCTGCGCGAGCGCTGGCCGCACAACCCGCTGCAGCGCTTCTTCACCGAGTCGAACTTCCTGCTGCCTGCCCATGACTGGCGCCAGCGGCTCAAGCGCCTGCGCTTGCGGAGGCGTCGATGATCAGTCTCTGGCCCCATTGGTTCCGGCCCGGATGGTTGCTGGTGCTGCCACTGCTGGCGCTGCTGCTGTGGAAGCTCTGGCACCGGCAGAAGCGCGCCGGACGCTGGCAGATGATCCTGCCACCGGCCTTTCACGCCGCCCTGCTCAGCGGCGGCAACGGCCGCGAAAGCAAACTGCCCTGGGTGGCCCTGGGCCTGGCCTGGCTGCTGGCGGTGCTGGCCCTGCTGGGCCCGAGCTGGCAGCGGGTGGAACAGACCAGCCAGAAACCCGCCGACCCGCTGGTGGTGTTGCTGGAGCTGACCCCGCAAATGCTCGCCAACGATGTGCCGCCCAATCGCCTGGAACAGGCCCGGCACAAACTGCTGGACCTGTTGCAACTGCGCAGCGACGCCCAGACCGCGATCGTGGTCTACGCCGGCAGCGCCCACACCCTGGTGCCGCTGTCCGATGATCTGGCCACCAGCCGCAACCTGCTGGACGCCCTCAAGCCATCGATCATGCCCCAGGCCGGGCAGCGCGCCGACCTGGCCCTGCTCAAGGCCCTCAAGCTGCTGGACCAGGGCGCCCTGGGCCAGGGCCGGGTGTTGCTGATGGCCTCCTCCCTCAGCGAACAGGAACGCCAGGGCATCCGCCAGGCGCTTGACGGTGAAACACCGCAATTGCTGATGCTCGGCCTCGGCAGCCGCGACGGTGCCCCGGTGACCCTGGAAGACGGCAGCTACCTCAAGGACGACCTGGGGGCGATCCTGGTATCGCGCCTGGACAGCCCGGACCTCAAGCAGTTCATTGGCGAGGTGGGCGGCCGTTACCGTCAGGCGCGCCTGGACGACAGCGACCTCAAGGGCCTGGGTCTGACGGGCGGGCCGCAAGGCGTGCGCAGCGACGGCCAGACCCTGCGCCTGGACACCTGGGCCGACCAGGGCTATTGGCTGCTGCTGCCCCTGTTGCTGCTGGCGGCCTGCGCCGGACGCCGGGGCTGGCTGTTCTGCCTGCCGCTGCTGCTACTGGCCGCGCCGCAACCCAGCTACGCCTTCGACTTCAACGACCTGTGGCTGCGCCCCGACCAGCAAGGCCAGCGCCTGCTGCAACAGCAGCGCCCGGCCGAGGCTGCACGACACTTCCAGGACCCGCAATGGCAAGGCGTGGCCTTGTACGAGGCCGGCAACTACAATGCCGCCGCCGAGCGTTTTGCCGAAGGCAACGACGCCCGCGCCCACTACAATCGCGGCAATGCCCTGGCGCGCAGTGGTGAGCTGGAAGCCGCCATCGACGCCTACGAACAGGCCCTGGAACGCCAGCCCGAGCTGCAGCCGGCGCTACACAACAAGGCCCTGGTGGAAAGCCTGTTGCAACAGCAGCAAGCCACCCCGCCAACACCGCCGCAGCAGCCGGAAAACCCCGACAGCGACGACAGCAACACCCCCGGACCCAGCGCGACGGCCACCCCGCCGAGCACCGCCAGCGCCCCGCCGGACAACCCCGGACAGCCTGCGGCCAACGAGGGCCAGGCCACAGCGCCCGACCCGCAGCGCAACGGCTACAGTGAAGTGCCCGGCAGTGAGCTGGACGACCAGCACACCACCACGCCCCTGCGTCCGGCCCAGGACAGCCTGGACGCCGAACACCAGCAGGCACTGGAGCAATGGCTGCGCAAGATCCCGGACGACCCGGGGGAACTGCTGAGGCGTAAATTCTGGTACGAACAGCAACAACATCAGGATCAGGGAAAACTTCGATGACCCGCTGCACCGCCCTTCTGCTCGCCCTCGCGCTCTGGACCTCGGCGTCCCAGGCTGCCGGGCTGCTCGCCAGCCTGGACCGCAACCAGGTGAACTCCGGCGAGACTGTCGAGCTGACCCTGGAGTCCACCGACGTCACCCAGTTCGGCAAGCCCGACCTGACGTCCCTGGACAACCAGTTCGAAGTGCGCGGTACGCGCCAGGTCAACCAGCTCAACAGCCTTGGCGACAGCCACGCCAGCACCCGCTGGATCGTCACCTTGCTGCCGCGCCACACCGGCACCCTGGAGATCGCCCCGCTGCAACTGGGCAACCTGCAGAGCCAGGCCCTGACCCTGCAAGTCAACGCCAGCCCGGTGCAGGATCAGGACAGCCGCCTGGAGCCGGTGTTCATCAACGCCGAACTCGATCAGCCCAAGGTCTATGTCCAGGCCCAGGCCCTGCTGACCCTGCACATCTACCATTCGGTGCCGCTGTTCGACGACAGCAGCCTGAGCCCGTTGCAACTGAGCGATGCCCGGATCGAGCAACTGGGAGAGCCGCGCACCTACGAAAAACTCATCAATGGCGTGCGCCATGGCGTGATCGAGATGCGCTACGCCGTCTATCCCCAGCGCAGCGGCGAACTGCTGATCCCGGCGCTGACCTTCACCGCCACCCCGGCCAACCCGGGCACAGGCACAGAAGAGCCCACGTCCCAGGCACCCAAGCCCGGCAAGCTGATCCACGTCAGCTCCGCCGAACTGAGCCTGCAGGTGCTGGCCAAGCCTGCCGCCTACCCCGCCGATGCCCCCTGGCTGCCCGCCCGCAGCCTGACCCTGAGTGAAAGTTGGAGCCCGGAGCCCGATCACCCGCAGGTCGGCGACTCCCTGACTCGCAGCCTGACCCTGAGCGCCGAGGGCTTGTCCAGCGCCCAACTGCCACCGCTGCCCCAGGCCGAGATCAATGGCCTGCGCAGCTACCCGGACCAGCCGCAACTGAGCAACCAGCACATCGAGCACGGCCTGCTGGGGACTCGCGAAGAGCGCCAGGCCCTGGTGCCGACCCGCACCGGCGACCTCGAACTGCCGGCCCTGGAGATCACTTGGTGGAACACCCTGGAAGATCGCCTGGAACAGACCAGCCTGCCGGCGCGAACCCTGCAAGTGGCGAACAACCCGAGCCTGGTGGTGGACACCCCAGCCGGCACGCCCCAGGCCAGTGTCGATAACAGCGACCTGTGGCTGTGGCAGCTGAGCACCCTGCTGCTGGCCTGCACCACCCTGCTGGGCTTTGGCCTGTGGTGGCGCGCGCGATCGCAACCTGCGGTGCTGCGCGCGGCCCAGACCGGCCCCAGCCCACGCTCGCTGCTGGACGACCTCAAGCGCGCCTGCCAGGCCAACGACCCCCAGACCACCCGCCAGGCCCTGGATGCCTGGGCGCGCCAACAACCGGAAACCCTGGCCGACATGGCCGCGCGTTTCATCCCCCTGTCCGATGCCCTGGACGGCCTCAACGGCGCCCTCTACAGCGAGACCGGCCAATATTGGCAAGGTGAGGAACTCTGGCGAGCGATCCGCGCCATCCCCATCAACGAGCGAGTGCAGGACCCGGTGGCGGACACCACCAGCCTGCCGCCGCTGTACCCCAAGTAACAGCAGCCGTGCAGCCCCCTGCCGCCTAGGAGCCGGCTTGCCGGCGAAGAAGCTCGTAAGTCATGCCGCGCCTGGGCGGGCCCTTTCGCTGGCAAGCCAGCTCCTACAGCCACCTCCCTGGAGCCAAGCCGCTGGGCCAATCGCGCCTGCATTTGCCGCAGCGTCGGGCATAAACACGCGTTTGCCAGTAAACTCTCGACCCTTTCGCCGCGGTCATCTTCTGTGCGGCCAGCCTTTTTCATGCGGAGTTTGCCTTGCGTCTGTTTCACACCTCCGACTGGCACCTGGGCCAGAACCTCCACGGCCAGGAGCGCGACTTCGAACATGCCTGCTTTCTGGAGTGGCTGTTGCGCCAGCTCAAGCACGAGCAACCGGACGTGCTGCTGATCGCCGGCGATATCTTCGATACCGTCAACCCGCCGGTCAAAGCCCAGGAACGCCTCTACGACTTCATCGTCAGCGCCCACGAGCAGCAGCCGGCCCTGACCATCGTGATGATCGCCGGCAACCACGATTCCGGTTCGCGTATCGAACTGCCCGCCCCCTTGATGCGCCGCCTGCGCACCCACGCCCTGGGCCGGGTGCTGTGGCTGGACGACGGCCAGCTGGACGCCGAGCGCCTGCTGCTGCCCCTGCCCGACGCCAGCGGCGCGATTGTCGGCTGGTGCCTGGCCCTGCCCTTCCTGCGTCCGGCGGAAGTCACCGGCCCGCAGCTGGGAGACGACTACCTCAAGGGCATCGCCCAGGTCCATGAATGGCTGATCGCCGCGGCCAATGCCAAGCGCCAGCCGGGCCAGGCCCTGATCGCCGTGAGCCACGCGCACATGGCCGGCGGCTCGGTGTCCGAAGATTCCGAGCGCAGCCTGATCATCGGCAATGCCGAGGCCCTGCCCGCCAGCCTGTTCGGCGCGGACGTCAGCTACGTGGCCCTGGGGCACCTGCACAAGCCGCAGAAGGTCAATGGCGAGGAGCGCATCCGCTACAGCGGCTCGCCGATTCCCCTGTCGTTTTCCGAAATCGACTACCCGCACCAGATCCTCGATGTGCGCCTGGACGGCCAGACCCTGGTCAGCGTCGAACCGCGGCTGATTCCCCGGGCAGTCAACCTGCAACGCCTGGGCCCGGCGCCCCTGGGGCAGATCCTGACCCAACTCGGCGAGCTGCCGGACATCGACCTGTTGGCCGAAGAACAGCGCCAGCCCTGGCTGGAAGTGCGGGTGCGCCTGGACGAGCCGCAACCGGACCTGCGCCAGCAAGTGGAAAGCGCCCTGCAAGGCAAGGCCGTGCGTCTGGTACGGATTGCCGCCGAATACGCCGGCAATGGCGGCCGCGATGGCGAGGACGAGACTGCCGAGCTGATCGAACTGGATCAACTGAGCCCCGAAGAACTGTTCCGCCGGGCCTGGCGCGACGCCTACGCCAACGAGGTGGACGACGCCACCCTCAAGGATTTCGCCCTGCTGTTGCAGGACGTTCAGCAAGAAGGTGAACAGCCATGAAGATCCTGGCCATCCGCCTGAAGAACCTGGCCTCCCTGGCCGGCCCGTTCGAAATCGATTTCACCGCCGAGCCCCTGGCCAGCGCTGGGCTGTTCGCCATTACCGGGCCCACCGGCGCCGGCAAGAGCACTCTGCTGGACGCCCTATGCCTGGCGTTGTTCGGCGCGGTGCCGCGGCTGAACAAGATCGCCAAGGAAAACAAGGTTCCCGAGGTCGACAGCGATATCTCCACCGGCGACCCACGCACCCTACTGCGCCGTGGTACCGGCAGCGGGTTCGCCGAAGTGGATTTTGTCGGCATCGACCGGCGCCGCTACCGCGCCCGCTGGGAAGCCAACCGCGCCCGCGACAAGGCCAACGGCAAGCTGCAAGCCAGCCGGCAGAGCCTCACCGACCTGGACAGCAATCAATTGCTGGCCAGTAGCAAGCGCGACTACGAACAGCTGATCGAATCCAAGCTGGGCCTCAACTTCGAGCAATTCACCCGCGCCGTGATGCTGGCCCAGAGCGAGTTCAGCGCCTTTCTCAAGGCCGACGACAAGGAACGCAGCGAGCTGCTGGAAAAGCTCACCAACACCGCGATCTACAGCCAGCTGGGGCGCCGGGCCTACAGCAAGAGCAAGGAAGCCGACGAGGCCCACAAAGCGCTCCAGGCCCAGGCCAGCGGCATCGTCCCCCTGGACCCCGAGGCCCGGGCCGAACTGGACCAGCAGTTCAACGACGCCCAGCAACAGCTCAAGACCCAGCAGGCCCAGCTCAAGCAACTGGAAGCCCAGCACAGCTGGCTCAAGGAATTGCGCCAATGGCAGGAGGCGCAGCAGGACGCCACCGAGCAGTTGCAACAGGCCGAGCAGGAGGCTCAGACCCTGGCTCCGGAGCGCCTGCGCCTGCAACGGCTGGAGCAACTGGCGCCGCAGCGTCACCAGTTCCTGCGCCAGATCGAGCTGCGCCAAGCGCTGGAGCCCCTGCGCCAACAGATCGAGCAGCAGGCCGCGCAACAGGTTGAGCTGCAACAACGTCACCAACAGCTGCAACAGCAAGTGCTCGACGCCGACAGCGCCCTGGCCCAGGCCCAGAGCCAGCACAGCGACAGCGTCCCGCTGCTGCGCGAAGCCTTTGCCGAACAGGGCAACCTGAGCCGTCTTGGCCAGAGCCTGAGCGACGCCGGCGAAACCCGTGACCGCGCGCAAAGTGTCAGTGCCCAAGGCCAGCAAAGCATTGCCGAACTGCTGGAGAAGCAGCGTCTGGTGGGTGAGCGCCTGGAGCGGATTGCCGGGCAGCTGGCGCACAGCGCCGCCCTCGCCCCCTTGAGCGAAGCCTGGACGCTCTACCGCGAACGCTTGCAGCAACTGATGCTGATCGGCAACCGCCTGAATCAGGGCCAGAGCGAACTGCCGGCCCTGGAACAGCGGGCCGGCAGCGCGGCTCAGCAACTGGCCGAACAACGCACCCACCTTGAATTGCTCTACAGCGAAGCCGGTGCCGAACCCCAGGCCGTGGCCGAGCAGATCCAATTGCTGGACGGCCTGCTCAAGGACAACCGCAAGCAACAACGGGCCACCGAAGAGCTGGCACGGCTCTGGGCCCAGCAACAGGAACTGGACCTGCGCGGCCGGGCCCTGCAAGACAAGCAACAAGCCGTGGCCGCCCAGCGTGAAGCACTGAACCAGGCCGGCCTGCAAGCCAAGGCCGAACTGAGCGTCGCCGAGCAGACCCTGAGCGTCACCCAGGCCTTGCTGGAGCGCCAGCGCCTGGCCCGCAGTGCCAGTGTCGAGGAACTGCGCGAGCAGTTGCAGGACGATCAGCCCTGCCCGGTGTGCGGCAGCGTCGAGCACCCCTATCACCAGCCCGAAGCCCTGCTGCAAAGCCTGGGGCGCCATGACGAAAGCGAAGAAGCCAACGCCCGTCAGGCGGTGGACAGGCTCAAGGAACAGCTCAACGAACTGCGGGCCCAGGTCCAGGGCTTGATCGCCCAGCAGAAGGAATTCCTCCAGCAACAGGAACAGCTGGCCAGCCAGCAACAGGCGCTGGCCCCCAGCCTGCAAGCCCACCCGCAGAGTGCCAGCCTGCTGGACCAGGACCCGGCTCGACGCGATGCCTGGCTACGCCAGCAACTGGAACAGTTGCAACAGAGCATCACCCAGGATGAGAGCCGCCTGGATGCCTTGCTGACCTTGCAAAAGGACGCCACGCGGCTCCAGCAGCAGTTGCAGCAAGCACAAGACGCCAGCCAGCAGGCAGCCCAGCAACTGCACAAGCAGCAGGAGCAATTGGCCGCCGACCAGCAGCGTCTGGAGGAAGAACTGGCCAGCTTCAACAACCTGCTGCCGGCCGAGGTGCTCGAAGGCCTGCGCCGTGATCCGGCCAGCACCTTCATGCAACTGGACCAGCAGGTCCTGCAGCGCATCGAACAACTGCGCGAGCGCCAGGACGAAACCGAAGAACAACAGCAGCGCCAACTGCTGCTGGACAAGGAACAGGACCGCCAACTGACCCGCCAGCAGCAACTGAGCGACGCTCAGCAGCAGCTCGACGCCCTGAGCCAACAGCAGCAGGCCTGCCAGGACCGGCTGGCCGCCCTGCTGGGGTCGCACCCTAGCGCCGAACTCTGGCAGCAACAGCTCGATCAAGCCGTGGAACAGGCCCGCACCGCCCAGGCCAAGGCCCAGCACGAGCAGCACGAGCTGCAGCAGCAACTGATCCAACTGAGCGCCGAGCTCAAGGCCCGGCAAGAGCGTCTGCAAGCCCTGGACAGCGAACAGCAGCAACTGGCCGGCAGCATCGAGCAATGGCGCGCCCAGCACCCGGAACTGGATGACGCCGGCCTGCAACAGTTGCTGGAACTGGATGAGGACCAGATCCAGCAACTGCGCCAGCGCCTGCAGGCCAACGACAAGGCCATCGAACAAGCCAAGGTCCTGCTCCAGGAGCGTCAGCAGCGCCTGCAGCAGCACCAGGCCCAGCACAACGGCAACCTGGAGGCCGGGCAACTGCTCCAGGCCCTTGAACAGCTGCAGCAACAAGCCCTCGCCAGCGAGCAGCACGTAGCGGAACTGCGCGCCCGACAAAGCGAGGACCAGCGCCGCCAGGAAGCCAACCAGGCCCTGAGCCAGCGCATCAACGAGGCCTACAACCAATGGCAGCGCTGGGCCCGCCTGAATGCCCTGATCGGCTCGGCCACCGGCGACACCTTCCGCAAGATCGCCCAGGCCTACAACCTCGACCTGCTGGTGCACCACGCCAACGCCCAGTTGCGCCAACTGGTGCGGCGCTACCGCCTCAAGCGCGGCGGCAGCATGCTCGGCCTGCTGGTGCTGGACACCGAGATGGGCGACGAGCTGCGCTCGGTGCACTCGCTGTCCGGTGGCGAGACCTTCCTGGTGTCCCTGGCCCTGGCCCTGGGGCTGGCGTCCATGGCGTCCAGCACCCTGAAGATCGAATCGCTGTTTATCGACGAAGGCTTCGGCAGCCTCGACCCCGAGTCCCTGCAACTGGCCATGGACGCCCTCGACGGCCTGCAGGCCCAGGGACGCAAAGTGGCGGTGATCTCCCACGTGCAGGAAATGCACGAACGGATTCCGGTGCAGATCAAGGTCAGCCGCCAGGGCAACGGCCTGAGCACCCTGGAGGTGAAATGAGCAGCATGGACACGCCAGAGGTGACCCTCTACTCGTTCCGCCGCTGCCCCTATGCCATGCGTGCACGCCTGGCGCTGCGCTATGCCCGGGTGCCGGTGCGGATCGTCGAGGTCAGCCTCAAGGCCAAGCCGGCCGAGATGCTCGCACTGTCGGCCAAGGGCACGGTGCCGGTGCTGGATCTGCATGGGCGGGTGATCGATGAGAGCCTGGAGATCATGCACTGGGCGCTGGAGCAGCATGATCCGGACAACTGGCGGCTCATCGGCGCCCCCCAGGCCCAAACGCAGATGGCGGCCTTGATTGCCGAGAATGATCAGGTGTTCAAGGTGCACCTCAATCGCTACAAGTACGCCGAGCGTTATCCCGAAGCGCCCATGGAGCACTACCGGGCCCAGG
This sequence comes from Pseudomonas sp. RC4D1, assembly GCF_018390395.1. Lineage (NCBI taxonomy): Bacteria > Pseudomonadati > Pseudomonadota > Gammaproteobacteria > Pseudomonadales > Pseudomonadaceae > Pseudomonas > Pseudomonas sp. RC4D1. The sequence goes on from NZ_JAHBAW010000002.1 coordinate 31,968, forward strand.
GCGAGGTGTTTCTGGCGCAGTTGGAGCGCCTGCTGCAGGAGCGACGCTATCTGCTGGCAGCGCATCCGAGCTTGGCGGACATGGCCCTGCTGCCGTTTGTTCGCCAGTTTGCTCATGTGGACCGGGAGTGGTTTGCGCAGACGCCTTATCGTGCGTTGCAGGAGTGGTTGCGGGGGTTTCTTGAATCGGAGTTGTTTGTGGGGGTCATGGCCAAGACTTTGGCGTGAGTTTTATTGTGGGGTTGGGGGGGCATATCCATTCCTGCGGGTGTGGCCTCTGGTGGTTTCGCTTTTACAGCGGGGTTGGGTACATATCCGTTCCTGCGGGTGCGGCCGCTGGCGGTTCCGCTCTTACAGCGGCTCACTTTTGAAAAGCGCAAAAGTAAGCAAAACGCTTCTGCCCCTCCACTCGGTGCCTCGCTTAGGCTCGGCATGCCCTCACTCCGGCATTGATCCGTGGGCCGCCGCCACCGGCCATCCATGGCCGGGTGGCGGCTAACCCGGCATCCCTGCCGGGTTACCCACGGCTCAATGCCTGCGTTCGGCCATCGTGGTTAACGGGGCTAACAGATCAAGATCAAAAGCCAGAGCAAGATCAAAATCTGACGGCGGCCTGCCGGCTGGCCTGTTTCATTGCCGTTCGCGTTACATGTAGCCGCTGCCGCAGGCTGCGAACGGCTCCGCAGGAGACGCTAAACCTGCCTCCCCGATATTCCTGACATATCGCGTCGCCTGGTTTCGCAGCCTTCGGCAGCGGCTACAAGGAGCCGGCCTGCGCACCTTGGCTTTGGCTTTTGCTTTGGCTTTTGCTCTTGCTCTTGATCTTCCGGCCCCTTCCCAGCCGGCCGAGCGCAGGCGTTGCGTAGGGGGCAGCTCGGCATGGATGCCGAGCTAGCCGCCACCCGGCCATGGATGGCCGGTTGGCGGCGGGCCCCCGGAGCAATGCCGAAGCGAGGGAACCCCGAGCCCCAGCGAGGGGCCCATGGAGGGGCAAGCGTTTTTTGGTTCCTTTTTTTGGCGTTTGAAAAAAAGGGACTCGCCGTAAGGGCGAAACCCTAAGCGGCCGTTACCGCAGGAATGGATATGTACCCCCCCCCCAAACCCCAAACCCCAAACCATCAAGACAAACCCGCTATCCCCCCCCCTTTCAAAATCCCCCCACATGCTAGTGTTCCCCCACTGCCCAGAAGCTGCGAGCCCCCATGTCTTTCGTGATCCGAACCCACCCCCGCCTGACCTTCGGCGTGCTGATCGGCTGCGCCGTCGGCATCCTCGCCCCCGCGCAAACCCTGACCGGCAAGCTCCTCATCGGCTGGAACGCCGCGGTCTGGACCTACCTGGCGCTGATGTTCTGGCTGACCGTGCGGGCCCGGGCCGAGGACGTGAAACGCATCGCCGAAACCGAGGACGAAAACGCCGGGCTGGTGCTGTTGATCGTCTGCGTCGCCGCCATCGCCAGTCTGGTGACCATTGCCCTGGAGCTGGTGGGCAGCAAGGACCTGGATACCCCTCAGCGTCTGCTGCATTACGGCTTCACCGGGCTCACGGTGATCGGTTCCTGGTTGCTGGTGGGGGTGATCTTCAGCGTGCATTACGCCCGCCTTTACTACACCTGGAATGGCAAGGAACCGGCCCTGCGCTTTGCCGAGGAACTGACCACGCCGAACTATTGGGACTTCCTCTACTTCTCCTTCACCATCGGCGTGGCGGTGCAAACTTCGGACGTCGGCGTGGCCACCCGCGAGCTGCGCAAGATCGTCCTCGCCCAATCGTTGATCGGCTTTGTGTTCAACACCGCGATCCTCGGCTTTTCCATCAATATCGCCGCCGGGCTGTTCAGCTGAACCTTTACATAACGGCTAGAACCCAGTCCTGGCCCCTCGCTAGTTCGTCGGTAAAAATCGCGACAGCTTCGTCCGAAAGCCATATAGCGAGTGTCAGGATGGGTGACAGCACTTGATCTAAGTCGAACGACTGCCAAAACTAATCAACTAAAACCAGTTGCACAGATCAATCTGCCCCAAAAAAGCCGCCCCACCACCTTAAGACTAATTTAAGAATCATCTTAAAGACCCGCCCTCTTACTTAAAATAAAATTGCCGACTTTTGCAATCATGGATTTAGTTAACTAACTTCTTAAAGTTAGTTTCGAGCTTTCAAGTAACTTCACATCCCTGCTCCACTCTTGAAGTTCGCCAGCCTCGTCATACCCAAATGACGAGACCACCTGCACTACAGAGCTCGCATGCTCAATCCATGGTTCCAAAGCAATCAGCCAAACCCAAAAGCAGCCTGTAATTTCTACAGGCTGTTATGTTTTCTGCTTCGCAAAAAGGTTATGGAATTGAAATACCCATCCGTGATAACAGCGATCACTCTGCTATGCAGTGCTGTTTACTCAAACCAGTCTCATGCACTAACTACGATCGACACCATTGACTTAAGTTCTTCGAATCCAGGATTTTCCATGGCCTTTGGCGTATCCGCTGACGGTCGTCTAGTTGCCATAAACGTAACGTCAGACACAAACGAAGATCGCGCCTTCAAATACAGCGATGAGACTGGCATGGTCGATCTGGGCACCTTGGGCGGAGACTATGCCTTTGCCCATGCCATATCCGCCGACGGCAATGTGGTCGTGGGAAAGGCCGCCACCCCTGACTCAATTCACGCCTTCAAGCACTCCGATGCGACCGGCATGATCGATCTAGGCACATTGGGCGGCGCGGCATCCAGCGCCAATGGCGTATCCGCTGACGGCGCCGTGGTGGTTGGCGACTCCTTGAATCTCCAGGGGAACATGCGTGCCTTCAAGCACACGGAGGCAACCGGGATGGTCGATCTGGGTACCTTGAATGCAAGCAACAGTGGCAAGTCCTATGCATCTGCGGTGTCCGGCGACGGTCGCGTGGTCGTGGGGCAGGCGGACATCGATACGGTTTCGGGCATACAACACGCGTTCAAACATACCGATGCAAGCGGCATGGTCGACCTGGGCACCCTCGGCGGAGAGTCCTCCCTGGCTTTGGGTGTATCTGCCGATGGCCAGGTTGTCGTGGGCAGTTCAGAAACCATCACCGGCGCTACTCAAGCGTTTAAACACACTGACGCCAACGGCATGGTCGAGCTCGCTTCCTGGGGCGGCAACTCCAGCGCTTACGCAGCCTCCGCCGACGGCAGCGTTATCGTCGGGAGCGCCATCACCGCACAGGGTGATAGCCACGCGTTCAGACACACCGATGCTGGCGGCATGATCGATATGGGCACTTTAGGTGGGCAACATTCGGCAGCATCTGCCGTGTCCGCCGACGGCAATATTGTCGTGGGTCTTAGCCTCACGGCGAGTGGCGCCGTACACGCCGCGCTGTGGAAGATCACGGAAACCGGCACTCACCTCCTTGATCTGGACAACACCCGGACCGCGATGGCCAAAAGTGCCAATCAGGCATGGGGAGTCCTGGACCTGCGCAGTGCACAACTGGATCGGTTGATGAGCCAGGAGTGCCAGATCGACAGCGGCTCGTTCTGTATAGGTGTTGGTCCGAGCTACAGCAGAAACCGCGAGACCCGCCAGACCTCCACGAGCCTGACCCTGGGCGCCCGTCCCAGCGAACATCTGCGCGTAGGCATCACCCTGGATCAGAACCTCGATCAACAGTTGCCGGACAACTACACCAAGGCAGGGTCCAACGCACCCGCAGTGGCAATGTTCGTTGCCGTGGACGAATCGGGCCAGGGCCTGGGTTGGCAGGGGCGTCTGGCTGCGGCCTATCTGTCGTCCAAGGTCGATATCCGCCGTGAGCAACTGGCTTATACCGAAGCCGGTAAAGGACGTTCGAGCCTGCGTGGCAGGGCCTTCAGCATAGAGGGTGCCTATGGCCTGAGGCTCGATAGCCTGACCGTCACCCCTTATATCGGCCTCAGCCAGACCCAAGTCAGCCGCCAAGGCTATAGCGAGGACAGCGGCGCCGTCATGGCGGCCAGCTACGCAAAAATGGACCGTTCGGTGACCAGCCTGAACGCCGGCGTACGAACAGCCAAGCGCCTGACAAAACAGCTGGAGCTCAATGCCAACCTGGGCCTGATCCAGGACCTGGACAAAGACCAGGATGCCTTTCAAGCCCGCATGGACTACTTGGGACGCTATACCTACCAGGCCGATAAACAGCACTACACCCGTTTTGCCGCGAGCACCGGGGCAAGCTACACCTTGGACCAGCACAGCGCCGTGCATGCCGGTGTGTTCTGGACACAGGAACCAGGTGGCAACGACACGACCGGTATTCAAACCGCCTTTACCTATCAGTTCTGATAGCGGCCCCGGCCCTGTTTCGCGGTATTGCCTATCAGCCCAACTGAGGCTGCACCACACTGCAACACCCCAGCTCTGGCACAACGGCCAACCGCCAGGGCTGCTGCTGATCGCTACCTGGATGAGCCTGCGGGCGTGAAGTGCGCCCGGGCAGTCGCCACAGGGCAAAAGCCGGTCGCTACAGAGCGCTTCCCGGACCATCAGGGCCACGTAAGGTGGCCAGTACGGCGCAACAAGACGCCGCTCTGAACAACAAGCCACCTGCCGGAAGAGATCCTCTGATGAAAACACCGTTCAAGCGTTGTTTCCTGCTCCTCTGCGCCACTGCACTGCTCAGTTCCCCCACCTGGGCCGCCGAGCCTGCGTCCTGCAAGACCGTGCGCATGGGGGTGGTCAACTGGACTGATGTGATCGCCACCAGCGCCGTGGCCGATGTGCTGCTGGGTGGTCTGGGCTATGACAGCAAGCAGACCAGCGCGGTGCAGCAGATCATCTTCGCCGGCATCCGCGACCAGCGCCTGGACATCTTCCTCGGCTACTGGAAGCCCGCCATGGACCAGAACATCGCGCCCTTCCTCGAGGCCGGGCAAGTCAAGGTCATGGCCCAGCCCAGCCTCGTCGATGCCCAGGCAACGCTGGCGGTGCCGGACTACGTGGCCCAGGCGGGCCTGAAAACCTTCGCCGACATCGCCCGCTTCAAGGACCAGCTGGGGGGCAAGATCTACGGCATCGAGCCCGGTAGCGGCGCCAACACCACGATCAAGACCCTGATCGACACCGACCACTTCGGCCTCAAGGGCTTCAAGCTGATCGAGTCCGGCGAGGCCGGGATGCTGGCGGCGGTGCAACGGGCGATCAATCGCAAGGAGTTCGTGGTGTTCGTCGGCTGGACCCCGCACCCGATGAACATCAACATGGCCATCACCTACCTCACCGGCAGCGAAGACGTGTACGGCCCCAACGAGGGGGCGGCCACGGTGTCCACGGTCACCGCGCCGGACTACGCCGAGCGCTGCCCCAACGTGCATCGGCTGCTGCAGAACCTGACCTTCAGCGCCGCCCAGGAAAGCCAGCTGATGGTGCCGATCATGCAGCGCAAGGCGCCCCAGGACGTGGCCCGCCAGTGGCTGCGCGAGCACCCCGAAGACCTGCAGCGCTGGCTGACGGGGGTCACCACTTTCGACGGCCGCGATGGTGTGGCTGCGGTCAAAGCGAACCTGTAACCGCCCCTGTAGGAGCCGGCTTGCCGGCGAAGGCAGTCTCACGGACCTCTTCGCTGGCAAGCCAGCTCCTACCCCTGTGAGGCTATCCATGAGCCATTACCCACTTTCTGCCGAGCTGGCGGCCTTCGTCCAGCGCACCCTGAGCTACACCAGCGCCGACAGCAGCCTCAAGGGCCTGCGCGACAGCTATGAGCGCATGTGCCGAGATTTCACTCCGGCCCATGCGCCCGGCCTCGCCGTGCATCAACGGCAACTGGCCCAGGTGCCGCTGCGTTTCTATCACCCCGACCGCGCCGCCCCGGAGTGCGGCTGGCCCTGGCTGCTGTACCTGCACGGTGGCGGCTGGGTGCTGGGCAGCCTGGATTCCCACGATTTCATCACCGCCCATCTGGCCCACGAGTTGCAGGCGCTGGTGATCGCGGTGGACTACCGGCTGGCCCCGGAACACCCGTTCCCGGCCGCCTTCGACGATTGCCTGGCGGTATGGCGGGCTCTGGAGCAGGGGCTGGGCCCTGTGCCTCTGGATCACCGCCGTCGGCTGGTGATGGGCGACAGCGCCGGGGGCAATCTGGCCGCCTCCCTGTGCCTGGCCCTGCGTGATGCCGGTGAACCCTTGCCCACCGCCCAGGTGCTGGTCTATCCCGGGCTCGGCGGTGCCGCCAACCTGCCCTCGCGCAGCCAGTGCGCCGATGCCCCGCTGCTCAGCAGCAGTGACCTGGAGTGTTTCCAGGCGCTGTACCTGCCGGAGCCCGAACCCACCTCGCCCTATGCCCGGCCGCTGCTGGCAGAGGACTTCAGTCACCTGCCGCCGGCCTTTATCGCGCAGGCACAGTTCGACCCCTTGCGCGACGACGGCCAGTGCTATCACCAGCGCCTGCTGCAGGCCGGCGTCGCCAGCCAGCTGTACCCGGGCCTGGGCCTGGTGCATGGCTGCCTGCGGGCCAGAGGGCTGGCGGCGGAAGTCGATGGGCTGTACGACGCCCTACTGCGGGCCCTGCGCGAGTTTCTTGAGCCAGCCTGAGCCCCTACCGTTGGTCAGCCAACTTGAGCCCTGATAGCGATTTATCGACGTTGCGCCCTTGACGGCAGAATGGGTTTTGCGGTTTCCTGAAACCGGTTTCAGCACCGTACCCGGAAGCACTGCAAACCGATAATTCCAAGAATAAGGTCGTTGCCCGTGAATCAGTTTTCCGCCGCCCAGCGCAGCCGCGTCACCATGCTCGATGTCGCCCGCCACGCCGGGGTCTCCAAGGCCAGCGTGTCGCGCTTTATCGGCGAAGACCGCGCCCTGCTCTCCGATGCCATTGCCTTGCGCATCGAGCAGGCCATCAGCGCGCTGGGCTACCGCCCGAACCAGATGGCCCGCGGCCTGAAACGCGGGCGCACCCGCCTGATCGGCATGCTGGTGGCCGATATCCGCAACCCCTACTCGATTGCCGTCATGCATGGCGTGGAAACCGCCTGCCGCCAGCACGGCTATAGCCTGGTGGTGTGCAACACCGACCGTGACGATCAGCAGGAAGCCCAGCACCTGGCCAACCTGCGGGCCTACAACATCGAAGGCCTGATCGTGAACACCCTGGGTCATCACCTGGAGCAGTTGCAGGAGCTGCAGCAGGAAATGCCCATGGTCCTGGTGGACCGCAAGCTTGAATCACTGCACGCCGATCTGGTGGGCCTGGACAACCCGGCGGCGGTGCACAGCGCCATCGAACACCTGGAGCAACAGGGTTATCGCGACCTGCTGCTGGTCAGCGAACCCCATGACGGCACCAGCTCGCGGCTCGAACGCAGCGCCGCCTTCCAGGACGAAGTCGCCCGGCGCCCGGCTTTGCGCGGCCAGTCACTGGAGACCGGCGCGGCCCTGGCCCGCCACCTGAAAGACTTTCTCGACGCTCCCGGCCCTGGCCCCAAGGCGCTGTTCTGCGCCAACGGCGTGGCGGCCCTGGCGGCGACCCGGGTCCTGCGTGAACTGGATTGCACCTTGTTCGAAGGCATTGGCCTGATCGCCCTCGATGACCTGGACTGGTACCCCCTGGTGGGCAGCGGCATCACGGCCCTGGCCCAGCCCACCGAAGCCATAGGCACCGCCGCTTTCCAATGCCTGCTCAAGCGTCTGCGAGGCGATGCCGGCCCGGCGCGAGTACTGGACTTTGCGGCGCAACTGATGGTTCGCGGCTCCACCCGAAAACACCCTGTGTAATCCCGAGCACCCTGCATCGCAGCGTGTCCCGGGTTTTCTCGAATAAAAATGAAACCGGTTTCAGAGGTCTGAAGCATGCATCAATCACCCGTCTCCATCAGCCTGTCCAGCTACGGCGCGGATCTGGTCCGCCAGCACGGCCAGGGCCATTTCATTCCCCTGGTGGCCGCCGCCGGCGCTTCGTGCATCGAGTGGCGCGAAGAACTGCTGACCCACGAGAAGCCCGAGGAACTGGCCCGCAGCGCCCGGGAGCACGGCCTGGAAAGCGTATTTTCCTCGCCCCTGGAGCTGTGGCTGGCCGAGGGCTACGAACCCAACCCCGAGCTGCCTACCGCCTTGCAACGGGCCCGGGCGTTCGGCGCCAAGCGTCTGAAAGTGTCCCTCGGTCACTTCACCGAACATCACGACCTGGGCAGCCTGGCCAGCCTGCTGTCAGGCCAGCCCCTCACCCTGCTGGTGGAAAACGACCAGACCGTGCATGGCGGGCGCATCGAGCCCTTTCAGGTTTTTTTCAACGCCGTGCAAGGGTGGAACCTGCCCCTGCGCATGACCTTCGATATCGGCAACTGGGAGTGGCAAGAGCAGTCGGCGCTGACGGCCGCGCGCCTGTTGGGCCGGCATGTGGACTACGTGCACTGCAAGGCGGTACGCCTGCGGGTCGACGGCAAGCGGGTGGCCCTACCGCCCGGCGCCCCGGAGTTGCAGCAGTGGGAACACCTGCTGCAGCACATGACTCAAGGTATTACCCGGGCCGTGGAATACCCCCTGCAAGGCGACGACCTGCTGCAGGTGAGCGCCGAGCAGGTCGGCCTGCTGGCCCGCCTCGGCCAGTCGCGACTGGAGCCAGCCCATGTCTGAGATCGATATTCTGTCCTTCGGGGAAACCATGGCCATGTTCGTCGCCGAGCACAGCGGCGACCTGGCCCGGGTCGAGCACTTTCACAAGCGCATTGCCGGGGCCGACAGCAACGTGGCCATCGGCCTGTCGCGCCTGGGTTTCAAGGTGGCCTGGCTGAGCCGGGTCGGCAACGACTCTCTGGGGCGCTTCGTGCTCGACACCTTGCAGGCCGAGGGCCTGGACTGTCGCTTCGTGCGCCGCGACCCGCTGCACCCTACCGGCTTTCAGCTCAAGTCACGGGAAGAAACCGGCGACGACCCGCGGGTCGAGTATTTCCGCCGCGGCTCGGCCGCCAGCCACCTGAGCCTCGACGACCTGGCTCCGGCCCTGCTCCAGGCTCGCCATCTGCACGCCACCGGCATTCCCCCGGCCCTTTCGGACTCGGCCCGGGAACTGTCCGGCCACCTGATGCAGACCCAGCGCGCCAGCGGCCGCAGCCTGTCCTTCGACCCCAATCTGCGTCCCGGCCTGTGGCCCAGCGAGTCCCAGATGATCCGCGAGATCAACCGCCTGGCGGCCCTGGCTCACTGGGTGCTGCCGGGCCTCGGCGAGGGACGCCTGCTCACCGGGCGTGACGACCCGGCGGACATCGCCGCCTTCTACCTGGACCAGGGCGCCGAAGCGGTGGTGATCAAGCTCGGGGCCCATGGCGCCTACTACCGCACCCATCTGGACGCCGGCTTCGTCGACGGTGTGCCGGTGGCCCAGGTGGTGGACACCGTAGGTGCCGGCGATGCCTTCGCCGTGGGCCTGATCAGCGCCCTGCTGGAAAGCCTCAGCGTGAGCGAGGCGGTGCAGCGGGCCAATTGGCTGGGCAGCCGCGCAGTACAAAGCCGTGGCGACATGGAAGGCCTGCCCAGACGCCACGAACTGCCCGACCAGGCAGCGCCCCTGAAAACCGCCTGCGCCTCGTAGGAGCTGGCGCCGGGAAACGAACACCCAGAACCACCTGTTGCGACAAAAACAACAAGCTCAGGAGAACTTTCATGGACACGCTCAAACTCGCCGCCCGCCGCTGGTGGTACATCATGCCCATCGTCTTCATCACCTACAGCCTGGCCTACCTGGACCGCGCCAACTACGGCTTTGCCGCCGCCTCCGGGATGGCCGACGACTTACAGATCACCCCGGGGCTGTCCTCGCTTTTGGGGGCACTGTTCTTCCTCGGCTACTTCTTCTTCCAGGTGCCGGGGGCGATCTACGCGCAAAAACGCAGCGTGAAGAAGCTGATCTTCGTCAGCCTGATCCTCTGGGGCGGCCTGGCCACCCTCACCGGGATCGTGTCCAACGCCTACACGCTGATCGCCATCCGCTTCATGCTCGGGGTGGTGGAGGCCGCGGTGATGCCGGCGATGCTGGTGTACCTGTGCCACTGGTTCACCCGGGCCGAACGCTCCCGGGCCAACACCTTCCTGATCCTCGGCAACCCGGTGACCATGCTTTGGATGTCGGTGGTCTCAGGCTATCTGGTGGAGCATTTCAGCTGGCGCTGGATGTTCATCATCGAGGGTTTGCCGGCGGTGCTCTGGGCCTTTATCTGGTGGCGCCTGGCCGATGACCGGCCCAGCCAGGCCCAGTGGCTCAGCGACCAGGAGAAGCAGGACCTGGAAAGCGCCCTGGCCGCCGAGCAGCAAGGCATCAAGGCGGTGAAGAACTACGCCGAAGCCTTCCGCTCGCCCAAGGTGATCATCCTCGCCCTGCAGTTTTTCTGCTGGAGCATCGGGGTCTACGGTTTCGTCCTGTGGTTGCCTTCGATCCTCAAGCACGGCGCGCAAATGGACATGGTGGAGGCCGGCTGGCTCTCGGCCCTGCCCTATCTGGCGGCGGTGATCGCCATGCTCGGGGTGTCCTGGGGCTCGGACCGGATCCAGAAACGCAAGCGCTTCGTCTGGCCGCCGCTGCTGGTGGCCGCCATCGCCTTCTACGCCTCCTACCTGCTGGGTGCCGAACACTTCTGGTGGTCCTACGGGCTGCTGGTAATCGCCGGAGCCTGCATGTACGCGCCCTATGGGCCGTTCTTCGCCATCGTTCCGGAGATTCTCCCGGCCAACGTCGCCGGCGGCGCCATGGCGCTGATCAACAGCATGGGCGCCCTGGGTTCCTTCGGCGGCTCCTATCTGGTGGGTTACCTGAACAGCGCCACCGGCTCGCCGGGGATGTCCTACCTGCTGATGAGCGGCGCCCTGCTGCTCTCGGTGCTGCTGACCCTGCTGCTGACACCCGGCGCCGGAGCGCCTCGGGCCAAGGGCCTGCCCCTGCCACGCCGCCTGGCCCACTCCTGAACTGCCACAGAGAACCGTCATGAAAAAACACCTGGTGCTGTACAAGAAACTCTCGCCGTCGCTGATGGCGCGCCTGCAGGAACAGACCGAGGTCACCCTGATCGAGGACCTGGGCCCAACCGGCCTCAAGGCCCTGCGCCAGGCCCTGCCCAGCGCCGACGGCCTGCTGGGGGCCAGCCTGCGCCTGGACGCCGAGCTGCTGGACCTGGCGCCGCGCCTGCAAGCGGTGGCCAGTGTCTCGGTGGGGGTCGACAACTACGACATCGACTACCTGACCCAACGTGGGATTCTGCTGAGCAACACCCCGGACGTGCTCACCGAAACCACCGCCGACACCGGTTTCGCCCTGGTCCTGGCCACCGCCCGGCGCGTGGTGGAACTGGCCAACATGGTTCGCGCCGGGCAATGGAACCGCAACATCGGACCGCTGCATTTCGGCAGCGACGTGCACGGCAAGACCCTGGGCATCATCGGCATGGGGCGCATTGGCGAGGCGTTGGCCCAGCGTGGGCATTTCGGCTTCGGCATGCCGCTGATCTACCACAGCAACAGCCCCAAGCCGGCGGTGGAGCAACGTTTCAATGCCCGCTACCGCAGCCTGGAGCAACTGCTGCAAGAGGCCGACTTCATCTGCCTGACCTTGCCCTTGACCGAGAAAACCCAAGGGCTGATTGGCCGTCGTGAACTGGCGCTGATGCGCCCGCAAAGCATCTTCATCAATATTTCCCGAGGCAAGGTGGTGGACGAAGCGGCCTTGATCGAAGCCTTGCAGGAACGACGGATCCGCGGCGCCGGGCTGGACGTGTTCGAGCGCGAACCGCTGGACCACCGCTCACCGCTGCTGCAATTGCCCAATGTGGTGGCCACGCCGCACATCGGTTCGGCCACCCACGAAACCCGTGAAGCCATGGCCCGCTGCGCGGTGGACAACCTGCTGGCGGCCCTGTCGGGGCAGCGCCCAGCCAATCTGGTGAACACCGCCGCCTGGACCGCTCCATCACAGCGCCAGGCCTAACCGCCGCGTGCCCCTGGCGAGCACCTCTGCAGACGCGGGCTTGCCGGCAAACGCGTTCGCCAGGGCGGTGCATGACATGCAAGCCGGCGCCTACAGGTGGAGGGTTGCGGGGCGTTGTTCGAGAATCTGCTCGGTGCAGCGGGCAATGCGCCGGCAGGCCTCGGCCAGGCGCTCGCAGTCCAGCACCAGGCCGATGCGAATGTGGCCCGCAGCGCTGGGGCCGAAGGCTTCACCGGCCAGTACCGAAACGCCATGGTCGTCCAGCAAGCGGTCGGCAAAGCGCTGGGCGTCCAGCCCGGTGCGGCGTACATCCACCATGACGAACATGCCGCCATCCGGGCAGATCGGGGTCAGCCCCGGACACTGGCCCAGCAGCGCGCACACCAGGTCCCGGCGCCGTCGGTACTCGTCGCGCATCTGTGCCAGCTCCGGCAGGTCGCTGTCCAGGGCCACCACTGCGGCGTTCTGCACAAAATCCGGCAGGCCGTACAGCATGCACAGGGCCAGGTTGCTCAGGTGCCCGGCCAGGGTCGGCGGGGCAATCACCCAGCCCACCCGCCAGCCACTCATGGCATGGGACTTGGACAGGCTGTTGATGGTGGCCGTGCGCTCGCCCATGCGCGGCAGGCTGCCGGGGCTAAAGTGCTGGCCCTCGTACAGCAGGTCGCAATAGACCTCATCGGAAATCAGCCACAAGTCGTGGGCAAAGCACAGCCGCGCCAGGGCTTGCCAGTCGTCAAGGGACAGGCTCGCGCCCGACGGGTTGTTCGGGCTGTTGAGCAACATGGCCCGGGTGCGCGGGGTGATCCGCGCCGCCATGTCCCGCGGATCGACGCGAAAGCCCTGCTCGGCCCGCACCGGCACCGGCACGATGCGGGCCCCGCAGGCGCCGAACACGCCTTCGTAGGTGACGTACATGGGCTCGGCCACCAGCACCTCGTCCCCGGGATTGAGCAGGCACTGGGCCACGGAAAACACCGCGCATTGGGCGCCCGGCAAAACCACCACATGCTCGGCGTCGACAATCTGTCCGCAGCGCTGATGATGGCGCCGGGCAATGCAACTGCGCAGCGCCAGGTTGCCGCGCACGTCCGAATAGTGGGTATCGCCGGCCAGCAGGCTGTCGATCGCAGCCTGGACCACGGGCTTGGGGGTATCGAAATCCGGGTCGCCGATGGTCAGCAGCAACACATCCCGCCCCTGCTCGCGCAGGGCCAGGGCCCGGTAGTGGATGTTCCAGGCTGCGGAACCTTCTCCGACAATCCGTTGGGTCAGGGCTGAGTAGCGCATCGCTTTCTCCATGAAAGATGCTTCAGCCAAAACCCTAGGTGCTGGCGGGGCACTCGTCGAGCGCCCGGCCCCACCGTTCGCGCCCTTAGACCACGAAGCGCGCCACCATGGCGTTGAGATCCACCGCCAGGCGCGACAGTTCATGACTGGCTGAACTGGTCTGGTTGGCCCCGGCCGCCGACTGGATCGCCAGGTCACGGATGTTCACCAGGTTGCGGTCCACCTCGCGGGACACCTGAGCCTGTTCTTCCGAGGCACTGGCGATCACCAGGTTGCGCTCGTTGATCTGATTGATGGATTCGGCGATCTGCTCCAGGGACTCGCCAGCGGCGCGGGCCAGCTCCAGGGTGCTCTGGGTCCGCCGGTTGCTCTGCTGCATGGACTCCACCGCTTCGCCGGTGCCGTTCTGGATACCGGCCACCATCTTCTCGATTTCCTGGGTCGACTGGGCGGTGCGATGGGCCAGGGCCCGCACCTCGTCGGCCACCACGGCAAAGCCACGCCCGGCCTCGCCGGCACGGGCCGCTTCGATGGCGGCGTTAAGCGCCAGCAGGTTGGTCTGCTCGGCGATGGCGCGAATCACGTCCAGGACCTTGCCAATGTCCCGGCCCTGGGTCGCCAGGCCTTCGATCATCACCGAGGTGTTTTGCACGTCATGGGCCATGGTCTGGATCGCCTCGACGGTCTGCACCACACGGTCGCGGCCTTCGCGGGCGGCCTGGGTCGACTGCTGGGACGCCTCGGAAGTGGACACTGCGTTGCGTGCCACCTCTTCCACCGCTGCGGTCATTTCGTTGACTGCGGTGGCGGCCTGTTCGATCTCGGTGTTCTGCTGCTGCACGCCGCGAGAGGCTTCCTCGGTCACTGCGCTGAGTTCTTCCGAGGCCGAAGCCAGCTGGGTCGCCGAGCCGGCGATCTGCTCGATGGTGCGGCGCAGGCTGGCCTGCATCTGCGCCAGGGCGCGCAACAGGCGTGCCGGCTCGTCCTGACCGTCGACCTCGATGGCCTGGCGCAGATTGCCGCCGGCGATCACCTCGGCGACGTTGAGGGCCTTGTTCAGGGGGGTGACGATGCTGCGGGTCAACAACAGCGCCAGCACGATGGTCAGCAATGCGGCCAGCAGCGCGACGATGACGATCCCGGCAATGGCACTGTCGTAGTGCTCGCCGGCCGCCTTGGAGGCACTCTTGGCGCCCGCGGCATTGATCGCGACGAGCTTGTTCAACTGCTCGCCCATCTGGTCGGTGCCGTCCTTGATCCGGGTGTTGATCAGGGTGCGCAGCTCTTCCAGCTTGTCCTGGCGTGACAGCTCGAGCATCTCCTTCTGCGCCTGCAGGTAATTGTCCAGGGTCGCGCTGAAGGTCTTGTACAGCGCCACTTCCTCCGGGTCCGCCGGCAACGCCGCGTAGCTGGCCTGGGCCTGCCTGGCCTTGTCCACCAGCACGCCGATGCGGGTCTGGGCTTCAGCAAGGCCGGCCGGCTCGCGGTTCACCAGCACGCGAAATGACAGAATCCGCAAGCGCAGGACGTTCTCGGTCAGGTTGCCCAGATACCCGACGCTGGGCAGCTGATTGCTTTCCATTTCCAGGGACGCGTCGCGGATGATCGACATGCGGTTCACCGCAAACACGCCCAACACCATGACCAGCAAGGCAATAAAGGCAAAACCGAGGAAAGCACGCGGGGCGATATTCAGGTTACGCAAGGACATAGGACGAGTCTCGAAGGAGAACGGGGCGGCGAGCATCCATGCCCTTGATCGGCCGACGCATCAGGACTGCATCGACGGGGGACACCACGGAAAGAGCGTCCATGGGCCTATCAGAGATATCGGCCGAACTTGAGCTTTCATCTGTCTGATTGGCAAAAATATTTCAAAATGAGCCCCCTGTTTCAGGCCTGAG
The DNA here is from genome assembly GCF_018390395.1 of Pseudomonas sp. RC4D1. Taxonomy (NCBI): domain Bacteria; kingdom Pseudomonadati; phylum Pseudomonadota; class Gammaproteobacteria; order Pseudomonadales; family Pseudomonadaceae; genus Pseudomonas; species Pseudomonas sp. RC4D1. The sequence goes on from NZ_JAHBAW010000002.1 coordinate 47,094, forward strand.
ACAAGACAACGCGAAGTGAATCGATAAAGCCGTGATTCGTCGCTCCAGAACAGTGCGCCGTACCCAGCCCGAGAGCGCCAACGCGCCCTATGAAAAGTGCAATTCATTCGCCGTAAAAGCCATTTTTTCAGCGCCCGCCCCTGCCCATCATGGCCCCAGTCAATAAAAACAACGCCGAGACTGGATATGAAACCTGAAGACTTTCGTGCCGCAACCCACCGCCCGCTGACCGGTGCCGAATACCTGGCCAGCCTGCGCGATGATCGTGAAATCTACATTTATGGCGACCGGGTCAAGGACGTCACCACCCACCCGGCCTTCCGCAACTCGGCGGCCTCCATGGCCCGCCTGTACGACGCCCTGCACGACCCGGCCACCCAGTCACAACTGTGCTGGGACACCGACACCGGCAACGGCGGCTACACCCACAAATTCTTCCGCTCGGCGAAAAGCCCCGATGAACTGCGCCAGCAGCGCGATGCCATCGCCGACTGGTCGCGCCTGACCTATGGCTGGATGGGCCGCAGTCCCGACTACAAGGCCGCCTTCGGCAGTGCCCTGGGGGCCAACCCGGAGTTCTACGGGCGCTTCGCCGACAACGCCCGCACCTGGTACAAGCGCATCCAGGAAGCCTGCCTGTACCTCAACCACGCCATCGTCAATCCGCCCATCGACCGCGACAAGCCGGTGGATCAGGTCAAGGACGTGTTCATCTCGGTGGACGAGGAAGTCGAGGGCGGGATCATCGTCAGCGGCGCCAAGGTGGTGGCCACCAACTCGGCCCTGACCCACTACAACTTCGTCGGCCAGGGCTCGGCCCAGTTGCTGGGGGACAACACCGACTTCGCCCTGATGTTCATCGCGCCAATGAACACCCGCGGCATGAAGCTGATCTGCCGCCCTTCCTACGAATTGCAGGCCGGCATGACCGGTTCGCCCTTCGACTACCCGCTGTCCAGCCGCTTCGATGAGAACGACGCGATCCTGATCATGGACAAGGTGTTCATCCCCTGGGAGAACGTGCTGATCTACCGCGACTTCGAGCGCTGCCGCCAGTGGTTCCCGCAAGGCGGTTTCGGCCGGCTGTTCCCGATGCAGGGCTGCACCCGGCTGGCGGTCAAGCTCGATTTCATCACCGGGTTGCTGGTCAAGGCCCTGCAATGCACCGGCTCCCTGGAGTTTCGCGGGGTCCAGGCCCAGGTCGGCGAAGTGGTGGCCTGGCGCAACCTGTTCTGGTCGCTGACCGACGCCATGCACGGCAACGCCAGCGAATGGATGAACGGCGTCTACCTGCCCAGCACCCAGGCCCTGCAGGCGTACCGGGTGCTGGCGCCCCAGGCCTACACCGACATCAAGAAGATCATCGAGCAGGTGGTGGCCAGCGGCCTGATCTACCTGCCCTCCGGCTCCCGCGATCTCAAGGACCCGGTGCTCAACCAGTATCTCGGCACCTACTGCCGCGGTTCGGGGGGCATGGGCCACGAAGAGCGGATCAAGATCCTCAAGCTGCTGTGGGATGCCATCGGCACCGAGTTCGGCGGTCGCCACGAGCTGTACGAGATCAACTACGCCGGCAGCCAGGACGAAATCCGCATGCAGTGCCTGCGCCACGCCCAGGCCAGCGGCTCAATGAAGGCCATGACCGACCTGGTGGACAAGTGCCTCGGCGACTACGACCTCGATGGCTGGACCGTGCCGCACCTGAGCAACCCCGACGACATCAACATGCTGGACCGCATCCGCCAGTAGCCACGAAGCCGGCTCCTACGGAAAAGGCCAATGTCCACCTGTTGTCGTAGGAGCTGGCTTGCCAGCGAAAGCGCCCGCCAGAGCACCACAAGGTCCTCTTCGTCGGCAAGCTGGCTCCTGCAGCGCAATGCCCTGCGCCCACGAGGAATTCGTCATGTCTGTACTCGATCCCAAGCAACTCGCCTTCCGCAACGCCATGGCTCACATGACCGCTGCGGTCAACGTCATCACCAGCAACGGCCCCGCCGGCCGTTGCGGCATCACCGCCACCGCGGTCTGCTCGGTCACCGACAGCCCGCCGACCCTGATGGTCTGCGTCAACCGCAACAGCGCCCTGAACCCGGTGTTCAAGGGCAACGGCCATTTGTGCATCAACGTCCTGAGCGGCGAACACGAGGACGTGGCCCGGCATTTTGCCGGCATGACCGGGGTGGCCATGGACCAGCGCTTCGGCCTGCACCCCTGGCGCGACGGCCTGCAGGCCCTGCCGGTGCTGGACGGCGCCCTGGCCAGCCTCCAGGGACGCATCACCGAGGTCCAGGAAATCGGCACCCACTCGGTGATGCTGGTGGAGCTGGATGAAATCAGCGTGCGCGAGCAAGGCGACTCGCTGGTGTATTTCAGCCGTTGCTTTCACCGTTTGCAGCACCCTTGCCCCGCTGCCTGATCCTGCCCTAGCTCCTTCCCTGCCAACGCCCGGCTGCCTCGCCGCATCCGGGCCATGGGCCACCTCCTGCATCTGTAGGATGGCGCGGTGTTGCCAAGCCATCGATACTCGCACCAGGCCCTGCCCACGTCCCCCAGGCGTAATGGTCCTCAACCCCTTCCGTGACGAAAACAATAACAACGTCGCACAGAGGTACAGACCCATGAACCGACTCGATCACGCTCCGGCCAGCCTGTTGCAGGCCTTCAGCGAGCTGACCCTGGAACTGCAACAACTGGCGCAGAACAAGGACATCGAAAACCTTCACCAGCATGCCCTGGCGCGCATCTGCAAACTCTTGCCCTTCGACAGTGCCTGGTGGGGCCGCGCCGCATTGGTCGACGGCTTGCCGGATGAACACAGTTGCTACCTGTACCGCCTGCCACCGAGCTACCTGGCGGACTGGCAATCGATCCGCCACATCGACGTCACCGTGAACCGGGTGCACGAAGTGCCGGGACGGGCGGTGATCGTCGACATGACCGATCCGCACAACGGCCCCGGGCTCAACTGGCTGGGGCGCCAGTACAACATCGGCGAGCTGCTATGCGTGGTGCACATCGATCCCCATACCCAACTGAGCAACCACCTGGCCCTGTACCGTGCCCCTGGCGCCCCGGCCTTTACCCGGGACGACTGCCATGTGCTGAACAACCTGATGCTGCACCTGGTGGCGGCGGTGTCGGCCAATCAGATCCGCACCCTGGTGGCCATGCGCGAGAAACTCACCCGCCCGCGCAATCTGGCCCTGGCCGTGTGCGACCAGCGCGGCGTGCTGCAGTGCGCCGAGCGCGGTTTTGTCGATCTGCTGCTGCATGAATGGCCGCAGTGGAACGGTCCGCAACTGCCCATGAAGCTCGATGGCAACGGTTTCGAGGGCAAGCGCCTGCAGATCGACTGCTCGGCCGTGGGCGACCTGTACCTGCTGGCGGCCCGCAGCCGCAGCCTGCTGCCCAAGCTCAGCCCCCGGGAAAACGCCGTCGCCCAGTGCTTCGGTGATGGCAAGACCTACAAGGAAGTAGCTCGGGACCTGGGCATGTCGCCCAACACCGTGCGCCATCACATCCGCGCCATCTACAGCAAGCTCGGGGTCAAGGACAAGGCGCGCATCGCCCAGTTGCTCCACGCCCCGCCCGACTGACCCCAACCCCTGACCTGCGCTGATTTACGCCGTCGTATTTGACGGCCACGGGCAGCCTTTGCCCTTTTTTTGCCCCACTGCCGTGTGCCGGCGAGCCCTTCGCCGAACAACAACTCCAACAAGAGACGCACCGCCCATGACAAGGCTCATTACCCGCACCACCCTGGCCCTGGCTGGCACCCTGGCCAGCCTGTCGCTCAACGCCGCGGACCTCAACGCCCGGGACTTCTTCGCCGCCCCCGTGGGCACCAGCCTGGGGGTGCTGTACCTCCCGGCCACCCGTGCCGGCGACTTTCACGGCCCGGCCGACAGCACCGGCAAAGCCGAGCTGCGAGTCAATGCCATGGCCTACCGCCAGGTGTTCTTCAGCGACCTGTGCGGCACCCTGTGCACCCCACAGTTCATCGTGCCCTTGGCCGACATCAACGCTCGCTTGCCCGGCGCCGAACGCCATACCGGGGAGAGCGGTTTCGGTGATCCTCAGGTGGGGGGCACGCTGTTTTTCATCAACCAGCCGCAAACCCGCACCTACAGCGGCCTGTTGACCCTGATCACGCTGCCGCTGGGCGAGTACCACAGCCGCAACCCGGACGTTTCCCCGGGGGCCAATCGCTGGGGCGCGACCTTTGTCTACAACTACACCCAGGGCCTGGGGGAAAAATGGGTGCTGGAGGCCAACCTCGAAGCCCAGTTGTACGGCACCAACGACGACTATTTCGGCAGCGACCTGAAGCAGGACCCGCTCTATCGCCTGCAAGCCTTCGCCTCCTACGACTTCACCCCTGCGACCTACGGCGCCCTGCGCCTGATCCACGCCGATGGCGGCGAACTGCGGATCAACGACCGACGGATCAACGACACCCACAAGCGCTACACCCAGGCCGGATTCGAGGTCGGGCACTGGCTGGACAAGCGCAACCAGCTGATGTTCAGCCTGTCGCAGAACGTCGCCACCGATAACGGTTTTGCCGGCACCGACGCCCTGCTGCGCCTGGTCCACGTGTTCTGAACCCCTTGCCTTTGGAGCCTGTCCATGAACACCCAGAACGCCGTTTTGAGCGCCACCGCGCCAGCTACTCGCCAACCCCTGGGGCTGCTGGCCGCCATAGTGCTGTTCGCCGCCATCACTCCCGCCGTACTGCTGATGGCCCCGGCCATTGCCGCCCAACTGGCCAGCCAGTGGCACTTGAGCCCCACACAGATCGGCGACCTGTTCTCCGCCGAGCTGGGGGCCATGAGCCTGGCCACGTTGCCGGCCATCTGGTGGCTGAAACACATCGACTGGCGGCGCGCCGCACTGTGCAGCGCCGTGCTGTTCATCGTTGCCAACCTGCTGTCGATGCTGGCCCACGACTATTCATTGTTGCTGATGGCGCGCTTTGGCAGCGCACTGGCCGGCGGCTCGCTGATGATCATCTGCCTGGCCAGCGCCGCCGCCAGCCCCAGTCCCAGCCGGGCCTACGGCTTCTGGGTGATGGGCCAGCTGGTGCTGGGCGCGGTCGGCCTGAGCCTGTTGCCCATGCTCTTCCAACGCTTCGGCCTGGGCGCCTGCTACCTGATCCTGGCGCTGCTGATGACCCTGTGCCTGCCCCTGGCCCGCTGTTTTCCAGCAGGCGCTGCGCGCCCGGCCGCCGACGCCGCGCAAGCCCCAGCGATCTCCTGGCTCAAGGCGAGCCTGGGAATACTCGGCATCCTCACCTTCTACATCAGCCTCAGCGGGGTCTGGACCTTCATCGGCGCCATCGGCAGCCAGTCCGGCCTCTCGGCGCAGACCAACGGCGACATCCTGGCCATCGCCACCTTGATGGGCATCGTCGGCGCGTTGTGCGCCACCCTGTTCGGCGACCGCCTGCCCCGCAGCGCCCTGCTCCTGCTGGGCTACGGCCTGATGGCGGGCTCGGTGCTGGCGCTTCTGGGCCAGCCGCAGCTGGCGCGCTTCGCGCTGGCGGCGCTGGTGTTCAAGTTCACCTGGACCTTCATCCTGCCGCTGATCCTGGCGCGCATGGCCGAGATGGATCGCAGCGGGCGGTTGATGAACGCCTCCAATCTGGTGATCAGCGCCGGCCTGGCCATAGGCCCGACCCTCGCCGGGCGCCTGATCGAAAGCAGCGACGGCTTCCAGGGCCTGTTGCTGGGGGGGGCCGTCATCACTTTGCTGTCCCTGGCGCTGGTACTCAGTTGCCGGCCCGCCCTCCAGGCCCCTTCCCAGCCCCAGGGGCGATGACTGCCAGCGCGTCCTTGAACAACACTTTCCTTGAAAAATGGATATCACCATGACCTGTAGAACGGCTTTTTTCTTCGATGAACGCTGCCTGTGGCACAGCGGCAGCCCCCACGTCCTGACGCTCCCGGTAGGCGGCTGGGTCCAGCCGCCGTCTGCCGCGGGGCATGCTGAATCACCGGAAACCAAGCGCCGGCTGAAAAGCCTGATGGATGTCTCCGGCCTGACCCGACAGTTGCATCTGCGCAGTGCCCCTGCGGCCACCGAGGACGATCTGCTACGGGTCCACAGTGCCGCCTACCTGCAACGTTTCAAGGCCTTGAGCGATGCCGGCGGTGGTCAACTGGGCGACGAGGCGCCTGTGGGACCCGGCAGCTATGAAATCGCCAAGCTGTCCGCCGGGCTGGCCCTGGCCGCCGTGGACGCCGTGCTCAGCGGTGAAGCCGACAACGCCTACTCGCTGTCCCGTCCACCGGGACACCACTGCACCCGCGACCAGGCCATGGGCTTCTGCTTCCTGGCCAACATCGCCATTGCCATCGAGGCCGCCAAGGTCCGCCATGGCCTGGGCAAGGTAGCGGTCATCGACTGGGACGTGCACCACGGCAACGGCACCCAGTCGATCTACGAAGAGCGGGCCGACGTGTTGACCCTGTCCCTGCACCAGGACGGCTGCTTTCCACCGGGTTACGGCGGTGAGCAAGACCATGGCCGCGGCGCTGGCCTGGGCTGCAACATCAACGTCCCGCTGCTGCCCGGTGGTGGCCATGATGCCTACCTGTACGCCATGCAGCGCATCGTGGTGCCGGCCCTGGAACGCTTCGAACCCGAGCTGATCATCGTCGCCTGCGGCTATGACGCCAACGCCGTGGACCCATTGGCGCGAATGCTGCTGCACAGCGACTCCTTCCGCGAGATGACCCAATGCCTGCGCGACGCGGCCGAACGCCTGTGCCGGGGACGCCTGGTGCTGGTGCACGAAGGCGGCTACTCCGAGGCCTATGTGCCTTTTTGCGGGCTGGCGACCCTGGAGGCACTGTCGGGCATCCGTACCGCGGTCCAGGACCCGATGCTGGAGTTCGTGCGCCAGCAGCAGCCCAAGCAGGACTTCGCGGCCTTTCAGCGCCAGTTGCTGGACCGTCAGGCCGTGGCCATAGCAACCGCCGCTCGCTGACCGGCCCGGCGCCCTCCCAGGGCTGATGTTTAGCGGCCTGACGCCGGACATCAGCCACTGCCTGCCTTATCACCTCTCGCACGCGTTATTGCGCCACGCCAAGAGCCGCGGCCCCGCTCCTCTACCTGCTGCCTCGCGCAGCCCTGCGACACATTCGCCCTGACGATGGCCAAAGATTTTCTATTCTCTCCTCAATAACCTGACCCACGGGTCCGTTTTTTTCGCCATTCACCCCAGGAAGAACTCTCGCGTGCCGTAGCAACGCGCCTTTGCCTTCGGGATCGGGTGTGTCGTGCGCCGGGGCCTGTCCGTCTGCTTGCCCGCTATCCCCGGTTGCCGGGATTTCCCACTGATCGGGGGCTTGCCTATCCGCTGAGACAAAGGAGATGTCCATGGACCGCAAGACCAAGCAATACCTCGACGAGATCTACTTCTGGCAGAGGGCACGCGCCCGCCTGTTGCAGCAAGCGGCACAACTTCACGAACCTCCCCCTGGCCCAAGGGAAACCACCGTAGCCGATACCGCCAGGGAACCGCTGGACGATCTGTTGCACAGCTGCGGCCTGGCCGCACTGCGTCGCGGTTCCGAACAGGCTGCGCCACCCGGGCACGGGGCCGCCGGGAGCACGCCGCCGACGGAACCGGCGGACTGAAGCACCGCGGGCAATGCCCTGGCTATAACAGCTCCAGGGCCCGGGCCTCACTGGGTGTCTGCTGATAACGGGCCTTGAACGCCCGGGCAAAATGCGCCTGGCTGACAAAGCCATGACGGTAGGCGATTTCACTGATGTCCAGACTTGCCCCCTGGCTGCTGCAAAGCAGCTGGCGGGCCTGCTGCAGGCGTTTTTCCAGGATGAAGCGGCTGGGCACGGTATTCTCCATGGCGAACAGCCGGGCCAGGTGCCGGGTGGAAATGCCGGTCTGGGCCGCGACCCGTTCGCAGCTCAGGGACGGGTCCCCCAACTGTTCATGGATGCACTGTTTGGCCGCCAGCAGGTAGGAAGCACTCAGGGCATTGATGGGCCGTTCTCCAATCTGCCCGGCGATGATGCTGGCCAGCAGTTCGAAGGCCTGCTCCTGGTAGGCCTCGGCCTCGCCACACAGCGGCTGCTGGAAAAACGTCCGGGTGCGCTCGCCAAGGGTGCGCAACAGCAAGCGCTGGACTCCGCTGTGCACGCTGATCTTCAGCGTCCGGTCGAAACGCTTCAGGCAGCGCTCGGCAAACTGCTCCTGGGGAATGTCGAAAATGAACTGGCGCATCGCCCCGCAGAAGCCGAACAGGTAAGGCTTGTCGGTGCGGTAGACCACCAGCTCCCCCGGTTCCAGCACCTGGCAGGCGCCGTCCTGATAGAAGAACGAACCGCTGCCGGTGACCAGGGACACGAAGATCGAATCCTTGGGTACACCACGAATCATCGACGTGTCGCGTTCCACCACGTGTTCATTGCCCACGATGCGCGCCAGGCGCATGGCACCCAACTGCAGGTTGTCCTGGCGGGCGGTGAAACCGTCGTCGGCGTAGGAGTTGCACTTGAGCCCCACCAGGGTGCTGGCGTTGTAGTCCTCCCAGAAGCTCAGGCGGTGATCCGGGTCGACCGCCTGGGTGCTGGCGTGCCGGGTTTCGAGCAAGGCGCATGGAGACATTGTTGTTCTTCTCATGGGCGGCTGGATATTCCCCGGACGGCAAGGTCGTGTCCGGGCACCTGGGGCCGCATGATCTGCGGGCTGCGGCCATTCATTAACATCTGAACTATATAGCCTGTCAACTTGAAACGCAGTGAGAGCCGTTCGCCGGAACCGCCTCGTCACCTCGCTATTTTCGGTAGGAAAAATCCCCGTCCGAAACAGACAACAAATCGGTCCGATTCAATCAAACCGGCGTCCAGCCGTGGGCCTAAAGTCGCCTCAGTCATCCCCATGACGCCCCCTATAACAACAATCGAGGTCGACCATGCCTGAAGCCGCCACCCGTGAGTTCTGGAAAGACCTGCAGCCCATCGCCCACTGTTTCAAACCCGACGCCAAGCCCGAGGTCTACCTGCCGAATGCCGCCAGCGACGACCTGAGCCTGTACGTGCCCTTCACCGAAACCGTGTCTTCGCGACCGCTGTGGATTTCCCCCAGCGAGAACCGCTGGTGCGACATCCTCATGGCCCGCAGCGCCGGGCTGGTCAACCGCCACTACCACCCCCACGAAGTCTTCGCCTACACCCTGTCCGGCAAGTGGGGCTACCTGGAGCACGAATGGACGGCCACCGCCGGCGACTTCGTCTACGAAACCCCGGGCGAAGGTCACACCCTGGTGGCCTACGAGCACGAGCAGCCGATGCGGGTGTTCTTCATCGTCAAGGGCCCGCTGATCTGGCTCGACGAACAGGGCGAGCCCGACGGCTACTTCGACGTGCACTCCTACATCGCCCTGTGCCGCGAACACTACGAAAAGATCGGCCTGGGCGCGGCCCATATCGACACCCTGTTTCGCTGATCGGCGTAGCTCACGCCTCCTCGGAGAACCACCATGGCTTATAAAAACAACAAGGCCGGTTACGAGAACACCTTGCTGGGGGTGCTGTTCCTGACCTTCGGCTTCGTCTTTTTCGATCGTCTGGCGCTGTCCTTCCTGTTCCCTTTCATGGCCGACGAACTGCAATTGAGCAACAGCCACCTGGGCATGCTGTCGTCGGTGCTGGCCCTGGCCTGGGCGGTGTCCGGCGCCCTGGTGGGCGCCTGGTCGGACCGCCGTGGCATGCGCAAGCCGCTGCTGATTGTCGCGGTGATCCTGTTTTCCCTGTGCTCGGCCCTTTCCGGGCTGGTCACCGGTTTCCTCAGCCTGCTGCTGTTTCGCGCCATCATGGGGCTGGCCGAAGGGCCGATCCTGCCGCTCTCGCAATCCTTGATGGTGGAGGCTTCGTCGCCCCAGCGCCGGGGCCTGAACATGGGGCTGCTGCAAGGCTCGGCGGCCGGGCTGCTGGGGGCGGTGATCGGACCACCGGTGCTGATCGCCCTGGCAGAAGCCTATGGCTGGCGCCACGCCTTCATCATCTCGCTGGTTCCCGGCCTGCTGATCGCCCTGCTGATCTGGCGCTATGTACACCCGGACCCGCCACGGAGCGAGCCCCGGACCAACACCGCACCGAGCAACGGCGGCGGACATCGGCTGGCCTTGCTGAAAAGCCGCAACATCGTGCTCTGCACCCTGATCAGCTGCGTGTTCCTGACCTGGTTCATCATTCTGATTTCCTTCACCCCGACCTTTCTGGTCAAGGTCCGCGACTACAGCCCGGCCAGCATGGGCACGGTGATGAGCTGCCTGGGCGGCGCCTGGGTGCTCTGGGGCTTCGGCGTGCCGGCGATCTCCGATCGCATCGGCCGACGCCCGACCCTGGTGCTGTTCTCACTGATCGCCGCCTGCTGCCCCATGGCACTGCTCTACGCATCTTCGCCCTGGATGCTCGGCGTACTGATGCTGCTGACCTACACCGGCCTGGGCTGCTTCACCCTGTTCATGGCCACCATTCCGGCAGAGACCGTGCCCCGTGAAGTCATGGCCACGGCCCTGGGCATGATCATGGGCATTGGTGAACTGGTGGGCGGCTTCGTCGCCCCGACCATCGCCGGGTTCGCCGCCGACCGCTTCGGCCTGTCCATCGTCATGTGGATGTCCTGTGGCGGCGCCTTGCTGGCAGCGGTACTGGCGCTGTTTCTCAAGGAAACCGCCCCAGCGGTGCTGGCCCGTCAACAGCGCCAGCACGCCTCCTCTGTCCTGCAAGGAAACCAGCCATGAACGCACTGCGTTGGCATGCCGCCCGAGACCTGCGCCTGAGCCAGGTGCAACCGCGCCAGCCCGGCCCTGGGGAAGTCCTGCTGCAGGTGGCCTACTGCGGTATCTGTGGCAGTGACCTGCATGAGTACGCCGATGGGCCGCACTCGATTCCTCAGCACGCGGCCCACCCGCTGTCCGGCTGCCGGGCGCCACTGACCCTGGGCCATGAGTTCTGCGGCCAGGTGGTGGCCTTGGGCCCCGACGTCGATCCGAGCCTGCTGGGGCAACGGGTGGCCGTGGAGCCGGAGTATCGCTGCGGCGAATGCCAGTACTGCCGCATGGGCCAGTACAACCTCTGTGAATCCATGGGTTTTATCGGCCTGATGGGCGACGGCGGCTTTGCCGAACAGGCGCTGGTGCCCGCCTACATGCTGCACCGGCTGCCGGAGCGCGTCAGCTTCAAGCAGGCCGCCGTGCTGGAGCCGGCGGCGGTGGCCTACCACGCCCTGAACCAGAGCAGCCTGCTGGCCGGCGACAGTTGCGTGGTGTTCGGGCTGGGCCCCATCGGCCTGCTGCTGGTCCTGCTGGCCCGGCTGCGGGGCGTGGAACGCATCTACGCCGTGGACCTGGACCCGCAGCGCCGGCAGCTGGCCCTGGAACTCGGCGCCAGCGCCGCCCTGGACGGCGCCGACCCACAGTTGCAGGAGCGCCTGCGGCAACTGAGCGACGGCGGCCTCGACACAGCCTTCGAGGCCGCCGGCACCCAGCAGACCCTGAGCCATGCCCTGCACTGCCTGCGCAAGGGCGGTGAGGCCGTGATGGTGGGCCTGATGGGCGAAGTGCACTTCGACGCCTTCCAGCTGGTGAACAACGAACTGCGCCTGCTCAGCAGCGTCGGCTACCGCCATGTGTACCCCGAACTGATCGAGCTGTTGGCCAGCGGACGCCTGGACCTGTCCCGGGTGGTGACCCGCTGCCTAGCCCTGGAGCAGGCGGTGGAACAGGGCTTCGAGGTCTTATTGCACGACAAGAGTCAGATCAAGGTGCTGGTCAACCCGACACCGGCCCTGGCCGAGGCCTGACCCCTCGCTTTCAACACTCAAGACAAAAACAACAAGAAACGAGTACCCGACATGAATGCTTCCTATGCGCTGTGCCCGCTGCTGGCAGCCCTGCTGCTGCCCCTTGATTGCCTTGCCGATGCCCCGGCTGCGCCTCGTAGCGGGCCGTTGTCCGGCCTGGGCGACTACCTGGCCGACCAGGGCATTACGCCCCACGTGCAGTTTCTCAGCCTGTCCATGAAGAACCTCGACACCGGCCCCCGCCCCCACAGCTTCGGCAACAGCGGCGATCTGTTCGTGGGCGCCGACATCAACCTGGGGACCTTCGCCGGCCTGGACGGCGCGGCGCTGCACTTCGAACAGACCCTGTTCATCCTCGACCACCAGACCGGCGTACCCACCTCACGCAACTGGCAAGGCGCCGCCGGCAGCTACTTTGGCGGCGCGCCGATCCACAACGACCTCACCAGCAACCAGCTGAGCCTGCTGACCTACCAGCAGACCTGGCTCGATGGCCGGGTCGACCTGAGCCTGGGGCGGACCAACGCCCGGCGCTATTTCTACATCTACAACTGCGAAAGCACCATCACCTGCAATGACCCGATCATCGACTCTTCCACCGGCATCCTGCCGCCGCCCTACGGCAGTTGGGGCGGCTACCTGAAGTACCAGCTGACGCCCCAGTGGTACGTACACGGCGGCGCCTTCGAATCCAACCCGGTGGACTACCTGAAGGAGCGCAAGGGCCTGGACCTCAGCACCGACGATGCCAGCGGCACCAGCCTGCTGCTGGGCATCGGCAGCCAGAACCGCGACGCCTACAGCTCCCACTACGAGCTCAACGGCTACTACAACACCTCCAAGCAGGAGGACCCGCTGACCGGGGCCACGGCATGGGGCAGCGGCGGCGCCTTCTTCAAGTTCCAGCAGTCGCTGTGGCGCGCCGACGCCGGATCGGGCAGCGCGCCCCAGGCCCTGCTGTTGTTCGGCTCGCTGTCGGCGGCGGCCGATGACAAGCAGCCCTTCAGCCACTTCGCCGAAGCCGGGCTGACCTATCTGGCGCCCTTCGACCGGCCCCGGGACAAGCTCAACCTCAAGGCCAGCTACCTGCGCCTCAACGATCACCAGCTGCGCTTCCAGCAACAGGCACGGACCGCCAACGGCGGCGACCCGCGCCAGGGCGAGCGCAATGTCTATGCCCTGGAAGCCAACGCCCACATCGCCCTGACCCGGCAACTGGCGGTGGAGCCCAGCGTCCAGTACCTGATCAACCCGGACAATTTCTACAACCCCGAGGCCCGCGAGCTGAGCGGCAACGGCTTTGTCGTCGGCCTGCAAGTGACCCTCGACGTCGGCTCGCTGCTGGGGCTGTGAGATGGATTTTTGTGACTGCCCAAAGAGGTATCCCCATGACTGAACACACCACGCAAACCTTCGACTACATCGTGGTCGGCGCCGGCTCCGCTGGTTGCGTGCTGGCCAACCGTCTGTCCGCCGACCCCAAGCTCAAGGTGTGCCTGATCGAGGCCGGGCCCAGTGACCGCACCTTGCTGCCCGCCGCCTATGTGCGCACCCCGGCGGGGATCATCCGCCTGATCGCCAACCCGCGCTGGAACTGGATGCATCAATTCGGCGCCCAGGCCGCCAGCGGCGACCAGCCCATCCCCTGCCCCCGCGGCCGGGTCTGGGGCGGCTCCAGCGCCATCAACGGCATGATCTACATCCGTGGTCACCGGCAGGACTTCGACCGCTGGGCCGCCGCCGGCAACCAGGGCTGGAGCCACGACGAGCTGCTGCCCTATTTCAAGCGTTCGGAGCATTTCGAACCCGGCGACTCGCCCTGGCATGGCCAGCACGGCGAGCTCAACGTGGCCGAGCAGCGCAGCCCGAGCCCGGTCAATCAGGTGTTCTATGAGGCGGCCACGGAGCTGGGCTGGAGCTACAACCCGGACTTCAACGGCCCGGAACAGGAAGGTTTCGGGCCCTTCCATCTCACCCAGATCAACGGCGAGCGTTGCAGCGCGGCCCGGGCCTTTCTGCACCCGATCCTGCAGCGGCCGAACCTGACCGTGCTGAGCAGCACCCTGACCCACCGGGTGCTGCTGCAAGGCACTCGCGCCAGCGGCGTGGAGATCAGCCACAACGGCCAGGTCCGCCAGTTGCAGGCGCGTCGGGAGGTGATCCTCTGCGCCGGGGCAATCAACTCGCCGCAGTTGCTGCTGCTCTCCGGCATCGGCCCGGCGGAGGAACTGAAAGCCCACGGCATCCTGCCGCGCCACCCGTTGCCGGGGGTCGGCCTGAACCTGCAGGACCACCAGGACATCGTGCTGATGTACCGCAGCGACCCCGAACTGGGCTACGGTCTTTCGCCCAAGGGCCTGCTGCCCCTGGCCCGTTCGCCCTGGCAGTACCTGACCCGGCGCCAGGGACCGCTGACCTCCAACACCGTCGAGTCCGGAGCATTTCTGCGCCTTACGCCCGAGGACCCGGTGCCGGAGCTGGGGCTGATCGTCGCCCCGGCCCTGAAGAACCAGCCCCAGCGCCTGATTCCCGTGGGCCATGGCATCAGCCTGCACGTGGCGGTGATGCACCCGCAAAGCCGCGGCCGGGTGCGCCTGAACTCCGCCGACCCGCACGACAAACCGCTGATCGAGGCCAACTTCCTCAGCCACCCGGAGGACCTGCGCAAGCTGGTGGCCGGCTTGCGCCTGGTGCGCCAACTAGCAGCGACCCGGGCCTTTTCCCAGCGCCTCAAGGGCGAACTGGTGCCCGGCCCGCAGGTACAGAGCCAGGAGCAGATCGAGCAATGGATTCGCCAGCACCTGGGCACCGTGTTCCACCCGGTGGGCAGCTGCAAGATGGGCCACGACGAGTTGGCAGTGGTGGACGACCAACTGCGGGTCCACGGCCTCCAGGGGCTGCGGGTGGCGGACGCCTCGATCATGCCGAGCCTGATCACCGGCAACACCAACGCGGCGGCGATCATGATCGGGGAAAAGGCCGCGGACCTATTGCTGGGTACGGCACCAGCGCAACCGCGCAGCATGCCTCAAGGCGCAACATGCACTTAAGCCGGGGCTCAGGGGCGCTTCGGCGTCTCGGCCGCAGGCGGGTTGGTCTGCCCCTGGCGTGCCCGGTACTCCCCCGGCGCGGTCTTGGCGTAGCGCTGGAAAAACCGGCTGAAATAGGCCGGGTCCTTGAAGCCCAGCTGGTAGCAGATTTCATTCACCGAACTGGCAGTGAACAGCAGCAAGCGCTTGGATTCCTGCATCAGGCGTTCGTACACCAGGCGCTTGGACGGCAGGTCGGCGATGCGTCGGCAGACGTCGTTGAGCCGCGCTTCGGTGACCCCCAAGGCGCTGGCGTAGCGCGCCAGGGGCCAGTGCTCCAGGTAGCGGGCCTCGATCAGCTCGTTGAAGCGATGGAAGATCTGCAAGTCTTCATGCCGTGCCGGACGGGCCTTGAGGGAATTGGCCGAAAGCCTGAGCAGGCTGATCATCAGCAACCGGGTCAGGGCTTCCAGGGCCGGCTCGCGCCCAGCCCCCTGCCCGCCGATTTCCTGCTGCAACGCCTGGAACAGGGACTCCAGGCGCTGTACTTCATTGGCAAACTCCGGCCCCAGGCGCGCCAGCGCCACACACACCGGCGGCACCTGGGGCGCGGGGGCCAGCGTCGGATCGGCACCGATCAACTCCCACACCAGTTGCTGGCGCACGGTGAGCACGTGGCCCTCGCTGTCGGCTTCGGTGACGAAGGCATGGGGAATGGTCGGCGGAGTGAGGAAGAACATCGGCCCCGACTCCAGGTATTGCTGGTCGTCGAGGTAGACCCGCACCGCGCCGCTTTGCACGTAGTGCACCTGGAAGAAGCGGTCGTGGCGATGCACGGGCATGTTGCGCCCGAAGAAGCCGGCGAGGTTGCTGAGCTTGTCGTAATGCACCTGGGCATCGGCGTAGCGCTGATCGTAGACCTGGCCGATGTTGATGTTGGGAATGGGTTGACGTGGGTTCATGGCACCCTTCTGTTTTTTATTTTTCAGCACGCAGAGCGTTGGCATCCTGCGCGATTCGCGGCTTGCCCGCCAGGGCAAGACGCAATCGTTCAGGCCGGCGCTTGACGATCATTAACATATTAAATATAACGTTAATACATTAACGAATTCACCCCGCTAGCGGCAAGCGCCACTGCGGGCCCCGACACCAGGAACCAGGAGACGCTCGATGAGCCGTGCACTGAACGATCACGCCGGCGGCACCCTGTTCGGCGTTGCGCTGAACTACCAGGGGTTGCTGCACAGCCATCTGCAAAGCTTCACCCAGCCGCCCTACCAGAAGCCTCCGGTGAAGCCGGTGCTGTTCATCAAGACCCCCAACACCCGCAATACCCATGAAGCGCCCGTGGTGTTCCCCAAGGACGTCGAACGCCTGCAACCGGGCCCGGCCCTGGGGGTGGTGATCGGCAAGCGCGCCAGCCGGGTGAGCCTGGAACACGCCCTGGAACATGTGGCCGGCTACACCATCGTCAACGAGTTCAGCCTGCCGGAAGACAGCTACTACCGCCCGGCAGTCAAGGCCAAATGCCGCGACGGCTTCTGCGCCATCGGCCCGCAGCTGGTGCCGGCCGCCCAGATCAGCAATCCCCACGACCTGAGCCTGGAGCTGTTCGTCAACGGCGAGCGGGTGCAGCACAACAGCACCGCCAACCTGGTGCGCAACATCCCCCAGCTGATTGCCGAGATCAGCGAATTCATGACTCTGCATGCCGGAGACGTGCTGATCACCGGCACTCCCGAGGGCCGGGTCGATGTGCGCCCCGGCGACCGGGTCGAAGTACAGATCAGCGGCCTGGGCCGTCTGGCCAACAGCATCGTTGCCGAATAAGGAACCGACATGAAACACGCGCGCATCCGCTATCAGGGCCAGGTCCACGACGCTCGGGTCACCGGCCCCAACACCCTGCAACTGGAAGATGGCCGGACCCTGGCCGAGGATCAGGTGCAGTGGCTGCCCCCGGCCACCGGCACCATGTTCGCCCTGGGCCTGAACTACGCCGACCACGCCGCCGAACTGGCCTTCAAGCCGCCCACCGAGCCCTTGGTGTTCATCAAGTCCCCTGGCACCTACACCGGACACAACCAGGTGACCTGGCGCCCGGACAACGTCGCCTACATGCACTACGAGTGCGAGCTGGTGGCGGTGATCGGCAAGACTGCGCGCAACGTCAAGCGCGAGGACGCCCTGGACTACCTGGCCGGCTACACCCTGTGCAACGACTACGCGATCCGCGATTACCTGGAGAACTACTACCGGCCCAACCTGCGGGTGAAGAACCGCGACGCCACCACCCCGGTCGGCCCGTGGATCATCGACGCCGCCGAAGTGCCGGAGCCCAACAAGCTGACCCTGCGCACCTGGGTCAACGGCGAACTGCGCCAGCAAGGCAGCACCGCCGACATGATCTTCGACATCCCCTACCTGATCGAATACCTGTCCAGCTTCATGACCCTGCAACCGGGGGACATGATCGCCACCGGCACCCCCGAAGGCCTCAGCGATGTAGTGCCCGGCGATGAGGTGGTGGTGGAAATCGAAGGTGTCGGCCGGCTGGTCAACCGCATCGTCAGCGAAAGCGAATTCTTCGCCCATCACGCCCACCCAGAGCCCACCGCCGTGGCCAAGGAGCACGCATAAATGATCAAGCACTGGATCAACGGCCGCGAAGTCGAAAGCCGTGAAGTGTTCACCAACTACAACCCCGCCACCGGTGAAGCCATTGGCGAGGTGGCCAGCGGTGGCGCCGAGGAAATTGCCCTGGCCGTGGCCGCGGCCAAGGATGCTTTCCCGAAATGGGCCAATACCCCGGCCAAGGAACGTGCCCGGTTGATGCGCCGCCTGGGTGCGCTGATCGAGGAGAACGTGCCGCACCTGGCGGAGCTGGAAACCCTGGACACCGGCCTGCCGATCCACCAGACCCGCAACGTGCTGATTCCCCGGGCCTCGCACAACTTCGATTTCTTCGCCGAGGTCTGCACCCGCATGGATGGCCACAGCTATCCGGTGGACGACCAGATGCTCAACTACACCCTGTACCAGCCGGTGGGCGTGTGCGCCCTGGTGTCGCCATGGAACGTGCCGTTCATGACCGCCACCTGGAAGACCGCGCCCTGCCTGGCCCTGGGCAATACCGCGGTGCTGAAGATGAGCGAACTGTCGCCGCTGACCGCCAACGAGCTGGGCCGGCTGGCGCTGGAAGCCGGGATTCCCGCCGGGGTGCTGAACATCGTCCAGGGCTACGGCGCCACCGCCGGCGACGCCCTGGTGCGCCACCCGGACGTGCGGGCAATCTCCTTCACCGGCGGCACCGCCACCGGCAAGAAGATCATGCAGACCGCCGGCCTGAAGAAGTACTCCATGGAACTGGGGGGCAAGTCGCCGGTGCTGATCTTCGAGGACGCTGATCTGGAGCGGGCCCTGGACGCCGCGCTGTTCACCATCTTTTCCCTGAACGGTGAGCGCTGCACCGCCGGCAGCCGGATCTTCATCCAGGAAAGCGTCTACCCGCAGTTCGTCAAGGAGTTCGCCGCCCGAGCCAAGCGCCTGATCGTCGGTGACCCGCAGGACCCCAAGACCCAGGTCGGCTCGATGATCACCCAGGCCCACTACGACAAGGTCACCGGCTACATCCGCATCGGCCTGGAAGAAGGCGCGACCTTGCTGGCCGGCGGCCTGGAACGCCCGGCCAACCTGCCGGCACACCTGGCTCGCGGGCAGTTCATCCAGCCCACGGTGTTCGCCGACGTCGACAACAAAATGCGCATCGCCCAGGAAGAGATCTTCGGCCCGGTGGTGTGCCTGATCCCGTTCAAGGACGAGGCCCAGGCCCTGCAATTGGCCAACGACACCGAGTACGGCCTGGCCTCCTACATCTGGACCCAGGACATCGGCAAGGCCCATCGCCTGGCCCGGGGCATCGAGGCCGGCATGGTGTTCATCAACAGCCAGAACGTCCGCGACCTGCGCCAGCCGTTTGGTGGCGTCAAGGGCTCGGGCACCGGCCGCGAAGGCGGCGAATACAGCTTCGAAGTGTTTGCCGAGATCAAGAACGTCTGCCTCTCCATGGGCAGCCATCACATCCCGCGCTGGGGCGTGTAAGGTTTACAACCGTCCCGGATCACGCCAACAAGAAGATGTTTCAGGAGAAGCACCATGGGCGAAGTCGTCATGGCCGCCAAGGTCTGCCACGTTCCATCGATGTACCTGTCCGAACTGCCGGGCAAGCACCACGGCTGCCGTGAGGCGGCCATTGCCGGGCACAAGGAAATTGCTCGCCGCGCCCGGGCGCTGGGAGCCGACACCGCGGTGGTGTTCGATGTGCACTGGCTGGTCAACAGCGGTTACCACATCAACTGTGGTGAAGCCTTCAACGGCACCTACACCAGCAACGAGCTGCCGCATTTCATCAAGAACATGACCTACGACTACCAGGGCTGCCCGGAGCTGGGGGAACTGATCGCCGCCGAGGCCAACGCCGCCGACGTGCGCACCCTGGCCCACAACATCCCCAGCCTGGAGCTGGAGTACGGGACCCTGGTGCCCATGCGCTACATGCACATGGATGTACCCGCCGCCGAGCATTTCAAGGTGGTGTCCATCGCCGCCTGGTGCGCCTGGCACAAACTGGAGGACAGCTTCACCTTCGGCGCCGCCGTGCGCCGGGCGATTGAAAAGAGCGAGCGCAAGGTCCTGGTGCTGGCGTCCGGCTCACTGTCCCACCGTTTCTCCAACGACCGCGAAGCCGAAGCCAACATCCACAACTGGACCCGGGAATTCGACAAGCAGGTGGACCAGCGGGTGGTGGAACTGTGGCAGCAAGGTCGCTTTCGCGAGTTCTGCGCCATGCTCCCGGACTACGCCGCCAGCTGCCACGGCGAGGGCGGCATGCACGACACGGCAATGCTCCTGGGGCTGCTGGGCGGGCCGGAACACCAGCGCCCGGCGGAGATCATCACGCCGCTGTTCGGCAGCTCCGGCACCGGCCAGATCAACGCCATCTTCTAGAAGCGGCGGCAGGTTCCAGCCACTCGCTGCAAGACACAATCGAAAGCAGTGCCAAGCCACCAGCCTCAAGTCACAGGAGTCCGCTCTTGTGGCTTGCAGCTTGACGCTTGCCGCTGCCTCCCAAGGAGGCTTCCCGTGCCGCATTTCATCGCTGAGTACACCGACAACATCGAACAGGCCGCCGATCTGCCGGGGCTGTTCAGCAAGGTTCATGACTACCTGGGCGCCACGGGCGTGTTCCCCCTTGGGGGCATTCGCAGCCGCGGCGTGCGCCTGGACACTTGGCGCATGGCCGACGGCAAGCACGACTACGCCTTTGTCCACATGCGCCTGCAGGTGGGCGCCGGACGGGACCTGGCGACCCGCCGCGAGGTCGCCGAGGGCCTGTTCGACATCATCAAGGCGCACTTTGCCGAGCTACAGGCCCAGCGCTTGCTGGCCCTGTCGTTCGAGATGAGCGAGCTGGATGCCGAGCTGAACTTCAAGCACAACAACGTGCATGAGTTTCTGCGCGGACAGGCCTGAGCATTGTGCCGGCCCTTTCGCCGGCAAGCCGGCTCCTACACAACGCCCATGCCACCCGTAGGAGCTGGCTTGCCAGCGAACAGGCCCGCAAGCCAGGCGCCAGCCCCGAGGCAGACTTCGCTGGCAAGCCGACCCACACAAGAACAATAACGAGATCTCCCCATGTCCCATCCCGCAATCGCCGAGGCTCCTGTGGCCGAGGTCAACGACTGCTATCGCAAGATCACCTGGCGGCTGATGCCGCTGTTGTTCGTCTGCTACATCTTCGCCCACCTGGACCGCATCAATATCGGCTTCGCCAAGTTGCAGATGACCCAAGACCTGGGCTTCAGCGACAGCGTCTACGGCCTCGGCGCCGGGCTGTTCTTCGTGGCCTACGCGCTGTTCGGGGTGCCCAGCAACCTGGCCCTGGAGCGGGTCGGGCCGCGGCGCTGGATTGCCTTGCTGATGCTGGTCTGGGGCCTGCTGTCCAGTGCCCTGATGCTGGTGGACAGCGCCTGGGGCTTCTATGTGCTGCGCTTTCTGCTGGGGGTCGCCGAGGCGGGGTTCTTCCCTGGCATCCTGGTGCTGCTCAACCGCTGGTTCCCGGCCAGCCGCCGCGGTCAGGTGACCGCGCTGTTCGCCATTGCCGTGCCCATGGCCGGGGTGATTGGCGGGCCCCTGTCGGGGTGGATTCTGGAAAGCTTCCACGACGTCGGCGGCCTGCGCGGCTGGCAGTGGATGTTCCTCATTGAAGGCTTGCCCGTGGTGTTGCTCGGGCTGCTGGTGCTCAAGGCCCTGCCGGAAAGCATCGAGCAGGTGGACTGGCTGACCCCGGCGCAGAAAGCCCAGCTGTTGCAGGCCCTGCAACAGGAAGAACAGCGCAAGTCCATCAACCGCTTCAGCGACATCCTCACCGACCGCCATGTCTGGCTGCTGGTGTGCATCTACTTCGCGGTGATGCTGGCGGTGAACACCATCGCCTTCTGGATGCCGACCCTGATCCACCACGCCGGCATCGCCCGGGACAGCAACGTCGGCATGCTCAGTGCCCTGCCCTATCTGGCCGGCTGCCTGTTCATGCTCGGCGTTGGCCGTTCCTCGGACCGCCTGCGCGAGCGCCGCTGGCATTTGGCGATACCGCTATTGATGTCCAGCCTCGGCCTGACCCTCACTGGGCTGGCCCCGGGCGACCCGTGGCTGGTGATGTTCGGCCTGCTGGTGGCGGGCATGGGCGCCAGCGCGGCGCTGCCGATGTTCTGGCAGTTGCCGCCGGCGTTTCTGGCCAGCAGCACCCAGGCCGCGGGCATTGCCCTGATCAGTTCCTTCGGCAGTGTGGCCGCCTTCCTCGCGCCCTACCTGATTGGCGTGGTGCGCGACGCCACCCAAAGCGCCAGCCTCGCCCTCTATGCCCTGGCCCTGCTGATCGCCCTGGGCGCCTGGCTGGTGCTGCGGGTGCCTGCCCATATCGTCAACCCTCGGGAGAAATAACCATGCTCAGCCCTTCGGATATCCAAGAAGCCGCCGCGCGCCTCAACGCTGCCGAACGCAGCCGCGAACAGATCGGCCAGTTGTCCCTGCAATACCCCGACATCAGTATCGAGGATGCCTACGCCATCCAGCGCAGTTGGGTGGAGCAGAAGATCCGCGACGGCCGCAAGCTGGTGGGCCACAAGATCGGCCTGACGTCCCGGGCGATGCAGGTATCGTCCAACATCACCGAGCCGGATTTCGGCGCCTTGCTGGACGACATGCTGTTCGATGAAGGCACGGACATTCCCTTTCAGCGCTTTATCGTGCCGCGGGTCGAGGTGGAGCTGGCGTTCATCCTTGGCAAACCCTTGAAAGGCCCCCACTGCACGCTGTTCGATGTGCTGGACGCCACCGACTGGGTGATCCCGGCCCTGGAGATCATCGACGCGCGCATCCAGCAAGTGGACCCGCAGACCCAGGCCACCCGCAAGGTGTTCGACACCATTTCCGACAACGCCGCCAACGCCGGAGTGGTGATGGGCGGCCGCGCCGTGCGTCCCGGGGATGTGGACTTGCGCAAGGTGCCGGCGGTGCTCTACCGCAATGGCGTGATCGAGGAGTCCGGGGTCTCTGCCGCGGTACTCAACCACCCGGCCAAGGGCGTGGCCTGGCTGGCCAACAAGCTCGCGGCCTACGACGTCGGCCTGGAAGCCGGGCAGATCATTCTCGGCGGCTCCTTCACGCGCCCGGTGGCCGCCCATCCCGGGGATGTCTTCCACGTGGACTACGATCAGTTGGGCAGCATCGCCTGCCGCTTTGTCTGAGGAGACGGCCATGGACATGCCTCTGAACCTGTTCAAACAACGCCTGCAACACAGCGAACCACAGATCGGCCTGTGGCTGGGGTTGGCCGACGGCTACTGCGCCGAGCTGGCGGCCAACGCCGGTTTCGACTGGCTGTTGCTGGACGGCGAACACGCGCCCAACGATCTGCGCAGCCTGCTGGCGCAGCTGCAGGCCATCGCGCCCTATGCAGCCCAGGGCATCATCCGCCCGCCCATTGGCGATACCGCGCTGATCAAGCAATTGCTGGACATCGGCGCCCAGACCCTGCTGATTCCCATGGTGGAAAGCGCCGAACAGGCACGTCAGCTGGTGCGCGCCATGCACTATCCGCCGCTGGGGGTGCGCGGGGTCGGCAGCGCCTTGGCCCGGGCATCGCGCTGGAACAGCATCGCCGGCTACCTGGATCAGGCGGACGAGCAGATGTGCCTGCTGGTGCAGATCGAGAACCTCGAAGGCCTGCGCAACCTGGATGAGATTCTCGCGGTGGACGGAGTCGACGGCGTGTTTATCGGCCCGGCGGATCTGTCGGCGGCCATGGACCAGCGGGGCAACCCCGGGCACCCCGAGGTGGTGGCCGCGATTGAAGACGCCATCGTGCGAATTCGTCAGGCGGGCAAGGCCGCGGGGATTCTCAGTGCCGATCAGCGTCTGGCCCGGCGTTGCATCGAACTGGGGGCCAACTTCGTGGCCGTGGGGGTAGACACCACAGTACTGATGAAAGGCCTGCAGAACCTCGTCGGCCAGTACAAGACCCTGGACGCCCCCACGAGCGAAGGCGGCGTCTACTGACGAACGCTGGCTGGCAGCCTCTTCGCTGGCCAGCCAGCTCACTGGGACTCCCCCCCTGCTTCAGGCCGGCCGCAAGGCCGCCGTCTGGCTCTTGATCTTGATCTTGATCTTGATCTGAACGCCCCGTTAACCACGATGGCCGAACGCAGGCATTGAGCCGTGGGTAACCCGGCAAGGATG
Source organism: Pseudomonas sp. RC4D1 (assembly GCF_018390395.1). Taxonomy (NCBI): domain Bacteria; kingdom Pseudomonadati; phylum Pseudomonadota; class Gammaproteobacteria; order Pseudomonadales; family Pseudomonadaceae; genus Pseudomonas; species Pseudomonas sp. RC4D1. The sequence goes on from NZ_JAHBAW010000002.1 coordinate 70,758, forward strand.
CCAGGTTAGCCGCCACCCGGCCATGGATGGCCGGTGGCGGCGGCCCACGGATCAATGCCGGAGTTCGGGCATGCCGAGCCTAGGCGAGGCACCGAGTGGAGGGGCAAAGCCCTTTGGTTACTTTGGGGCCCCAAAGTGACTCGCCGTAAGGGCGAAACCGCCAGCCGCCGCCCCCGCAGAAATGGATATTTACCCCAAACCGCCACCGTGAGAGCGAAACCCTAAGCAGCCATTACCGCAGCACCGGATATGCCCACCACCGGCCCTAATTAACGAACTTCGCTGGCCAGCTCCAGCGAGTATCTAGCGGGCGTTGCGGGCCAGGCGCCAGACCCGGGCGATGTCGGCGGCGCGTTCGCGCAGCAGGCGCGGGGCCTCGCGGCAGGCCTGTTCCAGGCTCATGGGACCTGAGGTCAGGGCGAAGGCTGCGTCCACACCGTGGGCGTACATCTGCTGGTAACCCTCGCCCAGGGTGCCGGCAATCACGATCACCGGAACGCCCTGCTCCCGGGCAATACGTGCGACGCCAAAGGGGGTCTTGCCGCGCAGGGTCTGGGCGTCGAAACGCCCTTCGCCGGTAATCACCAGATCGGCACCCTGCATGGCCTGCTCCAGGCCCACCAGCTCCGCCACCACTTCCACCCCCGGGCGAAATTGCGCGCCGAGGAACGCCTTGGCGGCAAACCCCAGGCCGCCCGCCGCGCCGCTGCCGGGTTCGTCACGCAGGTCCTTGGGCAACACCTGGGCACACAGGTCGGCGAAGTGCCCCAGGGCCCGGTCCAGCGCTTGCACCTGTTGCGGCAAGGCACCTTTCTGCGGGCCGAAGATCGCCGAGGCACCGTGCTCGCCACACAGCGGGTTGTTGACGTCGGCGGCGATTTCAAAACGTACCTGGGCCAGACGCGGGTCCATGCCATCGAGCTCAATACCGGCCAGATCAGCCAAGGCCAGACCACCCCGGGGCAGTACCTGGCCCTGGCGATCCAGCAATTTGAGACCCAGGGCTTGCAGGGCACCGGCGCCACCGTCGTTGGTGGCGCTGCCGCCGATGGCCAGGATGATGCGCTGGGCCCCGGCCTCCAGCGCGGCCAGGATCAGTTCCCCCGTCCCGAAGGTGCTGCTGTTGCAGGCATCGCGCTGGTCCAGCGCCAGTAATTGCAGGCCGCTGGCCTCGGCCATTTCGATGATTGCCGTGTGGCTCTGGGGCAGCCAGCCCCAGCGGGCTTCGACCGTCGCCCCCAGCGGCCCCTGGACCCGATGGCTGCGCAGTTGCCCGTCACAAGCGGCGAGAATCGACTCCACCGTGCCCTCGCCGCCGTCGGCCATCGGGCATTGACGTAGCTCGGCGTCGGGCCAGACCTCGGCCAGCCCCAGGGCAATGGCCTGGGCCACGCCTTCGGCACTCAGGCTGTCCTTGAACGAGTCGGGGGCGATGATGATCTTCATGTGGTGTTCTCCGGTTCTTGTGCCGCCATGCTGCCACTTGGCGCAGGCGCTGGCCCCGGTCCGCTGCACAAGTCCGGGGGCGCTTTATTGTTCATTGCTACAACGGCGCAACCTCGCCTAGCGTTGAAACCGCTGCCGCAGACTGCGAATGGGCGCGTAGCACTCGCCAGGGGCTTGAAGGCGATGCAGGTTTGACGGGAGATTGCCAAGCAAGGCCCTGCGGGCCTTTGCGCAGCCTCGCCATGGCTCGGCAGCGGCTACAGGGGATTGTGTTGCGCCGTGTTGGGGGGCAGCAATTGCACCCCCAGGTACAGGGCCAGCATGCCGTCCAGGCGCAAGGGGTCGACGCCGCTGAGTTCGGCAATCCGCTCCATGCGGTAGCGCAGGCTGTTGCGGTGAATGCCCAGGGCGTCGGCGCAGGCCTGGCTCTGGCCATCGTGGTCGCACCAGCTGCGCAAGGTCGCCAGCAACTGGCCGTTGCTGTCCTTGGCCAGCACCTTGCGCAACGGTGTCAGCAACTCGTCCAGGGCGTCGTCGTTGCGGTGGCGCCAGAGCATCACCGGCAGACGGTAGCGGTTGAGGGTCAGCAGGCGCGAGTCCGGCAGCAGGTCGCGGCCGTAGGCCAGCAGGTCACCGACCCGACGATAGCAACGGCGCAAACCGGCCAGCCCCTCAGCCTGCCCGCCCACGGCAACCCGCAGGATGTTCCAGCCCTGGCCGTCGAGTTTTTCCAGCAGGCGCGGGTTGTCCAGGCTGAAGTTCGCCGGGCGACACCAGAGCAGGGAGGTCTTTGACGAACTGACGCACCAGCTGTCCGGGTAGCGGCTCATCAGCCAGGTGCTAAGGGTCTCGACGCCCTGCCCCACGGGCTGCTCCGGCGCCAGTTCGAACAGGTAAGGGGTGCGCGCCAATTGCGGCTTGAGGCCCATCTGCCGGGCTTCATCCACCAGCCGTGGCGAGTCGCCGCTGTCGCTCAACAGCAGGGCCAGCAGATCGTCACAACGCTGGCGCCGCCATTGCTGTTCGGCCTGTTGGTGGCGCTGGCTCACCAGCATCTCGGCGGTCATGCGCACCAGTTCGGCGTAGGTGCGCAGCAACGCCGGATCGCCAGTGATGCCCAGCACGCCGATTAGCCGCTGGTCGTGCAGCAACGGCAGGTTGATCCCCGGCTGCACCCCCTTGAGCTGGCGCGCGGTGGGCTCGTCGATCTCCACCACCCGGCCGTTGGCCAGCACCAGTTGCGCGCCTTCGTGGCGGGTGTTGATGCGCTCCGGCTCGCCGCTGCCCAGGATCAAGCCCTGGCTGTCCATGACGTTGACGTTGTAGGGCAGGATGGCCATCGTGCGATCGACGATGTCCTGCGCCAGGTCATGATCGAGTTCGAACATAGAGGGAAGGTCCTTGGACGTTGTTCAGTGGCACAGGGTCGGCGGCCAATCGCTGTGCGCCGGCACAAAGACAGCGACCTCGGTGTGACTGAGACTCTCGGGGCGGTCAACGTTACCCTTGCACCGCAAAAAATCATAATAAAGAGAGACACTCCATGTCACAGAGCGCCGCTGCCCCACTGGCCCAGGCTGACGACAAGCACGCCGTCTACAAGCGCATCACCCTGCGCCTGATCCCCTTCATCTTCGTTTGCTATCTGTTTAACTACCTCGACCGGGTCAACGTTGGCTTCGCCAAGTTGCAGATGCTCGATGCCCTGAAATTCAGTGAAACGGTCTACGGCCTGGGCGCCGGGATCTTCTTTATCGGTTACGTGCTGTGCGGTGTACCGAGCAACCTGGCGCTGAACCGGTTCGGCCCACGGCGCTGGATCGCGCTGATGATGATCACCTGGGGCACCCTGTCCACCTGCCTGCTGTTCGTCACCACGCCGACCCAGTTCTATACCTTGCGCCTGTTCACCGGCGCCGCCGAAGCCGGCTTCTTCCCCGGGGTGGTGCTGTACCTTTCGCAGTGGTTCCCAACCTTCCGCCGGGGCCGGATCATGGCCCTGTTCATGTCGGCGATCCCGGTCTCAGGGTTGTTGGGCAGCCCGTTTTCCGGCTGGATTCTCAATCACTTCGCGGCCGGACAAGGCGGCCTCGCCGGCTGGCAGTGGATGTTCCTGCTGCAGGGCATTCCCACGGTGGTACTCGGCGCCCTGGCGTTCTTCCTGCTCAGCGACAGCTTCGCCCACGCCAAGTGGCTGACGCCGGCTGAACGCGCGGTGCTGGAGGCCGACCAGGCCGCAGACGCCGCCAACCAGCCGAAAACCGCCAGCGATTCCCTGGCGGCCGTGTTCAAGAATCCGGCGATCTGGGCCTTCGGCCTGATCTATTTCTGCATCCAGAGCGGGGTCTACGCGATCAACTTCTGGCTGCCGTCGATCATCAAGAACCTGGGCTTTGCCGACAATCTGGTGATCGGCTGGCTGAGTGCGATTCCCTACCTGCTGGCGGCGGTGTTCATGCTGCTGGTGGGCCGTTCTGCGGACCTGCGCAAGGAGCGCCGCTGGCACCTTGTGGTGCCGATGCTGATGGGCGCAGTGGGGCTGCTGATCGCGGTGAACTTCGCCAGCACCCCGGCCCTGGCCATCCTCGGCCTGACCCTCGCCACCATGGGTGCCCTCACCGGCCTGCCGATGTTCTGGCCGGTGCCCACCGCCCTGCTCAGTGCCGGAGCCGCGGCCGGTGGCCTGGCGCTGATCAACTCCATGGGCCAGATGGCCGGCTTCCTCAGCCCCTACCTGGTCGGTTGGGTCAAGGACAGCACCGGCTCCACCGATGCCGCGCTGTACCTGCTGGCCGGGGTGATTGTCGGCGGTAGCCTGCTGGCGCTGCGCATGACCCGCACCCTGAACCGCTAAGCCCCGGCAACACACCGCCCAACAACGAAAAAAGCCCGTTCGAGCCTCTGCTCCAACGGGCTTTTTCATGGCCGGCCTCAGCTCGGGGCGCCACCGTGCCGGGCGTAGTCGTGGCTGATGCTCAACTCCCCCGCCGCCGGGGCATCCAGCTCCAGCACCAGGCCGCCGGGCAAGCGGACAAAGATCTGCCAGATGCCGTCTTCCGGGACCTGCGCCACCTGATGCTCCAGGCCACTGGCTTGCACCCGCTGCAACACGGCTTCGGCCGCCTCCTGGGTGCTGAAGGCGATGTGGCTCAGTTGCGGCTCGGGGCTATCGGCCTGTTCGATGACGTGGACCAGCGCCTGCTGGTCCTGATACAGCCAGCGTCCGGGAAAGGGGAAAGGCGGACGTCGTCCCGCTTGCAGGCCCAACAGATCGGCGAATGCCTGCTGCAACGCCTGGCCCTGGGCACAGTTGAACGCCAGGTGATCGAAGCGCCAGCTCATAGCAGGCCACCGCCATCGACGTCGATCAGGCTGCCGCTGATAAAGCCGTTCTCCATGGCCAGGATAAAGGCTGCGGCGATGTCATCCGGCTGGCCGACACGGCCCACCGGCAGGCTGGCGGCGGTGCGCGCAAACATCGCCTGACGCGCCTCTTCGGACATTCCGGCATAGGCTTCGGTGGCGGTGACCCCAGGGCTGATGACATTCACCCGGCGTGGCGCCAGCTCCTTGGCCAGGTGCTTGCCCAGGGCTTCGAGGGCGGCATTGAGGGTGGTCTTGAGCACCTGTCCGGGAACCATTTTGCGTGACAGCAAACCTGAGGTCAGGCCGATGCTGCCTTGAGCCGCCAGATGGGGCAGCGCCGCCTGGACCGCGCGCCACACGCCCCAGAACTTCACCTCGAACGCCCGCTGGGCATCCAGCAGATCGGTGTCGGCCAGGGGCTTGGCGGTGATCGCCGGACCGGCACTGATCACCAGATGGTCAAAGGCGCCCACGGCGCTGAACAGATCACCGAGGCTGGCGGCGTCGGTGATGTCCACGGCGAGGCTGCGGGCCGAGGGCGGCAACTGCGCCTGCTGCCGTTGCAGGGCTTCGAGGCTGCGCCCGGCGAGTACCACCTTGGCTCCGCGTGCGGCCGCCTGACGGGCCACGGCAGCACCGATGCCGCTGCCGGCGCCAATCACCACCACGGTCTTGTGCTGCAAGCTTGGATTGGAAAGAGTCATTGCGATCACCTGGGTCATGTAAAGGTGATTGCATCTTCACAGCTTGCCAATCGAGGAAAAATCCCGCTAAAACGCAAAGATCTTTAAAGGATTTTTACTAATGAGCTCAATCCTCGACCTGGAAATTTTCGTGCGCACGGCCGATTCCGGGAGCATTTCCGCCGCCGCCCGCTCCCTGGGCATGACGGCCGCTGCGGCCAGCATCGCCCTCAAGCGCCTGGAAACCCGCCTGGGCAGCCGCCTGCTGGCGCGCTCCACCCGCAGCATGCGCCTGACCGAAGAGGGGCGCCGCTACCTGGAAAGCGTGCGTCTGGCCCTGGCCAACCTGGAGGACGGTGAACAGGCGCTCAAGCAGCAGAGCCAGGGCCTGGCCGGTGTGCTGCAACTGTCGGCGCCCTCGGATTTCGGACGCAACGCGCTGCTGCCCTGGCTTGACGAATTCAAGGCCGAGCACCCGCAACTGCGCCTGCAACTGCGGCTCAACGATCGCCATGCCGACCTGTTCCGCGACACCGTGGATGTGGCCCTGCGCTTTGGCGTGCCGGCGGACTCGAGCCTGGTGGCCCTGCCGATCCTCCCCGAACATCGTCGCCTGGTGTGCGCTAGCCCGGCTTACCTGGCCCGTTGCGGCACCCCGCAGTCCCCCGAAGACCTGTCGCACCACAGTGCCCTGCTCTACCTGCGTAACGGCCAGCCCTATGACAGCTGGCGTTTCAGCCGTGGCGACGAGACTCGCGAGGTGCCCGTGCGCGGCGACTACCTGTGCGACGACGGCGAAGTGGCCCGGCGCTGGGCCCTGGCCGGCCACGGCATCGTTTACAAGGCCCGGCTGGACGTGGCCGAGGACATTCGCGCCGGGCGCCTGGTGCCGCTGCTCGGCGACTGGCAAGGGGAACTGGCGCCGTTCAATCTGCTGTGTCCCCATCGCCTGCAGGTTTCCGAGCGGGTGCGCCTGCTGCACAGCTTTGTGTTGCAGCGCTGTCGGGCGCTGTGCCCGTGTTGAGCGCCGGTCCAGGGGCGGCTGGCCGCTGCGCGGTTCGCCGGCAAGCCGGTTCCTGCGCAAAGTCCTTGCAGGCGATCTCACGGACCTCTTTGCCGAAAAGCCGACCCCGGCGAGGAGGCGCCATTCAGGCATTGCGCTAGCCCGGCGTTGTGGTATTTGATGGTCGCCCCCCCATGGCCGGAGATGCCCCGGCCACCCTTCTAGCACAAGGATTTCGCCCATGAGCTATCGCACCCTCGGCCACTCCGGTCTCAAGGTTTCCAGCCTGACCCTGGGCACCATGATGTTCGGCGAGCAGACCAGCACCGAAGACTCGCTGCGCATCATCGACAAGGCTTGGGACCAGGGGATCAACTTCATCGACACCGCGGACGTCTACACCCAGGGCCGCTCCGAGGAAATCGTCGGTGAAGCCATCGCCCGCCACCGCCATGAGTGGGTGCTGGCGTCCAAGGTGGGGTTCGGCCCGGTGGACGGCCTGCCCAACCGCAGCGGCCTGAGCCGCAAGCACATCTTCAACGGCATCGAGGCCAGCCTGACCCGCCTGGGCACCGATTACCTGGACATCTACTACCTGCACCGCGAGGACCACAACACCCCGCTGGAGGTGAGCCTCTCGGCCATCGGCGACCTGCTGCGCCAGGGCAAAATCCGCTACTGGGGCCTGTCCAACTACCGCGGCTGGCGGATTGCCGAGGCCATTCGCGTGGCCGACCAGTTGGGTGTGGACCGCCCGGTCATCAGCCAGCCGCTGTACAACATCGTCAACCGCCAGGCCGAGGCCGAGCAGATCACCGCGGCCAAGGCCTATGGCCTCGGCGTGGTGCCTTACAGCCCTCTGGCCCGTGGCGTGCTCAGCGGCAAGTACGCGCCGGACGTGGCCCCGGACAGCGGCAGCCGCGCCGGACGCCAGGACAAGCGCATCCTGGAAACCGAGTGGCGGGTGGAATCCCTGCGCATCGCCCAGCAGATCCAGGCATACACCCAGGGCCGCGGGGTCGGCATCGTCGAGTTCGCCATCGCCTGGGTGCTGAACAACCAGGCAGTGAGTTCGGCGATTGTCGGCCCGCGCACCGAAGCCCAGTGGGACGCTTACACCCGGGCCCTTCAGGTGAAGATCAGCCCTGAGGACGAAGCCTTCATCGACGCCCTGGTGACCCCGGGGCACGCCTCGACCCCGGGCTTCAACGATGTGAGTCATTTCGTCTCCGGTCGTTTTCCGCACCTGGGCTGAACGCTGCCGGTGGCGGCGCAAAGGCGCGCGCCACCGGCCTTGGGCTCAGCAGGCTCGGCGGCACTGTGGCCATAAACGAGAAAAAATCCCGCCGCGATGGCGCAATCAGAGCAAAAAACTCGCGCCTGACCCTCTATATTCCCCCTCGCTTCTCCCCCCTATTTCTATGTGTCCCGAGCGTTCGGGTATTACGAGGACAGTGTGTCTAAAGGAATTGCGTTATCGGTCCTGGCGTCGGTGCTGTTTGCCGTCATGTATTTCTACACCTCCCTGCTGACGCCCCTGACCGGGGTGGAGATTTTCGGCTGGCGGATGCTGCTGACCCTGCCCTGCATGACCCTGTTCATGATCTTCAGCGGCGAGTGGCACCGGGTCGGCCAAGTGCTGCGCCAGGTGGCAAGCAAACCGCTGCTGAGCTTGGTGCTGCTGCTGTCGTCGGCCCTGGTGGGGGTGCAGCTCTGGCTGTTCATGTGGGCGCCACTCAACGGCTACAGCCTGGATGTGTCACTGGGGTACTTCCTGCTGCCGCTGACCATGGTCCTGACCGGACGCATCGTGTATGGCGAGCGTCTGTCGCGCCTGCAGAAAGTGGCCACGCTGCTGGCCTGCCTCGGGGTGCTCAACGAGCTGTATCAAGTGGGCAGTTTTTCCTGGGCGACCCTGGTGGTGGCCGTGGGCTACCCGGTGTATTTCGTCCTGCGGCGTCGCCTGGGCACCGATCATCTGGGTGGCCTGTGGCTGGACATGGCGCTGTTGATCCCGGTGGCACTGTGGTTTGTGCAAGGCGGCGAACAGGGATTTGCCGTGGTGGACAGCCATCCCGGCCTATACCTGCTGATTCCTCTGCTGGGGGTGATCAGCGCCTCGGCGCTGGCGTGCTACGTCATCGCCAGTCGCTTGCTGGCCTTCAGCCTGTTCGGCCTGCTCAGTTATGTGGAGCCGGTGTTGCTGCTGTTTGTCGCCCTGCTGCTGGGGGAAAGCATCAAGGCCGGGGAATGGCTGACTTACATTCCGGTCTGGCTGGCGGTGCTGGTGCTGGTGCTCGAAGGGGTCAGGCACCTGCTGCGCCAGCGCCGCAACTGATCGACGCGCCCGCATGGGCCTGGGCAGGCCAGGTTCGGGCGCCGCTGGGGATCAGGGCTTGATCTGCTTGAGCTCATTGAGCAGGGCCAGCAAGGCCTGCATCTTGTCCTCGCCAAATTGCTGCTGGATTTTCTGGTAGTTGATTTCCATGTCGCCGCTCATGGACTCGAAACACGCCTGGCCCTTATCGGTCAGGGTGATGAACAGGCGGCGCTGGTCTTCCGGGGATTTGCGGCGGCTGACGTACTCGTCACGCTCCAGGCGGGTCAGCACGCCGGTCATGCTCGGCGGCAGGATGCAGGCCATCTTTGCCAGTTGGTGGCTCTCCAGCTCACCGTTCTGGCGCAGGATGCGGATGACCCGCCATTGCTGCTCGGTCAAGTCGTGCTGGTTCAGCGAGGGGCGGAAAAAGGCCATGGCGGCCTCACGGGCCTGCAACAGGGTCAAGGTCAGGGACGGTCTGGGTGTGTTCATCGAGGCATCGGTCAAGGGCTGGGAAACAAAGGCGGAAACATTAACACATTCACTATCGCCAACCGACAGGCAATATAAAGCCCGATCAGGCAGGACCTGATCGGGCTCTGTGTTCAAGCCTGCCGAGGGTTACTCGGTGGCCAGTACCCCACGACGCACCTGGTCGCGTTCGATCGATTCGAACAGTGCCTTGAAGTTGCCCTCGCCGAAACCATCGTCGCCTTTACGCTGGATGAATTCGAAGAATACCGGCCCCATCAGGGTTTCCGAGAAGATCTGCAGCAGCAGGCGCTTGTCGCCAGCTTCCGAAGAGCCGTCCAGCAGGATGCCGCGGGACTGCAACTCATTGACCGGCTCGCCGTGGTTCGGCAGGCGGCCTTCGAGCATCTCGTAGTAGGTTGCCGGCGGCGCGGTCATGAAGCGCATGCCGATCTTCTTCAGCGCGTCCCAGGTCTTCACCAAATCGTCGGTGAGGAAGGCCACGTGCTGGATGCCCTCGCCGTTGAACTGCATCAGGAACTCTTCGATCTGCCCGGCGCCCTTGGACGATTCCTCGTTCAGCGGGATGCGGATCATGCCATCCGGAGCGGTCATGGCCTTGGAGGTCAGGCCGGTGTATTCGCCCTTGATGTCGAAGTAACGGATCTCGCGGAAGTTGAACAGCTTCTCGTAGAAGCCGGCCCAATAGGCCATGCGCCCGCGATACACGTTGTGGGTCAGGTGGTCGATGATCTTCAGGCCGGCACCCGGTGGGTTGCGGTCCACGCCTTCGAGGAACACGAAGTCGATGTCATAGATCGAGCTGCCTTCACCGAAACGGTCGATCAGGTACAACGGCGCGCCGCCGATGCCCTTGATTGCCGGCAGGTTCAACTCCATCGGCCCGGTTTCAATGTGGATCGGCTGGGCGCCCAGTTCCAGGGCACGCTTGTAGGCCTTTTGCGAATCCTTGACCCGGAACGCCATGCCGCATACCGACGGGCCGTGTTCAGCGGCGAAGTACGAGGCGACGCTGTGAGGTTCGTTGTTGAGGATCAGGTTGATCGCACCCTGGCGGTACAGATGCACGTCTTTTGAACGATGGGTCGCGACTTTGGTGAAACCCATGATCTCGAAGATCGGTTCGAGGGTATTGGGGGTAGGCGATGCGAATTCGATGAATTCAAAGCCCATCAGGCCCATTGGGTTTTCGAAGATATCTGCCATGGTTGGCGCCTCATCATATTTTTAGAATTAACGGATCGTTAGTTGCTATCAATGCTGAGGAAAGAAGGTGGTGCGCAGGAGATGCCCCGCACGCTGCGGGCGAGGAAGTCACCGTAGATCAGTTGAAACCCGAGAATCTTCATTTCGACCCTGTCTTACAGGCTGGGGGACGAGGCTTCTGCTGCCAGAAGACTTTATTATTGTATGCGTAACCGGATTCTACACAGCGTAAAAGCCTTTGTCCGCATTCTCTATAAAATCGCCTTTTTCGCCTGGCCCGCAAGGGGTTTGTTGCACTGGTAGATGCCGCCGAGAATCAACACCCCGCCCAATCCCATCACCAGGCTCAGTTGCTCTCCCAGCAACAGTGCGCCCAGCAGCACTGCCGTCAGCGGGTTGAGGGCAATGAACACTCCGGAGCGGGTGGCACCGATGCGTCGCAGGCCGTCGTAGTACCAGATGTAGGCCAGCGCGGACCCCAGGACGCCCAGGTACAGCAGGCTCAAGCCCTGGCTCAGGTCCAGGCGGGCAATGGCGTGCAGGTCGAACTCGCCCCGGGCCAGGGTTGCAACCCACAGCATCAGGGTTCCCATCAGGATCGAATAGGTAACGGTCTGCAACGGGCCAAGGTGCTGATTGAGGCCTTTGGAACACAGCGAGTACACCCCCCAACCCAGGACGCAGCCGAGTATCAGCAGGTCGCCATACCAGCCCCCTGCCCCGGCAGCCAGGGCCGAAGGATCGCGACTGCAGATCACCAGGGCCGCGCCACTCAGGCACAACAGGATGCCCAACAACTTGCGCCGGCTCAGGCGTTCCCTGAACAGTGCCCAGGACGCCAGGGCAATCACCGCAGGATTGAGCGCCACGATCAAGGACGCCCGCGAGGCGTTGACCTGTTGCAGGCCGAGGAAGAAGCACAGGTTGTAGAAGAAGATGCCGAAGAACCCCAGGAGCGCCAGTTGGCCGAGCTGCTTGAGGCTGGGTCGGGCCAGGGCAATGCGCGCCACCGCCATGAAGCCAAGCAGGGCCAGGCTGGCGAGCAAGAAGCGCAGGCTGGCAGCCAGCAAGGGCGAAAGCCCACCGGCCAGGTAACGCCCGGCGACGAAGGTGCCGCCCCAGATCATGGTCACTGCCGCCAGTTTGCAATAGACCGCCAGGTCCCCGTGATCGGCCGCCAGGGGGCCGCTAATACCGCTTTCATTCATGTTCATGCTGCTCGGTGGCTGTGGATTTGTGCTGTGAGATCATTCTTTGTCTAATAGCCCATCATCGTAAAATGAGCTTTTACTCATGACCCTGACCCAATTGGAGATCTTCTCCCGGGTGGCCGAACTGGCGGGTTTTACCAGCGCCGCCACGCGCCTGGGCATCACCCAGTCGGCCGTGTCCCACGCCATCAAGTCCCTGGAACAGGAACTGGGGGTCGAACTGTTTCGCCGCCATCAGTCCCAGGTCGAACTCACCGATATTGGTGGCCAACTGTTGCTGCGGGCCCGGGCCATGCTGGGGCTGGCGGCGACCTTGGAACAGGAGGCCGCCGATGCTCGGGGCATGAAGCGCGGCACCTTGCGCATCGGCTCCTTTGGCCCCACTTCCTCCATGCGCCTGTTGCCATCCATCCTCGAGGAGTACCGGCGCGAGCATCCGGGAATCGAGGTGCATATCGACGAGGGGCCGGATCGCCAGGTGCTGCAATGGCTGGAGGAGCGACGGGTCGACGTGGGCTTCGTGGTGTTGCCCGAGGAGCGTTTCGACACCTTCGCCCTGATCGAGGACCAGTTGATGGCGCTGATTCCCGCAGGCCATGCCCTGGCCCGGGAGCAAGAGATCCGCCTCGAACAGCTGTGTCACGATCCCTTCGTGCTGACCGAAGCCGGCTCGGCCGAGCTGGTTACGCGCTTGTTCATCGGCGCCGGCCTGAGCCCCAACATCCGCTACCGCAGTTCGCAACTGCTCAGCACCCTGGAAACCGTGGCCCGGGGTGACGCCTTGAGCATTCTGGCCGAGCTGTCCTTGCCCCCGACTGCGGACGCCCGCTATGGGAGCAAGCCTCTGTCGCCGCCGGTGCGGCGCCAAGTGGGGATCGCCGTGCTCGATCGGCGCCAGGCATCGCCGGCGACACTGGCCTTCATCCAGCATGCGCAACGTCTGTATCGTCATCCAAAGCCGTCTATCCTGCGATGATCCAGACAACGTCAGGAGGCTGCCGCCCCCGCTGCCGCAGCCAGACGCTGGCCCGCCCCTCCTCCGCCACAGGTTCGATCCATGCCCCTGACCGCCAAAGGTCCGCTCAAGCGTTCTACCCGCAGACTCTGGACAGTGTTGGCGATTGTGCTTCCCATCGGACTGGGGGCCGTCATTTTCTACGCCCAGGCCGAACGAGCGCTGGTGCGCAGCAGCCTGGAAACCGCCGAGGAAGCCATCCGCCAGTTCGACCTGATGCTGGACAACACCGATATTGCCGCCAGGGCCCTGCTGCCCCAGGCAGGCCTGGAGTGCGACGAGGTGCGGCAACTGGCCCTGAGGGACCAAGTGACTCGCCGACCATTCGTGCGCTCGACCAACCTGGTGTGGCGCAACAACAACTATTGCAGTTCATTGCTGGGCAGCTATCCGGTGCCCCTCGATCCCCGGGATTACGTTGACGGCCGGCTCTGGCTCATGAATGGCAATCCCGTCACCCCCAACACCGCGCTGCTGGTCTACCGCTTGAGTGAGGGGGAGCGCTCGGCCCTGGCGACCATCGACGGTTATCACCTGACCAACGCCCTGCGCCTAATCAGCCGCTTCGCCCATTTGCGACTGCAGGTGGGCGAGCATTGGCTGTCCAGTGATGGCGGGGTCCACGACGGCGCACCGCCACTGGCAGCAGTGGCCCCCCAGCATCTGAGTTCATCGCGTTATCCCTACAGCGTCAGTACAGGATTTCCCGAGGGGGACATCTGGAAATACATGAAAAGCCAGTACCCGGCGTTGTTCAGCCTGCTGGTCTTTCTCGGTGCCGGCGCTGGTGTCCTGGCCCACTGGTTGCAGAAGCGCTCCGCCTCTCCCAGCCATGAATTGCGCCGGGCACTGGAAGCCCGAGAGTTCATTCCATACTTTCAGCCGGTGGTGCGCGGTGACACGCTGCAATGGGCCGGCATTGAAGTGCTGATGCGCTGGCAACATCCGCGAGAGGGACTCGTGCGTCCGGACCTGTTCATCCCTTTCGCCGAACATTCGGGGCTGATCGTGCCCATGACCCGTTCGCTGATGCAGCAGACGATGCAGGTGCTGGCTCCCCACGCCGCCGGCTTCACCGATGGTTTTCATATCGGCATCAACATCACTGCCAGTCACTGCCATGACTTGCAGTTGCTGGAGGACTGCCGGGAGTTTCTCGCCGCCTTCCCTCCCGGCAAGGTGATCCTGGTGCTGGAGTTGACCGAACGCGAACTGATCGAGCCCACGGCCACCACCCAGCAGCTGTTTGCCGCTCTGCATGAACTCGGGGTAATGATCGCCATCGACGACTTCGGCACCGGGCATTCCAGCCTGGGTTATCTGCGTCAGTTCAATGTCGATTACTTGAAGATCGATCAAAGCTTTGTCGCCATGATCGGTGCCGACGCACTGTCGCTGCATATACTCGACAGCATTATTCAACTCTCGGCCAAACTCGATCTGGGCATCGTCGCCGAAGGTATTGAAACTGCCGAGCAGCGGGATTACCTGGCGGCTCAAGGCGTGGATTTCCTGCAGGGTTATTTATTTGGGCGCCCCATGCCCAGTGCAGAATTTGTTGCGGCCCTGGCGCGCCATTAAATAGCCATACCAGAACATTAAGTGCTCGACTACGGTAACTCGGGATACGCACCAATTTGATTCAATTGGCAAATACAGGCTTGAACAAGAACAACCTGATTTACTCTCGTGCCATTAACTACTACAATTTTTCCCGCCTGTACAAGATTCACAGGTAGGCCACTTAATCGAGCCTTAACCGGCTTATGGCTTATAGCTTTGTTTGTGGTTTGTATCAGCCAAAATAGACTATTGGAGTGAAGATATTGTCCAGACTTGCTGAATTTCGTGCTGCAGAAAAAGCACTTCAAGAACAGCTCGCGCAGCTTGAATCCCTGAAGAACGACGCCGGCCTCAAAAAGGAAATCGAGTTCGAAGAGAAACTTCAGGCCCTGATGAAATCCTATGACAAGAGTTTGCGTGACATCATCGCAATCCTTGATCCCAACCTGGGCAAAAGCGGCCTGCCACAAGCCAACGCCCCTAAACAGCGCCGCGCACGCGTGGTGAAGGTCTATCAGAACCCGCACACCGGTGAACTGATTGAAACCAAGGGCGGCAATCATCGCGGCCTGAAAGCCTGGAAAGAACAGTACGGTGCTGCCACTGTGGATTCCTGGCTGCGCGCTTGAACAAAGCCGCCACCTGAAAAAGGCCCTGCATATGCAGGGCCTTTTACATTGATAAGAATATTCTTATTACGACTTGAATCTAAGGGAAGATCCAGCCCAACCGATGGCAATCAGCCATCCCGCGATAGGCCTTGCTATAAAGCCAGCCCCCAAAGCAACTACTCGCTTAATGCCTTTCTCGAAAACGAACTCGCTACACGCGAAAAGCAAACCGACTGTTTCAGATTTTTCCTTAAAGTTTGAGGCTATTTCGTACAGCCAGTATCTGATCCTGACTATCGGCATAAGCCGCCGCCTGACCGGCGTATGAAAGTACATAAGCCTTATCCTCATCCAGTGCCGCCACCAGTGTTTGCGACAACACATGTCGCCCATTCTGGGTAATGGTACAAGTGGTCTCCAGAGCGTCCAGACGACTCAACTGCGCAGCATGAATCTTGTTACAGACACTCTGATATCCACTGCGGGCAAAGTCCTTCTGCACTGACTTGCGCATCTCTAGCAATACCCCTTGAAGATTGACTACATGCCCACGTTCCACCTGGGTCATGGTCAACTCCATGACCAGTTGCGGATTGCCCGCGGCATCGTTCTTCACCGCCCGCTGCCGGGAAACCTGGGCAGCCTGATCCGCCTCCTGGACCGGCACTGGCTCCACAGTCCAGCCCTCGGGCCAGGCCACCTCCGGTTGCGCCTGGACAACGCCCGCAAACATCAACAGCAAAACGGCCACAGCCTGGGTTCTAAGCGACTCGATCATGGATTGGCACACTAAAGAAACTGGCCTTGAAGTCTGAGCCCGGCGCCAGGAATGGGCAATAGATCAGGAGCTTTGGGTTTGGCGCCATCCTGTCCAGTTGCGTATCATTGCCCGCTTCCAAGGATGTCCTAACCATTGCCAGACAAGGACTTCCCCGCCCTCGCGGGCAGCCTTTGCCGCACTTTCTTCTGGAGGGCCCATGAGCCTCAACGAACTCAACACTTTCCCTGGCGTGACCGCCCAACCGGACGCAGCCACTGCTCGTTTCGTCTTCAACCACACCATGCTGCGGGTCAAGGACATCACTCGCTCCCTGGACTTCTACACTCGGGTCCTGGGCTTTTCCCTGGTGGAAAAACGTGATTTCCCCGAAGCCGAATTCAGCCTGTACTTCCTCGCACTGGTGGACAAGTCACAGATTCCGGCCGACGCTGCGGCCCGTACCGAATGGATGAAGTCGATCCCCGGGATTCTCGAACTGACCCACAACCACGGCACCGAGAACGATCCGGATTTCGCCTACCACAACGGCAACACCGACCCGCGTGGCTTCGGCCATATCTGCATCTCGGTGCCGGATATTGTCGCCGCCTGTGAACGTTTCGAGACCCTGGGCTGCGACTTCCAGAAGCGCCTGAATGACGGCCGCATGAAGAGCCTGGCCTTCATCAAGGACCCGGATGGCTACTGGGTCGAGATCATCCAGCCAGCGCCGCTGTAACCCGATGCAGGTGCAGAGCTGGCCTGCGTAGGAACTGGATTGCCAGCGAACGCATCCGCAAGGACTGCGCCAGGCCCAACAGCCTCTTCACTGGCAAACCGGCGCCGACCCAGGCAGCCATAAAAAAACCCCATGAGCCAGGCTCATGGGGTTTTGTTTTTTCAACGGTCGATCAAGCCGGTGCGGATGTACGGATCAAGTGATCGAATGCACTAAGGGAAGCCTTGGCGCCCTCGCCCACCGCAATCACGATCTGCTTGTAGGGCACTGTGGTCACGTCTCCGGCAGCAAATACGCCGGGCAGCGAAGTCTCGCCACGGGCATCGACGATGATCTCGCCACGAGGCGACAGTTCTACCGAGCCCTTGAGCCAGTCGGTGTTGGGCAACAGGCCGATCTGCACAAAGATGCCTTCCAGGTCCACCGTGTGGAATTCACCCGAATCGCGATCCTTGTAGGCCAGGCCGGTGACCTTCTGCCCATCACCCTTCACTTCACTGGTCAGGGCACTGGTGATGACCTTGACGTTGGGCAGGCTGTACAGCTTGCGCTGCAACACGGCGTCGGCCCGCAGCTTGCTGTCGAACTCCAGCAAGGTGACGTGGCTGACGATACCCGCCAGGTCGATAGCCGCTTCGACGCCGGAGTTACCGCCACCAATCACCGCCACCCGTTTGCCTTTGAACAGCGGACCATCGCAGTGCGGGCAGAAACACACGCCCTTGGCCTTGTACTCCTGCTCACCCGGCACACCCATTTCACGCCAGCGGGCACCTGTCGCCAGGATCACCGACTTGGCCTTCAGGCTCGCGCCGCTTTCAAACTGAATCTCATGCAGGCCGCCCACTTCCTTGGCCGGCACCAGGGCACTGGCTCGCTGCAGGTTCATGATGTCGACGTCGTATTGCTTGACGTGCTCTTCCAGTGCCGCGGCCAGTTTTGGCCCTTCGGTCTCTTTCACCGAAACAAAGTTCTCGATGGCCATGGTATCCAGTACCTGGCCGCCGAAGCGCTCGGCCGCGACCCCGGTACGAATGCCTTTACGAGCGGCGTAGATGGCTGCCGAAGCACCGGCTGGACCGCCGCCGACCACCAGCACATCAAAGGCCTCTTTGGCGTTGAGCTTCTGCGCTTGCTTCTCTACCGCACCAGTGTCGAGTTTGGCGAGGATCTCTTCCAGCCCCATGCGGCCCTGGCCGAAGTTCACGCCATTGAGGTAGACACTGGGCACCGCCATGACCTTGCGCTCATCGACTTCGGCCTGGAACAGCGCGCCGTCGATCGCCACATGACGGATGTTCGGGTTGAGCACCGCCATCAGGTTCAAGGCCTGGACCACGTCCGGGCAGTTCTGGCAGGACAGCGAGAAGTAGGTTTCGAAGTTGAACTCGCCTTTGAGCGAGCGAATCTGCTCGATCACTTCAGCGCTGGCTTTCGATGGATGGCCACCCACTTGCAGCAGGGCCAGCACCAGGGAAGTGAATTCGTGGCCCATGGGAATGCCGGCGAAACGCAGGCTGATATCGCCTCCCGGGCGATTCAACGTGAACGACGGCTTGCGCCCATCGGTACCGTTGTCGAGCAACGTAATCTGGTTGGAAAGACTGACAATGTCTTTGAGTAACGCGAGCATTTCCTGGGATTTCGCACCGTCGTCGAGGGAGGCGACGATCTCGATCGGCTGGGTGACCCGTTCCAGGTATGACTTCAACTGAGCTTTAAGATTGGCGTCCAACATACGGGCGATTTCCATGTTCTGAATAAAGAGATGGTTCGGTAAAAAAAAACGCCCGAGCGAATCTCGCCCGGGCGTTTTGGGGGCGGTGCAGCTGACTTAAGTGCGGATCACCGCCCTTGGGTAATGCATGGACTTAGATCTTGCCAACCAAGTCCAGGGACGGAGCCAGAGTGGCCTCGCCTTCTTTCCACTTGGCTGGGCAGACTTCGCCTGGGTGAGCGGCAACGTACTGAGCGGCCTTGATCTTGCGCAGCAGCTCGGAAGCGTCACGGCCTACGCCGCCATCGTTGATTTCAACGATCTTGATCTGGCCTTCCGGGTTGATCACGAAGGTGCCGCGGTCAGCCAGACCGGCTTCTTCGATCAGCACGTCGAAGTTGCGGGAGATGGCCAGGGTCGGGTCGCCGATCATGGTGTACTGGATCTTGCCGATGGCTGGCGAAGTGTTGTGCCAGGCAGCGTGAGCAAAGTGGGTGTCGGTGGAAACGCTGTAGATCTCAACGCCCAGCTTCTGGAATTCGGCGTAGTTGTCGGCCAGATCTTCCAGCTCGGTTGGGCAAACGAAGGTGAAGTCAGCCGGGTAGAAGAACACGACAGACCATTTGCCTTTCAGATCAGCGTCCGACACTTCGACGAATGCGCCGTTTTTGAATGCGGTAGCTTTGAACGGTTTAACTTGGCTGTTGATGATAGGCATCGTTGACTCTCCATCAGTGGTTGAAAACATTGGGTGAAAACTTGATGGGGAGAATCCTAACCAATGACTTGCCGCTTGGCTCATTGGCAAACCTGATGCTATCGATTGGCTTTGACTATCAGCCGACAGTATTAATAGAAGAAACCTTTGACTACCGACGGACCGGCTGCGGGTCAATCAGCGCCATGCCCATGAACGGGCTGGCCTCAACGTAGCGCATGGCGGACTTCAGGTCCTTCCAGCCCACATAGCTCATCAGGGACTTGAGGTCCCACCCGCTGCGATGGGCCCAGGTGGCAAAACCACGGCGCAACGAATGGCTGGTGTAATGCTCGGCATCAATGCCGGCGCGCTCCAGGGCCTGGCGCAGCAATGGAATCACGCTATTGGCGTGCAACCCCTGTTCGCTCAGGTGGCCCCAGCGGTCGATGCTGCGAAATACCGGACCGCGCACCAGTGCGGCGCTGTTGATCCAGTCGACATAGGCCTGCACCGGGCATAAGCGCTGCAGCGCCGGCGTGTGAAAAGTGCGCCCCAGGTTGTCGCGATCTCCCTTGCTGCGCGGCAGATAGAGGCTGATGCCGGAACCGGCCACAGCCTGCACATGCTCGATCTGCAAGCGACACAGTTCGTCACTGCGAAAACCCCGCCAGAACCCCAGCAGGATCAGCGCCCGGTCGCGGCGTGCTCGCAACAGGTCGGCCTGACGGCCTTCGGCGGCAGCGGCTGCGCCCTCCTCGTCAAGCCAGCCAATCACCTGCTCCAGGTGTCGTAACTGCAAGGGCTCGGCTTGTTTCTCACGCACTGGATGCAATGCACGAATGCCCTTGAACACTTGGCGTACCACGGGCGCCTTGGTCGGATCGGCAAAGCCCTGGCTGTTGTGCCATTGAGCCAGGGCAGAAAGGCGCAACTTCAGGGTGTTGATCGACAACTCCCCGGCGTAGGCCGCGAGATAACGGGCCACGCTCTCCGCCGTCGTCGGCAGGAACCCGCCCCACTGCACCTCGAAATGCTCAATCGCTGCCCGATAACTGCGACGGGTGTTATCGCGGGTAGCGGCTTGCAGGTAACGATCCAGTTCACTCATGACAATTCAACCCCGGCAGATGTACGGCCATAAAAGACAAAGAAGCGCCGCATGCCCCATGACACTGGGTAATACTACAATATCCCAGGTCATATTTTCTCTATCTAGCAGCTTCATCCATCTGTACAATCACTATCAATTACATACCATGTATCACAGTATCAAATCGTTGGAGGAGCCATGGCTCGCGGAGGCATAAACAAGGCGGTGGTGAAGAAAGCGCGTCAGGCGATTCTTGCCCGCGGCGAACACCCCAGCATCGATGCAGTACGCATAGAAATGGGTAATACCGGTTCGAAAACCACCATCCACCGCTATTTGAAGGAGCTGGATGACGGCACCAGCCGCCGAGATGCGGGCCCGATGCCGCTGGATGAAGAGTTGAGCGAACTGGTGGGGCGACTGGCTCAACGCCTGCAGGAGCAGGCCCAGGAACCTCTGGAACAGGCCCTCGCCCACTCCGAACAACGGAAGCAGGCCTTCGAGCAGCAATTGGAGCAAGCGCGGCAGACCCAAGAGCAACTGCAACAGCAGCTACAGATCCAGGCCAGCGCCCTGGCCGGGGAAAGTGCCGCCCTGCAAGACACCCGCTCCATGCTGCAGAGCGAACAGACCCGCAACGCCGAACTCAATCAAGCCTTGAAGGATTGCCATCTGCGCCTGGAAGACAAGGAGCAACAGATCCGCTCCCTGGAAGAAAAGCACCTGCATGCCCGGGACGCCCTGGAGCACTATCGCGCCGCCAGCAAGGAACAACGCGAACAGGAACAGCATCGCCACGAAGGCCAGATCCAACAGGTGCAAATGGAGCTGCGCCAGGCTCAACAGAGCGCACTGGTACGCCAGGACGAAATCACCCAACTGCATCGTGACAATGAACGTCTGCTCAGCGAGCAGCGAGCCACCCACAAGGAGCTTAAGCTGGCCCAGGACGCCGCGAGCAAGAGCACCGTATCGCAGGCACTGCTCAGCGAGCAGCTGGCGCGCCAGGACAGCGCCGTCACCCTGCTCCAGGAACGCTTACGCGTAGCCTCGGAGGAGATTCAGGCACTCAAGGAAAGAGCCGACAAACAGGCTCGATTGAGCAAGGAGATGGAGTTGCGCGCCGCCAAGGCCGAGGCCGGCCTTGAGGCGCTGCGCCTGGCTGCGGCAACCAAGGCGCAGCCAGACATGCCTGCAGACGCGTGATCAGTCCGCGACAGGGGTACGCAGGGTAACGAACTCTTCGGCAGCCGTCGGATGCACGCCGATGGTTTCGTCGAAGTCGCGCTTGGTGGCTCCCGCCTTCAGGGCAATCGCCAGGCCCTGGACGATTTCCCCGGCATCAGGTCCAACCATGTGGCACCCCAGCACCCTGTCGCTCTCGGCATCCACCACCAGCTTCATCAGGGTGCGCTCCTGGCAGTCGGTCAGAGTCAGCTTCATCGGCCGGAAACGGCTTTCGAAGATCTGCACCTTGTGCCCCGCCTCGCGCGCCTGCTCTTCGGTCAAGCCAACAGTGCCGATATTCGGCAAGCTGAAGACCGCCGTCGGAATCATCCGATAATCCACCGGGCGATACTGTTCCGGCTTGAACAGACGCCGAGCCACAGCCATGCCTTCCGCCAAGGCCACAGGCGTCAGTTGCACGCGACCAATTACATCGCCAATGGCCAGGATCGACGGCTCGCTGCTCTGGTACTGGTCGTCGACCTCGATAAAGCCGCGCTTATCGAGTTTGACACCGGTATTCTCCAGCCCCAGGTTGTCGAGCATCGGCCGACGCCCAGTGGCGTAGAACACGCAATCTGTTTCTAGCTTGCGACCGTCCTTGAGGGTGACCTCCAGACTGCCATCGGCCTGCTTGTCGATGCGTTCGATATCCGCATTGAATTGCAGCCCCAGGCCGCGTTTGGTCAGCTCTTCCTGCAAGTGCTTGCGCACCGCACCATCAAAGCCACGCAGGAACAGATCACCGCGATACAGCAACTGGGTATCGGCACCCAGGCCGTGGAAGATCCCGGCAAACTCCACCGCAATGTAACCACCGCCCACCACCAGGACACGCTTTGGCAAAGCCTTGAGGAAGAACGCCTCATTGGAACTGATGGCATGCTCGCGGCCGGGAATATCCGGAATCTGCGGCCAGCCACCTGTGGCAATCAGGATATGCCTGGCACTGTAGCGCTGCCCATTGACCTCCACCTGATGAGGGTCGATCAACTTGGCATGGCCTTCGTGCAGGGTCACGCCACTGTTGACCAGCAGATTACGGTAGATGCCATTAAGGCGATTGATTTCGCGATCCTTGTTGGCGATCAGGGTCGCCCAATCAAAGTTCGCCTCGCCCAGTGACCAGCCAAAACCCGAGGCCTGCTCGAAGTCTTCGGCGAAGTGAGCTCCGTACACCAGGAGCTTTTTGGGCACGCAGCCGACGTTGACACAGGTACCGCCCAGATAGCGGCTCTCGGCCACCGCGACTTTCGCCCCGAAACCCGCAGCAAAGCGTGCGCAACGTACACCGCCGGAACCGGCACCAATTACATAAAGATCAAAATCGTAGGCCATTTCACTCTCCCAGGCAGACTGACAGCATAACCGCAGATGGCGATCGGGTCAGCGCCGTGGCTTTACATAAGGGCGGGCAATGAAAAAGCCACCCGAAGGTGGCTTTTTCCGACAACCCCGCGAGGCGACTATCAGTACGCCTTGCCGGTCTTGTAGAAGTTCTCGAAGCAGAAGTTGGTCGCGTCGATGTAACCCTCGGCGCCACCGCAGTCAAAACGCGTGCCCTTGAACTTGTAGGCCATTACACAACCGTTCTGCGCCTGCTTCATCAGGGCGTCGGTGATCTGGATTTCACCCCCCTTGCCCGGCTCGGTCTGCTCGATCAGGTCGAAGATGTCCGGCGTCAGGATGTAACGACCGATGATCGCCAGGTTCGACGGAGCGTCTTCCGGCTTTGGCTTCTCGACCATGCTGTGAACGCGATAAATGTCGTCGCGAATCATCTCGCCGGCGATCACGCCGTACTTGTTGGTTTCCTGCGGGTCGACTTCCTGGATGGCCACGATCGAGCAGCGGAACTGCTTGTACAGCTTGACCATCTGGGTCAGTACGCCGTCGCCTTCAAGGTTGACGCACAGGTCGTCCGCCAGTACCACGGCGAAGGGTTCATCACCGATCAGCGGGCGACCGGTCAGAATCGCGTGGCCCAGGCCTTTCATTTCGGTCTGGCGAGTGTAGGAGAACGAGCACTCATCCAGCAGTTTGCGGATACCAACCAGGTACTTTTCCTTATCGGTGCCCTTGATCTGGTTTTCCAACTCGTAACTGATGTCGAAGTGGTCTTCGAGGGCGCGTTTGCCACGGCCGGTCACGATGGAGATTTCAGTCAGTCCAGCATCCAGCGCTTCTTCAACGCCGTACTGGATCAGTGGCTTGTTCACCACCGGCAGCATTTCTTTAGGCATGGCTTTAGTCGCTGGCAGGAAGCGAGTACCGTAACCGGCTGCTGGGAACAAGCATTTCTTGATCATATGAGTCCTTAAAAAGGCTGTGCGTACGAGTTTCGGCGCAGTCTAATCAGGCCGCGTGCACCTTACAATGCCCCGCGCTGGCTAACCGCTGCCATCATAGAGAAATAAAGCGCCAGATAGTTCCGCAGCATCCTCCAGATAGCGCACGGCGTAAACCTTCATCACCTCACAGGGCTTGTAAACCGTCGCCTGGAGCCTTGACCAGCCAGATCGAGATGCTTCCCATGCGAGCCCGCAAAGGCACAGACAATTGCATTGTCCACGCAACACTGATGGCACCGTCGACGGCGGCGAAATAACCCTTGGATTCCCGACACAAGAGCTGCCATATCCAGATGCGGCACTTTTCGGTAATGCCTGCGGACTAAGGTGATGCGCTGTACCGAAATGGCCATTAGCTATAGCATCGCCACATCGATACCCGCCTCTCAATACATCCCCATCCCAGACGACGAAATCCCCCCATGAACAGACTTCTCGCAGTCACCGCTGTACTGGCTCTGACCGGATGCGCCACGGCTTCCAACACCTATCTGACCAATGGCGAACAAGGCCTGAGCATCGACTGCTCCGGGGAAGCCGGCTCCTGGGCCAGCTGCTATGAAAAAGCCGAAGCGTCCTGCGCCGGCACGGGCTATCAGATCGTCAGCACCGAAGGCACACCCGCCCCCAAGGAAAGCGACAAGACCCTGGGAGTCGACGTTGGCAACTACAAAAGCCGCAGCGTGGTAGTCGTCTGCAAGTAGCGGGCAAGCACCCCACTACATGTGAATCTCGGCAAACTTGATGCCCAGGCCGCGAATGGTTTCGATCAGATCGTCAAGACGGGAAAAGGATTCCACCTCGTCGCTCTCATCCACCAGAAAGTAGCTGCGTCCGGCACTCTTCTTGAAAAACACAATCCATTCCCCGGAGTTGGCCGGGTTCTGAATCACATGAGTGGCAGAGATCAAGCCCTCTGCATGCTTTTCCCTGACGTGTTCCCGCTTCATGCTTTCTCCCAAAAAGACGATGCCGCCAAGGCTTGAACCCGGGCGGCATCGTTGACGATAGGAGATAGTTTATCGGATGCCCTGGCCTATCAGCACGCCCTCTACTGTCTGACCGTACAAATTTACCCCGTCATTGGCGTGAAACTTGATTCGGGTCTTCTCGATGGAGCCCTCCACCAGACGCGGGTCCTGGGGCCGCTCGTGGCTGTTGACGAAGGCCGCCACATCCCAGGCCTGCTGGTCGCTCAGGCTGCCGCCCTTGCCCAGGGGCATGTTGTGCTTGATAAAGGACGCCGCCGTATTGATCCGATGCATCCCCGCGCCCCAGTTGTAGGAATCCTTGCCCCAGAGCGGCGGCATCACATAGTCCGCACCAGCCTTCTGGCCCTGACCTTGCTCGCCATGGCAGACCGCGCATTGCGCCTGATACACCGCCGCGCCCTGCTTCAGGTCATAGCCCTTGGCAGGCTGGGCCACATCCGGATACCCCCTTCCAGGCAGCTCCACGCCCAGGGGCGCCTTGCTCGCCAGCCAGTACGCATAGACCGACAGCGCAGTAATCTCCGGACTGTCCGCCGCCGGCGGCCTGCCACCATTCATGCTGAACTGGAAGCAGCCCTGCAAGCGTTCGGCAAAGGTGTTCACCTTGTCGTTCTTCTTGCGGTAGGCGGGATACATCGGATAGGCGCCCCAAAGCGGCGCGGAGTTGGCCAGGCGGCCCTGGTCAAGGTGACAGTTGCTGCAATTGAGCCCGTTGCCCACGTACTGCGGCGCCAGGCGCTTGGTGTCGACAAACAAGGCATGACCTTCGCGCACCAGCTTGCCGTAGGCGTTGTCCGGTAACTCGCTCTCGGCCGGCGGCTGGAAGTACTGGGTATGAGCGGAAGCACTTGGCGCCGGTATCTGCGACTGATCCTCTATGGCGATGGAGGCGGCCTGAACTTGAACGGCAAGCAATGCCATCAACGGCCCGGCAATCAATAGTTTCATGGCCGCGCCTCCTGAGGTTGCAAGCTGGCAAAGTAGTCCGCCACTGCGGTGACTTCTTCGGCACTCAAGGACTTGGCGACATGCCCCATCAGGTCATTGGGGTCGTTGTGCCGACTGCCATCGCGCCAGGCATTGAGTTGCGCCACCAGGTAGCCGGCCGGTTGCCCGGCTAGGGGCGGAAAAGCCACACCGACACCGACACCGCCAGGCCCGTGACAACTGACGCATTCGGGAACCTGCCGCTCCCAGGCGCCCCGCAAGGCCAGGCGCTCACCGACACCGCTGGCGGCCTGGCTACGGCCGATCGCCTGGGTTTTCGGCCCGGGCATGGCCGCGAGGGTACCGGTCACGGCGGTGATTTCGTCTTCGCTCAACGCCTTGGCCAGAGGCTGCATGACCGGACTGCTGCGTGCACCGCTGCGAAAGTCGTGCAACTGCTTGGCCAGATAGCCCGCCGGCAAGCCGGCAAGACGCGGGAACCCGGCGGGGGCCAGGCCCATCGCGTCCGCTCCATGACAGGCCAGACAAGCTGTTGCCCCTGGCTGGGTGCCGCCTTGGGTGAAGACTTTCTGCCCATCCACGGCGTGGGCAGATTGTGCAATCAGTAGCATCAGGCCACTCAATAGCATTCGATCCAGTGGGATCATATGGACTCCATTATTCTAGTTATATGCTTAGACCCAGCGGGCATAAGCACACAAATAGTAGGGCAATCGATCCATAGCGACAATGCGAAATTGGTGCGGGTATCTGATGCTGCTCACGAGAGCCGTTTCGGGCCCTGGCGCGGCCCTGGGCTTGGGGTCAGCCGGAGATGCAGGCCTCCCCCGCCTTGCGCACATCCTGTGGCCGCAGGGGGTTGTTGGACATTTGCTCGTGCAGCTTGATGCTGCTGCCGCCGGAGCGCTCATCGATGTAGAACACCGCCGCCGGAGCCGCCGACAGGCTCTGCGGGACGATCACCCGGTAACCTTCCTTGCGCGGCTCAACCTGCAGTGCGCCACGGCTGCCGGAAAGCTTCCCGGACAGGCAATTGGCGTACTCCTGGGGCTTCTTGCCAGAGATGACACTCAGGGTCGGCGGCGTCTGGTTGATATCCGAGACGGAGGCACAACCGCTGATGGCCATGGCCAGAACCCACACCCAGCGCTTCATATAAAATCTCCAATAAAAATCCATCCGACAGCACAGGCGCTGCTTTTCTCCAGAGGCACGGCTTTATCGCCGATAAAAATCCAAATAACTGTTTTAAATTGTCAAAGCCCGAGGCCGGGGCCGAATAATAACCCTTTGGGCCTGATAAACTGCGCCATCGCCCACGCCAACGTTTTGTTTTTGTAGATATAGCCCTTCTGGAGGCGCCCATGAAATTCATCCACCAGCGCGAGCACCTGAACGAAGACGATATCGTCGTCATCGAATGCTCCCAGGTCTGCAACATTCGCCTGATGAGCGACGCCAACTTCCGCAGCTTCAAGAATGGCGGTCGTCACACCTATCACGGCGGAGCCTTCGACAAGTTCCCCGCCAAGATCACCGCCCCCAGCACCGGCTTCTGGAACATCACCATCGACACCGTCAACCGGCGCCCCATCAGCGTGACCCGCAAGCCGAACCTGACTCACTCGATCCGCATCATTCGTCGCTCCAGCTCGAAACTGCGCTAAGCCCCAACCTCCTCGCGACAACAGGTAACCCCGTGCCTCAGACCACCAAATACGTCATCAAATACAAGCTCAATGGTGAGCGCCGCTTCGAATTTGCCCAGCTTGAAAACGGTACCCAGGAAGAGGCCCGGGCCGCCCTGGAAGCCCTACATGGCCAGTCCGACGACGTCATCAGCGACGTCAGTGTCAGCAAGGCCTTGTAGGCCGTCTTTGCCCAAGACCGATTCAAGCGCAAGCAGCGGAGTGTGCATGGGGTGCCTGAGCCCCAGACTGGAGGAAATCTCTTGCACCCAGGACACTCCCGCCATGCCTGTTTCCTCGCTCCAGGATCGCCTGCAACAACTGGACTGGGCCCGTATTGAGCAGGCCCTCGACGAGGACGGCTGCGCCCGCCTCGAAGGCCTGCTGACTGCCGGCCAATGCCAGTCCCTCAGGGACCTGTACAAACACCCTGCGCTGTTTCGCTCGAAAGTGATAATGGCCCGCCATGGATTCGGCCGTGGCCAGTACCAGTACTTCCGTTACCCCTTGCCGGAACCGGTCGCCGAGTTGCGCCAGCAGCTGTATCCGTATCTGGTGGACCAGGCCAATCGTTGGAACCAGAGCCTGAATATCGACATCCGCTACCCGGCAGAACATTCGGCATTCATCCAGCGTTGCCAGAGCGCGGGACAGCAGCGCCCCACTGCGCTGTTGCTGCAGTACGGCCCCGAGGACTACAACTGCCTGCATCAGGATCTGTATGGCGAGCACGTATTCCCCTTGCAAGCGGCCTTCCTCCTGTCCCAGCCTGGAACGGAGTTCACCGGCGGCGAACTGGTGCTCACCGAGCAGCGTCCGCGTATGCAGTCACGGCCACAGGTCATTGGTCTGAAGCAAGGTGATGGGGTGATATTCGCCGTGCATCATCGGCCGGTAAAAGGTTCCCGCGGGTACTATCGAGTCACCCTGCGCCATGGCGTCAGTCGCGTGCACAGCGGCCAGCGCCACACCCTTGGAGTGATTTTTCACGATGCCTTGTAGCCATGAGCCGCCCGGCAGCCTCGGGCTTTTCGATGAAAGCGATCTGCAACAGCCAGCACGCATCGAGGTGCTTGGCCCCCAGTCACGCGTCCTGCGCGGCTTCGCCCTGCCGTGGATCGAAGGGCTACTACCACAACTTGAGGAAGTGCTGGCCGCGGCGCCGTTTCGCCACATGATCACGCCCGGCGGCTTTACCATGTCCGTCGGCTTGAGCAGTTGCGGTCAGTTGGGCTGGACCAGCGACAGCAACGGCTATCGCTACAGCCCCATTGATCCGCAAAGCCTGCGTCCCTGGCCGGCAATGCCCGAGGTGTTCCGCCAGTTGGCGCAGACGGCAGCCGAAACCGCCGGTTTCAAAGGCTTCAACCCCGACTCGTGCCTGATCAACTGCTACCGGCCCGGCGCGAAGATGTCCCTGCACCAGGACAAGAACGAACGCGACTTCAGCGCCCCCATCGTCTCCCTGTCCCTGGGTCTGCCGGCAATGTTCCTTTTCGGCGGCCAGCAGCGCAAAGACAAAAGCCAGCGGGTGCCATTGCTGCATGGCGATGTGGTGGTCTGGGGCGGCGTCGATCGCCTGCGCTATCACGGGGTGCTGCCCCTCAAGGACGGCAGCCATCCCCTGCTCGGCCAGCAACGGATCAACCTGACCTTTCGCCGTGCCGGTTCCAAGGCAGAGTTCAACCGCAAGCCCCGGAGTGCCGATCAGGCACCGGGCCGTTAATCTGGCCGCCACTCCGCGCCGAGCACCGACCATGAATGCCCTGACACACAAACAACAGATTGAACAGGACCCACGCTGGCAAGCCGTGCTCAAACGCGACGCCCGCGCCGATGCGACGTTCGTCTATGCCGTCCGGACCACCGGGGTGTACTGCCGCCCCAGCAGCCTGTCGCGCCTGCCAAAGGCGGAAAACGTCGAGTTCTTCGACAGCGCCCAAGAGGCCGAGGCGGCGGGTTATCGTCCGAGCAAGCGTCAGGCCAGCGACCAGACCCAGGTGGCCGCGCACCATGCGGCACTGGTGGCCGCGGCTTGTCGGCAGATCGAGGCCGCCGAGTCGGCCCCCAGCCTGGAGCAACTGGCGCAGCATGCGGGCGTCAGCAGCTACCACTTCCACCGGGTATTCAAAGCCGCCACCGGGCTTACACCGCGGGGCTACGCCAATGCGCAACGCTCGCGCAAAGTCCGCAGCCACCTGCAAAGCGGGCATACAGTGACCACCGCCCTGTACGACGCCGGCTTCAACTCCAACAGCCGTTTCTATGAAGCTGCAGATCAGTTGCTGGGCATGAAACCCAGTGACTACCGCGCCGGCGGGCCCAACACCGATATCCGCTTCGCCGTGGGCCAGTGCTCCCTGGGCGCGATCCTGGTGGCCCAGAGTCACCGGGGCGTCTGCGCCATCCTCCTCGGGGACGACCCCACCCCGTTGGTGGAGGAACTGCAGGACAAGTTTCCCCGCGCCAACCTGATCGGTGCCGACGCAGATTTCGAACGCCTGGTCGCCCAGGTCGTGGGCTTTGTCGAGGCGCCGGCCATCGGCCTTGACCTGCCCCTGGACCTGCGCGGCACCGCCTTCCAGGAACGAGTGTGGCAGGCCCTGCAAAGCATTCCCGTCGGCAGCACCGCCAGCTACGCCGAGATCGCCCAGCGCATCGGTGCCCCCAAGGCCATGCGCGCAGTGGCCCAGGCCTGCGCGGCCAACACCCTGGCGGTGGCGATCCCCTGCCACCGGGTGGTGCGTAGCGACGGCAATCTTTCTGGCTACCGCTGGGGCGTGGAGCGCAAGCGTCAGTTGCTGGAACGCGAAACGCTGTCCGAGACCTGAATCCCGATGTAGATCGCCAGCGAATCGGCGCTGGTATAGACCTCAAAGTCCGTGGCAAATGCCCGATCTTGAGCGCCCCAGGGAAAAGTCAGCTGGCCGAGGACGCCCCTCTCCTGCTAAAAACCACCGGCTGCCTCGTCCAATCCTGCCGCCGGAGAACCATGCACATGAGCCAATGGACCGATAGTCGCCTCCTCGATCTGCTGGGCATCGACCTGCCTATCATTCAAGCCCCCATGGCGGGCGCCAACGACTCCGCCATGGTGATTGCCGTGTCCCGGGCTGGCGGTCTGGGCTCGTTGCCATGCGCCATGCTCACCCCGGAACAGATCCGCCAGGAAGTGCAGGTCATTCGCTCGGCCACTCGGCAGCCGCTGAACCTGAACTTCTTCTGCCATCAGGTACAGGCCGTGGACAGCGAACAGGAGAGCCGCTGGAAGAACGCCCTGCAACCCTACTACCGGGAACTGGGCGCCGACTTCGATGCACCGACGCCAGTCAGCAATCGGGCGCCCTTCGACGAAGCGGGTTGCCAGTTGGTGGAAGAGCTGCGGCCCGAGGTGGTGAGTTTTCACTTCGGATTGCCGGAGCCGGCGCTGCTGGACAGGGTCAAGGCCACCGGGGCCAGGGTGCTCTCTTCGGCCAGCACCGTGGACGAAGCCCTATGGCTCGAAGCGCGCGGCTGCGACGCGGTGATTGCCATGGGCTACGAAGCCGGTGGCCACCGGGCAATCTTCCTCAGCGACGACCTCAACACCCAGGTGGGCACCATGGCCCTGGTGCCGCAGATCGTCGACGCACTGAAGGTGCCGGTGATCGCCGCCGGCGGCATCGGCGACGCCCGGGGCATTGTCGCGGCAATGGCTCTGGGCGCCTCGGCGGTCCAGCTGGGCACTGCCTACCTGTTCACTCCAGAAGCCAACATCAGCGCCGCCCATCACCGGGCCCTGCGTACCGCCAAGGAAAGCCAGACCGCACTGACCAACCTGTTCACCGGCCGCCCCGCTAGAGGCATCGTCAACCGGGTGATGCGCGAAATCGGCCCCATCAGCTCCCTGGCGCCAGCGTTTCCCCGCGCCGGCGGAGCCTTGCTGCCGCTGAAGGCCAAGGACGATGCCGACTTCGCCAACCTCTGGTCCGGCCAGGCCCTGCGCCTGGGCGTGGAGCTACCGGCCTACGAGCTGACCCTGCGTCTGGCCGAACAGGCCCTGGCGCAGCTCAAGCGGCGCTGACCGGCCGGCGCCGCGACCACGGTCGCGGTGCTGGTTGCCGCACCGGTTAATGTGCCGGTTGCAGCCCTTTGCCAGCGAGGCCTGCGGCACAGTTCCGCTCATCGAGAATTCGCTATATATTTCGCTATACAGCGACACTCGCTGCCCTGGGTGCAGATTCCCTCCGAGCATTCGTTGCCCAACGCGCCCTTCTCACCAATGGAGCTGTTCGATGAACCTTCGTGCTTCAGGTTTTGCCCCGACTTGCCTCGCTAGCCTGCTCGCCCTCTTCGCCTTCGGCTCGGCCCAGGCCGCTGAAGTCCAGGTGGCGGTCGCTGCCAACTTCACCGCACCGATCCAGGCCATCGCCGCCGACTTCGAAAAAGACACGGGCCACAAGCTGGTGGCCGCCTACGGTGCCACCGGGCAGTTCTACGCCCAGATCAAGAACGGCGCGCCTTTCGAGGTCTTCCTCTCTGCCGACGACAGCACCCCGCAGAAACTCGAAAGCGAGGGCGACATCGTCAAGGGCTCGCGCTTCACCTACGCCATCGGCACCCTGGCCCTGTGGTCGGCCAAGGACGGCTACGTCGATAGCCAAGGCCAGGTACTCAAGGACAACCAGTACCAGCACCTGTCCATCGCCAACCCCAAGGCGGCGCCTTACGGCCTGGCCGCGACCCAGGTGCTGGCCAAGCTGGGCCTGACCGACAAGGTCAAGGCCAAGATCGTCGAGGGCCAGAACATCACCCAGGCCTATCAGTTCGTCTCCACCGGCAACGCCGAACTGGGTTTTGTCGCTTTGTCGCAGATCTATAAAGACGGCAAAGTCACCAGCGGCTCAGCCTGGATAGTCCCGGCCCAGATGCATGATCCAATCAAGCAGGATGCGGTGATCCTCAACAAGGGCAAGGACAACCCGGCCGCCAAGGCGCTGGTTGACTACCTCAAGGGGCCCAAAGCCGCCGCCGTCATCAAATCCTACGGTTATCAACTGTAAATGAGCCTTTCGAGTGCCGATTTTTCCGCCATCTGGCTGACCCTTAAACTGGCGTCCCTGACGACCCTCATCCTGCTGGTCATCGGTACTCCGATTGCGTTGTGGCTGTCGCGCACCCGCTCCTGGTTGCGCGGGCCGATCGGCGCCGTGGTGGCTCTGCCCCTGGTATTGCCACCTACGGTGATAGGTTTCTATCTGCTGCTGGCCCTCGGGCCCAACGGCTTCTTCGGCCAGTTCACCCAGTCCCTGGGGCTGGGCACCCTGACCTTCAGTTTCAGCGGCCTGGTGCTGGGCTCGGTGATCTATTCCATGCCCTTTGTGGTGCAACCGCTGCAAAACGCCTTTTCTGCCATTGGCAGCCGCCCGCTGGAAGTGGCCGCCACCCTGCGCGCCAATCCCTGGGACACTTTTTTCTCGGTGATCGTGCCCCTGGCGCGGCCGGGCTTCATCACCGCCTCGATTCTCGGCTTTGCCCACACCGTCGGCGAGTTCGGCGTGGTGCTGATGATCGGCGGCAACATCCCTGACAAGACCCGGGTGGTCTCGGTGCAGATCTACGATCACGTCGAGGCCATGGAATACGCCCAGGCCCACTGGCTGGCCGGAGCCATGCTGGTGTTCTCGTTCCTGGTGCTGCTGGCGCTGTACTCCAGCCGCAAGACACGTGCTGGCTGGAGCTGAGTCGATGAGCATTCACGTCAAGCTGAACCTGAACTACCACGACTTTGCCCTGGACCTCGACCTGCAACTGCCGGGGCGCGGCGTCACCGCGCTCTATGGCCATTCGGGCTCGGGCAAGACCACTTGCCTGCGCTGCATTGCCGGCCTGGAAAAGGCCGGACGCGGGCGGATCCAGATCAACGATGAAATCTGGCAGGACAGCCAGCGCAAGCTGTTCGTCCCGCCCCACAAGCGCTCCTTGGGTTATGTATTCCAGGAGGCCAGCCTGTTTCCCCACCTGTCGGTCCAGGCCAACCTGGAGTTCGGCCTGCGCCGCATTCCCCGGCAGCAGCGCCGGGTGGACATGGCCCAGGCCACCGAGTTGCTGGGCATCGGCCACCTGCTCCAGCGCCACCCGCAGAACCTCTCGGGCGGCGAACGCCAGCGTATCGGCATCGCTCGAGCCCTGCTCACCAGCCCACGGCTGCTGCTGATGGACGAACCCCTGGCGGCCCTGGACTCGAAACGCAAAAGTGAAATCCTGCCCTATCTGGAGCGGCTGCACGACGAGCTGGATATCCCGGTGCTGTACGTCAGCCACTCCCAGGATGAAGTGGCGCGGCTGGCCGACCATATCGTCCTGCTCAGCGACGGCCGCGCCCTGGCCAGCGGTCCCATCGGGCAAACCCTGGCACGACTGGATCTGCCCCTGGCTCTGGGGGATGACGCCGGGGTCGTGGTGGAAGGCCGGGTCAGCGACTATGACGCGACCTACCAACTGCTGACCCTGCAACTGCCCGACAGTCAATTACAGGTGCGCGTGGCCCACCAGCCTCTGGCGCTGGGCAAATCCCTGCGCTTCAAGGTCCAGGCCCGGGACGTCAGCCTGAGCCTGCAGGCCAGCGAACACAGCAGCATTCTCAATCGCCTGCCGGTGACCGTCAGCGACGAGATTCCCGCAGATAACGCCGCCCACGTCCTGGTACGCCTGGACGCGGCCGGCACCCCGCTGCTGGCCCGCATCACCCGCTACTCCCGGGATCAGCTCGACCTGCACCCCGGCCAACAACTCTGGGCGCAGATCAAGGCGGTGGCAGTACTGGCGTGACACCGGGCAAGCCAGCCCTCTGGCATGCGCGCCGAACCGGCAGCGATCGCCTGAACTTCACGTTGAAACGCGCCTGGATATAAAAAAGAGGTCATGACACTAGAACGAGTTCGATTACTTCATCGTAGTTGCCCGGGACTCTCGATCCATCGAGCAACTACGACAAATGACGACACTGTTTCAGAGGGAAATAGTTCAGGTAGTAAATTCAACCACTCCGCCGTTCAAGTGATACATGGCACCGACTATTTTTATTTTCCCTTCTTTTTCCAACTGGCTCAGTATGGAACTTTCCTGGCGAATTTCATTGATGGTGTTCTGCACGTTGGTCTTGGCCACTGCATCCACAAACTCATCGTTCTTACTGCTGCGTTCTCCAGCGTACTTAGTTGCACCGATGGCCGGTTTGATCTTGTTCAGCAGCCCGGTCAGGCTACCCAATTCGACATTGTCGATAGCACCTTTGATGGCGCCACATGCGGTATGCCCCATCACCAGAATGACTTTGGCCCCGGCGGCCGCACAGGCGAACTCCAGACTGCCGATCAGGTCACTGTTGGCGACATTCCCGGCGATACGGGCATTGAAGGTATCGCCAATCCCGGCATCCAGAATGATCTCCGCCGGCGCCCGTGAATCAATGCAACTGAGGATCACCGCCGCCGGAAACTGCCCACTCGCACTGGCTCTTTTCTGTGCCAGATAGTCGTGTTGATCCATTTTTCCGTTGCGAAAGCGCAGGTTGCCTTCCTTCATACCGGCAATGACTTGATCCGGCGTCATGTTATCGCGCTCTTCCTTGCTCAAGGACGCGGCATAGGAAAAACTTGATATACCCAGCCCCGCCCCTGCGACAATACTGACAGCAGTCAAACCCAGCGCTTTTTTCAACACCGTACGTCTACTACTGGATGAGCATTCTTCACAATTATTAGTAACGTTGTTTTGCATGTCAGTTACCTCGAACAATAAATTCCGGAGATCCACCATCTGAATTAAAGTTCGCACCTCAAACTTAGTCAACCCAACAAAACCCGAACAACCCAAAGATCAAAAAACTGCAATTAAAACAATAACAACAAAAAATAAAAAAACTTTCACATTGATAATTCCCAGTCTCGCTCCAGGGCTGAGGAGCCTTCTGCGGGACCTGGAGCAAACGGCGCAATCCATATGAAAGTTCCCGTCGGCGAATCAGCGGGCTTGTCAGCCAGATAATTCCGCGGTTAGGCTACGCACCTTCTTTCCCGTCCCTGGACGATTGCCGACGTGAACAACTAAGCCTTCCCAAAATGTCTTCGCAATGAGCCCTGCAAGTGCTCATTGGCCTGCTAACACATTTTCCGGAGGTGCTGATGACTCACGTCACCCGGCTGCCTGCGCTGGTCTCACTGAACCAGCTGACTTATCAATTCGCCAATGGCGAAACCTTGCTCGATGCCCTGACCCTCAGCTTCGATCGCCTGCCCACGGCCATAGTCGGGCGGAATGGCATGGGTAAATCCCTGTTGCTGCGCCTGATCGCCGGAGAACTGCAACCCTCTTCCGGCAGCCTCAATTGCGCCGCCAGCCTCGCCTATGTCCCCCAGGACCCGCTGCCTGCTCCGCAACAGACGGTGGCCCAGGTCGCAGGCGTCGCTGAAACCCTGCGAGCCCTGCAGCGCCTGGCAGCCGGTAACGCCGACCCGGAGGACCTGCTGCGGGTGGATGACCGCTGGGACCTGGCCGAGCGCCTGCGCCAGGCTCTGGATGAGGCCGGCTTGCAACACCTGGAACCGGATCATCCGGCAGCGAACCTGAGCGGCGGGCAACTGGCTCGAGTGGTGCTGGTCGGTGCTCTGCTCAGCGACGCCGAGCTGCTGTTGCTCGACGAGCCCAGCAACCACCTGGACCGTGCCGGACGCCGCTGGCTGATGGAGCAACTGCGCCACTGGCGCGGCGGCTTGATCCTGGTCAGCCATGACCGCCAGCTGCTGATGCAGGTACAACGCATCGTTGAGCTCAGTCCCCAGGGAGCCCAGGTCTACGGCGGCAACTACGCGCTGTACCAGGCTCAGCGTCAGGCCCATGACGATGCCGCCCAGGCGGCACTGGAACACGCCCGCACCCAGCGCAGCCGTGAACACAAGCGTCTGCAACGCGAGCACGACACCATCCAGCGCCACGCCGCTACATCGCGTAAATACGCCAAGACCGCCAACATCTCCAGCTTCGAGCGAGCCAAGATACTGGGCGCCGCCCGGGACATCATGGGCCAGGTGCGTCACAGCCATCAGGGGCACAAGAGCGCCCTTGATGAGCAAGTACGCAGTGCCTATGCCCGGGTTGCCGCGCAACAACCGACCCTGCTGACCCTGCCCGATACCACCCTGCAGGCAGGCCAGCCAGTGCTCAACCTGCAGCAGGCGCAATTGCCCTGGCTAGACCGCCGGTCGCCGGCGTCCTGTCTCACCTGCAACGTCAGCGGACCGGCGCGCATTGCCCTGGTCGGCCCCAACGGTTGTGGTAAATCCACATTGCTGAAGATGCTCGCCGGTCAATTGCAACCCCTGAGCGGCGACTGCCGGGTGACGGTGAACAGCGCCTATTTGGACCAGCACCTGCTGCAACTGGCCCCCGGCACCTCATTGCTGGAGCAACTGGCCAAGGCCGCTACACCACTGGAGGAAAGTGCCTTGCGCACCTGCCTGGCACGCCTGCAACTGGATGCTCGGCGGGTGCAGCAACCCTGCGCCCTGTTGAGCGGCGGAGAGCGACTGAAAGCGGCGTTGGCGCTGGCATTGTGGGGGGGCAGCCCGGCGCGCTTGCTGCTGCTCGACGAGCCAACCAATCACCTGGACCTGGAATCGGTACAGGCCTTTGAACAAGCCCTGCGGGACTACCCCGGGGCACTGGTAGTGGCGTCCCACGATCAGGACTTCCTCCAGGCCCTGGCACCGACCCATGAGCTGCAATGGTCCCCACGGGGCTGGGAGTTACTGGAGCGTCGCCAATAACACAGTGCCTTACCGCAAAAAACCGCGGACAGGCGCGTGCCCATGCTAGGTTCACGTCCTCTTATCCATAGACAAGGAGCGTCACGCCATGCAGTTCGGCTACACCATCATCTATGTGCCCAAGGTCGAAGATTCCCTGGCCTTCGCCGATCACGACCTGGCAGAACTGAACTTCAAGGCCGGCCACGTCGCCGCCCATTCCTCGCCGCAACCCCTGGGCATGGAACTGGGACTGGTGACCGACGACGTCCATGCAGCCCATGCCCGAGCCCTGGAACAGGGCGCACAGGAACTTGCGGCCCCCAGCAGCAAACCCTGGGGGCAGACGGTGTCCTACGTGCGTTGTCCGGATGGCACCCTGGTGGAGCTCTGCACCCCAGTGGGTGCTTGAGTCCAGGGAGGACGGGAGGAAGTCGGGCAGCAGGAAGTCGGGCAGAACGTTACTTGAGCTTGACGGCGGTCCCGGTGGCAAACACCACCACCATGCCGCCACGCCCTGAAGGCATGCTGATCTCGAAATCCACGCCGACCACTGCGTCGGCGTTGAACTGACGGGCCCGCTCCTTGATTTCACTGGTGGCCTGGATCCGCGCTTCCTTCAAGGCGCGCTCCAAGGTCTGAGAGCGACCACCAAAGAAGTCGCGCATGCCGGCAAAGAGATCGCGGACCACGTTGATACCCTGGACGGATTCAGCACTGACGATATCCAGATACGCGGCAATTTCCCGACCTTCGATATGGGCGGTGGTGGTGACAATCATGTATTTCTCCCTTGAACAGACATTCCGTCCCGAATTCCCGGGACATTAAGGCTGGCGATGGTATCAGAGCGACGGTGAGGGTCGGTCATGGGCAACAATGGCGTCGCCACACACAACAGCCCCGCTCTGGAGCGGGGCTTGGGATCAGGGCTTCAAGGGCCGTTCTTCGTCCAGTTCCGACAGGCTCTTGCCATCGTCCGGGTGTTTCCAGGTTTGCGGTGGCGGCTCCTTGTGTTCGACCTGGTACTGCGCCGCCTCGTCACTGCGCTCCTGCTCATAAGGGCGTTGCTGTTGTGTTGCCATGCCCACCTCTCTTCCTGAAGGGATTTTTAACTCGCCATTTCAGGTTAGAACAGATCCGGCAACGGCTCGTTTTTGCCGACAAAACACACCCTGAGCAAGATGAAACTTCTTTCACCCAGACGCTAACTCCGTCTGCGTATAGTTGCTTCGCTCATTCAAGCAACTACAGTTCGCCCGCGCGCTCGCGCGGGCTTTTTTTTGCCTCAAGCCCCTCTGCGGGGGAGCTGTTACTGCGGATCAATCTCCTGGCAGTCCTTGAGCAGTTGCTGCTCCTTGGCGGTGTGATCTGCCTCCAGGAACGACAACACGCCCAGCTTGCCCTTGGTGTGCCAGCGAAAGCTGTTCTGTTCGTCGTCTGCCACATACAGCGCGCCGGAAGCCGAGCGAGCAATGTGCATGGGAATCAATTGGTCCTTGTAGTAGAGCGTGGCAAACGAGGTGCCATTGTCGATATTCAGATAGGCCGCATCGATGCGGACATTACCCTCGCACTGATAGCGCGCCACCTGGCTCTGATAGGTCGGCTCAGGGGCGGGCGCCTGCGCCTGGGCAGCCTCGGTCAAAATCGGCAGGGCCGAAGCCAGAGCTGCGGCGCAGAGCGTTGCGAGACGAGTTTTCACGGTATTTCCCCCGATTGGTCAAAGATGCCCCATGGGACTGGTGACAGCGATTTTAGTTCATGCCCGAGAGGCTTCACCCTGCGCTGCGAACCGTTCCAGGACAGCGGCTTGATCATGATGCGCACCCGGTGCCGTAACTGGCCTAGCTCGATCCCATCGCGGGTACGAGCCTCAACATAGCCACAGGCTCTCCAGAAGCCCTCGGCCCGCACGTTCGCGAACACCACGCTCAGGCGCAGCCAGCGCGCGCCCATTCCGGCCGCCCAGTCTTCAAGCTCGCGATGCAGCTGCCGGGCAATGCCCCGGCCCCGCAGCGAACTGGCCACCATGAACAGACCCACGTGCCAGACCCCGGGCGCCAGCAGATCGCTGACGATACTGACCATGGCCACCAGGGCACCTGTCCCGTCGAAGTAACCGATCTTCCACTTGCGAGTGAAGGACCAGCCCTCTGGCAAGCGGTCATCGATTTCATCGCGGGCTTCGTCCGGCTGCGGTGCACAGCCGTGAACAATGTGGAAGTAGTCCGGATTCTCAACGAAGAACGCCTGCAACCGCTCGACATCCACCAAGGTGATCTCCCTGACTAACAGTCCAGTGGATGAATGAGGCAATGGTCCTTGTTGCATGGGGTAACGCTCCGAAAGGGCCACAAGACCCGAGCATGAAAAGGCGATCCTAGCGCTCCCTGTGCAACCGGGGGCATGGCTAATTTGTTGAAAAAATGTGTAAGGCACTCTGCCAGACCAAGACTCAGGCAGGCGCCAGGACTTATCATCGACGCCCCTCGCCAGCGGCTCAGCCCGGCCCCACCCAGCAGCGGATTCCAACCATGTCCACCCCTCTGTCTTCGCCGGGCTACCAGCGTTTGCTGGCCCTACAGCAACGCATCCATGACTTCACCCGGGACCAGGCAACCGAGCGCGACGACCACCCAGAAGACCTGACGGGGCCGCTGTGGGTCAGTGACTACAACTACCTGGCCCTGGCCCCGATACGTGGTGGCCTGCATCTGGAGTTTCATGGCGAGCTGTGGGATGAGCCCTTTGCCTGGACCCTGGAATGCCTCGCCGACCAGGCAGTGGCCGACACCCTAAGTTCCCTGGCCTTTTCCGGCCCGGACCAAGGGGCAAACGGCACCCGCGAATGGGAGTTCACGCCCTTGTTGGACAGCGACGTGAACTTTCCCATTCTCAGGTCGCTGTCGGTTCGCCCCAGCGAGCCCCAGGATCACAATGCCTCGCTGATCCAGAAAGCCGGCATGCTGATGGAGGAGGCAG
This sequence comes from Pseudomonas sp. RC4D1, assembly GCF_018390395.1. NCBI lineage: Bacteria > Pseudomonadati > Pseudomonadota > Gammaproteobacteria > Pseudomonadales > Pseudomonadaceae > Pseudomonas > Pseudomonas sp. RC4D1. Next base: position 110,656 of record NZ_JAHBAW010000002.1, read on the forward strand.
GAGAAATCGCCCGCTTTGTCGCCAAGGCGCCGCATCTGAGCGAATTGACCCTGCCCAATGCCCCCGACTCGAGCTTCTTCCAGGTCCATCTGCCGCACCTTACCCACCTGCGCATTGGCGGCCATTGGGACACCCAGCACTTCATTGCCAACCTGGCCGGCTCGGACAATCTGCCGCGGCTGAGCAACCTGGACTTCACCGAATCCAGCGCGCTGCAGAACAACTGGGCGGATCAGCGCGAAGAACAGTCCGTCACCTCCTTCGCCGACTATGAACAACTATTCGCCAGTGCTGCCTGCGACCCTTTGAGCGTGCTGCGCCTGCGCAACACCTGCCTGAGCCTGGAACAGCTCGAGAGCCTGCAACACCTGCGCCCTGCATTGCAGTTCATGGTGATCCAAGCCACTGGCGGCGGCTACGTAAAGCATTTTGCCCGGCAAGTATTTCCCTGGCGGCATCTGGTGCAGCCGGATCCGGGACAACGCTGAAACAGCCAAGGAACAGCAGGCGACAATCAGTGCTAGGTTTAAGCGTCGATTAATTGAGTTTCCACTCTGGGCGCAAGTTTGCAGTCTCCGCCATGACCGAAAGGAATCGTTCATGAACGCGGACTCCAAACTGAAAAAAACAACCGGAAACACTGCCAAAAACCTGCTTTATCTGCTCTACAGCCTCTGCAGCTACGTGATTTTTCTCCTGACCTTCCTCTACTTGATTGGTTTTCTCGGTTCGTTGTTGGTACCAAAAAACATTGACTCAGGGGTATATCGCCATGGGCTGGTTGCAACAGTTATAGATATCGCCCTTATCACCCTGTTCGCGGTCCAGCACAGCGTCATGGCCCGCGAAGGCTTCAAGAAAAAAATAACCAGGCTCATTCCCGCCCCCATAGAGCGAGCGACTTATGTTCTATGCAGCAGCCTGATGCTGATCCTCTTGTTCATCCTGTGGCAACCCATCCCGGCCAAGGTATGGAGCGCTCAGTCCGAGGTGCTCAGGGCGTTGTTGAACGGCTTGTACTGGGCGGGATGGGGACTCGCATTACTGACGACGTTTCTGATCAGTCATTTGGAGTTGTTTGGTTTGAAACAGGCTTTCCGTGGTTTCTACAAAACTCAGCCCGAGCCCCTGAACTTCATTGCGCCCTGTCTCTACAAAGTTGTTCGCCACCCCATGTATCTGGGTTTTCTCATAGCCTTCTGGACAACGCCTGAGATGACTATCGGACACCTCGTGTTCGCATTGACCTGCACCGCTTACATATTCGTGGGAACCCATCTCGAAGAGAAAGACATGGCCAGAGTCTTTGGCAAGCAGTACCTGGCTTATAAACAGCAGGTTGGCATGCTGCTGCCCTCACGCAAAAAGCCCTGAGTTGCGAAGAAGGTTGAACGCTCTTGAAATCCTGATTGGGAGGACGTCTCCAACAGTCACTCCCCTCCCCCACAGGTCCTGCAAGAGAAACGCACCTGCCGTCGACATAGACCTGATATGACCAATACGCCGCTATTGAAGAGGCGCGACAGTCACATCGGCCTGCCCGCTCCGGGCCAGTGCGGCCTTGACGAATCCTTCGGCCTTCTTGCGCTTGATGAAGTCCCTGACATAGGTCGCGCCTGCTTCCCGCTGCCGCGGCACTGCCATGGCCTGACGAATAGCCGTAAACGCACCCTCCAGTACACGATAACCCGCAGTGTTGGCCGCCATCTGTTCCAGGGGTTGGCGCACGCCGGCCGCCGCATCCAGATGCTGGTGAAGATAAAGATCGATCGCACCCGCCGAGGTTTCCGCCCGTTCAAGCTGAGCATGTTTCAACGTACGAGACAGAAACAGGTCATAGGCCGCGCCTTTGCCCACCGCCAACCGCAGGCCTGGCTGGTCGAGATCCTCGACCGCCTGGAAAGGTGAATCCTTCGCCACCAGATAGGTGCCCTCAATGATGACGTATGGCTCGCTGAAGGCGATCTGCTCCTCACGCACCGGCTCGATAGCCAGAAAAGCAACATCCCAGACGCCCTCCTCCAGCGCCGCAAAGACCTTGCCGGCGGCATCGAAAGTGGCGCACTGCAAACTTACGCCGAGCTCTTCAGCCAGAGCTTCTGCCAAGGCGACCGACACACCTTGCGGCGAACCATCGCTACCTTTTTGCGCCAGGACTGGGTTGCCAAAGTTAATCGCGGCCCGCAGCACGCCTTGCGGTGCAAGGTCGTCCAGGACCGCGCGGTTGATAGCACTCATGTTTTGCTCCGTGAATGAGGTTCAGTGAAAAGCAGGACCGATTTAGCCGATACAACTACCTGATGAGCTCTGACTAGCGCGTAACTGTCAACGCACTCACACAGCAGCCACCTCAATCCTTCTGCCGTTGCGACCAACCGATAATCATAAAGACGCTCCCGGGTATCCAAAAACCGGGGTTCGAGGTTCCCATCCCTACAGCAAGCAAGGTCATGCCAACTACGAACAATGGCTGCCGGAACACATTTTCCATAACAAAAGAACCTCCTGAAAAAATCAGCCTCATTTAATCAGAAACTCTCCGTTTAAGTGCAGTCAACACCACATACCTTCTACCGCGCTCGGTTGGAGCGCCTGCCGATGTTTTCTCAAGGCAATAAAGAACCCGCTCAGGGCGGGTTTTAAGGGAGCCGCTTAAAAGCCTGCTCGGGAGTGGACAGTACCAGCTTCAGAAAGCAGGTCCGGATTCAACCGGACCTGCCAGATGACCTGCCTAAGGGCATTCACAGGTAGACGGACCAAACACCGGGCCACTGCACGGGTCCTTGGATGGGCCAAATACCGGGCACGCGGCCTGGGCAGTCAGGGAAAAACCACAAAGCAGCAGTACAGCCAACATGACTTTCTTCATTTGTAACCTCCTGGTCAGTAGACGAGCAATCCATGCCCCCCTGTCGAGGGCACAAGCCAATATCAGGGACATTCGCAAACCGTAGGCCCTAGAACCGGTCCCGCACAGGGATCTTCCCCAGGCCCCAGTACGGCGCAATCCGCCTGCGCCGTCAGTGAGAACATCCACAACAGCAGCGAAGCCGCCAACATTTTCCTTTTCAATGTGATCTCCTTGATCGAAACAATGATAACTATCCGTGTTCGCCCCTGTAGCCAGGCCATTGCCCGCTGAAGGCTCAAACACCCGTCCCTCACGCACCTACCGCCAGATCGGTCCGCGAGCACGCCAAAGGACCCGAAACAGAAAAGACCAGTCACGTCGGTTGCGCCAGTGCGGTGTATTGTCGCGCCAGAGGCTAAACGGATCCGAAGTCATCATTCCTATCGGATAGGCTAAGACCTTGTCCAACGCGCTATCAGGAGTCCATTTTTCACCATTGGTTTAACGAGGCACTTGCTTCAAAAGGCGCGCTTATCGTTATCGATCGCAGCCATAACCAAGTGATCGGCTCCTCTCGCTATTACGAATTCGATGAGAAGAAACGAGAAGTGACGATCGGGTACACCTTCCTGGCTCGTGATCGTTGGGGAGGCGGAACCAATAGAGAGTTGAAACATTTAATGCTGACCCATGCATTTCAATGGGTGGACACTGTTTGGTTTCACGTTGACAGCCAGAACGTTCGCTCTCAACGCGCCATGGAAAAAATCGGCGGGCACCTCTCCCATCGCGCCATCAGACAACTCACTGATCGCACTCAAGAGTACCTGCTCTACAAAATAGAGAAGCCGAGTCGCTTTGATTAATACAAAAGCCCGGCATTTGGCCGGGCTTTGCATTTCACATACAGGAGCATTCAGCTATGCACCACCAATACACTTCCTGTCTATTGCAAGCTCACCGCGAACCTGGACTTCTCGTAAACCAATCTCGGTTGCTCGTGAGCCCTTGACTCCAGCAGAGCGCTCACCATAGATCTGTGAGCCTTGCACACCCGAGTATCTCACGCACTTGTACATGATCAGTCACTGGCAATGAAGGATGCCGCGCTCCTTAGAGCTCTGTACCCGCGCCTCCTCTAAAAATCATCGGCTTTTTAAAATCACACCACTCATATATTGATTTAAATCGCGAAAATCATTAACCCGCCAAGAGAATGGCGATAGCTTTACACCATTCTCCCGTAAAGTTCTTGGAATCAAGTCGCCATTGGGTCGCAGTATTACTGATGAAACGATAACGCCTGGATAATCATTTAGGCGTTTTTTAAATGCGGATGTCGTTAGATCAGGCGTGGGCGGATTGCTTTTATTTGCCAATGGCCCCGTTCCCTTGATATCTGCTCCGTGACACATAGCGCATCGCTGTAGATAGAGATTTTTTCCATTGGCATTATCCGCGAAGGATAGGGATGCTTGAATCAACGACATAACCCCTAGCGAAACGATGAGCAATACTTTTTCTTTCATTTTTTATGTGGCCTTATTGGACAAACAAGATCTGAATCGAAGGAAAACCCCGGTCATACCTCTACAACACTCAACTCTCTCGAGAACATCTAGACCGAGATTATTCATTAGCAAGGTGCTTACCCCCCGAGAAGTAAACTTCAGACCAAACGGTATTTCGCTTGACATGCCCGACCACTAGCCTGATATCAGCTCGTTGATTTAACAGAACTGATCCTAATGACGGTGATTAGAAGCCCGCCATTCTCCTTCGAGACGCTCTTGCGTGCAACGATCGTTCAGAAAGGCTAATGAACAATCCCAAGGCTGTGCACACGTAAAGAAGGACACCCGCGGTGCTTTCTTCCGGCAAACCTGGCCACACCGGGCTCTGTGCCCGATGTTGGTTCGAGCGACTGGATGAAGGCGGCCCCAAAAAGCCTTTCATTGACCTGCCTTTCACTCGCACGCAGATCTGCTGTCATACAGTTGCGCAGTACCTTGAAAGCCTACGTCCAGCCATGATCATTTTTTACTAAGCTTGGTATGTTTTAGCTCGCAGCCTGCGAGTCGCATGACTACAAGGAGTCTGTCATGGGTCGTGAAATACCTAGAAAGTACATTAAACAGCAGAAATTTTATAAACGAAAAGAACTGGCCTGGTCGATTATTCACTACACGCTTGGGGTATCAGCAGGGGCATTTGCTTTCCTGGCAGCCCACACTGCAAGGCTCAACGCAGACGACGCCAGTGCGATGGCGATGCTGTCTGGGATAGTAGCGGCAGTGCTGACTTTTCTATCGCCAGCATCAAGGCGAAAAGCATATACGGAAGCTAGGGACTTAATGAGAATCGCGCGAATGCGATATCAGGAGGAAGGCAATCTTACGATAGCGCAGCTCATTGACGCGATGGAAACCGCATCTCAAGTTATGCGGCGCCGATAAGTAAGCCACCATCCCTTACCACCGTTACTACGCCCAGGCACTGGCAGGCCTTCCCTGAAATGCATACGTCTCAGTTTTTGCTGCTGCCTCTGCTTGTTGACCGTTAATCATGTTCGAGGAGCAAGTCACCAGCCAGTCCCAACTCCGCAATCAAAGTCCGCATGCTTTCAGCTTTTTGTGAGATCGGAAGACGATAACATCCAGAGGCTGGAAACTAAAAAGCCCAACGAAAGGTTGGGCTTAGAACCTGACAATCTATTTGAAGTAACCGGTTCGACGCAGCCGCAGGCTGTAGACCCAAACGGCAATCAGCAGGATTGCTTGCAGAGTGGACGGCAACACATGCCAGGCAACCTGCGCGTACATGCTGGCCGGTACTACGAAAATTTCCGGCAACATAAGCGGTATCAGCGTCAGCCCCAAAAGCAGTGCCCCCATGAGGCACCACGAGGATTTTGCGCTACGCACCCAAAACAACAGGCCGCCCGTAGCCAGCAGTAAGCAAGTCAGTACAGGGGGTAGCAGCATGATCAGCGCGATATCTCCTGTCCTGGCTAAGTCCCAGCCTTCATTGACCAGCCAATAAGCAATTTTGAGCGTCAGGAGCAGGCAGTAGGCCACTCCGAAGATGACCGGTGCCGGGCGTGAAGCGTTCCTTACTTGAAGCGTACTTGTGTCCATAATTCCAGATCTGAGTATATGACTGGCCAGCCCAATCGACCTGCGCAGTGTACCCGAGGCTCAGCGCATCACTAAGGGATCGACGTATCCGCCTGGGTCATCACCAGTCAGAAAGGAAAGAAGCTTTCCCCTCTAGAACTGGCCGACGGCATCAGCAGCACGCAATTCAGTGGTGACGCGCTGCACGCCAGGAAACTGGGTGAGCTGGAAAAAGGTTAAGCCCGCACGCGCCACGCCCAGTCTGTCTCGTCCAATTAACTATAACGCTCATGGCTGGAGTAACGCCCGCAGTTGCAAAGGAACCTCAATAACTTCTCTGGTAATCGGTGAGACACAAACGTGTGTAAGGCTAGAAGTAAATGCCATAACATCTGGCGTCAAACTGCCCTCGACTAAAAATGTGAACGAGTGAAGCCCAACACTGGAAACACTTACCTTAATTGAAAGCTCGTCATCCCAAGTGACCGGATGAAGAAACTCTAGCGAGAAGGCCCTTGCTGGAGGCAGTAAATTAAAACCTAGCAGCGTTCTTAATCCGGGACCGGACAGCCAAACTGTAAGTGCATCATGAACGGCCTCAACCACAAAGTACGAAAACCTAGGTGTATAGACAATCCCCTCCGGATCACAGTCGCCGAACAACACCTTCCTCTTGATAATCACTGAGTTCGGCAAAAGATCAATCCTTAATATTGAGTGACGAAGTTACAACAACCAACTCGCAGCTGCTGTTTGCCCAAGGACACGATACCTCCCTCCCTTCTCCACTGCATAGACGGTATAGCGGCCAAGGACGAAGTCATTTCTGAAAAAAGTCGTGATGCAGCAATCCCCAGAAGCCGCGAGCATCTAGACCGTGACCGGCTGGGTCGCCGCCGATGGACGTGTCTGGGGTAACAATGAACATATGCCGCGCTGGTGCGGCGCTATGTGACTTCAGCAAGCGTCAGCTCAAGGGAATGCTCCACTTTGAAGGTGTCGTGCGTGGCCGTCAGACTGTTAAGCAAGGAAAGACCAGGGCCCAAGCCTGTTTGTCGCCGGCGTCACGGGCATTCCAGCGCGCTTGCCACTCTTTGTCCTTTGCCAACAGGCCTTGGTTGTATGAGTCCGTCAGCGCCCAACCTGCCAGGGCAAGCAGTAGCAGCACCAGAGCGACCCCGCCAACCTTTATCGCCAGGGCGTTCATACCAGCACCTTCAGCGCCAGGTCATACAGCTCCTTGCGATCTGCAGCGCCATTTGGAATCCGCCCTGGCTGCCCGGTGTTGATGATGCTGCCAATGTCTTGAAAGCGGCCGGCGTCGGCGAGCTCGTTGAGCCCATGCTGCGCCCACCACCACGCGGCAGACTGAGCGGCCTGCTTGGTTGCTCAAGCAGTTCGGGCTGGATTTCAAGCGGCAGGCCCAGGCCTTCACCGGCTGCGCGGTAGTTGCTGCGGCCGGTGAGTTGAATCAGCCCGCGCCCGCGGTAACGGAAACCATCGCCAGAGGCCTCCGGGCCATTGCCCATACGCCCGCCGTAAACAGCATCGCCGAAGTGCTCCGGCTTGCCGCCCAGTTCATCCGCCCGCAGCACCAACGAGCGCCACCGGCTGCCAACAGCGGAGGCCTGGCCTATCTGGCGGATACGGTCGACGCGGTAGTTGAGGTTTTCCACAAGGTTGCACAGTTGGCCCGACTCATGACCGACCTGCGCCAGAAACGCAGCCTGACGCAGGCGGGAATCGATCTTCCAGCGGGCCATGGCGCGGTTGAGCGTAGGAACAAAAACGCCCGCGACTGGGCGGGCGCATTCGAACGCTGTAGTTACAGCTGTGGATTGAACGGGTATGGGTATTCAGCAGTGTCTATGTACGAACAAGAAGGCATGCGATCTGAAAGCAGCGACATGAACCCCTGGGGGGGGGCGTGCTGTAAACACCGTCATATGTGGTCTCCGGCGAGTTCCACATGCAGTGCACAATTGACCCTTGCTGGCCGTAGCAGCCCTCATGTACAGCACCTCTGAAGACAGTGCTACTGGTCCGTGCGTTCAGGAGCGATCAGCCCCTGCTTACGCAGGTAGACCCGCAGATCAGCCTTCGCGAATCCGCCGTTCTGCCAGAGCCCGACGAGCGTGGTGATCATCTGCAGATCAGCTGTCAGCTCCACGAACTCTTGGTTGACCTGGTAGGCGACCTTCTTGTCAGTGATGCCCATGTACGCGCAGCACCACATGAGCGCCCTGGTGTAGGCCTCGCTGACGTTGGCCACACACCCGGCAAGGACCGAAGTCGATGCAGACTTATCGCCACGGGCCTCGGTTGCCGTTTTGGACGACAGAGACGCCACGACCATGCGAGCACCCAACTCGATCATCATCTGGTTCTTGTCGGCCATGGCCTCCTTGACCAGCGTATTGGGCAAGGGCTGCGCATATGTAATCCGCCCGCTTGAAGGAGACGTCGTTGCTCATCGGGCGTATCCCATTTTGATAGAGGTGACGATCGCTTTGATCGGATAACGCTTGGCAATGAAGTAGCCAGCAGCATCGTTCATGTGGTCGTGCCCCTTCTTCGGATCTTTGTCAGGCTCGCCCTTGTCGTTGTAGGTCTGCCGCTCGAGGCAGAGAGTGAGCTGAGGGCACTGGTCGATATTGACCATCAAGCCGGCACAGCGAATCAGGTGCCCGCTCTTGAGCGTGATCAGCATGCCCGACTCGTTCGGCTTGTACTCACGCCACTCACGGGGGATAGCCTGCTTGAGCCGACGCCAGAAGACCCGGCGAGCCTGTTTCTGTGTCGGGGCGGCGTACCAGATTTCATCCTCGACGCTTTCGCCCCACTCCGCAGCCAGGCGGGCCGCGCGGCGCATCTCTGCCTTGCCGAGGAAGGTCTTACCAAATCGGCGACCACACACGGCATCGCGGAACCACGCACTACGCTGGAAGCCCCACACGTAAATGTTCGCCTGTTTTGGCGTCAGCCTTACCGGCGCTTCATAGGTGCGGGGTAGCGGGGACATTCTCGTCTGGCTCCAGCTTGTACTCAGCAACGGCGTACTGTTGGTCTGCCTGGGAACCCAACCGCCGGCGCGGAACGCTACCTGCTCGGCCTGGCCAAGAACTATCCGCCCCTGCTTCTCGAAGCTCGACGATGCCCACATAACCCGGATGTCTGCATCCAGTAGGTGGGTATGGTCTTCGTTGTGGATGCTGCCGATGTGGGCGAGGATCTCGGTTTGGATCCACTCCCACACTTCAAGGGCTGGGGCCAAGCGGATACCGAGGTCGGACAGATTGGTTAGCTCAAGCAGTGAGAGGGTAGGCACAGGCCTGTTCATTCGCTCACCTTCGCGATTCCGACATGACCTCAATGTGGCTCTTGAATGCAACCAATGCTGAGACGATCTGCTTACTGATCTCTAGGTTCTCTGCGATGCCCGCCTCATCCATTCCTTTAGCGAGCAGATTCACAGTTATCGACGCAGGCTCGACAACTATTGCGGACATGGTGTTCAGCACCAACCGAAGCGCCGCTTGGGCATGACTCGCACGAGGTGAAGCGTTAAACAGTGCAACCGGCTTATCAGGAAATTCATGGCTGGCCACAAGCCAATCTAAGGCGTTCTTGAAAGAACCAGGTATTCCACGAGCATACTCAGGGCACGAAATAAGGATGCCATCTACCTTACCCACCAAAGCCCGTAACTCTGCGACGATCTGCGGCGGATCATCAGCCAGATCCGGATCGAAGTGCGGTAATTGACCGACCGCCAGATAGTGCTTGATCGACACCCCCTCAGGGCTCAGCACCTCAGCCGCACGTAGCAGTGCGGAGTTAGAAGATGCTGCGCGAATGCTTCCGGACACCGCTAACAGTTGGACCATTTGTAAACATTCCATTCCCGTGAGATAGCACAGTGTCGCATACGTGAATCAGGACGATCTCAGACATGACTGGACCCCTGTCCGGGAGGCTCGTTCGGTCACCTCCCAGTCGGGTTGCTTGGTTGTCATTAAATTGCCTCTGAATTGTGGGATAGCCCAACATCGATAAACTGCATTGAGTTGAGTTATTCCAGTTCTGTTGATCTAGATACTGGGTATCGAGTTCTTAAATCACAGGAAATCGATAATGCAGCGCTCGACTAAAGCAATCATCCTCATCGCCCTACTAATGCTCCCCACTACCACTCACCATGATCTGGGTCTGTGTGTGGACGTGCCCATGCAGCATAGAAGTTACCTCTCGCGATATCCGCACCACAAAATGGCGCACCCGTGATTTGTGGTGCGGGCGCTGTTAAGCTCGCGACTTATGCCGCCATCCAAGGAAAAGGAAATGAGCTTCGACTGGCACGCAGGGCCAATTACCCGTAACACGCCGCTGGACAAGAACTATCGAAATACGCAAAAGGTGCGACAGTTCCTGACTGGAGAGTGCGGCGACGCATTCAAATTCAATCGCACCTTCATGGCTTGGATCAAAAGCGGCGAGCCAGTGACGATGGGCGATGTAGCAGATGAGTGGATACGTACCCGAGGCTGACCATGGGAAGGTCCGTTTGAGGGCGTCATCAGCTAACGTGAACGACGCCGCTCAACCCCATCTGGCCCATACCGGTAATCCTTCAAGCAGTGCTCGCAGTTCAGAGCCCGGCACAGCCAGACCTTCACCCTCTGCCAGTACGTGACCATGAAGACGTGCCGAACGCCGGCCAAGGCCAGGGAGGCGTATAAGGTCGCCTCGGCCACCGACTGGGACATGATCAGCCTATCGTTGCGTACCAGGAGCGCGTAGCCGCTCAGCGCGATAGTCGCGTAGATCAACTTCCCTAGCACCCCGTCGCGGACCTTCCCACTCAAGCAGCACCAGGTCGCCCATAGCGCGATCAGGCCAGCCGACCACGTTGCAACGTGGTCCAGGATCATGTGCCACCTCCCCCGAACTTCGAACGAATGAACGCCCAAAGGTCAGCAGCTTTGATTGCTCGGGTAATGGCAGCGATCAACGAGCCGCCGAAGGTGCCGAGCAGAAAACCGATACCGGCAACGCTGCGGGGCTCAACCACTCCCAGGTAAGCGCTTACCAGTCCAGTCAAGTAATGGGCGCAAACAGCACCCGAGAAAATGAAGACGGCCCAGGCTTTTCGGTCCACTAGGTCATCGCGGTGCCACCAGCTCGCGGCGAACGCACCAACCAATCGCGCGGTAAACCACGTATCAAGCCTGTCGAGCAGGCGGTACAGAAACTCCATGCGCTCGACTCCGTGGGCATGATTCGAGAAAAAAGGGGGGCATCGGAAGCTCAATGGGATTGAGCATTTCATGCTTTTTTTGCAGGAAGCAGAACGTCCGGCACAAAAGCCGGACGCTCATGAACGCTTACAGGTTGTCGTAGGTCATCCATACGCTGGAGTTGTCATTCCCAGGGGCCCAGAAAATACCAAGCCCAGCCGGAACCACCAGCTCATAAGGAAGAGTGTCGAAGTTGGAACCGGACGACGCCGCAAAAATTGCAGGGTAGCTATCCATTCGATGGCTGAGAGGCGGCTTCACGGTATCCGCATACAAACGGCCACCGCATGCTGAGACCGTACGAATGACGATGCCAGTAGTGTTTGCCGCAGGCTCTACAAGAGCATTGACGTATTGCCTGTAACCTACTTGGTTGATGAACTTGCTACCCACAGTAACTTGAGTCATGAGATATACCTTTTGAGTGAAATGAGTGGTGCGGATAGTGCCGCTTTCATGTCGCTCAAAGGCGATGGCTTGAAGCTCTTGGCTTTCAGTCAGCTGGCGACTACAGCCTGATACGGCTGAGCACCATCTGTTTATCTGGTGATGAGCATGTCGATGGTGCTGGTGTCGCAGACGTAGTTGGCCTTCTTGTCGAGGACCACGTAGAGAGCAGAACCTTTGGTGACAGGCACTTTGCTGGCCGAAAAGACAGCACCGTTACCTCTGCCCAAGCTACCGGACTGAAGAACCGTATCCCCCTGATTCAAAGACCAGGCAACGCCGTCACCGCAACTACTGTGAATACTGCTTACTCGCCCGAGAATATTGACCTCGCCCACCACAGGACTGGTCCAACGGATGACGGTCTGACTGCTCTGGCCTGGGTGAAATGCCACGTCACCAGCTGCAATGGTAAAGCTGCCGTTTGCCGTGTAGGTGTAAGGTTTCAGGTGAACCGACACGTGTGCCCCAGACACTTGATCCATCCAGCATGTAGCCTGGAGGTTACTGCATGAGTCGGCTTTGAAGTACGGCAATGGGACGTAGTTTTCGGCCTTGTTCACACCAGACGAGTTCTGCATAAACGACCAAGGAGAACCTTGTGGAGCACTCTCCTTTGCCAGAATTACATCCCTTGCCAAGTTCCAGGACATTGCTGTGTCAGCAAAGGCACTCATGCTGGCACCAAAAAGCGCCAACAAACCGAGCAGGGAAACACTGATAGTCTTTTTCATTTGGATTGCCCTATTGAGTCGAATGATTTGTCGCGGATGATTCCGCTTTCATGTCGCTCAAGGGCGATAGCTCGAGGCTCAAAGCCTTCACTCGGTCACATGCAGATCAGCACCTTTATCAAGCTGATACTCGCATCCTATGTACTCGAGCAGTGGAATGACTATCTCAACAAAACACTGTCTATTCAACCAGTATTTTGCGAGATACGTTTCATCCCTATAAATCTCATTCTTTCGATAAAATTCCCGACGTCGACACCTCAGCACATCGATCTCACAACTCCAGTCTCGCGCCACACTGTAAGCATTGATGGAGCAGAATGCGCGGGCTGCCTGTGTTGATTCCGTACGTCACACTATCCGGCTATCGACGTCCAGGCTATCCCGAGGGCTGTCCTGGCTACAGGTGAAATCGGAGCAATAAAAAACCCGGAGCAGTGGCCGGGTTCAGGGTTTTGTGTGCGTTTCGCGTTACTTCAGCAGGTGCTTCATGTTCATCACCGGGTGGTGCAGGTAGTGCCCGAACTTCTGCACCTGGAACGGCAGCGTGTCGATGGCGCGCAGTACCTTGCCGATCGTGGCCAGGCGCGCAGTGGACCGACCTAAGCCATGGCGCAGTTCGCCCAGGTCTTGAAGGTTTTGCAGGCCTGGTCTTTCGGGCCCGGCATGTCGGCGAGAATTTCGACTCGGTGCACCTCAATGCGGTCAAGTACCACCAACCCGCCAGAGCTGGGCGGCATAGTATCTGCCGTAATCTCTGGGGTAATCTCTGGGGTAATCTCTGGGGTAATCTCTGCTGTAGTCTCTGTAATAGCCTGCGGCTTTCTAGCACGCTTGCTTGCAGGCTTGCTGCATCCTTGTTTGCAGGATTCCTGCAAACTGGATTGCGGGTTTTCCGCAGACAAGTTTGCGCGAATGGCGTCGATGTTGACCCGGTAAAACAGACGGCACGGGACGCCCTTTTTCATCTCCTGCAGCGCCCCTACCTTGACCAACTTCTTGCGCGCACTCTCCTGGTCCGAACGCGTCACCCCCGTGTCGGCCTCCCACTCCTCCATGGTTTTGTAGAACCAGCCGTCCTTACGCCCTAACTCCTCTGCCGCGCTTCAACCTGCCGACATTCCTTGGCGAACGCCGGTAGGTGCGGTATGTCCTCTTCACTCATGATCTGGTCATCGAAAACTTCGCTGCTGGTATCGATCACGTCACCCAGCGCACTAACCAACGCGCCGAAGCTTTTATTGGCCCACTGCTCGCTCTGCATTTGGCGGGCGCCGATCAAGCCGTGGCGGCAGGCCAGTTCGTTGATGCAGTAATCGCGGAACTTCGGCTCCAACGCGTTGACCCACGGTTCCTCCAACCAGGACGGAATCTCCTGATCACCAGACAGCCAGCGGCCGGTGGCCTTCACGAACTCGCTTACGTCGTCTAGGCGAACGAGCTCCTCGAAGTCCGGGACCTTGGTCTGAACGATCTTCGCGGCGGGAACTCGCAGGCAAATCTCCCGGCTCAATGCTTGGGCGAAATCGTCCTGGCTCAAGCTGATGCGGGCGATCTGGTTTTGAGCGTGGGCGACCAGAACCTGATCACGGGTTTGTAAGGCATGTCTGGAACTGGACGTTTCCATGGAGCTCGCTCTCTTCTAATCTGGATTTACTGAGTAGGCTGATGGGCAGTCGCTCAGGCGACCATCTCGCCCCAGGAAAACGAGGGACAAAGCTGCTCCCTCTTAACTTCACCGCATGTGAGCGCTTCGATCTGAAGCGCCCTTGCTACCGGAACAGGCCGATCCTCCGAACACCACTGGCTAACAGTTGGGGTTCGAACATCAAGACGGCTGGCCAGCGCTATTTGGCTGCCCAAAATCCCGGCTGCCTTCCGAACCGCTTCTGCTGGTGTCATGGATTTTCTCTGGTTTGTCACGCGCTAAAAAAGGCATTAGCTAACCATAAAAAGCCATTGCCTACTCAACAACCGACTAGGCTTAATTAGGCAATGCTTACAGGAATAGAATTAGGCGCAGCCATCGAGCAAGCTCGGGTCGCCAAAGGCGTTACAAAGAAAAAGCTCGCCGAAGATTTCGGCGTGGCGGGCCCCTCTGTCCAAGGCTGGGTAAAGACGGGGCGAATCGACAAATCTAAGCTCATGGAGCTGATTGCGTATTTCTCGGATGTCGTTACGCCTGCGCACTGGGGGTTGAGTGAGCGGATGGGGGATATTCTGAGCGTCGCTGAAGCTCCAGTGACCAACGACTCCTCACGAAAGGCAGGCGTCAAGCTCTCCAACATCGAGACCTGGGATGACGCAACCCCGCTCCATGACGATGAGGTCTACGTCCCTTTCCTGCGGGAAGTGGAACTGGCGGCTGGCTCTGGACGGTTTGTGATCGAAGAAAGTGACACCGCCAAGCTGCGCTTCTTCAAGAGCGATCTGCGCCGTAATAATGTGCAGTTCAGCAACGCAAAGTGTGTGATCGCCCGCGGCAACAGTATGTTCCCCGTGCTACGTGATGGCGCTACAGTCGGCGTGAACACCGGCAAGAACTCGTTTGGCGATATCGTCGACGGTGACCTCTACGCGATCAACCACAACGGCCAGCTACGCGTGAAGCAGGTCTACCGCCTGCCTACTGGTTTGCGTCTGCGAAGCTTCAATCGTGACGAGCATCCGGATGAGGACTACACCTTCGCCGAAGCCCAGGAGCAACAAATTTCGATCCTGGGCCATGTGTTCTGGTGGGGGATGTTTGCTCGCTGACCCTCAAGCTCCACGGAAGTGTTGAATGCCAAAGAAACAACCATCGCATAGCAAAGCAGCAACTGCTGCTGATATCGAGCGATCCATCCAGGCCCTCAACAGAATGGCCGAGAGGCTTTGGGGTGAAGGTAGGGAGGTCGAAGCGAAAGCCCTCCTGGACGCACTGGATGGATTAAACAGGGCCTTGGATCGAATCAGGATCGGCGAAAGTCGCAAGGTTAGGACGCTTCATTAAGGAGCGCGGCTCAACACAGTTAAAAGCATTGAGGCTTACAGCGGCTGGGTGCTGCAGGTTCTGCGCTATCGCGTGGCTCAGTTGGAGCAACGGCAATAAGCGGTGCCGGCGCGCACAAGCGCGGCCAGCAGTTGGCGATCCGCTGCGCGAAACTCCGTCGCGAAGGTCTGTCTCTCTCCGAGGTCGCCCAGGCCACCGGCATCAAGAAGGAGCAGGCCAACGCCAAGATCACCCTGGGCGAGCGGCTTCTCTCGCTGGTCGAGTCGTGATCGCAATTCTCTTCTGGCGTAGCTCCTTCCCTGCCCTCGCCCTCTGCACCGCCGCAATGCTGATCAGCACCCTCGCCGATCACTTCCCCCAATAACCCACATCTTTCAAAGCTGCGCACCTGCGCGGCGGGAGATAGTCATGCCTGTACCTAACCTCGCCCTTTGGGAAGAGGTCGAAAAGACCGACCCCAAGTTCACCAAGGAATACACCGGCCCCGGTGGTTTCACGGGTACCGCGGTGAATGCCCAGTACCTGGCCAAGCGCGCCACGGAAAAGTTCGGCCCATGCGGTACCGGCTGGGGTTATGACGTGATCGAGGAGCGTTTCGACATCGGCGGCCCACTGCTGAACAAGGAAGGCGTGGTGCTGGCCCATGCCCAGGTACACACCCTCAAGGTCGCCCTGTGGTACCTGGGCGACGACGGTGAACGCAAGACGATCACGCACTACGGGCACACGCCCTTCATCACCCAGAACCGCTTCGGCATCAGTACCGACTTCGACGCGCCGAAGAAGTCACTCACCGATGCGATCGGAAAATGCCTGAGCCAGTTGGGCTTCTCCGCCGACGTTCGTCTGGGCCTCTACGACGACATTCACTACGTCAACGAGCGCCTGGGTGAAGCCGAGATCGAGCGTGCCGAGGACAAGATCGAAGCGAAGGAGCGTCTGGCCGCCGAGTACCGCGAATGGCTGGCTGAGACGCTCCATCTGATTGGTACCGCGCAGTCGCTCAATGAGCTGCAGCAGCTCTACAAATCGGCCATGCGCAAGCTGGACCTTCGTCAGAACGATCCAGAACGCGAAGCCCACAAAATCAAATTCACCCGCGCCAAGGACGCCCGCAAAGCGGACCTTGAAGACGCTATGGAAGGTGCAGCATGACCGAACTCTACGCACTGACTGGCCAGATGGCCGAACTCGCTGCCCTGGCAGATACCGATGATGAAGGGCTCCGCCAGGCCATCCAGGACACCATGGACGGCATCAAGGGCGAGTTCGAAGTGAAGGCTGACAACATCGTCATGTTGCGCCGGAACATCGAGGGCGACATCGACGCCATCGACAAGGAAGTCGACCGCCTCAACGAGCTCAAGCGCATCAAGAAGAACACCGTGGGCCAGATCAGCGACTACCTGCGCCGGAACATGGAAGCCGCGGACATCAAGTCGATCAAACGACCGCTGTTCACCATCACCCTCGCCCTTTCGCCAGAGAAGGTGATCGTCGATGACGAGAAGGCCGTACCTGACGAGTTCGTGTCGCTGAAGAGCGTGATCACCCCGGACAAGAAAACCATCGCCGTCCGGCTCAAGGAAATCCGCGATCACAACGAGGCGGTGCGCAAGCGAATGGCCGCCGGCGAGGACGCGGAAGCCGAACTTCTGGAAGAACCAAGCTGGGCCCACCTGGAGCGCGGCGAAAGCTCGATTCGCATCAAGTGAGGTAACCATGACCAACAACTTCATCCTGGTCTGCTCCGAGCGCTAGGCAGAACTGGAGGCAGCTAAGGCTGCCTTCTTCATGTCTGGGAACAGCATCGAAGTGCTTGAGCCGTTCAAATTCAAGCCACGCGACCCACGCAAAGACATTGATAGTCCGCTTAGCAAAAGTGGCCCGCGAGGCAAACACAAGCGCACCAGCGAAAGCCACTTCGTTCAACGCAAGGCCTACGTCGACACCATCCGCGAGCTCGCAAAAACCATGACCATCGACCAGGCCATGGCTGCCACCAGAAAGTCCGAGTCAGCCATGCGTCGGGCCTCCCATGAAGGCGGGTTCACGTTCAAGAGCAAGGTCGTGGATAGGGAGCGGGATTTGAAGCTCATCGAGCGCCTGGCGGCCCTGCGGGACGCTGGAGTGTCACGTATCGCGGCCTGCAGGAAGGTCGGGATCTCTGACACCCTGTTGAACCGCCTGGTGCTCGACTACGACTTCAACTTCCCAAAGCGCTGGGAGAAGCGAGCTTGAGGCGCTTCAGCAACCGCCCGCAACAGCGCAAACGTCAAACCTGGTCGACGATACCGGCCAGCGGCATCGAAGAGGTAGACCATGGCCAAGACTGGAAAAGAGCGATCTGCGAAAACCGCCGCGAAGCGGATCGAGTACGACGAGAAGGAGTTGCGGCACCGGTGCCGGCTTGGCACACGCAACATTCTCGAAGAGGTCATGGCCTGGAATGAAGACACCGAACAGGCTTCAGTGATTGAAGGATGCCTGCGGTATGTGCATTCGCTTGGACCTGAAGGTGCGCGGAAAGCACTGAAAGCGCGCCACGAAATCGTGATTAGCGAAAACGTGGCGCGGGAATTTCACAATCAGAGCTTGGCAGAACTTAAGCGTGATCCGGGTGATGAGATTGTTTCGCCAGACTGAGCCAAGCGAAATCAATCTGAGTCGGGCATCGTCTTCATAGCACTCAAGACTGATAGATTAGCCAGCAAGCCTAAGCGCGCTAAATCTGGCTCAGTGGGCTTGTTCTCCAATATAAACATAGCAACTACCCAAGACTTAAGTGCTGGGGTAAAGCTCTGATAATAATCTGGAGGCGTTTCTTTCTTGACACGGAAATTTTTTTCCATGTAACCGTATACGACAGTCAACGAATCAGATGCACAATGTGAGGCACCATCAGGAGATGATGGCCTCTTAGGCAAACATTCATCGAGACTAGCCCTCATGAGCTTGAGGACGTTCATCTCCTGATTGTTATCCTCAGTTATCAGCAACTCGAGTTTCTTTTGATAACCGGCATCAAAAACTTGGTTCCTCCCTACTAATTCATCGGGGATGACAGGCAATTTCGATTTCGGCGCCTGGCAACCAGATATCGTGAACGCAACTGTTATTGCAACAAGCATTCGCTTCATCAAAAACCCTTATCCATAAGCTTTAAGCGTTTGCTCTATCGTAGCAAGCGATCTATTGCACCCATAGTTTATCTGTCGCATCCAGCCACGGAGGGCGGCGCATGCATGGAGAGAGCCATGGCGAATTTCTACTACCAGATCAAAGGACGCCAGCCGGCTGGACCGAACCGCGAAGCAGAATGGGCCTGGCCGCCGGTGTTCAGCGGTATGGTCGAGGCCGATAACCGCAAGCTGGCAAAGGCGCAGATCGATGAACTGTACGAGCGCCAGTTCCCGCAGCGGGTCTTGCGCACAGACATGACTGATCACGCATACCTCCTGCACATCCAGGAGCTGCACGAGCACGACACCTACCTGCTACGCCGCTTCGAGGACACTGCCTGCAAGGAGTGCGGCACGGTGTTTAGGCTGATCGACAAGTACAACGACCCGAACACCGAAACCACCAGCCATGACTACTGTACGGAGGCCTGCAAGCAGGCGGCGCGATTCCGGGATGTTCAGGAGTTCCGCTTAGTCAACGAAGGCAGAGCGCCAGCGGTGATCTACCAGGTCCGGCAGAAGTCCACTGGACGTGTCTACGTCGGCCAGACCACCCAGCCGTTCACGCTGCGCTGGTGGCAGCACGTAAGCAATCCAACCGCCTGCAAGTTCCATTCGGCACTGAGTAGCTCGGACATCACCGACTGGGAGTTCTCAGTGATCGAGGTGATCGCCTATCCCCAAGACTGCGTCAATCGAGCGGCCTACATTACCCAGCGGGAAAGCCATTGGGTCGAGGCTCTGTCGGCGGTAGACGCAGGATTCAACACCATTCGCCCTACCGGGGCAGTCGATCAAACACAGATTTCGCTGCCTCTCGCAGGCTTGGCCTGACTATCCAGCGCTACCTATTTGCGTTGTCCAGGCGCCACTGGGCCAGCTCTTTCAATCGGCTATTAAATAGGGCCGAAAATCTTGGCTGCAACACGTGAGACTCAACCGTCAGTTCCGGTCGATTTTCTGCAAGCAATCGCTTGAGACCAGTCTGGAAATCGCCTGAGGTTACAAGCTTAATGGCCGCTTCGACTGGCCCATGCTGTCTGTTCATCCTTTCCCATATGGTCGGGCTGTACTTGATCCGATGGCACTCCTGGATGGCCTCTTCGATTGCCCTCGCAAACTCTGCTCTCAACGCGTCCATGATTTCCCCTGAAGTAGTCCATATGCCTATTTGGCCAAAGTAGCGTAGTCCACACTTCTTGACGCGCGCCACCCCGATGAGGGCGGCTCACCCATGGAGAAAAGCATGAGCAACTACAACTGCGAATACGTTCGCCAGCATTACAACGTGCCGGCCGAGGTCGGGCGCCGGGTGATCGCCAACGGTGAGCCAGGCGTGATAATGGCCGACCGCGGCCACTACATCGGCGTCATCCTCGACAGCGACCCGAAGAAGCGCATAAGGAACTACCATCCGACCTGGGAAATGCAGCACGGCGAGATGACCGAGACGCTCCCACTCAAAGAGTGGCTGGTCCTACCGTTCAACCATGACTGAGATGATCTCTCCTGGAGTAGAGAGGCCCGAGAAGACCTGGTCAGAGTTTGGGCTGCGAGCCGACGCCAGGCCAAGTACAAGGTCTATGAACGACTTCAGGATTACTGCCACAGCATCAAGGCGATGCTGCACTTCAAAGTTCGGCGCGCCTAACCCGCCCCACCTATTGAGTTAGCGGATTTGCATCACCATCACAGCACTCGAAGATGACGATTGTCGATCCAATATCTCCAAGCCACGTGGGCGATGTCACACAGATCATGCTGCGCGCCATCCTTGTCGGTGAGAATCCAGGTGGGAAGTTTGTTCAGGCCTTTCTGGTCGGAATCGGCTCTATCCCTGAGCCCAAATGTCTGTGGCTGGTTTTTAGGATGCTTGACATCGTTTGTAAGTAGCCTGCAGACGTCAAGCGCTGTCCCGGCTTCCATATCTACGAGTTTGATTGCAGCGATAACCTCTGTAGGTTTCTCCATTCCTCGCTGCTCTGCGACCTTGTCAGTCATATGATTCAAGAAAAAAAGGACGGTGACCAATCGGCGGTAGATGAACCTATATCGTCCGATATCGACAGGAAGGTCTTCCTGGTATTCGAACCAAAACTCTTCAAATGCAGGCGCAGCTAATTCTTTGAAATAGCCCTGCGCATCACGTAGCCATTGTCGAGGCAGTGCAATAGGCACTGCGACAGGAACAGCAGCCGGAGGCGGGAGTGAGAGCAGTTAATTTAGCGCTCCTACAATTAACTGCTGTGATATCTTCCTTTCCCTTTGCAGCGAGATTTATGGGCGCAGAACCCGGGTTGAGACATACCCTGTACAACTAAACTTAAGCACTGCGCTCAAAAATCAAATTCGCCGATTTACTGTGTCGGAGTTCGTTGGAGTTGCATGATTTCCGTTGGAACAGCTTTGATTTGTGGATTAGACCCATAGACTTTTTCAGTGAGTTCCAGGCATGCGGTTATAGCCTTAGCTCGTGCCTCACCTATGACACCCGCAGTTTCGAAGCTCTTCTCTAAATCCCGTTTTTGTTCATCACTTAGATTAATCCCCTTCACTTTTTCGACAATCTCGGCAATCTCTGCTTTGGTTGTTACTGAGAATTTCGAGTTAGTACTCGCTACCGTGAGTTCGGTAACACAGTGAGTGTACGCGACCATGACATCAGGCAAACAAGCTGCCACATCTGCATCTCGGTAGTAATAGACGCGTTCGCCAGCAGGGCAAGCTTTTCTTTGTTCGATACCAAGCACAGGGATTTTTCTTGGAAACAGATAAGTGCAACCGGTCATTGTAATAGGAATCAATACAAGTAATGCAAGTGCGACAGACTTTTTCATATTCCTTCTCCATGGATGACTGCTTACTGCTGGGGAGCCACGATAATGGCTACCAAGAGCATGGTAGCGATAAGCTATTAATGCAAAGTTCCCAAAGGTCGTATTGAAATCAATCGGAATTTTTTTATCGTCTAAAGCGTTAAAAAATCGTCGCTACTCTCGAACGCATTGACACACCGAGTAGAAGAATGTGGCTGCCTTCCACCCTTCAATATCAGCCGCTATAGCGGCCAAGGACGAAGTCATGCCTAAAGAAATGAAGAAAGCGTGGCCAGACCACTACCGCTACATCGACACAATCGGGCCAGACGGCCTTGAGGTCCACTGCATCACCTACCAGGTGATTGGCGAAACCGCACAGTGCTACTACATCGGCGACAAGTAGACCTGCGACCTCATCAAAGGCCCGCAATACAGCTGGACCGCCGACGCAGTGAAGAAGCGCCGCAAGCGCGTAATGAAGGACGGTGGCAACTGGGGGCGTCGCTTCGCTTACACCGACAAGGCGCTGGCTTTGCGCTCGTACAAAGCACGCAAGTCCTGGCAGATGCGACATGCCCAGTTGTCGCTGGAGCGCGCCCAGGCAGCTATCGGGTACTTCGGCAATCTTGAAGTCGAAAGCACGATTCCGGCCGAGGCAGTGATCATCCCTAACGACTACATCCAGGGCTTGAACTGGGGGGATTACTTATGATCCTCCCCGCCCTCTACATGCTCTACCTGATCTACCTGATCTACCTGATCTACACGGGACCAAGGCCATAAATGACGTTGCCGAACCTGCGCGGCCTAGACCAAATCCAGCGTTACCCATAACCGTAAATGCACTTTTGGTTCATTGCCCGAGGTTAGGCTGGACCGGAATCAGATCCTGAACTTTTGCGCAAGAGTAGGTGTTGGAATAGTCGAAGAATTTCGGCCTTAATTCGGAGCCGTAGCTCATACATTGGAACGCAGACGAGCCTTTTTGCAAGATTAGAAAGTGAACCGTGCCGACTCTTGCTGGCGACTGGTAGGCGGCTTTGATCTCATAGCCACTGCTTAACAGATCGGTCACCTTTTGAGTTTCTGCCAAGGCCAATGTGCCAGTGACTAGTAGGCCCAGCAGCGAGATGCTCAGGGCATTTTTTGCAATACGATTCGTTCTTGGCATGAATCCGTCATCCGTGAAGTGAAAATGCCAAGTTACCTAAGTTCAACAAAACCGTCACGGCCCAAGCAAGCTGAGTCGTAAAACTCAGCGGACTGGTCACACTCCGACAGGACTGGTCAAGAAGAGTCCACCCGACCCGAGAGCCCAGGACTTGAAATGAAGGACTAGGCCGGGCGAACGCTGCAAACCACAGCCAGGCGCAACGCCAGGGCAAATCAGCAACACCCTCAACAATCGGAAAGCCTGCCGGCGATGGCGGGCGAGAGACACGCATGTCCGACATAAAAGTTCAGTGCTGCCGCCGCAAGAACAAGCACATGGAAAGCGAGCGGCTAAAAGTGCCAAGCAAGAAGTACGGCTCGGGCGTCAGCGACATGATCTGTCCAAGGTGCCGGTGCACCACCTACTACCGGCTGCAGGCCGAATAACCACCTTCTGCCGCTACGCGCGGCGTGGATACCCTATGGACATTCAATTTTTATCGCACCAAGAGGTCGGCGAACTGACCGGAGCAAAGACTAAGGCCGGGCAGATTTCCGTGCTTGTTCGAAACGGAATTCGGCACACCATCAAACGCAATGGCTGGCCTTGTGTGATCACCGCGACGCTTACAGGCAACCCTAACGAAGCGAAAGAGAAGCCCACATGGAAGCCTCGCAAGGCGGGATAAAGGCAGGATAAATGGGACGCAGACCAACAAAGCCAGGAAGCATATCCCGGCTCAGAGAAAGGAAGCGCGGCAAGTTGGTGTATTTCACTTACGACCTGGGTGGCAAGCTCTGACCAGGCGTGAATCGGCGCCTGTACGCGCCAATCGGGAGAAGGCTCTATTTAGTGCGATCTGGAACTATGCCCGTAACAAGGGCTATACAGCTCTCGCCCCCCCCTGCACAGGGATCAAGGGTAACAAGGAGACGGGGCAAGACAACTACGTTGAAGACGAACTATTCCAGAGGGTTTACGAAAAAGCTGATGTCGGGCTCCAGGACGCAATGGACCTCTTCTATCTGACCGGTCAGCGCATTGCCGACACATTGAAAATGGATGAACGCGATATTCGCGATGGCCGCTTAGCTGTTCAGCAAGGAAAGATCAAAGCAAAGCGCCGCATCGAAATCACTGGCGAACTGAAGATTGTTCTTGATCGAATAATGGCGAGGAAGGACTCCCACCAATTCCGCTCGACGCGGCTGATCGTTTTGGAAGATGGCACACCATTGACGGTGGCCATGCTACGAAGAAGATTCGACCTTGCTCGAGAGGCGGCCGGGGTTAAAAAGGCTGATTTTCAAATGAGGGATCTGCGCGCAAAAGCAGGCGCGGACAAGTTCGAAGCTAGCGGAGATATTCTGCAGGCACGCGACCAGCTTGGGCACACAACTGTCGTCATGACCGAGCATTACATTCGCAATCGGATAGGTAAGAAGGTCACGCCTACAAAGTGAATTGCGGAGCAGTATTTGAAATTGCGGAGCAGTTCAGGATAAGGCTCACTCAAAAAAACCGTGCAAGCCCTTGAAATAGATGGTGCCCGAAGCCGGATTCTAACTCAGGCAAAAAACGCCATATTTTGCTGGGTCAACCTCAAGCGCCGGCTTTCCGATGTACTACCTGCTGTACTATTTTTCCGGCGCTGGCTCAAATCTTGAGCTGCGCTGAAACTGATGATACGCCCTTCCCCGGCGTCCTGCCGAACGAACACCAATCCCCTATTTACCCAGCCCGTCATAGGCCTGCATCAGAGTCGCTGGCACGGAATTCTCAGCACTGCTCCGTCATCCGACAAGAACTCAATGTAGTTATTGATGGTTGGCGTGCCGACTGTAGTGGCCCCTACTTGAATGCGGCCAGTCCCCTTTGGTAGCAACCGAAGGTTGATATTTGTATCGCCGCCTGCGGCAACAATAAATGGAGCAGAGCCTGTGGGCGCCCCGGACGCTTCAATTCTATTGGCTGCGTTTGCAGCGTCTCGGATACCAAACTGAAGGCCACCAGGGGTATTGAAAAATGTGTTTGCCTGGCTATCAATCCTGAGATGTCCAGATGAGTTTGCAAGCTGAGACTGCCCAGCCTGCACGCCAAGATAGACAAAAGGATTTGCTGCACCCAACGTGTTGCCAGAGTTCGTAGACACTCCAAATATGCGGCCGTTACCCTCAACTATCTCGGTACCATATCGGCCGTTGTTGAGGGTGGTTGTTCCGGAGCCCTCGATTACTCCACCATCTCGGACAAATAGCCCACTACCATCATTCGCTGAAGTGGTGCTATCGAAAATCCTGCAGGTCGAGTTTGACAGGCTTGCAAAGCCTCCGATCTTGCAACCGCTTGCGGAGATTCCAGTGCCAACAAGCACAGAGCCATATTCTGCCTGGAACCCAAAGCCCCATGGCTGTCCCGCCGCATTGGCATTATTGGAGACTGCGCCGTCGCAAATGACGGTAGACCCACAGTACGACCAGATCCCCACATCACCGGATTCTGTGACTTGAGCGTCTGGACAACGCACAAATGACCCATAGCGGGCAGCGATCCCATAGAACCAGTTGCTTGTCCGGATGTTTGAACCGGTGATAATTGTTGCACCCGAATCAGCAAGCAAACCTATGCTGTTGTTCGGCATCTCGGCTTTCGAAGGGCGCGTAAGAAGGAACCCGTCAATAAAGCCAAGAGAGTGCCCCATCGAACACGCCAATGCGTCGAATGTAGATGCGTTGGCAACCGTAAGAACGCATAGCGTTGGGGTTGCCTGATTGCCTAAGATCCGGATTTGAATGCCCTGTGGGTGGTTCAAATCGACAGTTGTAGCGAGGGTGTACGATCCATCAGAGACCTGAACGGTTACCGTTGCACCTTTGGCAATGGTCTTCGTTCTGAGCCAGTTCATGGCCTCGCCGAGCCCGGCAAAATGAGCAGGCACAAGCACGGTCAAGTCTTCGCTGATTATTCCGCCGACTAGATCCTGAAGAACACCCGGAACTCCAGCTCCATTTACATAGATGATGTTGGCCGCATTGTTCACCGGCCCCTGGCCAGTCTCAAGAATTCCAGAAACATAGGTCTCGACAGAATTTTTAGTGGCCGCATCTTGCGGCTCTACCGGGTCTTTCACGCTGGCAATTCGACGGTTCTCGGCAAAGAAGTAATCTCGACCGAAAGGCCGGGTAAGTGCCCGCTTGAAAGTGGCTAACCCCTGCTGAATTAGCATGGTCAGTTTGTCGAACACATCCTCATGCGTTTCCGCCAGAAACTTGCCCTGGTTGCGCAGGCTGGTTTGCTGAAACGCTTCCATTTCCCTGGAGACGACCAGCTGGCCAGGGCCAGCCAAGGCTGTGTTCGTCACGACGCTTCCGCCGTTATCGACTCCGGCGCCATTTACCGTGTAGTGAGTACCAAGGCTGAGTGTGCTGCTTACGCCAAGCGGATCGACGTAAGTGACAACCAGATCCTCATTGGCCAGGAATTTGAAGTAAAACGGGAAGTTCGTAGTAACCCCATTGGTCACAAACTCGGCGATGCTATCGACTGTGTTTACGGTCACGGGCGTGACTCCTTTTTCTCGGGGCGAAAAAAAGCCCGCTCAGTGGCGGGCTTCGTTGGGGCGAGTGATTTATCGGGCTATGCCCAGAGGGTCCAAGTAACTTTGCGAAGGTCTGACCAAGAACTTCTGGCCGTTCTCCTGCTGTATGCGTTGCTCTGTCCTGCGCAGCGAGCCGGGGTTCAAAGCCTCTTGCACTGACCAAAGGAACAGATGGTCCATGGCGATGCGCGTATAGAACAGGTTCAAGAACGGGGTGTTGTTCTGGGCCAGGCGCAGCGCTGATGACGCGGCGTCGTCGCCAGATCGAACCCTGGCCCACAGGTCCACCAAGTTTGCGGCAGTGCCCAGCGTCGGCCCGGCCACAGTTTCCAGTGGCTTGTTGCCAAAACGACTGACCTCACCGAACATAAAATCACCCATGATCCCAAACCCGCCGCCCTGGGTCATGGCGGCAATCCACGTTTTGGGATCATCTGCCGGACGGGGCTGGCGTCCCTTGACGGCGTCCTTGGCCGACATAGACAGATATCCGAAGGCCGTGGTCCACAGCAGCAACTGAGCCATGGCTAGGCGCTCGCCATTGCCATTGCGCAGGGCGGCGATCAAATCCTTGCTACCACGGTAACCCTCGCCCAGCGGCGTCGGCGCGTAGCCTCGGCCATACAGCTCCCGGCCCAGGGTCTTTTGCATGTACGCGGCGGGGAAACTTTTGAAATGGGTCATGAAGCGGTTGAGCTCACCCATGATCGTGCCAGGACGGGAGCCTTGGTTCATTATTGAACGTGTGCGAGCGTCCGGCTCTAGAACGGCATAACTCACCCTGTCGTTGATGTATGCGCGCAGACTGCGCTCCAGGCCCTCACGAGTTTCCCGGATAGCTGCATCAGAAACCTTGCGGCCCTGCTCGGCGAGGTAAGAGCTGATACGCTCGTCAGGGATGACCTTGATGCCATCGGTTGTCATGTAGTCCCGACCGTCAGCCATACGGGTATCCATCCCGCGCAACAGATCCCACTTTCCGGCGTCGAGGTCGTACAGGCCCAGCGTACGGCGCAGGCTAGCGTCCATCGTGCCCCACGCTCTACCTTTGTTCTGCGCCAAGTTGTGGGCCATCATCAGGCCCGCGCTTGCCTTGTTGGCATCCGTCCACCAGGACAGGCCGTTCAGCTTGAAGAACAGCGACATCCCTCGCGACATCTTCCCGCCCACAGAGTCATCGGCAGAAAAACGCCGCATGATCTCCCCTCGCATCGAATCCGCATACACACCGAAGCTCGACAAGATTTCTCGTTGTTCCAGACTGCCGCGGCCCTTGACCAGACCTGCGGTCATCTCACTCAATGCCCCAAGGAAGTTCTTGCCTTGGTAGCGCATTTCGCTGGCGGCAACTGGAAGGTCCATAAAGCTCGACAGCAATGCTCCACCCAGCTTGGATAGTGATTGCCAGACTCTGACATTGGCTGACACCCTGGCGCCCCATGCGCTGCCGGGGATGCGTGTAGCGCCGCTAACCTCGGAAAATCGGTTGGCAATCATGTTTTGACGGGCAGTGTTGAAGTTGGCCAGGGCCTTCGGGTCGCCAGACTTACGTACATCCTCCTTGATCACGTCCATGGCCATGTTCAGGTTGGCTTCTGGGTTTGTGCCCAGGCGCCGCATCAGTGCGGTGTTCTGCCCGGACAGGTCAAGGCCGCGCAATACCGCCTCTCGAAGGTTGCCGGTTCCGAACAGCGTGTTGTATTCGTGCCAGGCCACCCCGTCTTTGAAGTGCAGAACACGTTCCTGGCTGATCTTCTTGGCGATGTTGGCCGGGCCTTTGAAACCGTTTGAGGGTTTGTCACCTGGCGCCTTGAGGTGGTCGCCAGACACTAGGCCGTCATACACGCCGCGCAGGAACTGGGCGGGGTTGGACACATCGTCGAACGTGCGAGGATCTAGCCGGGGCTGAATTTCCTCGAGCCACTTGTCGAACCCTGCAGAACCGATCTTCTCGCCGTCGTGGCTTTGGCGGGCAATGTACCCTGGCAAACTGCCGATGTTCGCCCCGGCGCGGTTTGCATCAATGCGTGCCGCCTCCTGATACTTTTGGATGATGCGGGCAATGCTAACCACTTGGTCATTGAGCTTTGATGTATCCAGGTCATTGCCGATCCGCCATAGAGCGTCAGCAATATCAACGTCAGAATCTCCCTTGGCCAGAATGCCCACCAAATCTTGGCGCTCCAGGTCATGGGTGAACCCGCCTATGTATGCATCACCTAAGGCCTTCTGCTCTGCTGCCACCGACATCCGCGATCCTTGACGGGCCAGGTTGGTGCCAACCAACAGCGACTCAATACCAAGGTCAGGCCGGTCGGCAAAATTGTTCCGCACAAAGGAAATGATCTCGCCGCGGCGCCGAAGGTTGATCAGCGCATTGCGCTTCTCAATCAACGCTGCATGCTGGGCTTGCTTCCCAAGTTCATCGGCGGCACGGAGTGTTGCTTGCTCCATGCCCAGGGCGCCTTCCCTGGCCATAAGCTCCTTGGCTCTCCCCCGCAACAGCTCAAAGAGCTCGACAATTTCTTTGTCTTCGAGATTGCCAGCAGCAGCCCGTACAGCGTCGATGCAAGGGTTCATAGCGCGTTCCTTATGTCGCATACGGCGGCGGCGCGGTATGCCTTCGAGTATTGTTCGGCCCTATCGGCTTGAGCCTGGGCGGCTTCCGCTTCATCACGGCCGACGGCCAGCACGTCAGCCCTATCCTGTTCTGGGAGTTGTTCCAGCATTTCCTTGACTAGGGCCTCGTCCTCGTCGAATTGCTGCCGGGTGGCTTCGAAGTCATCCTGAGGCTGGGCCTTAGGCGCACTGTCCGCGCGCAGGCTCTCGGCCTGGCCTTCAGGATCAACCCGGCGCGCCAGTGGGCGTTTGACGTACTCCATTGCGCCGGCCGCCTTGCCTGGGGATTCCAGGTCAAACAGGGCCTGTACGTCGATATCCCGACCACTCACTGCCTGCGCTACGGCAGTGCGCAACGCACTGTCGCGCACGGTCCAGTCGGCCTCTTGAACTGTTTCCCGAGCAGTACGGACGGCCGCACCAATAGGCCGCTGCTGATACCCAGCCATGATTTGCTTGGCCCGGGCTTCAATCTGCGGCCGCAATCGGTCTGGAATCTCGCCACGGTCAAGCAATCCGAGGTCCCTCCGATCAAACTCGCCGGCACGGTTGCGCTCCAGCGCGGTATTGATTTCGGCCTGCCTGGTACGGATCTGCTCACGCTCCAGGGCAATCGATTCGCGGGCCTGACGCTCGGCCTGCTTGCGGCTCACCCGCGGGCCCTGCAACTCCTTTGCCCGGTCCCGAAAGGTTGCGTCTAAGGCCATGTCCCGCTGGGTGAGCCCCAGGCCCTCAAGCCTCAAATCAGCAACGTTGCCCACGCGCTCTCCTGCCAGCGTCGGGCGGATCTCGTCGATAGCCTGCCGCTGAGCAGCGCGGGCGAGCGTTGCCTGATCCGCCTCCAACTGCCTGGACATGGAACTGCGCAGCGCCATTTCGGGGTCCTGATCGAACAGCCGCTGGAAGTCAGCAGCCCGCAGGGATTGACCCGATGGCAGATCCTGGCCCACCTGGCGCTCTCCCGCATTCAGCACTGTCTCAACGGCCGGTGGTTCGCTGGCGATCCGCCGGCGCAGCGCATCGGAGACAGCACCGCCAACGGTATGCAGGCCGCCGCCGAGAATCCCGCCCAGCGCGATGTTGGCCAGGGAGTCAGAAAGGCCGTATTCAGTTTGGTCTTGGCTGGCTGCAAGAAGCGGCAGCGGCTCGATGATTGCGGCGCCAACGGCCCCCTCAACAGCCCCGACACCGGCACGAACTCCGGCGCGCCCAAGCGGCGAGGCGGCACGTCCAAGCATTGCCGCATACCGCGCTTCGCCGACCACCGGCACGAATGCCGAGGCAATGTTTAGCGGGTCAAGTAACGAAGCGGCAACACTGGCACCGAGTTGAGTCCCGAATGATCCGCCGTTTGCTCGTACCATGACTTGCTGGCGGGCGGCCTGTTCCCGGTGGCGCTCAATAAGGATATCAAGGGCGCCTTGGCGGATGCCTTGCTCGGGAATTTTGATATCGAGACCCATGCCGGCAACACGCTCTCGTGCGGCCTGTGCATCCATGATCGGAGTTTCAGGCTCTGCGCGGCCGGCATCAGGGGCAAAGTAGGACTCTGGCCCAACAACCATTGCGCGCCCCTGCTCCTGGCCGGCCAATTCCTCAGTACGCACCAGCGACGTAGTAGGGTTGGTACTGAATGCGCTGCCGAACGCTGCATCCCATACCTCGCCCGATTCTGCCGGGATGTCGAGCATCGTCCGCCGGTCAAGAACCGGAGCATCACCTGCATAGATAGTCATGGAAGAAGCCCCATAGGCGCGATACGGTACTTATCGGGCTCGCGCAGGCCGTTCTGCTGTAGTTCGGCCCAACTGCGGGTGATAGGCTGACCGTCAGCGCCGCGCACGCGGTAGCCGTTCAGGGTCAACGAAAGCCCGGTCTCGTCCTCGTTCGGAACCCACTGCCCACTGCTCTGCAAAGCGTCGTGCAACTGCTTGCGGTTCTGTTCCTCCGTGACGCCGGCGAACCCAGGCAGTGGCATCAGTTCGTCAGGTTTGATCTGCCGCATTGCTGCGGTGGCGCCACGGCTGACAGCCTCGGTATCCTGGGTCTTTGGAACCCGGTACGTGCCGAAGAAATCGTATTTGTCGTTCAGCATCCCATTCACGACTTTTTCAGCAGCTTTTTCGGGGTCCATACCTTGCAGCACATAGGATGTGGCTGTTCTGGCAGCGGCTTGGTACATGGTGTTGTAGGTGCTGATACCGCCAGACTGGCCTTGCAGCGACTGAGCGAAAGGCGCCATAGCGGTAGATACCGATTGCATGATTGAGTCTTTCTGCCCCTTTTGTAGGCCTGCGTGCAGTTCTTTATCGTTGATGGACGCTACCGACGCCATCCGCTCAGCTACATCCTTGGGTAACCCGGTGGCAATAACCTGGGCCTCGGCCGGGAGCTTGTTGCCCACCTGCTGCAACACCGACGGGAAATCCTTGCCCCACAATTCTTGCTGCTGCTCGATCATGGTGGCCGCGTTCTCGCCACCATTGATCTGGTTGTTGAAGTTGGCAACCAATTGGTCGGCGGCTGCATCCGGCAACAGCTTGGGCTGGCTCACGCCAAGGCGTTGCTGCTCGGCAAGAGTGGCTCTGGCGTATGCTTGATATGCCTCAGGCGTTCCGTCCTGCTGAGCAACCGCAAAGGCCTGCTGGACGGTCGGGCTGTACTTGGCCACATAGGCGGCAGGGTCGGTCTGCTGCTGCTTCATCAGTCGAACCCCGACATTTGTCAGGTGCTGATAGAGCTGGCTGTCTTCCTTGAATCCCTCGCCCACAGTGCCCGCGCCGTAGCGCTTTGCCTGCTGATTGTGTAGAGACTCGGCGTAAGCCGTCGCATCATCCGGATTATCGAACTTGCCCAGGTGCTTGCCGGTGCGCAGGTAAGTCTGAATAGCCGCCTCGTCACTGAGGATCTTCCCGTCATCACTGACCGTGGGTATCAGCACTTCCTGCCCATCGAAGTTCGCCGATATTGACCGTACGGTGCTGATTGATCCGTCAGCGTTTTTCACGGTTGGTCGTGCGTTGAGATCGATATTTCCCTGCTCAAGCATGCCTGTGGCCTTGTCGCCGTAGAATACTCCGGTGTCTTTTCTGGCGGGGTTGAACTTGTCGAGGATCTGTTGTCTTTCCTGCGGATCGGCGGTAGCAAACTCACGAATTGCCGGGGCCAATGCCTGAACCTTGGAAAATCGTTCGTATTCCTTGGCTCCCTTCTCAGGTCCGTACGCGGCTGAGAAGTCCACTTTCGATGGGGGATTATCGAAGTCCAAGCCCTGGGAATAGGCCGCGCTGGCATCCTGAACCCGGCTGCTCAGCTCCATGCGGTTGATGGCCTGCATCTGGCGAGCCTCCACCTGGCGCTGGCGTGCCTCGGCCTCAAGCCGGCGGAAGCCCTGGTCGATACCGTTGCTGGTGCGGATTTGATCCTCTGCCGTCATCGTGTCCTTATAGGCCTCAAACAGCCCCTTTGCCTTCTGCGGCGAGTCGATCAGCATCCGCTGAATAACCGCGGTGGACATTCCGCTATTCGCCTTCAGGCGCTCTGCCTGCGCAGCCTCCGGCGATAACCCGAGACGCTCGGCCCTGCTGGCCAGCACCGCGTCAGTCTTCGCCCTGTAGGCCTGGACTTTGGCCGGGTCCTGGTACTCCAATGCAGCGCCCTGC
The DNA here is from genome assembly GCF_018390395.1 of Pseudomonas sp. RC4D1. Taxonomy (NCBI): domain Bacteria; kingdom Pseudomonadati; phylum Pseudomonadota; class Gammaproteobacteria; order Pseudomonadales; family Pseudomonadaceae; genus Pseudomonas; species Pseudomonas sp. RC4D1. The sequence goes on from NZ_JAHBAW010000002.1 coordinate 143,126, forward strand.
ATCGACGTTTCAAGCTGCCCCTGCTCGACCTGCCCGAAATAGCTCTGGCGCTCTCCATACTCATAACGATTCAGGTCGCTCGACAGTGAGTTGCGCCGGCTGTTGACGATCTGCGCATACCTGGCTTTCTGCTGATCGTTGGTCAGAGTTTTGGCAATCTCTGCCTGGGCCTTTTCGAATTGATCAAGGGTCTGATTCGTGACATCCAGGGCGTTCTGTCCCTTACGGGTGTAGACGCCCTGCTCTCCGAACATGGTCTGCTGTTGCCACTTGGTCAGTTTGTTGTCAGCGTCCATCAGCAGCGCGGTATCGGCTTTCTCACGCTCCTTGTCCATGAGCATCTGCGCGCCGCGCCCGAGCGATTGAAGGCCCTGAGCAATAGAGGTGGTATCAGGCGCAACGCCCTGTAACTGAATAGGCCGGGTTGCCTGCTGCTGAACTTGCGGAACTTCGTATGTCGGGACCCGTGGCATTATCGACCCCCCGCAAACGAACCAAACGCACTGCCAATCCCGCCAAGGATTGAACCCATAGCGGCGGTGTTACCGTTCTGCACAGTTTGGTTGGCATTCAACAGATCCTGGCGCGCCTGAACGCGATAGCCGTAGGCCTCGCGTGCAGCGTTGTTCTGGATCGTCAAGGCGTCCAGTTCGCCAAGCATGGCGGTATCTTCCTGAATCTGTGCGGCGCTGCCACTGTTCACGTCAATGCCGTTGGCGGCCTGAACGCTGCGCTGAGTACCCACGGCTTGCCCGGTGCGAACGCGCTGCCAGTCAGCCGACGTATCACCCGCGTTCAAGATCTCCTGGGCGGTCTGACGCTTGAAGCCGGCATTCTGCTGCATCATGTCAGATTGGAATCCAGCGTTCTGCTTCTGACCTTGGGCTTGCAGAAGACTGCCGCCGATAGCGATAGCAGCCGGAATTAATGCCATCCAGCACATGGTTATTCCTCTCGATTCAGCGTAAAGGGGTAGAACGGAAGGCGCTTAGGACCATACGGGACGGCCTCGCCGAAGTTGAAACCCAGCCATTTCAACCAGCGGATGGCCGAAGTGTTGCGGGCGTCGACGTAGTTGATGAGGTGGCGGTGCCGGGTAAGCATCCCTTGCACCTCTGGCTTGCAGACCTTTAGGAATGCACGGGCGTGGCGCTCCACGTGCGTGGTGCTGATCAGCCAAGGCACGCCTATGGAACCCAGGACGCTGTGCACTGCATCGCCGAACACCGCGACGATGTGCCCGTCTACTACGATCTTGCGGGCGTTGAGGCTATCGTTGATGCCTTCCAGCAGCTCCATCTCCAGAGAGACGCCCAGCCCTTCGACGATCTCGTCGATATCGGCCTGACGCACATCACGCAGGATGGCCGGAATGTCCTCGGGTTCAATGGGCAAAACATCAGCGGCCGCCAATGGTCACCTCCGGAATCACCGCAAGGACCGACAACGGCAGCGGGTCGGTTTGGCGAATGAACACTCGCCCCTTCCCTTGCCAGTCGTTGGAGATTGGGATTTCAGCCTGCCCCGTCAACAACTCAATGGGCGACTCATACTCGTCGCGATCAGTCTTGCATTCGTACAGGTGATTTTTGTCCTTCCCGGCAAATATCCCTCGCGACTCCTCAACCCGCACAGTCAACCCAGTGACGGCAATCTTCTTGTCCAGAACCGTCTCGTTGGCGTTTTTCAGCTCAAGGTCAAGGGTCTCCATGTCAGAGGTGTACTGCAGGCCAACATGGGCAATGCCAGCGGCTTCTTGCAACACAATCGAACCACTCGATACAACGCGCTGCGGGTGAACGCTGCCGTCGGCAAGTATGGAAACAGTCTTTCCCTCAAGGTGCCCCAGACCTGACAACGTCTTGACCTGGCGAGCCCAAGTCGAAACCGGAACAGAGCGCAGCGATTCAGGGCAGATGATGAGCAGCTTCACCGTGACCACACTGGCGCTGGTGTATCCAACAACCTCTACCCTGACTATATCGGTGGCTTTGTCGCCGTTCGCGTCAGTGACAACAGCCTTCAACGAATAATTGACGCCGACGCTTCCTACGGTGAACGGTGCATGCCCCACGGCCGTCATGGTGACCACCTCAGGAAAGCCCCAGGTCGTGCCACCAGATAGCGTGAAGGTCTTGGCGGTGTCGGTGTTGCGACCGTCGTACGTCAGGCCGCAATCGACGAAGAATGCATCTTCAATGCTGGTGATCTGCCGGCTGGCCATGCGCTCTATGTATCGCTTCTGCACGCCGTTGATGTTTCGGCGAACCACCATGTACAGCACGTCTTCCTGGCCCTCTGGGATGCACGCGATGGACTCAACGAAACCGTCGGTGTCGTGCCAGTGCCAGCCAACAAGCTGCTGTTCCGGGACATAGGTCATCCCCAGCAGCACGCCGTCATCGCGGACGTACCACACAATCGAGTCCGGAACCTTCTGATAGGCCACGTTCGTCAGCTCTTTGCCCTTGAATAGGTGGGCACTAAACAACGTCAGGTCATCGGCGGCGAACCCGTCCGCATTCAGGGAATAGCCGAACGAAGACACCCGGTTGCCGCGCGCCTGGACGTAGACGGCACTATTGCCTACCACCACGGGCGGAACGATCGATGAGCCGTCGTAACCCTCAGGGCTTGCCTGGACGGTCTTGGCTGACAGTCCAGTGTCGCCGCCGGCAATGGTGAACTCGGCTCCAGTAGTGAGTGCAATCAGCTTGCGCAGGCCCAGCAGGTGTCGAACGCGGTTCACCTTGTTGCTGCTCAGCGTGAAGGTGATGGCGTCGTCATCCTTGTTCGGCACCGAGTAACCGAAGTTCTTGAACAGCCCGGTCTTGCTGGTCCATACCGTCTGCGGCTTTAAATCGCTGCCAGCGAATATCAGGCGCTGCTGGTAATACACCACGGCGCCCGGGTAATTGCCGGCACCCACGAACGGGTCATTCCCATTCGGTGGCGTATCGGTCTTGATGGCTGTGATGTTCTGATCGGTGAAGGTGGTACCGGTGGCGCGACCGATAAACCCGTAGATCCCTGCGCCAGCGTTGTCCTTGTAGACGATGTAGTAGGTAGCTCCAGTAACCGCCGCCCAAGTGATGGTTGCGGAGGCAACATCAGCATGACTGGTGATCGGATTTGAGGTGGCCGGCAGCGATTCATCCAATGTATTGCCGTCATCCAGGACCGCCGTCACTTGGTAGCGCCAGGTCTGCGGAACGCCTGAGCCGCCGCCTGAGACTGCTGTTGCGGATGATGGTGCGGCAATGCGCGGGGCCAGGTTAATTTCGGCTGTGGTCCAATTGTCGTGCGCTAGGCGGTTAAGCTCCCGCGGCTTGTACGCCGGCTGGGCAAACGTCATCACGTCGGCTGACTGTGTGAAATTCAACAGAGTCAGGTCGTTCTGCGTGTATGGCAATGCCAGTTCGAATGGCTGACCAACGTTTGGACCAGAGCTGTACAAGACCTGCCCGCCATCCTTGATAACGCGCATGTTCAGGTCGCCGAAAGCCAACACGTATGTCTGCACATCGTTGAACTGAAACGGGATGAGCCGGCAGCGCTTGGTCGAATCTTTTACTTCAGCAACCAGGCGAGTACCAGCCCGGTTACGCACGCCGCCGTATGGCATCACCATGAAGTTGCGGCAGAGCTTCAAACCTGTGTAGTAACGGGCAATGTCGGTGCGGGCGCTGGCCGATGGCGACAGCTCGCCCGCCGCAAAGGTCGGCTGCAGTACTCCGCTCATGCTCGCACCGTAATGAATTCAGATTCAGGCTCTACGTCGTCCTGGGATTCTTCGAAGGCGGAACCTTCGGCTAGGGTCAGGGCCATCTGGTATTGCTGGGCCGCAAACTGCTGCAGGTCAGACTTGGAACTGAGCGGCAACGCCAAATCCATTGCCAAGCGCCAGGCCAGCGCGTCAGCGAACTGCGGGTCAAAGAGCGTTGAGTCCTCGACCTTGAAGGTAAAGCGGCACGAAGCCTCGGGTTGATCGGTGTGAATCACGCGACCGCCGGCGTCATATCCAATCTTGAAGGGGATCTGCTGATCGATTGACAGCGCCCGACGCCAACCTGGCTGAACGATGTCTCGCACTTGCAAACAGTCTGAAGGGTAGCGATAACGGTAGGCCCAGCCTGGCGCAGGACTGCCCAGGCTAGCCAGTGCAACAATGGATTCCGCGAACGGCCAAGGGAACGCCTGCAGCACCAGCTCACGCAGCGGGCCATAAAACACTCGGCACAGTTCAGCGGCCTTGCTCTTTTCCGTGAACGACACGATTGGCTGGGTGTAAGCAACCCGCGACAACGCGATGTTGCAGATCTCTACGTCGCTGGACATTCGGGAGCCTCAGAAATAGAAAAGGGCCCCGAAGGGCCCTGAGAGCTGCTACTTGCAGTCAGGCGTCAGGCAGTTGGCTGTCGCCCTTTTCATCGCCGGCGCCCCCGGAAACATCACCACCAGCGTTCAATCGAGCCACTTCGGCTTCGGCTTCATCCTTGTTGCCGGTGAACTCGCCAAAACGCTCACCATCCTTGTCGAGGATGATGTAGCGGCCACCACCATTGTGCTTGGCGGTGTACTCGGCAGCCGCTCCAGCACTCGCGCTTACTGCTGCCGAAGCCCGGGAAGTCAGCTGTTTCAGGTTGCCGCCAGGGCTATCGATTTCCAGCACCAGTGTTTCACCCGGCTCATAAAGCTGGCCGTTGATAAACGACCGCTCCAGCACTTCATATTTCTTAGGCATTGGTTTGCACTCCGGCTACCACGCCAGCGGTTACCTTGCCCAGGGTGGGCGCGGTGCCGGTCACGGTGTAGTTGAGGCGCAGATAACGTTCGGTCTTCTGCGGCAAGGTGATGACTGGCGCTTGGTAGCCCAGCTTCAGGTCAGCCAGCGGGACTACAACCTGGAACAGGGAGCGCGGGGAACTGAAGCCCGAGTTGTCATCGGTCTGCACGTCGATGGTGAGACTGGTCAGGGTGTTGAATGTTTCAACAACCTGGATCAGCAGGGAAATATCACCGGCACGGCCCACGTCTTTGGTGTCGCCGCGATCAATGATGTCGGTCGATGCAGCCGTAGCAGTGATTGCCTGGGCGCTCGACATGAGCAGCTTTGCGTCGAAAAGCATGATGGTTTCTCCGAAATATGGGAAAACCACGCAGTCGTTAAACTACGCGGGCTTCGGTGTTCAGCAGTGCGTCAACACGCTTGATTGGGATGCCCAGGAACTCGGGGATCTTCTTGCCGGCGTATTCGCCGATAGTCAGATTCACGTTCTTGGAGTTCATGGCCTGCAGGTGCAGGAAGGTTTGCAGCGTGCGGTTGGCGTAGATAACCGTACGGCCCTCGCCCTGCATTGGGTTTTCCAGCAGGTAGTAGGCCTTGATCATCTGCTCGATCAGCTTGGCGCCGGTCGCGCCGTCAGCGGTCAAGGTGGTCACGTCGATGTTCGCGATACGAGCGTTGGCCCGCCAGTCACGTACCGACATGCCGATATCCCACTTGAAGTGGTCGCGGTAGGCCTGGTATTCGCCGCCGACAGCATCCTTGACAGTATCTTCACCGAGGTTGCGATGCTGGAAGCCGGCCACGCTACCCTTCGGATACAGCAGGTGAGTGGTCATTTCGCCCCAGGTAACGAACCAGAGCGATGCGTTGGTGGAGCCGGTGCCGCCCGCGTCGATGATGTTCGCGCCGGATTCTGCTGCCAGGCTGTTATAGCGCGGCGCCAGGCCGAGGAAGGCCTCAGGCTCAGAACCGGTGTTGCCGTAGAACATGTAGCGCGCGGCCTTGTTGTTGAAACCTTGCAGCTTTGCGATGTTCTCGGACACGCGGAAGGCGTCGGCATTACCCGACAGATCGGCCAGGGCCTTATCCACCAGGCCGTAGTCTTCCATCATGCCAGTGGTATCGAGTACCGGCACGGTGGTGGACTTGCTTGGCTGGATGCCCTTGTTGAACAGGCGCCAGGTCGGCTCAGGAATACCCGAACGCATGGTGGTCTTGTGCTTGGAGCCGTCGTTGCACTCCTGGTACTCGGCGTCCATGAGGATATCGTTCTGCTTGGCCATCAGCTCGACGATCTTCATGATCTTCTTCTGGCTGTCTTCCCGGCTGAACTTATCCAGCAAGGTCGGCATGGTAGAGGTCAAAATGCCCATCTGTGTATCTCCTACGGTTGGTCAGGGCCTTACTTGAAGGCGTCGATGAGACTCATCTCTTTCGGTGTATTGGTCTGGCTGCCGGGCATGACGAACTTGTCTTCCGAGATAGCCGCGCTGATGCGGTGGCAGAACTTGAACAGCGCCGGGTGGTTGCCCAGCCCGGAGGTATTCAGCAACTCGGTCAATGCCGGATCGCCGAAGGACTGAATGACCTTGACGGCACTGGCTACGCTTTTCTCGTAGTTCTCGCCGCCGACTTCTGGGTCACTTTTGATTGATGCAGCCCAGTCCTGGGCCTGCTTGGTGACCGCGGCCTGGTACTGCTCGGCCTGCTTGGTCGCAAGTTGGGATTGGAAGTCGATCAGTTGCTGGGCCTTGGCCTGCGGGATGTTCAGCTCCTTGGCCAGGTTCTTGAATTCGCCCAGGACTTCGGTGTCCATCTCCATGCCCTCGGGCAGGGTGAAGTCCTCGTAGGCTTCGGGAGCGCCAGTGAGCTTGGCGTCAGCCTCAGTCTTGGCCTTTGCGTCAGCTTCCTGCTGGGTCAGCTCCTTGGTTTCGGTTGTTGCAGCCTCTGCTGTGGCTGTGGCAGGCGTCAGCGTGGTGGTGGCCGTTGCTGCTTCGGTCGCTGTCGCTGTGGTGGAAGCTGCGGCAGCCTCACCGCCACCAGCAGCACCGGTTTCTGCTTCATTCATGTACACGCGGCCAAGCAGCTTCATCATCAAAGCACTCATTCATCTGTCTCCTGGGGTTGTTCGGGGGTCGACTGCGGCGCGTTCTCGGCAGCCATGACCGCGTACAGCGATGGAGTCAGGTCATTCACCTGGCTCAAAAGAAGAAGGCCAACATTGCGTTGGCCTTCGTTGAAGTTCGTGATTGCGTCCGTGGGCCCTATTGAGCCCTGGAACAGCCGGCAATGGCCGAGGGTTCGCCACATAAATCGGCGCCCGCGGTGGTCGCTCATCAGCCACTTGAAGTCGGCGATGTCCTGCAGCTCCTGTTCGGTTGGTTGCTGCTCGGCCATCACATAGCCCCTGCAAGCGCCGTCAGGGCGTTATCGCCGCTGGTGTCTGTCTGGCTAAGAATCTGGGCGCCCTGAATGGCGCTGCCGAGCTCCTGCTGCATCTGCTGGGCTTGTTGTTGCTGAGCTCGCTGATCGCGAATCTGCGCGACCATATCGTCAGCGCGCACCATGGTTGGGGGAACACCGATCAGTTCGAAGTACTGGCGCATGGCTTCGTCGCCGTCGAGCAGGTCGAGAGGTTCCAGGCTTTGTGTGGTGGTGGCCACGGAGCCGGCAAACCCAATGGCACGCTCGATACTGGATACGCCAATGGCTTTCTGTGCCTGGGCCAGGATGCTGGTGAACTCGATACGCAAGTCCATGTTGGCCAGCTCTTTTGGCGGAGGTGGCAACAGTGGTGCACCAGGCAACATGCCGGTCCAGCGCGGAATGGACTGCTCCAGCATCTGGTTGAAGTACATGTCTACCAGCGGGTCGAGTAGGTCATCGGTCTGGCGCTCCAGCACTGGGCCGAGCATCAGCAGCTTTTCTTCCTTGCGGGTGGCGATCTCGTACGCGGTGCGCACGCTGTCCATCTGGCTGATCATGAGGAACAAGTCGACGAAGAACGCGGTGTCGATGATCGAGCTGTCGGCGGCAATCTCGCCACGCAGCTGGCCAAGCCACGCGGGCTGAACTTCATACAGCGGCGCAAACTTGGCGCCAACCTGCATGTCATTGAGGTAAGTGATGCTTCCAGGAAGAATCGAGGCCCGCTGATTCTTGAGGCTGGCCGGCGCACCCATCGGCGGCCGGACACCTTTCTCCAGCAGTTCAGCCTTACGGCGCTCCATCAGCTGGATAGCCTTGGTGGTGCCGATGCACATCGAGCCAGGCCCAGTGCCGTACACGTCTTCACCCAGCACATCCCAACGCGGCGCCATGACCGGAAACACTTTGAAGCCGGATTCACGCAACATCGAATCCTTGTCGCCGCTCTTCTCCCAGTACACGGAGCGGAACGGCATATTTGTGTTGTCCTTGCGGCCGGGCTCGCGGGTATCGTTGGGCTCGATGCCATGGCAGATGTCGATCCAGGCGTCAGGCTTGCTGCTGAGCAGGTTCTTGGACGCGGTGTCCATCTTGTCCTTGCCGAACTGCTGTTCCATCTGGCGAGCAGTCATGCGGAAGTCGCGATAGAGCGTGTCCACTTGATTTCGGCTGTTGTTGGCCAGCATGTAGCTGCCGACGGCCAGCGGGTACGAACGCAGCAAGTCGCTGTCGTCCGGCATCACCACCATTGGGGCTGTGCCGAAAATTCCTTCCTCGCTGTAGCGGTTGGGCAGAACGCTGTACAGGTTCGACCTGGCCATGACTTCACGCATGGCAGTCTCGGCAGCGAACAGCCAAGCCTTGACCGGCGCGTAATCCATCAGGCCAGGATCGGGAGTGCCGAACTTGACCCAGGGCGATGACGGGTTAGTCATGCCGGTATGCATACCAGCGCCCAGCGTACGAGCCGCGAACGTGGCCTGCGGATTGATGATCTTCTGATCGCGGCGCTTGCCGTCGTTGGTGTCGGTGTTGTACCAGCGTCCGGAACGTGGGCTGATGAAGTCACCCAGTTCCTTCCACTCGGGCAGCCAGTTGCTGTCGCGCTCGCTCTTGAGAGCGGTATAGCGCTTCTCGCAGCGTTCGCGCAGGGAGTCGGCCAACTTACACCCCCAGCAACGTTTTCTGGCCCGTGCTGGCGCCGCCAAGCACGCCAGACGACCCGGTCAAGATGGTGCCGTTCTGGCCAGACTGGGCCAAACGACGCTTGCGCTCGGCCTCAACAGCTGCCTGAACGGAGTCGCTTGAGGTCGTGGCCGCCGCCGCAGTGGAGCCAACAGAGCCAGCAGCTTCAGATGCCGCCTTTGCCAGCTCCTTGTCGCGCTCAGCCTTATTGAACATGCCGGTTTTCTCGCCAAACATGTTCGGAAGGCCCATACCCTCCAGGAGTACGTCGCCGCCACGCAAAGGGTCGAGCTTGACCACCTTATTGACCAGTTTCTTGATGCTCTTTCCGCACATGTCAGTTACTCGCGTAAGGGTCGTATTCGGATTGGAATTTGCCCGAGTCATTGGACTCAAGCTGCCAGCGTTGCTGCCCGAAGCGGCGCATCATGTATGCGTATCGGGTGGCCGAAAGGATGTCGTCGTTCAACTTGACGATCTTGCCGTTCTCGTCCCGGTGGTAACTCATCTTCTCGTCGAAGAAGTCCGACAGGTGGGAGAACACCTTGAATCGGCCGGTGGTCATTCGCTCGTACAACTCGACCAAGCCGATTTCCACGCCAACACCACCATCAGCCCAGGTGGCATGCACGTCGAGCATCTGCCAGCCAGCATCGACATAAGCCTTTTTCTGCTGCTCGCCTGATGACTTCTCGGACTGCAGCCCGTCAGAAGGCCATGCGGTTGGGATGTTTGCAGCCCAGGACTTGACGGTGCCCCACACAGTTGATGGCGTGACGCGGGACTTCTTCCAGGCATGGGCCAGGTAGATCACATCCGATTCGGTATCGATCCACAGTTGAACGTGTGCTTGAGGGTGATCCCAGCCGAAGTCCATGCCGTTGATGACGTAGAAGTGCGGCGGGCAAGGGAACGCCTGGCACTTAATATCCTCATCCGAAAAGTCGAATATCAAGCCGGTACCAAGCAACGGGAGCCCCTTAGAACGCATGTCTCGCTGCCACTCTGGGTACATACCTAGCAACTTGCGCTGAGTGTCAGCAGTCAAGTGCGGTGCATCTGCCCAGGTGGCGCGCTGGATGTATTGGCCCTCGGCTGGGCAGTCCATGAACTGAACAACCAGCTCGGTACGGCCATTCTCCGGGGTAAACGTCAAAATGCCGCGACCACCCAGGCCGCCGTCACCAGTCGCGGTACGGGTCAGCACTTGTGGGTAGATCGCTTTGTCTCTTGGCTCTTCGTCGATGTGGTACCAGTCGACGCTGTCGCCCATGATTGCGTGCTGGCCCTGGCTGTAGGACCAGAACTGCACTGTTGACTGGCTGCCGGACTTGTGCCGGACGGTGATCTGGCGCATTGCCCCGGATGTGCCGGTGGCTGACAGATGCGCAATGATTCGATCAGCAGGGATCAACCCGCCAGTCCACTTGCCGCCTTCAAGCGTGCCGAACAGCGGCGTCTGCAGCAGGTCGCGGGTCTTCTCCATGGAGAACCCAAGAAGCCAGCACATAGGCGCGTGGTCGAACTTGTGGCCTTCCCAGTCGTCTGGGTAATCACCCAGCAAGTGCATGGCATCGATCGTTAACCCGGTGCGCGTCTTGCCTACCCTGTTCGCCGCCATGAGCATGCATGACGTGTGATCGGCTGTAGCTCTTACAAACTTGCGCTGCCACTCATAGAGGGTTTCGAACTGGAGCAGGTGCCGCCTCTGTGCATCACGACGCGCTTTCTCCTCGAGCAACGCCAATAGCTCAAGCTTGTTAGCCCTGGCCTGCGAGCTTGGCGATTCTGCGATCAAGTTCTTCTTCCGTCAGTTGACTGCGGTCATCGCCTGGTTTCTCGGAGCCAACGTCGTAGGCCTGGCGCTCCAGCGTGACCAGAGTCTTCAGTGTCTCGCTCAGCTCTTTGATGATCTTGCTGCGGCCTGGAAGGCTGGCCATCTTCTCGGCAGCCTCCAATAGTGATGCAGGACCCTCATCGTCCTTAAGCTGGTCAATCAGCTCGCGCAAGGTGCAGTTCTCGTCAGTCATCGCCTCAAGCTCATCCAGCAGCTTGTTAGCCAGCCGTCGAGAGCGGCCAATGTCATTGCGATGCGCCATCCGGATGTTGGCAATGACTTGAGCATTCGCCTCTACGATTCCACGCTCGGTTACCAGAGCTTCCGTGGAAACCTGCGTGGAAACCTCTGCTTTGGAAACCAGCGAATCAGCCTTGGCTTGGATCTTCGCCTTTAGGTCACGATCCCAGCCGTTGGCCTTGGCTCGCTTATTGATTGCGGTATGCGATACCCCGCACGAGGCGGCTATTTCACGGACGGACAACACACCAGCCCGGTAGAGCTGTTCAATGCGCTCCCAGTCAGTTGGCTGCTTTTCGGTCATTACTCACCCGCCAACTCAGGCTTGTCGGTAGAGGGCTCTCCCGGATCAGCAGGCGCAGGCTCAGCAGGGATGACCTTAATCCACTCGAAAGAAACGAATATCGCTACAACTGCGCCACCATCGCCGATGAGGCGAAGCTGATCGCTCTGGGTGAAGGTAGTAGCCAGCACCTCATGAACTTCGCCGGCAGATTTGACTTGATACTTAATCATTGGAATGACCTCAGGGATTCGTAGGAGCGCTCACAGGCGAATCCGGCCCGGCGACTTGCGTCAAGCGCTGCTGCCAGTTCACCCGCATGGTTGTCAGCTTCTGTGCGCAGCTGGGCGAGCAGATCGGTAAGGTCGTCGATTGTCTTGCCTCTTGCGGCAAGGCGGGCACGGAGATTGGCGCGGTCGGCAAGCAGCTTGGCTTGTTGGTCGCGCAGGCTGTCACCCACAGCAACAAGCTCAGTAGCGTGAGCGTCATCGCTGATCTTTTGATTGGCTGCATCTGTGCGTACCCGCTCTATGGTTTGCTGTAGCTTCTTCTCTGTCTGCCGGGCCTGTTCGCTGGCTGCCTTGGCTTGACGTTCAATGTCTGCCACGTACTCGGCGTGAGAGGTCTGCGCGTTGTCCAGGCGGTGCGTCTGGATTCCCGCCACGATCACCAGCAACGCAATGGCGGCGATCAGGTACCGGATCATTGCGCGGCCATGCACTTGGCGTGACGGTCAAGCTGCCGCTGCCAGACGCCCCAACAGCGGTTGTTAGGCTTGCCGTTGATCTTGGTGCTGCAGTCGTAGCCGGCGGCGAACCGATACAGCAGCAGCGCTTCGCAGGCGCCTACGTAGTTGCCTTCCAACAGGTAACGTCGCGGTGAGCCCTTGCGCCAGGTGCCGCCGCCATACTGGCCGACAAAGTCCATGTAGAGATCGAACTCTTCCTGGTAGAGCTTCACGCCAGGCAGGCTGGCGGCGAACTCCTTCTCGGCCTGGGTGTTCAGGTTGCGGGCCAGGATCTCGGCCCGGGGCCGGGTGATAGTGTCGGTCATCTTGACCGCGGTACCGTCCTCCCAGCGTGTGGAGCCATAGCCAAGGGTAGGAACGTCGCCCTTGGTGGGAATCACCGCGTGATCGGTGAACCCCTCGCTGGCCTTCCAGGCGCCGAAGCCTGCCATGCTCATGGTCAGGAGACCTACGGCGATGCGCTGGCGAATGACGCTCATGACCGGCACTGATCGCGCAAGGCCTTGATGCGCTCCTGGCTCTCGGCATGTTCGCGCCGGTCACGACGAATCTGGAAGTACGTGCTGACCAGTAGGCCAAGCACTGCTACCACAACACCAGCGATACCAATCCAGTTCACCTGGGATAGCCAACCGACCATCCCAGCAGCACCACCCACAATCATGCCCTTATTGGCCACTGACGCACCTACCACCTCTACGATGCTCTCGGGCGTCGGGTTGGCCATGTCTCTACTCCTGCCTGGGGCTGCCATAGGGGCCTCCAGATAAAAAAAGCCCCGCACAGTGGCGAGGCTCAGGATTGAATTTCAGACACAAAAAAGCCCGACTCAATGGCCGGGCTTGTCTGGAGCGGTAAAACCGCAATATGGGGGTAATCTACTCCTGGCCGTTCAAACCGTCAACCGGCTTACTACGCCCTAACATCTCTTTGCAGTAGCGCAGAACGCCCATGTAGTTTTGATCGTTTCCAATCTCGGCCAGATCGAGCAGCTCGTCAGTTATTGAGAACCACTCGCCGCGCAGTCGGCTCTTCGAGAATATTGCGTGGAGTGTTGGCTCAAATATTGAAGGAGCTCGGAAGTGACAGAGCAGCGACAGCTTGCTCGGATTGGACACCTGCAACTCAGCCATTCTCTTCTTCACGTTATCTGCTCGACCTATCTTTACAGCGCCAGTCCCGCCACAGATGATGAAATAGATGTAAGTGAACGACTTGGCGTACCAAGAAAGCCCTGACTTGGCGAGTTGCTCACCCTCTCCAGGGCCATTTTGTCTGACTCTCGCAATATGCGATGTCTTTTCGATTTCATCGTCGATCATGCGCATGATTCGCTCGTTAACTGGGAGAGACTCATCGATATGAGCCCCCTTGCAGGCAAACGAGCGTTCGCACATGAGGCGTCTAGCCCTGTTTCGGATCATGCAGCCACCCCCATTTCCATGTAAGCCTCGACATAACCCTTGGCAGCGATCAGGTACTCGCGCACCTTTAGCCTAGGCTCGCCGACGATCCTGCCGACCTCGGCCAGGGTTCGATCAGACCTGTAAAAGATCACTACGCATTCGGCCGTCTTGGGGTAGCGCTTCGCCATCCTGGCCACAATCTGGTCAACCATGATCGCCTCTTCGTCAGTGATACATGCGGCCGGCAGGCTATCCATCTGCTCTACGTTGTCGCGCATCAGGACGTATGAAGGGGATGTGCAGCGCGGAACGCCTACCTGTTGACGGCTCCAGCGGCCCCACTGGGTCAGAAGTTCTTCTGCGTCTCTCATGCTGCACCTGCCTTCAACATGTCGGAATTGATTGTCAGACGCCCTACTTCGCCGTATGCCTTGTGATAGGTGATTACCTTGGCGTCTCGACCACTGATCCACCCGCCGCGGCTTGCGTAAGCATCAGGGGCGGCCAGGGTGCGGTGCTGCTCCACGATCATCAGGTTGTTTTCCTTGACGTCGACGTGGTGCAGATGGCCCAGGTGCGCATAGCTGTGCTTGGTGCGCCCAAATACGTCCCGGAACTTGGCCACGAACACGTCAGCTACTGCCGTCGGCTTCTTCTTGTGCCCGTGGTGGAAGAACAGGCTGGTCTGGCCGTGTTCGACGCAGTAGTACGGGTCGGGGCTTCGGTCTACAGTGATGCGCGGCTCGTTCTCGTAGATGGCCGAGAACCATTCACGCAACCAGATAGAGCTGGCGGTGTCGTGGTTTCCCTCAGCCATCAGCACATGAACACGCTGGTGCTTGGTGAGCAGCATGTCTACGACGCGGCGGGTTACCCGGATTGCCACACGAACCAGCTTCTGAAAACGGGTGTCAGCGTCGAGCAGGTGCTTGCTGGCTGGGGTCACGGCATCGAGGCCGTCCCAATGAAGGTAATCCCCGAGCTGTGCGAAAACGCCTATCTCGGCGTCCGGAGCCATACGGATTGCCTCGGCGAACCAGGCCACGAGCTGGTGCTCGGCAATGCTAAGGTCGTAGTCGGCGCCAGTTTCCTCGTGCCAGGACAAAAGGCCCAGATGATAGTCGGTGATGACGTAGCAGTTCAGTAGGTCTGCGTTGCAAGCGCTCGGTGCTGGCGTGAAAGACATCCGCGGCAGGTCTTCACCCATGGCCGCAATAGCCGCTTCCATAATCTCGCGCTGTCGCTCCTCATCCGTTGTGGTCTTTACCCACTGAAGGACTGGAGCTTTCACGCCATCCTTGTACAAGCTCGATGTGCCTTTCAAGCGGAACCCATCCGGCACAATGTGAGTCATGTCGTGTTCCGGGCTCCAACCCTTGCGAACCATGCGCGCCTTGCGTTTGGCTAAGGTACGCAAGTGAATTCCGAGGTGAGCTGCAGCCTCTGGCCGGCTCATTGTCTTCAGCGCCTCGATGATCTGCTCGTCGGTGACCTTTGGCTCGTTCATTGGGCGTCTCCGGCGATGGTGTAGTGCGTTGGGGCCTTGTCTTCGTGCATGGCCTTGAGGCGCGCCACGTGAGGTGTCAGCGAACTGATCAGCTCTCGGTATCCGCCAGGGTGCATGCGGTCGTCGTTGAGCTTCCCAGCTGCCTCCGCGTCGACAATGATTGCCAGACAGGCGAGCGCGTGGGCCAAGTGTGGAAGGCCGCTATCTGGATCAATTGCCTCCCCTTCGAACCATGCGTTCAGGTGGCGGCTGGCGGCGTCGTAGTAAATCGAAGCGCGGATACCTACGGCTCGGAAATTGGAGCGGCCGTATTTGAGCATCCCATCCAGAAGGCCCAGGCTTCCAAGCGCTGTGGCAGTTACTGGCCAAAGATGCAGCGGCAACTTACCGCTGCCGATGAGATCCTTAGGGTTCGACGGTTTCAATTCGCTCATGCTGCCTTCCCCACCTTCTGTTTGTTCAGATGTTCAACACATGCCGCCTTGGCCTGGTCCAGCTCCTTGCCCGATTGCAGGATTTTCCCTTTCGGGCAGCGGCACACGTACGCGTGGCCGACTTCCAGGGCGTACTTGCTGATCAGGTAGCCCTCTTCAGATGAAATGCAGTACTTGCTGACTGGCTTCCAGATCATGCTGCAGCCCTCTTGAGTTCTTTGGTCTTTGCCCGGTATTCGGCGGTGATGGCCTTGAGGTCTTCGACGGTGTAGCGCCGCGGCTCAGAGGGCCCCAATAGGGCCTCAACCGCTTCAACACCAATCCGGCGCTCAAGCTCTGGCCGGTATCCAAGGATGTTTCCGCTCAGGTGGTTGTTGCAGACCGAACAGGCCTTGTGCACGTTGAGCGGGTTGAAGCGGTGCTCTGGCGATGAGCCGACGCTGCGGAAGTGAGAGGCGTGCCATTGGCCGGCCCAGGTCGCGGGCTTGTCGCAGCTCACGCACCCCATGGCGGCGTCACGCAAGCGCACCCAAGCGTTAAACGCGGCCTGGGCCTCACGCATGTACTGGCCTTTAGGCTTAACGCGCTCCTTTGCGGCTCTCAGCTCCTTGCGCCCTACTTCGGCCAGCGACTTCCGCGCCTTGTCCTGGTTCACTTCCTTGATCGCAAGGCCACACCTTGGGCTGCATACGGCCTGCCCCAGGCGCTGAGGGACGAATGAGGCCCCGCATGCTGGGTTCTTGCACTTCTTCGGGCGGGGTTGTTTGGCTGGGAGGCTCATAAGCACCTCCGCATCTTCACGTTGCCGCACACTGCGCATTGAAGGTTGAACCAAGTCCCATTCTTGAACTGATCGCTGTCCACGTAGGTGAGCTTGTAAGGCCCTTTGTCGATGACCTTCCACTCATGGACCCCGAAGAAGCACCAAAGCTTTGCGGAAAGATTCATGCCGGCACCTCCTTGGCTTTCTGCTGCTCAGGAGTGAAGTCGCCGCGCAGGGGCATCAGGTATCGCTCCTGAACTAGGGATATACCGCCAAGGTCAATGTGGACCGCCTGAAGAGTCATCGCAGAAAGTCCAGGCGCCTCGACCATCCAGCATTCAGGGCCTTTATTCACAGCCCGACTACCATCCGGAAGGTTGAAACAATCATTCGTGCGCAGCTTGATGACCAACTCGACAGCCATCCCGATATTTGGGGATGTTCCCTTGCTTGAGCTTACGATCAGCGCCAGGTCGCCCGGCTTGAATTGATGGCTCATGCTGCTTGCTCCCACTGCTCGGGCATCTGGCCCTTCGGTTCGCTAAAGCGCCATGTATGGCCTTTGTGAGATTTGATCTTCCCGGCACAGCACCGGCTGATGCTGCAGCTAGAAAATCCAGCGCGAACTGCATCCATCCCGCTAGGGAACAATTTCTCTATGCCTGTAGCAATTTCAGTCGCGACGACTGCTTTTGAGGCTTTGTTCGCAGAGCCAAATTTTCCAAGGCCATTCGCCTTTCGTCCGTTATGAGAGAACCCGTGGGCAACATTTTCTGAATGCGTTACCCACTCAAGATTCTCCGCTCGGTTATCTGTACGGATGCCATTTTTGTGATTGATGATCAGGCCTTCCTTGAACCCCGAGCAAAAAGCTAGAGCTACAAGTTGATGAACAGAACGCCTCTCCTTTTTAGATAGAGAAACCTGCAAGTAACCAGTTTTCTTGGCAGGAAACGGTTTAAGCACTTTCCCAGGCAGGAATCTTTCGTAAGCTGACGATCTGCGGCTAGCAGCTTGAAAGACTGTCCGATCCTTGCTGCGTACCAACCCAGATGAACAGACTTCATACCCAGGGCAGAACGAAATTTCTTTCCAGGTATCAGCCATCAGTACCGTCCTCCCCAATTGTCTTTCTGCGTCCAGCGCACCTGGTGCTCGGCGCCGAACGCCATAACCCACTCGATCAGCTCTCCGCACTGCTTCACGGTGAGCTTGCTTGTGCGCTCATAGATGACGTCGAAGCCGTTACCGTCTACCGCTGGGATCATCTGCGGCTTGTCGCCCGTCTCGCGCAACCAGGCGGCCGTCAGAAGGCGTTTCCAGATCAGGACATCCCACTTCTTGCCGGCGTGCTCGACCTGGGCAGCGATATCAGCCAGGGCCGCGTGCAGGGCCTTGTTCTGCTCAACGCTTCGGTCCACATCAGTGATGGCCAGCTTCTTGGGTTTGGTCAGGTCGAGCCCGGCGATGTAGCCCATCGCCTTGGTGCGCTCTGATTCGTTGCGGATCTGGAGGCTGGTCATGGCTGCTCTCCCTTGGACAGGGCGGCGCGGGCGGCGTCAACGTAGACTGACTCTCCAGGCTCTAGATCGCTCCAATGCTCAAGCAGCGGCTTAAGCGCCTTGCGCAGCGCCTCGTTCTCGGCGATCAGGGCCAGGACTGCGGATGGGCTGGTTGCAAGCCTGTAATCGGTGCTCCAACTGCATCCTGGCTTATTTGCAGCCTCGGCCAGCCGCTTCAGCTCTGCGTAGTCAGCAAGGTCTTGCGTCTTCACTTCTACGAAATCAGTCATCAGAAACCCTCCTTGCCCCGCTGCGATTCCCACTCGAACGGAACGACGATCACGCCGCCCTCTCTGAGGCGATCTGTGCAACGCTCGCCGATTGCCGAGGCCAGCGCCTTCGCGTCCAAGTTGGAAACGATGACGGTGGGTCGCAGCTCCTCGTAACGGCCGTTGATGATTGAGAACAGCGTGGTCAGCTCGAAGTCGCTAGGCTTTTCCTTGCTGACGCCGATCTCGTCCAGGACCAGCAGCGAGGGGCTGATCAGGCTCGCGAGGATCTGGCTTTCGCTTTTCTCACTGGCGTTGTCGTATGTGGCGCGGATGGCCTGGAGCACTGCGCCGACGGTGCGATACACGGCTGTCGCGGTGGTGGTCGCCATGACCTCGTTGGCGATTGCCACGGCAAGGTGCGTCTTTCCGGTACCGGGCTTGCCCAACAGCAGCAAGCAGCGGCCAGACTCGGCAATGACTGGAAACTCGGCAGCGTAGCGGCGACAGGTGTTCAGGGCCTTGCGTTGCTCGGTCGTCTTCGCAACGTACTGGTCAAAGGTTTTGCCCGAGAAACGCTTAGGTATCAGAGCTGCACCAAGCTTTTCGGCCATCCGGATGCGCAGCGCAGTCGATTCCTGAACCTGGCGCCGCGACTCCTCTTCCTCGGCACGGATGCGGCTGCACTCAGGGCAACCAGATTTGAGATCCCGCCCCAGCACCGAATAGACCTTCTGCTCGTACGCACCATGGGTTTCACAGGTGGCCGGCTGAATTCGGGTTCCTGGCGGATAGGCCTGAGCTGGCATGGCGACAACGTTCTCAGAAGCCATAGCTGCCGTCCTCCCGCTGGATCAGGCCGGCGGTGTAGTCGCGCTCAGCAAAGCCGGTGTGGCGGGACTGCACCGGCACTTGCTGGGCGTTATCGCGGATACGGTTGATCACCCAGGACGCCTTGAATCCCTGCCATCCAGCGGACAAGGCCTCGGTGATTGCGGTCGATGCCGAGATTCCGGCTTCGGCGCATTTGGCCAGTTCGGTGTTCACGGTTGACCAGACTGTGAAGGTAACGGCGGCCTTCTTGGCTTTGCGCTGGGCCAGCCAGTCGGAGAGGAGTTGCTCGGGTACTTGGTGCGGATTGTCGGCCAGCAACTGGGTCAGGCCGAACTGAGCCTTGCGATCAGGTTTCGGCTCGACTGGCAGTTCAGCCTGAGCTGTGGGGGGGGATGTAATATCTTCCGAAGGAAGATTTACATAGGGGGTTTTATTCTTGGAATAAAGAAGGGAGTCGTCGGTTTTGGTCTGTTTCGCAGTAGATCCGATTCGGACGATTTGAGCCGAGTCAGACGATTTGGTCTGTTTCGGATCTTCAACGAAAACCCATTCTTTCGGGTCGCACAGACCGATATCGCCACGCGCCCCGCCCTCGCGGAACAGCACACGACGGCGCAGAAGGCCAGAGATAGCCTTGGAAACAGTGTCAGGGTGAATGTGGGTAGCCTTAGCGATTGCCGTGGCTGGAATGCGCTGAGCGCCCTCGTTGAAGTTCAAGGTGGCCTTGGCCACATACAGCACGATCTTCATCTCGCGAGCGGACAGGTCGATAGCCATCAGGCCATCCATCAGCTGATTGTCCATCCGGGTAAACCCCCCGGTGTTGCGTAATGGGACGATGTTTGTCATGATTCTTCTCGCTGAACTGCTGTTGAAAGAGCCGACCTCGTCCGTCGGCTTTTTTGTGCCTGGAATTCAGGCTCTGCTTAGGCCCTATTCAGGCCTACCTCCGGAACGGCGTTACCGTCCCTCGTGGCGCACGAGGCGCCGTTCTCTTCTTCAGCTCTTCCTGGATCAGCCTTGCTGCCAGCACTCCAGGGTCTACTCCCCGCTTCAGCGCCTCAGCCTTGAGCAGCCCGTCGAACTCTTCATCCAGGGGGACAGGAGTCATTCGTTCGGCCATAGAGCCTCCTTCGGCTCTTCAGGCCGCTGTTGTTTTGCCTGTATCGTCGCCGTGTACCTCGGAAAGCATGTTGCGCAGGCTGGCTTCGAGTAACTCGCGGGCCAGGACTGCCTTTTGCGTGCGGTGAAACTTCGCCAGGGACCTCAGAAGGTCGTCGGTGTCTTGATCCAGTCGAACGCGTGTGACCTGGTCGTGCAGATGGCTGCGGTCGTCGTAAGCCATACGGGTAAAGCTCCTTGTTTTCAGAAAGGGTTAAGCGGCTTTCGGCCCACTGTCGGAATCAACTTTGAGAATTCCGCCAGTGAGTTTTTCGAGTTCGTGCTGCCGGAGCTTTGGGACGATCTCGCCCCATTGAGCAACGGCCGCATAAGAGATACCCAGGGCTTTTGCCAGCTTTGGGATTCCCTTGAAGTGCTCTATTGCTTGAGTTCGAGTCATAAAGGTTCTCCGTATGATACGGAGATATGTAAGCACACTTACACTATTGTATGCAAGCATGCTGCTACAGCACGCTTGTACTATCGGGCGTATGACTATTACTGATCGGATCAACCAGCTTCTGCTGGAAAATGGCGTGAAATCGCGGAGCATTCGCCCGACGCTTGCACGCATCTGTGGGATTAGCTATTCGGCAGTCAGCCAGTGGTACTCAGGTACGACTGGGAGCATCAAGCACGAGAATCTGCAGGCCATTGCAAAGGCCTATGGGAGTTCTGTTGATTGGCTGCTCACCGGCTCAACGCCGAAACATTCTGAAACCTTGCAGGAAAATTTCAGATCAGAATTGACACCAGATCAGCCTAATGCGATCTATCATCCCATGGCGGCATCGGTGCCTTTAATCAACTGGACTTCTGTTGATCACTGGTGCAGCTCGGCAGTTTCTGCCGGCGCGACGGAGATTCGTATGGCCTGTCCTGACGAGATAGGCCCTCGCGGTTTTGCGTTAGCCGTTGAGGGCGATGCAATGAGGAATCCGAACGCAAACGAAGACAGCTACCCAAACAGCACCATTATTTTTGTAGATCCAGATATGAAGGGCTCGGTAGGAAGCCCGGTATTGGTTCTACAGCCTAGGGAAGCAGTACCTATATTCCGGATTCTCACGAGAGACGCAGGAAAGGACATCCTGAAACCACTGAATCCTCAGTACCCAATCATCATGCTTGGGGAAGAAGACAAGGTGCTTGGCGTTGTAATCGGCTACTACAGAAAGCCAGCAGCGCATTGAGTCATCGCTAAGTATCATGGAGTTTCTTAGCTGACTACACAGCAGCAGTCACTGAGGAGGATGGTAGATGCCAGTTATTCCTAAGAGATTTACTGTCAGTTCTCCCAGAAAGGGGGCCTCTTGAAAGCAGCAATTTCGCTCGTCACACTTTCAATTGCTTTCGGCTACATGGCCTTGATTCCTAGCGCAATCCTTCCTAAGCCTTACGGTTTGTGGATCTCAATCCCATTGATATTTGTTGGCTTCTTCTCTGCCATCGGAATATCGATGAGGATCTCTGAAGGAAGGATGAGCAGTTTACGCGACCTGGTTAGCTCGCTACGCGAAGGAAGAGACATGCTAATTTCTTGGTCTATCTACATGATGGCCATGATTGTCATCACAGGCGTGATATCCCTTATAGCTAACGCGCTATAGATCCACAGCCTCCAGTCCAAAACGAACCCGACCAACGTGTCGGGTTTTTCTTTGCCAAAAATTATTTTGTGAAGCGTACTTGCATTTAACTTTAAGCAGGCTTATATTTTTTCTCAACGCCGGCCAACGCCGGCCAGCAACAAAAGGTTTAGCGAGGTCGAGCCTCAATTCGACCCACGGGTAAAAGCGATCAGTGATCGCGCCTCGACCCGGCCGGAGCAGCTTAGATCCGTGCGAGAACAAGAGTGCAGTCGGGAAGAGCCGCGGACTGCTTAACAACGGAGTGCGAACTGGACAAGGTCCAGGTGGTATCGGATGCGCACTGACAACACAAAGCCCAGGGCTGACGCCAGCAGCGGGCCCAGGCGGAAAGCATCACTGAGCAGCCTTCTTGCGAGGGCTGCTTGGGATGACAACCGGGAGATAAAGAAATGCCAACGAAGCGCGGAAGCGAAATTCAAATAGGTGACGTGATCTTCCTGGGTCTTGGTGACCGAACTGGGAGGGTCATCGATTTCAAGGCCCACCCAAGACTTGCAGAGATGCACCCGGGCTTGACGGCCAGAGTAGCGGTAACCGATCGAGGATCAATCACGATCATCGACCAGCAGCCAATACGCATCCCAGCTTGATTCAAGCTGCCCGATCCCTGGTACTCCCCAGCACCAGGGCGCATCGGGGTGTGATCTGAACTGCCAGCAGACATTAAGGCGCTGGCACCTAGCCGAGATACGAGGGTTCGCAACCTCGGGAAGAAAGCGAGACCACGACCAGGCAGCGAGAAATCACCGGAGCGTGGCTTGAGGGGGCGCACTCAGAGGCGCAAAGCGGGGCTTGCCTTCCGCACAGATCACACCCCGATGCGAAGAGTCGCATCATTTTGTTGTGAAACTACCCGGCGAGCGGCCGCCACTGATGCCGCGCTCAAGAGGATAAGACCATGTAAACCATCCAAACGACCTTCCCAGCGAAGGCGCTCTTCACATCCGGAGGCGTTTGTGAAGCAAAAAGAAAGCCCGGGGAATCCTCGGGCTTTTTCATTCCCGCCTTTACCCGTCAGCACTCCCCGGCGCCCATCGGCAAACAGCCGTGCGTGAGTGCTGACGAATACAGGTGAATCAACGAATGGAGAGAGTCATGAGCATTCAAGATGGAGGCCCAGCCTTCCCGGTCGCGGATTACGACCACATGGTTTTTCAGCCGGCGACGGTTGCCGAAACGAAGCGTGATTTGTCTGGAATGAGCTTGCGCGACCACTTCGCTGCCAAGGCGCTTCAAGGCCTGCTGGCGTGGCCTGGGGATGATTCCAATGGCAGCTATCACTCGAATAGCGATCCGGGCCATACCGCCAGCATGGCCTATGAGTACGCAGACGCCATGCTCGCCGCCCGTTCCGCCTAACCCCAAACACTGGAGGTCGCCATGTACAGCTTCATGCAACCGCCTGATCCCCCTGAATTAGGCCACTGCCTTACCTGCAATAGGATCATCCACATCGACGACAAGCGCGGCGACCACTGCATTGACTGTGATGAGCCTGAGACAGGCAAGTGCCTTTGCGGGAAGCGCGGCGAGATCAACTGGGACGACGGCACTGAGCGTCGTTACTACTGCTACAGCGGTCCTGACTGCTGCCCATAACTGGAGGTCGCCATGAGCGACTGGATCAAGGTAAGCGACAGGCTGCCAGAGCCAGACACGCTTGTTCTTTGCACGTCCGAGTTCTTTGGTGCAGGGGACTGGCGCTGCGCAGTCGGCGCGATAGACCGAAATAACAATTATTGCTGGTGGCTCAAGGGAGCTTCCTGGACACCAACTCACTGGCAGCCACTTCCCTCACCGCCCACCGAGTAACCCGACATGCGCAACAAATACCCCGGCACCTGCTACCGGTGCGGACAGCGCGTAGAGGCTGGCCAAGGCCACTTTGAGCGTCACGCCGGTGGCTGGCGCACTCAGCATGCCGATTGCGCCATAAAGGCCAGACAGGCCAAGCAGGACAACCGATAACGCAGCCCTGGAGGCACCCATGAACACTGCAATGCAGATATGCCAAGCCCGGTATGACGCCATGCTGCCTCCGGAGCCGGTTGATAATTCGGAGGCTGAACGGATCTGGGTCGACAACGCGACCTATGACCTGCTGGACGGCCAAGATGTGAAGTTCCAACGCCGGATGCGCAAACCCCAGGGTGTGACGCATGAGCAGTTTTCCCAGGCGGTTGATGAGTACGTGATGGCAAACGTAAGCAGTCCATCAGTAATCGGCCGACTGGTCCTTGCCGCGATACGCAGAGATACGTCAGACGCCCAGGGCGCTGCTATAGAGGCTCTCTGTGCCCCAGACCCCAAGGAAGCACTCCGCGAGATTGCACGCATCCTCCTGCGCCCTCTCGCTGCGGATGGTCTGATTGCCCAGGCCGAGGATGACGAGCTATGAGCCCTCATGACATTGCTGTGAAAACCATAGAGGCATCCATTGAAACGATGCTTCTGCCCGGCGCCGGCCCTATCGAAGAAGCCAAAGCAGAGACGACCATCGTCAACTACTTCTCGATCCTGGTCATCAGTGCCGACGAATTCAAACACTACTGTGAGCGCGTTCGGCGGATAGTCGAGCGGCGAAAGGAGGCAGCATGACTACTGCACCAGTTAAATCTCTGATCGACGAACAGCTTGAGCAGATCGAACGTAGCCTTGCGATTGTCAGCGCCGGGGTTCCTCGAAACTTGCCTGTTTCTGCGCTGCCTCCAGCCCTGGCAGAAGCCATCAAGAATGGTCGGGTCGCCATCAGGCCACGGCCATGACCTCCCGCCAGCGCGCCCGGCGAATCCTGATCTGGCGCGGCTCCCTCCCCGTTCTACTCATCTTCTCACTTCTGATGCTGCTCAGCGCTCTTGCTGATCGCGTCACTTCCTAAACATTTACGGCGCCCCTCTCCGGCGGCGCGGAGAGCAATCATGTCTACAGTAGCGACGGTTGAGCGCAATACCCCACCAGCAGTCATTGGTGAAGCAGCAACAATCCTCAGCGTCATTCAACGTGCTGCAGCTGATCCTCAGTGCGATATCGAGAAGATGGAGCGCTTGATGGCCATGCATGAGCGCATGCAAGCCAAAGCCGCAGAAACCGAATTCAACGCCGCCCTATCCCGCGTACAGGGTGAAATGGGCCGCATTGCTGCCGACGCCACCAACAGACAAACGAGCAGTCAGTACGCAACATACGGGAAGCTCGACAGCTCATTACGCCCTAAGTACACCAAGGAAGGATTCTCGCTGTCATTTGGAACCGAGCCTGCATCGGAAGGCATGGTTGGCATGGTGTGCTTCGTGAGCCACATCGGCGGACACACCCGAGAATACCGTGCTCATGTCCCTTCTGACGGTAAGGGCGCCAAGGGCGGTGACGTGATGACCAAAACCCACGCTTTTGGCTCTGGCACCTCCTACGGCATGCGCTACCTGCTCAAAATGATCTTCAACGTCGCCATCGGCGAAGAGGACGATGACGGCAATGGCGCCACCGGTGACGACTTTCGCAACGCGATCATAGACGACCTGACATCCAAGGTTGCGGCAGCAACAGATAAGGCAGCGCTACAAGAAGCCTGGCAGCACGGCCTGAAGGTTTTGCATGCTGCGAAGGATGCAGTAGGAGCCGAAGAGTTACGCGGCGCGGTCAATAAGCGCAAGGCTGAACTGGAGACCGCGACATGATCTTGATCAATTGCGAACAGGGAAGCCCTGAGTGGCACCAAGCACGCGCCGGATGCATCACCGCCAGCATGTTCAGCATAGCGCGCACCAAGGTCGGCGGATTGGACGACAAGCAGCACATGTATGTCTCTGCCATCCAGTCAGGCATGACCGAAAAGGAGGCGATGGCAGAGGCTGGCTACAAGGCTGCTCCCAAGGCTGAGTCTGTACGTCTGGCACTGGCCGGCAAGCCAGTTGGCCAACCATCCGAGGCGGCCATGAATTACGCCTTCGGCTTGGCAGTTGAACGGATCAGCGGCACGCCTCTGGATAGTGGCTTCGAGACTTGGCAGATGAAGCGCGGCCATGAGCTGGAGCCGATGGCCAGGATGGAGCACGAACTGCAAACAGGCCTGATGGTACAGCGCGCTGGCTTCGTCACCACCGATGACCGCGCGTTCGGTGCCAGCGCTGACGGCCTGATCGGTGATGATGGTGGCAGCGAGTACAAGTGCTTCATTGCCCCCGACAAGCTCCGCACCTTCCACATCGACAACGACGCCAGCGGCATCATGGATCAGGTGCAGGGCTGCATGTGGATTACTGGTCGTAAGTTCTGGCACGTCGGTATGTACTGCCCAGCTCTTGAGCCTGTCGGCCGGCAGCTTTGGTGGCAGGAATTCAAGCGCGACGACGACTACATCGAAAAGCTTGAGGAAGACCTCTGGCAGTTCAAGCTGCTGGTAGACGGCTACGAGGCCAAGCTGAGGAGCAACGCAGCATGATCAGCAACCACACAACCCTGATCGACCAGAAGCGCCAGAGCGCCGCTGACCTATCAGCTCAGGTCGCTCAGTTCATTGCAGCAGATGGGCAGATCCAGATCCTGGAAAGCGCACCTTTCAACCCGATCCCGCCAGTTCGCTCCAAGCACATAGACCCTGAGACGGTCCTAAAGCGCAAGCCAAAGGGCCTGACCCTAGCTGATCGACGGGCCCTCAAGCGCATGGCGGACGCACTGCTATGAAAACTCGCAAGCCCAACAACGCTCGAACCAGGGTTGAGCGCGCATGCCGCGGCCTGGTCCGCACAAACCATGTCGCCGTCGTGAATATCGACCCAAGCGGCCGGCAGGGAATGATCAACTACAAGTCGCTCAAGAACATCGCACCCGGGAAGATCGGGCAGGCCGTGTGCGGAATTCCCCATCGCTGGACGATCTACATGAGCGCCATGTGTTTAGACGCCCGAGGCGACCGCTATAGCAAGTCGATTGAGCTGGCCCCGGATGGCGTCTATCTCTCCGACCACCTCGAAGAAGTGATTGAGCATTGCTACATGAAACTGCGCTCAGAAGCCAACCAAGCGCAGATGGTAGCTTCAGGCTGGATCGCCATTCCCGACACCGTGTCGCTCGACGAAGAACACGCAGCGCGGATCTTTGAAGCCGTCGGCGCCTGGCGCCAGGTCAAGGTCGATTCACAAGCTGCATAGCTGAAACTCAACACGACGAATAACCCACACTACTCGCTGCATCCGGAACCCGGAGGGCGGCGCTTACCCTGGAGTAAACCCATGACCAAGCAAGCACAGCAAACAGTACTCGCCGCCGAACTCCCTGAGCGCGGCCAACCTCTGGCCGGCGGTGTGTTCGTCACCCGCTACTGGCTCAACGGCATCGAGCGCGCCCTGATCCTTCTGCCTGATGAACTCAGCGGGCCCTGGGGCGAGTACGGCGTCGAGATCAAAGGCGCAGGCAGCTACAGCGATGGCGAAGCGAACACACGCGCCATGGCTGAGGCTGGCAGCGTGATCGCGATCAAGGCCCTGGAGCTGGATGGCTTTATCCCGTCTTGCCTGGAAGGCCAGTTGCTGATGGCAGCCAAGGCTGATGGCCTGGTGGAGCTGCGCGAAGATCGCTTCCACTGGCTGAGCACGCAGCGCTCCGCCCACGGCGCCTACGACATGGACTTTGGAGATGGCTGGCTCTACTACTTCGGCAAGGGCTACGAGCGGCTCGCGCGCCCTGTCCGTCGCATCTATGTAACTTCATGAGGGCTGCACATGCTTGAAGAGCAATGGCGACCAATCATGGACTGGCCGGGTTACGAGGTCAGCGATCACGGGCGGGTAAGGCGTGGCTCTCATATCAAGAGCCACTACTTCGACAGGAAGGGATATCCAAAGGTGAAGCTGTGGAACAGACAGGTCTCCAAGGGCTTTCTGGTGCACCGCTTGGTCGCCATTCACTTCATAGGACCTATCCCTGCTGGCCACATCTGCCGCCACCTGGATGGCGATAAAAAAAACGGTCACGTCGGCAATCTTGCTTATGGCACGCCGACTCAGAACGAGGCCGACAAGAAGCTCCATGGAACTGACGGAGCGGGCGAGCGACACCCAGCGGCGAAGCTGACCGAGGCTCAGGTCATTGAAATCAGGTCTTTATTTAAGTCGCACAGCAAGGAATTTGGCGGTGTAGCCCTGGCAAAGCGATACGGGGTTACTCAGATGCTGATCAGCGCGATTGTTCGCCGCCGCATCTGGAAGCACGTCGCATAGCAGCAACAGCGTCAACTCGGCGCTGACCAGGACATTCAAGAATGTCGTAATCACCCGCAACCGCCCGGGCCCACCCGGAAGGACTCCCCATGATCCGGCAATACCGCTTCAGCGAGCTCATGGCTCGACTGACGAATAAAGAGTGGTCGGTCGTTAAGTGCGGCAAGGACCGTTTTGTGTTCATCCCGACGATCTACAAGGGGAGCCGGTCATGAGCCTGTGCGACTGCAACCAGGGGCGCCTGCCCTGTGCCTGTAAGCCAATTGATGGAGCAAAAATTATGAGTGAAGTAAAGCGGTATGGTCGCATTGGCGAAATGGTTGAGACGACCGATGGCATCCTTAAGCTGTACCCGATGATGTCGGTCTATGTGAAATCCGAAGACTTCGACCGCGTAAAAGCCGAGCGCGACGCCCTGCAAGAGCGCCTGAACGCGGCGGATCAGAAGGACGATGATCTGTCGTTCCAGCTCAACGACCGCGAAGCGTCGCGCTACGACTGGCTGCAAGCCGCCCTGGCAGCAGAGAAGCGGGTTGAGGTGCTGGAGGGGTTGTTGCGTGATACCAAGTCAATGCTCGCCAGCGAGTTGAGCTATGAATTGTTCGAAAAAATGGCGAGCCACATCAAGCGCATTGAAGTCGCCCTATCCGCCAGCGCAGATCCAAATCAGTGTGACGGCTGTCAAGCAGGGATTCCACTGGTCAATGGTGCGCATCGCATGGGCAAGCCCGGTGGGCACCCGGATACGATGAGTTGTCAGGCTGGTAAATACGCCAGCGCAGAGCCGAGCGCGCCGGTTGAAATGCAAGCCCTTGGCGGTGAATTCATGCAGGTTGTCGAGGACAATTTCCATGAGTTGGTGTTGAAGTCTGGCGCACCGGGGGTTTGTAAAGGAGCAAATTGCGCCAGTAACGGCAAGACGCCCCATTCCACTGAATGCCGTTTCGAGCATGCTAGAGCGGTTGCTTCGGGCATCAAGTCGGTGACGGTTGAGCGCGACGAGCGGGCGGATTTTGAAGCCCATTGGCGCGAAAAGCACGGCAACCAGCTCTATTGCGAAAGCACTTGGCGCGGCTGGCAAGCCCGCGCCGCCCTGGACAGCAAAGCCACCGAGGACTCAAGCCATGAGTAACGAAATGATCGGCGTGCCGCTTCTGCCTTGCCCCTTCTGCGGCCAGCGGGACTTCCTCATAGAGCGTCTAGACAGCGACGCTTCAGTGGTGATCTGCCAAGGCCTGACCGGGCCGCATGAGGCCTGCCTGGCCCGTGGCCCGGTGGGCGTGGCGCAGGATGAAGGTGAGGAGCAGCCAGGTCGCGACAAGGCGGTCGAGCTGTGGAATGCGAGAGCCGCCCAGCCCCAGGGCGAGCCGGTGGCGATGGTCCGCACTCACGGGTCGATCTGCTGGGAGGAGATTGACGGAGAAAGCCTTGAGCTGTGCCAGGCCGAGCCTGATGAATATGAGGTGCGTATTCTGTACACCCACCCAGCCGAGCAGCTCAAACCAGTCAGCTCAACGAGTGACAAGTACAAGGCCGAGCTGTACGACGAGGTCTGGCAGCTGGCCCGCGACATGGGCTATGGCAACGTCACTGATGCGCTGACAGCCAGGGCAGAGCCCGGATGCCCATTCGACCCAACGAAACACTTTCGCGCCGAGCCTGGTGCAGTGCTTACTGTCCATGGTGGCGTCAAGGCCCCGGTCGAGCGCAACTGGTCGGGCCTACACAAGCTCGCGGCCTGGGTACGCGGAAGCGTTCCGGGGATTGATGTTTACGACGAGGAGTGCGACCACAGTGAAGCGAACAAAATCGGCCACCAGGGGCGCAAGCCAACAATTCAACGCGGATTCAATTTCGCAACCGTACCGAAGCACAAGTTCGATACGCTTGTTCAGCACTGCAAGCGCCTTGAAAGCGACATTTACCAGGCTCGCGCCGAGGTCAACGAAATCACCCTGTATCAACAAAACGCAGTGTGGTTCTGGCAGCACGACGGCGAGGACTTCCTGGAGAGCCTTGCCTGCCCGATCATCATCCAGCCGCATCATCTGCGCGAGCTGTTGCAAGGAAAGGCGCAGCACAACCCTATTGCCGAGCAGCCCGCGCAGAAGTACGACGACACCCTGCTGCCGTTCGTGGCCATGATGCGCAAAGAGCTGCACGCCAATGCCGGCAAGGGTGATCGTCCCGGCTGGCTTGCAATGTCGTCAGACACTTGCCTGCTGGAAATCATCTACCACTTCGGCAAGCTTCAGGCTTCTGTCAAGCGCGGTGATGGTGACGGCATGGCCGAATACGCCGCCGACGTGGCCAACATGTGCATGATGCTGCTGGATATCTGCGGAGTTCTGGCATTTGTCGAGAAGGGCGCCCCTGTTGCAGCGCCGGATGCGCCTGAGTGTAGGTGTAAGCGCTATGGCAAAGACAACCCTCACTGGCCATGTCCGGCGCACTCAGCCGCTTCCGAGCAGCCCGCGCCGGTTGCGGTGGTGCTGCCTGAGCGCCTGCAACAGATTCTCAAGTTTCTTGAAGGCGCTGAGAACCTCGACGGCCACTGGTTTGGCGAGCCAGGACCAACTGGTCAAATCCACTGGTGGCGCGCAGAACTGCGCAAAGCCCTGGAAGAAACCAACCTCTTCGCAAACCAGCAGTAACCCCTCCCCCACATTCAAGTCAGCCGCTATAGCGGCCAAGGACGACGTATGTCTGCAGTAAAAGAACGGCCGATCCTATTCTCGGCGCCGATGGTGCGCGCCATTCTGGAAGGCCGGAAGACGGTCACGCGCCGCGCTGTGAAGCCGCAGCCTGAAGTGCGCGAGGTCGACATGATCGGTCCAATGCTGACGTTCAAAAACAAGCGCGGCGGCCACTGGCTTTACCCAAATGCCAAAGCTCAGATCATTGCCGATTGCCCCTACGGCCGGCCAGGCGACCGGCTGTGGGTGCGCGAGAGCCTCGGCTATGACTGCGAATACGGTCACTACTTCGCCGCCGGCGGAAAGCATGGCGAAACAGTTTACCTGTGCTCGCTGTTCGATGATGAGGATGCCCAGACAGGCCCAAGCTATGACGGCCTGCTGCCCGAGCGATCCGTGCCAAGTATCCA
The DNA here is from genome assembly GCF_018390395.1 of Pseudomonas sp. RC4D1. Taxonomy (NCBI): domain Bacteria; kingdom Pseudomonadati; phylum Pseudomonadota; class Gammaproteobacteria; order Pseudomonadales; family Pseudomonadaceae; genus Pseudomonas; species Pseudomonas sp. RC4D1. Next base: position 173,988 of record NZ_JAHBAW010000002.1, read on the forward strand.
CCTGCACCGGCGTTACAGCCGCATCCTGCTGGAGATCACCGACGTGCGCGTCGAGCGGTTGCAGGACATCAGCGATGAGCAGGCTCTAGATGAGGGCATTGGTGATCACCGATTTGAATGTGATCGACCTGTAGAGCCGGATGGGTATCCGGCATGCAGTTGCGGCAGCGTCGGCTATGTCGATGCGTTCGCCGCTCTATGGAACTCAACCGGCGGCGACTGGGACGCCAACCCCTGGGTCTGGGTCGTCGAGTTTCGGAGGGTGCAGCCATGATCCTCCCCGCCCTGCTCTACCTCGCCTGGAACATCTACACGGGGCCAAGGCCATGAAAGCACGCATGACCTATTGGAACGGATCCTGGTGGTGCCGACGCATGGGCTGCACCGGCCAGGGATCGACAATGCAAGAGGCCTGGGACGATATGTGGACGCTGTATCGCGAGGCAATGCGCCCGACTCGTCCACAGACCTTCCACTCACCGCGTGTGCGCTGCGGATGATCTGCAGGCGCAAGAACTGAAGAGTCCGCCCGGCCCGGGAGCAGTCACCCTCACAGGACGGTAAGGACATAGACCGGGCGAACGCCTGAACAGTGCCACGGCGCAACGCCGGCGGCGATCAGCACCATCTGAAACACCCCACTCAACAATCGGAGCCTGCCGGCGATGGCGGGCAGGAGGCGCTTGTGTCCCTCATCGAAATTCAAGAAGGCCGGAAGTTCGCGGCTGAGATGCTGATGCAGGCGTCTCACCTGCCGCGGGCGATGTTCGACGAACGCGGCCCCGTAGAAACGATGGCCTGCAACCTGGAGCAGTCCGCTCTCAATCACCCCGCCGACTACGCCCTGGGCATCCGGCAGGTTATCGAGGTAGCACGCCATGGCGACTGCTGAACTGCACGGCCAGAAGATAACCCCATTCGAACAGGGCTATGCCGCCTTCTTGCGCGGCGTAAGCCTGGAACGTAATCCATTCGAAGACGCCCCCTACTCGAAACAGAAGTGGGTAGACGGCTGGAACAAAGCACAGCGTGAAGCATGGAGGAAGGTATGACCGACTACGAAAACCTGCAGGCCCGCTGCCAGCGCGGCGAGCCAACTCTGAGCGCAGCAAACAATCTTCTAGCCGAGTGCCGCGCAGCAATTGGGCGCCTGCTTGCTGAGAATGAGCGCGTGGAGACCGAGAACGAAACCTTCAAGGCCGAACTTTCCGGCCTGCGCACCGGCTTCGACGCGCAGAACGCGGTCATCGCGGGGTTGAAGAAGGAAGCCGAGCGGTGGCGCTTTGTGCGAAACGCCATCCCGAACCAGTCGCCTTTTGCGGTGTGGCGAGAAGGCTCTCGCCCCTTATTTGGTAAATGGGCAGATGAAGCCATCGACGCCGCCATGGGCAAAGGGGGTGAGGCGTGAGCGCAGAGCCAGTGGCAATTGAATACATCCGGCTGCCAGAGGTACGACGCATCTCGGGACTGAGTACCGCGACCATCTACAGGATGGCCGGCGGCGGGAAGTTTCCCCGCCAGGCCAAGGTGGGAGAACAGGCCGTCGCTTGGGTGCGTTCGGAGGTGGAGCAATGGGCAGCCAATCGCGCATCAGCGCGGAAGCAGGCCTAGGCCACACTAAACGCCTTCAAGTCGGTCTAGGTAGTCAGCCCAATCCTGCATCATCTTGCGCCTTTGCTCGACGTATTCGGCGTGATTGTACGTCTTGCGGATCTTCCCCGAACTTGCATGCGAAAGCTGCGCCTCGATCCAGTCCTCGTTGTAATCCATCTCGTTTAAGGCCGTTGATATCGTTGCGCGGATTCCGTGCCCGGTTAGGCGGCCTTCATATCCCATGCGCTTCAATGCCATGTTGACCGTGCCGTCGCTGATCGGCTTGCTAGGGTCGCTTCGACCCGGGATCAGCAGTTTGTATCGGCCGGTCAGCTCGTGGACATTGCGCACCTCCTCTACCGCCTGCCGCGATAGTGGCACCAGATACGGCGGTACCTTATCCCCTCCTTTGGCTCTGATGACCTTCTGCAGTTGCTTTACGCCTTCTGCCGGAATGGTCCAGAGCGCATTGTCCAAATCAAACTGACTCCATGTCGCATTGCGCAACTCGCCTGTCCGCACGCCGGTCAGCAGAAGGATGCGTATCGCACTTTTCGTGTATGCGGCACCGTTAAACTGGCGCAGAGCTATCAAGAAGTCCTTGAGCTCACTTTGTCGCAGCATAGGGTTGTGCTTCTCCGGCGGCTCCTTGACAGCAACGATATCTAGGTCGGATGCCGGGTTTGTGTCCATGTACCCGGAAGCGATTGCGAAACGAAAGATCTCGTTCAACCAGGATCTGCACTTGCGCGCCACGTTCAAGGCTCCCCGGGCTTCGATACGACGCATGGTGCTTAGTACATCAGAGCGCTTGACGTCGGCCACCGGGATCTTTCCCAAAGATGGAATCAGGTCTTTTTCCAGGTAGAGGCGAGATTGGGTGACGCCTCCTTTCTTCGCGGCGACCATGCGGGGCGACTTGAACGCATGCCACTCGTTCGCAACGACTTCGAACGTCTTCACGGCACCGGTAGTGGCCGTGCGCTTTTCATCGCGGCGCTCTGCCCTGGGGTCAATGCCCTTCGCAACGAGGGATCTTGCCTGGTCGCGGCGCTCGCGTGCCTCTTTGAGGGTGATTTCTGGATAAGTGCCCAGGGATATGCGCGGCTGCTTTCCGTGCCATGAAAAGCGGAAGTGCCACGCTTTCGAGCCTTTGGCGGCTACGAATAAGGAAAGGCCGGCGGTATCGCTGAGGCTATAGTCCTTGTCTCTGGGCTTTGCTTGCCTGACGGCCGTGTCAGTGAGGGGCATTAGTACATCACCATGAGCTGTCTAATTCAGATGTGCTGGGCAATGTACTAAAAATATTGAGAAGGAGTGAGAAGAGTTGATAAGAGATGAAAACAAAAATCCCCGCAGGCATTGGCCTTACGGGGATTTTTGAGAAGGCTTGGTAAGGCCTGAGAATCGAAAATGGTGCCCGAAGCCGGAATCGAACCGGCACGCCCTTACGAGCGGGGGATTTTAAGTCCCATGCGTCTACCAGTTTCGCCATTCGGGCGGTAGCGCGATCACGCGGCACTGGAACAGTCAATCGGCATCAGGCCGGCCAGTGCTTAAAGCAGGGTGTGGAATATATACATCCAGTCCTTGTGAAGCAAGGTCGAAGCAGGCAAAAAAACCTCTCCCTTCACTCTGAGCTCTGTGTAAAAAAACACAGTAAATCAGCAGCCTACAGCGGCGGTCTGATCATCCTGGATAGGGTCACCAAACATCGCGTCGACTTGTTAAACGGCGCCAAGACTAACACGGAGAATTTATCCAACCAACTGATTTATAAAGACTTATCACCAACCACAAGCTCATTCGAGAGGGGCGCCAGTCAAACCATGCAATGCGTTCAGCGCGAAGCGGGCCCTTGGCAGGTCTCAAGCTTCAGCCAGAAAATTCAACGATAGTTTGAGTTTGAGCGGGTCGTCCTGGGGGGCGGTCAACTCGGTTTCCAGGTGAGTCGAAAACGCCTGTTCCACTGGCGCCTCGGGGCCCTTGACCTGGGTCACTGTGCGGTTGTTTTCCAGCACCTTTGGCAGTTGTGCGTAGGTGTAATTGGCGGGAGGCGTATTGCCTATGTTCATGGAGGTCTTCCTTGATATCGAGTCAATCCGCAAGGACAGATCGAAGAGTCAAAAGTCATGGCATGCCGCGTCCCGGTTCATTGACCAGATACTGACGCTGCAATGGGATACTACAGACTCTGGGCTGGAAATAAGCACATCGATAGCCAACGGAGTTCGCCCAGTACACATGACCTCGCCATCCATGAACCGGTAAAGAGTCATAGATACCGGGCGAACGCCACAAAACTATGCGTTCAGAATGACATGTTCAACTGTCACCAATGACAACCGGGGGATGTTAACCAGCGTAGTTGGTAAAACCACCGGCAAAGCCTCTGCGCCCTGCCCGGAGCTCAGTACGCAACTCGCCGATCAGGTTGGAGATGTCGCGCACACTGGTGAGTTCGGCAGTCGAGACTCCAGTTAACAATAAATCCACCCGGCCTGAATCGGCATCGTAGATCTTGATCGTCAGGGAGCCGCTGGGATGCACGCTGCAGACGCAGGAAAGCGGGAGAAAGCCGGACTCCAAGATGTGACAAAGCTCGCTGGTGGAGAGCATGGCTTATCGCCTGTGTGGAATTTTGTGGATTTTTCCCATTCAGAATAGGTCAGCACCTGATCCTTTGTATCGAAAAAACACACAACAAATGCTAACTACCTCTCAGTTCTACTGCGCAGTTTCTGCGCCAGGCCACGCTCTGATCGCCTGGGCCTACCTGCTTCTCCAGCGTTATTCTGCGCTGTGCTTTTTTCCGTCAGTTGTGTAAGTTTCAAGCCTATGAACCTGAATCTTCAGTCCCGCCCCGCCGCGATTATGACCGCCTGCACCAGCAAGGTGGGCTAGCGGTCGTTCAACCCCTAATCAACCCGCCTCAGAGGCGGGTTTTATCACCCGTCTTCTGAAGCGCAACCCCCCAGGAGACAAGCATGAGCCACTCATCCCCTGCTGTTCTACACCTGCTGTGCGGCAAGATCGCCTCGGGTAAATCCACACTGGCCAAGCGACTGGCCCAGGCTCCCGGCAGCGTGTTGATCTGTGAGGACCAATGGCTGGCGCAGTTGTATCCGGGCCTTATTCATTCAGTTGCTGACTATGCGCTGCATGCCCAGCGCCTGAAAAACGCATTGGAGCCTTTGCTGATCAGTCTGTTGCGTGGTGGCAACAATGTCGTGCTGGACTTCCCCGCCAATACCTTGGCCCAACGCGCCTGGTTGCGAGCCTTGGCAGATCAAGCACAGGTCGAGCATCGACTGCACCTGTTGAATGTCGATGAGGATGTCTGCCTGACAAGACTGCGGGAACGTAACAGCCTGGGAGATCACCCCTTTAGTACCAGCAAGGAACAATTCGAGCTGATCTGCCGTTACTTCGAGCTTCCACAGACGGAAGAAGGACTGCACATCCTGGAGCACTGAATTGCGGGATTGTCGCCCGCGATGCCGGGCCGGCTTCTGAAGCTTGCGTAGGAAGGGTGCGTCGAGAAAGGTGGCGGAGACAAATTTCAGGCAAAAAAAAGCCCAAGTAGCTGATGGACACTTGGGGCTAAAAATGCATAAACCGTGGTAGGTGAACGCGGAGCTATAGTAACGGAACAGTACATTCTGTAACAAGATATTTTTAAGAAAAAAACGCAAATAAAATCACCTAAGTCATTAAATATCCACACTTTTTTTGAGTATTTGAGTTTCATGTCACGCCTTCTCGCACCTTTTTAGGTGCCAAGATGATGCGCCTGAATTGCCCATCACCGCAGTGCGAGAGCCCGTCCACCGTTAAACGAAAATGCGCTGAAAATTCACAGAATCGCAACAGACAGACAACGTTGCTCACCTTAAATTGCCGGCACTTGCCTGAATGGAATGTGTGGGTATGAATGACTTTCTCGACGCCCTGCCCCTGATGCTGTGCCTGTCCACCTTTGCCTGGTGTTGCTGGGGCTAGGCTTTGTACGAAAAGCCTTGATACTCGGTGATGCTGCGTTGAAAACGGTTCCAGCCCCCTTCTCACGCCGACTCGACGACTGCGCTGGTACTGAACAGTGCCTGCCCTAGCGCTCGTGCCCGCTCCAGGCAAGGCGCCACATCGCCGCTCTCCGAGTCAAACATCAGTTGCGAGGTCAGCACCCTGGCGCCGCAGTAGTCGAAGATTCCATGGTCGATCTGGGTCTGCATCGCGCCGAGATAACCATGTCGCTCATAAGTGCCAACGTCGGCCCCGGCAACGCCTATCAGGTGCACGCTCAGACGCCCTAGCTTCTTCTCCAGCTTGGCGTCCGCGCGAAAATCGAAGGCCCAGCCATTGGAGAACACGCGATCAATCCAGCCCTTGAGCAGCGCCGGCATGGACCACCAATAAACCGGGTAGACCAGCACCAGAGCATCGGCGCGGTCGATCCGTGCCTGTTCGGCGAGCACATCGGCGGGAGGAAGCACCTGGGTACGATGCACAGCAATATCGGCAGCACCGAAGCGTGGTTCGAACCCTTCAGCCCAGAGATCGGCAATCTCGAATGAATGCCCGGAACCGCGCCCCACCCCCTCGGCAATCTGCGCCGCGAGGCTATGGGTGAGAGACTTGGGATCATGATGGGCGACAACAATAAGTGCATGCATGGCGAGTACTCCTGCGGACGGATTGCGCTGGGGGATTGAGCTTTATATACTTTTAGTAAGTTACTGCCGATAAGTTACTTTTGGTATATAGCCATGTCAAGCAGTCAGAAAACCGATTCCACTTCATCGCCGCGACGGCGCCTGTCGCGGGAGCAACGCCTGCAACAACTGATGGCCATAGCCTGGCAGATTGTCCGTGAGCACGGCACCGAGGCGCTGACCCTGGGATATCTGGCGGAACAGGCCGGCGTCACCAAGCCGGTGGTCTACGACCATTTCGGCACTCGAGCGGTGCTCCTGGCGGCGCTGTATCAGGACTTCGACCAGCGCCAGACGCTGCTGATGGAACAGGCCCTGCAAACCAGCGAACCGACCCTTGCCGCCCGCGCAGCGGTCATTGCCACGTCCTACGTCGACTGCGTGTTGTTGCAGGGCCGCGAAATCCCTGGGGTGATTGCCGCCCTGGCCAGTTCGCCGGAGCTTGAGATCATCAAGCGCGACTACCAGGCAATATTCCTAGAGAAATGCCGTCATGCTCTGGAACCCTTCGCCGCCGGAGCCGTGATCGCAAGGGCCGGGCTGCGCGCCATGCTGGGTGCGGCCGAAGCGGTTTCCCACGCGGCGGCGGTGGGAGAAATCACTCCCGCACAAGCCCAGGAAGAACTCTGCGCCACCATCGTGGCCATGGTTGAAAGAGCACGCGCCAGCACCTCTGCAACCCAATGAGCCACTGCCCGGATATCAATGACCGGCCCCAGCGCCAGTCCTGCAAGGGAAAAGCAATGTTGCTGACACGATTGGAACCGCTGGATCAATTGCTGGAACGCTATCGCCAAGAGTTGGGCAAGGACTTCACCGGCTATCGCAACCATGTGTACCGGGTCATCAACTTCTGCAACCTGCTCATCAATGCCGATGCCCAGCAGTTGCAGAAACTGGCCATAGCCGGCGCCTTCCACGACCTGGGCATCTGGACCGCCAAGACGTTCGACTACCTACCGCCATCGCTGCGCCTGGCTGAAAACCACCTGGATGAAATAGACAGGTCCGAGTGGAAAGCCGAAGTGCTGGCAATGATCGAACAGCACCACAAGATCACCGCCGCCCCACACCCAGGCAGCCTGGTGGAAAGTTTTCGCCGAGCCGACTGGATAGATGTGTCGCTGGGAATGTTGAGTTTCGGCCTCTCGCGAGACGATCGCCGCCGGGTATTTTCAGCCTTTCCTGATGCAGGCTTTCATCTGCGCCTGGCTCAGCTGTCTTTCAAGCAACTGCTGATCCGCCCGTGGAAACCTTTGCCCATGCTGCGCCTCTGATCCTCCGGCTATCCGGCCCGCGGCTAAAGGCTGGAGCGCGTAAACTGCATCCATTACTGGCAATACCGGCCGCGAATCAAGCGGCTGCAACCACCGAGAACAGCTATGTCGCCCCACCCTAAGACCCTGCCGCCCCTGATCGCTGAGGCTGAAACACAGCCGCTACCCCCGGACGCCGTTGGACTCAACGCCGATGCCAACCCAGTGCTTTCGGTATTCGACTTCGACGGAACCCTCACTCGCCACGACAGTTTTGTGCCCTTTCTGAAGTTTGCCTTCGGGCAACGCGGGTTCAACCAACGGATACTCAAGCTGGCGCTACCCAGTCTGGGCTACCTGACTCGTCGCGTTGACCGCGACCGACTCAAGGCGCAATTGATCAGCACCTTTCTCAAGGGCATCGAGGCGGCGTGGCTCCAGCAACAGGCCGAAGCCTTCTGTCTGAAATCCTGGACCCGACTGATGCGCCCGAGTGGGCTGCAAGCCGTAGCCGGTGAACTGCGTTCCGGAGCGCTGGTGACCCTGTGCTCGGCGTCGCCGGCCCTGGTGCTGCAGCCTTTCGCCACACGCTTGGGCATCAGCCTGATCGGAACCGAACTGGAGGTGGTCGATGGCGTGCTGACCGGCCGCATCGCCGGCCACAATTGCCGTTGCGAAAACAAGGTACTGCGCCTGGAAAGTGTCTACGGCCCATTGAACCAATATCGACTCAGGGCCTGGGGCGATACCCGGGGTGACCGCGAGCTCCTGGCGGCGGCACAGGACGCCCACTGGCGACACTTCCACCCGGCCTGGCGCCGCGGGCTTGGCGCTCGCTGACACCCGCCGCCCCCTACAAAACACCCGACCAACGGCAAACGGCCAGGAAAAAGATTCGCTATACCCAACAGCAGGCGCCCCAGCGGCCATGAGCCGGAGGGCGCCCGCGACGTCAAGCAGCCTGGAGACAAGAGCGGCCTCGCAGACCAAGGAAAAACAGCCGCCTACACAAGGAGAGGGCCTGCCACGATGAAAACCAATGGCTATCTGCTGCGTACGCTGGCCGTGTTGCTCGCGACCGGCGCACCCGCCGCCCTACTTCTGAGTCACCCCAACCCTCCGCCGTACCTGACAGTTGCACCTGCTTTGGACTGGCCACGGCTGGGCGCCTGGGCCAGTTGCCTGGCCGGCCTGTTCGTCTTGTTCGTCCTCGCCGGTCTGCGAATTCGCGGACGGGTACTTGGGGTGCTGATTGACGAGCGCAACCGGTATTCGCTGTCACGCCTGCAAATGACCCTGTGGACACTGCTGGTACTGGCCACTCTGTATACGGTGTACATCGGCAACATTGTCCGGGGAAACGCCACTACAGCGCTGATGGTGGACTTGGACTACAACCTGATCGCGTTGATGGGCTTCAGCCTGGCCAGCTTCGTCACAGCCCCCATGGCCTTGAACCGCAAGGCCGAGCAGCCTGCAGACACCAGCGCTCTGGCAACCACCGGCCAGCAGTTGCTCGACAGCCAGAGCCTGGTCGCCCTGCCGTCGGCCAAGGGCCAGGTACTGATGAAGAGTGACCCGAAGGATGCGCGATTGGCCGACCTGATTCGCGGCGAGGACGTGAGCAATGGCGTCATCGTCGACCTGCCACGCCTGCAGATGCTGCTGATCACCATGGTGGTGGTGTTTGTCTATGGCGCCGCCGTCGGCCATAGCCTGGGCTCAGGCAGTTGGGTGCTGGAGGTGTTGCCGAAACTGCATAACACACTGCTGTTGCTGGCCCTGATCAGCCACAGCGGCTACGTGGTGGGCAAATTAATCCCCAGTAACCTCAATCCTTCCGTCCTTCTCCCGGGACCCACCGTCCAGAGCGAGCCGCCCGGCAGCGCAGCCGCTCCACGGAGCCAGCCCCAAACCGGACTCACTCCACCATAGCCATCAGTCGCTGACGCATGCCGACGCTGGCAGCAGGTCCCGCCTGTACCGTGCACGCCTGCAACGGCACCAGATGACCATCGGCAACATCCACCATCACTGGCTGCACAGGTCGTCCGCTCTCACGCTCGACCAGTTGCACGCTTTCGCCCTCGGGCGCGTAGTGGCGATTGCCCCAAGCTACAAAGGCCATGAGTACGACACGGAAATCCTCGCCCTTGGCTGTAGGCACATATTGGTAGCGCAAGGGGCGCTCGCTGTAGGCCTGGCGCTCCAACAGCCCCGCCTCCACCAGTGAGTTCAAGCGTCGGGTCAGCATGTTCGGGGCGATCTCCAGGCTGCGGGAGAATTCGTCGAAGCGCCTCAGGCCATGCAGCGCGTCGCGCATGATCAAGATGCTCCACCATTCGCCGACTCGCTCCAGGCTGCGGGCAATCGGACATTCAGCGTCGATCAGACTTTTTCGTTGCATGGCTGGCTCCTGCGATGCACCTCAGTATTTGTGGATTCGGATGTTACTTTCATGATGATAGTATCGTCCACGTTTCGTTGTTCCCCACGCAAAGCAACTGAAGGAGCAGGACCCGCATGAGTAAACGCATCGTAGTCACCGGTATGGGCGCAATCACTCCACTGGGTTGTGGGGTCGAGCAGGTCTGGCAGCGCCTGCTGGCGGGACAATCCGGAATCCGTCAATTGCCCGAAGAGTTTATCCAGGATCTGCCCACCACCATTGGCGGCCAGGTGCCCGGCGCGCTCGAGGATCCCCAGGCAGGCTTCGACCCGGACCGGCTGCTGGCCCCCAAGGAACAGCGCAAGATGGACCGTTTCATCCTCTTCGCCCTGGCAGCGGCCGAAGAAGCCCTGGCCCAGGCCAACTGGAAACCCGATAGCCCTCATGCACAGGAACGTACAGCCACCATCATTGCCTCTGGTGTAGGCGGCTTCCCGGCCATCGCCGATGCCGTGCGAACCACCGACAGCAAGGGCCCGCGGCGCCTGTCACCGTTCACCATTCCGTCATTCCTGAGCAATATGGCGGCAGGTCACGTTTCGATCCGCCACGGCCTCAAGGGACCACTGGGAGCGCCAGTCACTGCCTGTGCTGCCGGAGTCCAGGCCATTGGCGACGCCGCGCGGATGATCCGCGCCGGTGAAATCGACATCGCTGTCTGTGGTGGAGCTGAGGCGGCGATCCATCGGGTCAGCCTGGGTGGCTTCGCCGCAGCCCGCGCGCTGTCCAGCGAGTACAACGACACCCCGGAACGGGCTTCACGCCCCTTCGATCAGGCACGGGATGGCTTTGTCATGGGTGAAGGCGCCGGACTGCTGGTCATCGAAGAGCTGGAACATGCCCTGGCTCGGGGCGCACAGCCCATTGCGGAGCTGGTGGGCTATGGCACCAGCGCCGACGCCTACCACATGACCGCGGGTCCGGAAGATGGCGACGGCGCCCGGCGTGCCATGCAGCAAGCCTTGCGCCAGGCCGGCGTGCAAGCCTCTCAGGTCCAGCACCTGAATGCCCATGCCACCTCCACGCCAGTGGGCGACAAGGGCGAACTGGCTGCCATCAGGACTGTATTCGGCACCGGCAGCGGCCTGGCCATCAGCGCCACCAAGTCCGCCACCGGGCATCTGCTGGGTGCCGCCGGCGGCATCGAGGCGATCTTTGCCATCCTCGCCCTGCGTGACCAGATCGCGCCCGTAACCCTCAACCTGGACAACCCGGACAGCGCCGCCGAGGGCCTTGATCTGGTGCGCAACCAGGCACGCAAAATGGCCATGGAATACGCACTGTCCAATGGTTTCGGCTTTGGTGGGGTCAATGCCAGCGTGCTGTTCAAGCGCTGGCAATAACGCTTCGAGAAAACGGACTCGATGTTGAGATTTCAGCCACGACAGGCTGAAACCTCAACAGGCCCGCCAATCAGTTGAGGACGTCATTGAGCACTTCGTAGATGATCCCGCTGGCGATAGCCACCAGAATCAGGTCGGTTCCGGCCTGCCGCCATTCATAACCGTCATAGCGAGGAAGCTGCCCCAATAGCCGGTGGTCCAGCTTCTTGGCAATTCCCGGGGGCAGAGGTTTGCCCCGAGCCAGGTTTTTCTGAATGCCTGGAGGCAGTGCCGGTCCCGGGCTCCAGTAGTCACGGTGCCCACCCAATATGCCCAGGACACTGCCGCGATCGACACTGGGGCCATGACTCCAGTCATCGGCGCCTGACTTCTTCCCCTTGCCATGCCCCCCCTGGTCACCCTGAGAACTGTGTTTGGAATGCCCCTGCCCCTTGCCATTTCCGGGGTCGGCCAATGCCAGAGGGGAAGCGCCAGCCAGGAGCACGCCGGTAAGAACAGCGATCAACGAGCGAGACTTGAGCATGTCGGTTCTCTTTAGGAAGCCAAGGTCACACTTAACTGTAGACGGTCGTCTCTGTCAGTGATCGAAGGTCAGACACATAGAGGCCGCCATGAGTGAGCGGCAGGTCATCGGCCAGCTCAAGATCAAAGCGTGCAGCTGTACTGATACTCGAAGGGAAACATCAGCGTATCCACCACGCCGGAGAATGGAGCATCCAACGCCAGAAAAGGCCAGAGCACACCGTTGTTCTCCTTAGCCAATGCCCAATCCATGCGCACGCCGATATAGGGGCAACTCATGGGAGTAGTGCGAGTCATCAGGGCCGTGCATCCACTCAAGACAAAGATCAACACCAGCAACAACAGACTTCGCAACACATAACTTCCTTATTACGTTCATGACATGAGCGCTATGGACTCGGCAGCCGAGCCCAGGACGGCGGTTGCTGGCTATCAGGCCTTGTAGTCGCAATGAATCTGCAGGCTTTCCGTGTGATTGCGATGAATCTCGAAACCGTGACGCTTCAACAGGTTCTTGACCTCATCAACGACAGCCGAGTACCGCCCTTGCAACTGTTGCTGGCGCGCCGGCGGGGTAAACACCCCCAGTGGCAAAAAGCGCAGGCGCTTGCCATTGAAGACAATGGACACATCGATATGAGTGCCATCCACATCATGGCCATTGGAACCGAAGATATCCTCCAGCTCCTCTTTACGCCCCGGATAACACAGGCAGAACAACCTGATCCCCAGCCAGCGTGACAGCGTCCTGAAAAAACCCAGGTAACTGCTCTTGCGCTCGTAGCCCCGGGTCACCAGCAACTGCACCGAACGCGGCAGGCTGGACTGGACCTTGAGCAGTTGCACAAAGACTTCGCGCTCCATCAACACCTTTGCGGACGGCCAGCGCGGCCCTACCCTCAAGCCCTGGTTGTCGCCCTTTTTCAATATCAGCATGCAGATTGCCTCTGGTGCTTTTTTCGCGGGCAGCAATGGTACACAGGGCTGCCACAGGCGTGCTGAAAATTCAGAAGCGCAAACGCCTATCAGCCCGCGACACCGCCCATCTTCTCCCGATGACAGCGCACCTGCCGTTTAGCTAAAATATGCATGGCTCATCGCCACTACTCATAAGCACAGTGACCATAGGGGCTGTATGTACGACTTAACGAATCTGGTCATTGTCGATAACCGCTTTGGATTGAATGTCCTGCAAGTCACCGCAGACCTGGTGGCCGGCGCCCTGGATGAACTCCTGGCCAATTGCGCAGGCGGTGCCAACATCACCCAAAAGCTGGATTACTCCATTCTGACGATCTATCAGGACAAACTCGCCGCGGCCATTCGCGACATGGGCCTTCCACCCCTGTCCCTACCCTCTCCAGCCGATAGCCTTTGCTGAATAGAGCAACTTGCCACCCCGTGGCAAGTTGAGCCCGGGGCCGAATCACCGCCAATGGCCGAGCTTGCATCGCCCCTAGTGGAGCACGCGCAAAATCGGTCACCTGGAACCTTTTCCCACAATGAGGATCAGTGCTGGGCATTTCCCTATCAAACAGTGAGCGAGTGCCAGCATGGCCCTGAGAAAAACCGTCCTCTACATTGCCTTGGTGTCCGTTGGCTTCTTTGCCGGGTACGCGGCAAAACCAACAACTGGACTGCAGGTCACGGCGGGACAACTGATAAGTTGCGGCAAAAGCACCATGCCGACCATTGAGATGTGATGGTCAGGCAACTCAGCACTCAGTGACACAACGCCCAATACTCAGCAATACCGCGTCTTTCCAGAACCACAGTTTCCAGCATCAGGCCGCCGAAAACGAAAAAGCCCGGCAAGAGAACCGGGCCATAAGCAATCGTGAAGACTCATTTGGAGGACATGAACAACCAAGCGACCACAGCTGCACCGGCCGCCATATAGGTACCGACCGTCTTGGTCTTCTCCCAACCATCCTTCTCGGCCCAGGACTTGCCTGGCTCAGGCGAACCTTGCGGTTCTTTGTGCTGGGTCTGCTTAGGTGTGATCGAAGCAACAAGCTGCTTCAGATAAGCGACTACTTGCGCCCCGCCCTTGCTGAAGTCTTCAAGATCCACCTCGACAACACGCTCATGAACCGCCTTGTTGCGCACGCTCGCAATCCAGCGGATCTTTTTCGCCATTGGCGGGCTGATCATTCCCTCAATGGAACTCAGTTTTTCATGCAGACCTCGGCCTGATGCCCCCAGCTGCAGGAGCAACGATTCGACCTCTGTCGAGATATCCAGTATCTGGCCCCGCATCCCGCTCTCCCTTTTCAGTGGCGGCACTTTAACACCGCACCTGTGCATGCCCAAGGTTCTGATCATGCAGACGACCGCCACTCACAGGTTTCGTTGACCCGATCGATAACGGCAATGCGCCATTAGCACATCCGCCCTAATCGACCGCTACTGCCGGCCAGACCTATATTCCTTCTTCTGGACGGTCCCATGCGGCCACGGACAAGCCCCACCAAGGAAGGAAATATCATGGCGATTCCATTCCCCCGCGCCAGATGGTTGCCGCTATCACTCATCCTGCTGTGTACCAGCGGCACGGCACTCGCCACGCCTCAAGGTGAATACTGGATCGTCTACGGCAAGGGCGAGCGTTACCACAACGAGGTATTCGTCGCCGATGCCGCCGGCATCCTGCAAAAGCCCCAGGGGGTGCAGTCGGCCATGATCATGCAGATCTTCGAAGACCCGGCGATGCCCGTGCTGGCGGCCTACGAGATCCAGTACAAGTGCAAGGAGCGCAAAGTGCGCTTCGACAGCGCCCGCGCCATGCGCCGCTTCGATCACGCCATGAAGGACGTGACCACTGCCCAGGGCTGGATCGCCCCGAAAGACTACTGGCTGCAACGCACCTTCGCCTTCGTCTGCGCAGCAGGCAACCGCGAGAACAACCAGATGCTGCCAATGGGCAAAATGGCCGCCGGCCGCATGGTCGAGACCGTCCAGGCCATGTTCCAGCAACTGTACGGCATCCAGGCCAACAGCGAGGCCGTGCAGAGCCTGGACGCAATGCTCGGCAACAGCCCGCAATGAAGGAGGCCGTCATGACCCGGCACCTACTTGCCCTCGGCCTGCTGTTGCCTTTGCTGAGCGGCTGCATTCCCACCCTCCCGGAATACAGGGCCGGCCAGCAATGGAAGGGACGCGATGCCAAGGAAGCCATCGACTTCTTCGGCCCGCCCGGACGAATGCAGCCCTCGCCCGACCGCAGCGAAGTGCAAATGCAGTGGTACCGCGACACTTCCTACGTAAAAAAGGAAGTGGTCGGCAGCTCCAGTGAGATGCAGGGCGGCGTGATGGTCCACACTAACTACTGGGACGATGTCACTCACACGAGCGGCTGCACCCTCTCCATGACTGTCGACAAGGCCAGACAGATCAAGGACTTCTCCATTCGTGGCCGCTGCACGGGCGTGGCCTTGGCGCCTTAGTGGCTGGCCCGACATAGATAGTTCAAGGACTGATACATGAGACTGTTCCGACTGCGTTTTGCCCTTCCCACGGCGTTGCTTCTCTCTCTATCTCTCTGCGGCTGCGTCTCCGATCTCGATTCGGGTGCCTACGGCAGCATGGACGATCCGCGCTACGCGCAGCTGTTGGACCAAGTGGACGCAGCACTCAAGGCGAACATGGCGGTAGTGCTGGTGGCGGACGTGATGCCGCACAAGTCGCTGAGCGATGCGCTGACCATGACGCAATGGACGCCAACGGTGATCTGGGAATACGAGAAAGATCCGAAGGTGACCTTCGGCCGCAAGTTCCAGACCAACGCGCTGCAGAGACCGCCTGGCGAAACCTACCTGTTCAAGGCCTTCGAGGTGCATATCCTGCCACCCGGCAAATACTTGCTGACCGGCGGCGATGACTACCAGCTCCGCGGTTTGCTTGACCAGGTCGACGCCCGCAGCGGTCCACCCGGTTCAGGCCGTGGCGCCAACGGGACCGCCTACCTGTCCCCCGAACTGTATCGCGAGTACTACAGGGAAGAGGTCTGGAAGGACGCTACCTATGGCAGCGAGACCAAGACCGAGCGTGTCTGTACCGCTGTAGTCAGGGCCTCGGGTGCCTGCGTGAGCTGGGGTGAACAGCAATATACCCAGACGACGGCGGGCTCCCCGGCCGGTTATTACCAACAGACCGACTCTCGCGACATTCCCGCGATCAAGGTCCAGGCGCGCCTGCCGGTCGACAAGGCGCTCGCCAGTTTCACCATCCAGGGCGGGCAATTGCTGCTGGCCCCGCGCATGCATCTGAAGACCCCTGGCTACAAGTACCAGCAGTCGAAGTGCCGAGCGATCGATCCGAAAAAAATCGAGTGTCCGCTCGACAACCTGACCGTCTACACCTGGCCGGCACCCATGAGCTTTTCGCAGCACCTCATCGAGCAGCGCAACCTGAGCGAGAAGCACCGGCAACTGCTGTCCAGGCTCCAGCCCATGCAGATCACGCCGCTGGGCAAACAAGGCATGGAAGATCCCATCTGGGGTGTGCCGTTGTCGCTGTCCAAGTAAGGCAAGTCCGGAGGTATGCGGGGCAGGATTTTGATTGCGGAACTGATTTCTTAGGGGCTTCCAATGCTCAAAAGGGGTCAGTCATGAACGGCTGCTTTCAGGTCCGGCGATTCGTTGAGCTGAACTTCAATTGCTTGAAGCTCTTTCATTTGCGTCTTCAACTTGGCGATTTTCTCTTCCAGCCGCACGGCGTTGGGCTCGGAGACTGTTGGTTCCTGCCGATCGGCAGCATCAAGTGCCGTCAGGTAACGGTTGATGCTCGATTCAATTTCTTCCATTCGCCGCTTCAGTTTGGCCTGGTGAAATTGCGTTGAGCCTCTCGCTCCAGGCGCCGGGGTACTCGACAATGTTTTGTTCACGACTTCAGGCCAAAAATAGATCCTACACTTGACCTACCCCGGATCGTGACAACAGACGCAAAGCTTGTTTCCTTCAGGGTCTCGAAAATACGCCCCATAAAAATTCGGGTGGTATTCGGGTCGCAAGCCCGGAGCGCCTTCACATGTTCCATCCAATGCCAACGCCAAGGCATGGGCGTTGTCTACGATCTGTCGATTAGGTGCCAGCAGAGCAATCATTTGTCCATTGCCTAGCGCCGCAGATTCGCCGTCGAACGGCTTGCCCACCACGAAAAGAGGGCGTGCAGTGTCGGGGTGTTTCCAGCCCGCCCATGGGCGTTCAAGGTCTGTGAACTTGAGCTCAAGTCCGAGCATCTGCATGACCCCTTGATAAAACACAAGTGCTCGATTGAAGTCATTCACTCCGATGAATACATGTGAAATCATTTTTTGTCCTAATAAGAGGAAGCCTTATCGCACCATACCAAGAATTTCCAGGCTGTTTTCAACTCCTCTCCTGAAACATACTCCGTCGGTCTTGGAAGCTGTTTTTACACACTCTGGGCCAGGAGCGGTCACTGCATAAACTCCACGCTCCTGAAAAAAGACTCAGTTGCCCAAGCACTTTAACAACAGGGCCAACACCCAGTCTTCTTGCGAAGCCAATGCCGCGCTGATCTCCTCGCATCTCCCATTCAGAGACAGCAGGTCGCCAGCCAGTACTTCTCCACTGGACATGCACATATCCAAAGCAATACTAAAAACCCCGCTACTTACCTGCTTGCTCTCAAAAACAAGCTCAACCTCTTTAGGGAAGATCGTCACGTAGACGAAGAGTATTTCATCCGCGTATGTGTAGTGGCCATGATTCCTTTTGAGTAAAACACTCTGACTTTTCGAAGCCCTCTCATAAACATTATCTAGAAACCTTTGAAGGATGAACAAAAGCTCTGGCTTTTCAGTGCTCATTGGATTCCCTTGCGAGCAATAGACTTCAACACGCTATTCTAACCAACATCGACGGTGCCCGAGCTGCACGATGCGCAGGGGCGATTCAGTTTGGCGTATGGATTGATCATTTTTGCCCCACAACCTCACCTCACTAGCCAACAACCAGTTCGCCAAATGCAACCAGGGTTGCAAAAATAGGGATTCGAACCCCTTCCCGAATCTGCTCAGGCCGCTTTAGGCCGATTGCTGCTGCGCGATAAGAGTAAAAGATGGAGCTGTATAATGATTGATAGCCTGGAGGTTCAAGAGTTTGATTGCCTTGAGGAGGCGTTACTTGAAGCGAGCGTGTCTTTCGGCGAAATGACACGTCAGTACGCTCGCTATTTGCTCAGTCTGATTGACGGTGGTGTACTTGCTACCATTTCTGATTCTAAGTTGAAGGTGCTGATTCCATATATCGAAGAAAGTATCCTGCGAGAGCGTATAGAAAGCGATGGAGATCTCTGAAGAAAGCTTGTACTAGAACTCTGGGCGGTAGAGAAACAGCACCGTCAATCAGATGAAAACTTTGCGTTTCTCATACGCTGTGTTCTTTTTTTCTTTGAAACTGAAGAGCGCTGGATAGAGGAAGGCACAGGGGACACAACACCTATCTATCTTTACTTTCTGATTCTAAAAAAATATTGCCTGACATAAGACAAAGCTTTATTAAAAGCTTTCAAGATTTTATTGCAGCCAAGAGGAAACATACGTTCAAAGAATAGATCGGCCAGGCCGGGCATCTCCAGGCGCACATCGGCGGTGCTGCGCTGAAACGCAGCCAGGCGGAACTGATAGCGGCTCACGTCGCCGCGGGTGATGGTGACGGAGCCAAGGGCTTTGCCGCTCGTGGCTTGGCCCGACCTACCGAGACTGCGCCAAAAGTTTGCCTTCGATATTTGGCTGATGACCCTCCTGAACTGGACATTCCCCTTCCCTCCCTTGATAGAAAACTCCACTCAAAGATCATAATTGAAAGGAACTACGCGGCCTCTCGACGAACCTCCAGAGCACCGTCCATCCAAGCCATGCAGGCCCTCCAGAGCTGACGAGTCCTCTCTTCGCCGAACTTCATTTTCTTGCCGACTTCCACCAGAAAGGTGTCTCGGCTGGTGTGGTACCGCATCAAGGGGCAGAACGATACAGAGCTGATCATTCTGAATATAGTCGGCTTCATCGAGGCTTGAGCGCTTGACTGGCTCGTGCTCGGCAAAACGATGATTTCCTCGAACTCGCCGGGATATTCGCCATTACTCGCGGTATATCTTAGAATGGCCGGCTGCCGACGAACCGTAATGACCATAGCCATCGAGGGCTTCCATTAATAAGTGTGGTTAAGATGAACAAGCCTTTCATTTCGCTGTGCCCTGAAATTACTCGTGCGCACGCGCTGACGTTGATGGATTGGTTGGAGGATGAGCGCGTTACCTGCTATCTGAGCGATTCACGCGATGTCTCTCGCTCCATCGAGCAAGTCATCGATCGAACTCAATTGCCGATCCTGACCCATCTGTTCAACCGGGGCGGCCGATTTTTCATGGCCTATGACCGGCATGACGCGCCGGTGGGCTTTGTCCGTCTGATCAAGACCGGCTCCAATTGCGAGATAGTTCTGGTCATCGGAGACAGCGACAAATGGGGCCGAAACCTTGGCGCTCGCACCATCCGCGAAGGCATGAAACTGGCCTTCCTCGACATGCGGGCCGAGAAGCTCATCGCCAAGATCCACCCGGACAACACGCGCTCGCTGAAAGCCTTTCAGCGCAGCGGCTTTCTGCTTGAAAGCGAAACGCCGACATTGAAATCATTTTCCATGACGGCCGGGCGCTATCTCCAGTTATTGCGCGAAGGTACCGTTGCCGACTCCACTGAGATCTACATCACCGAAATCGACAAGGCCAGGCTCGAGAGCCTGATCGCGCTCGAGCAAGGCCCGGCCGTTTTTGAACTCGAACATGAGCTTGAGCGAGCCATTGTCGTCAAGCCGCAGCAGGTTGCACGCAATGTGGTCACGATGAACTCCAAGGCCTTGCTGCAACTGGACGACGAAGAGATCGAAGTGGCCTTGGTCTACCCGGAAGACGCGGACAGCAACGCAGGGAAGCATTCCGTTTATTCCGATATAGGCGCCGCCATCCTTGGCTATCAGGAGGGGGACACCATCGACTGGCGGATTTCTGATCGGACCCGCCGGATTGAGATCAGGAAAGTGCTTTACCAGCCGGAGGCTGCGGGCGATTTCCACCTATAGTTGCGTCTTTCCCTCGGTGTTCACCCATCAGACGCGAGGACTCCCCAAAGGACAGTGCCTCACGTTCTGTGCCTGAACGGCTCGTTGTGGGGTCAAGGGTGGGCGCGGAGCCAGTTGCGAAAGCAGGAGTCGGTAGAACGGATCTAGCCGGCTCCTACGACAATTTGAATTCTCTAAGTCGACAGATTCCCGTAATCCCCCAAATCAAATTACCACCACCGGTCACGGAGGGCGGCGCCTACAGCATTGAAGAGCAAATAGGAAACTGACTAATTTAATGCTTGCGGCCTCCTCCCAAGACCGAAAGCACCGCCGCCGACAGTGATCACACTGCGACCTTTCTTCTTTTTCTTTTTTGGGCTGAATAAGAGTCGCAGGCATCTGGCTCTGGCGGCACCAGCCAGGTCACAAACCCTCATGCCTTCAGGGCCTTTGCACGTGTCGAGATGTTTGCGTAAGCGCTTAAATTCTAGATCTAGGTGATGCAAGCCGGCGCCCTACCCTCGTTCATCCGTTGCCTCAAGAACGACAACCACAGCGAACTGGTCCGTGATTCGCTGAACCATGGTGCTCAGTGCCAGGTTATCGTCTGTCGCATCTGCGGAAGCGATCACGTATTCGGCAGGCAAATCCAACTTCGCGCTTTCCGCCACAGCATCCAATCAATGCCGCCCTTGACCCGATGGGCAAAGGTCGGACAAGTCGCCCGCAACCGGGCAACAACAGGGTTTAATTTCATTAGGGAGAAACTCCGGGCAGAAAAAAGCCCCGCTTGTGCGAGGCTCCTCTGAAAAACTGTTATCGCCAGCCTGAAGAATCTGAAACCTCTCCTAGAGCATTCTCAGGATTGCTTACAGACTGAACGTCAACAGTCTGCGATGTTTTTTGGGGCTGTAAAAGTTCCTTTTCTTCCGGTTGCTGGTCACTCTCTTGGGGGTATTTGGAGTCAGCCCGATATGAAACAAGTGCCATTAAAATCTTCATCGACTCAAGTCCTGCCATCCCCCCCGCCAACTCAACAGGCTGCGCATTAACATCTGGCGACTCCCGTTGTCGCTGTAAGCGCTCCTGAGTTTCCAACTGCCGAACGCTCTCACGGTAAGCCTTGTAATCAAGTGCGTAGGGTGCCGCCATCATGCAAATCTGCGCAGCTACCAAACCCGCAACCCCGCCCGCCAACACATTAGCCCAGAAGATAGGAATGCGACCACGGAAACGCAGGATCAGCACTGTGAGCGCTGACCCAACCCAGACAAATAGCTGAAATGGGATAGAAGCTATTGCAAGTGACTCCCAGTCTTCCCAATTGAGCAAGACCCACAACGTCTGTAACACCGATAACTCTCCAAAATCTAAACACCAAAGAAACCCAAAGTCCTTTGGATTTCCTTTTCAACCGAGCAGCAAACTGAAGCGCCCCTTATTTTGTAGAGCATTGAATGACTGCTTCTGGCCGAAAACAGTCGTGATCCAACGCGATCTGAATGCTGCTCTAGCCAGAGAACCAAGACACTACATAGCACACAAAGCACCCACTCAAGCCTTATTCAAACGCAGTACAAAACCACGCAAGTGAGTCAGTGCTGCCATTTGAGGGTCAAGCCCACGAAGAGTAGTTGTCCGCTGGCTGCCATCAGGAAGATAAACGACCAAGTCGTCTCCATGAACAATGTAATGGCTGGTGTACGTCGCACCTTCGTGCTCAAAACTAATTTCTTCTTCCATGCCCACTCCCGAATTAAAGACCGTTCAAACGTGCGGTCAATAGTTGCCTGTCTGCATCATCATCCAGCACATGCATTCTGCGGTGGCAGTTGGGGCAAAGCGCAGCAGTGTTCTCCACCGTATCGGCCCCGCCTTTTACAAGCCAAACAATGTGGTGCGTCTCCAGAAAAGGGGCTCCGTCTTTCTTGTTGAACGGTGCAGCTTCTTGGCACAAGTCACACCGCCCCTTAGATCTGCGCTTGGCATGCTCCGCGACCCAGGCTGAACGTTGATGCTGGATAACTTTGGCACTGCGCTTTCCGACACTGATCCGCCCCTGTCGCCGAGCAAGCGCCTCCACCTCCGCATCACTCAACTTACGAGCCTGCTTCTCCTTCACCTGGTTTAGCTGTTGCAGCGTGGAATCTGATATGGCCGGCAGAGCACCTGACTTCAGGCGAAGCGGGAATATCCATACAGAGCGCTCCCGCCCCTTAACGTCAGGCTGCCTCTCCTGATAAGGCTCATCAGCCAGCTCCACCTCAGCCATGTAGGTATAGGTTTTAGCAGTGAATACCTCGAACAGATGCACGGATACGCCGTTGGCACGAGACTCATTCAGCGTTCTGTTTTGGTTAAATTCCAGCGACTGATCACCCTGCTGACCCATACCGGTGTAGTGCAGCACATCATTAACCCAGCGATCGTCATAAATGGACGCCACATGGTTCGAAACGATGACGAGGGTGTTAGTACGATTTGAGCGGCGCATCCCACCTTGCGGACTGCATTGAAACAACTGCGTCAGATCGTCGTTATTGAGATTAGAGCCTGGGACTGGAGGAACAAAATTAACCATATGTTCGGATGATCTCTTCAGCAATTGGAACATCAGCAGGAGCAAGGTCGTATTGCAGCAATTCGCAAGGGCTTACCCACTCGACCAGGTCATGTACCTGCAGAACAAATTGGGTGGATTGCAAAACGACGCTGACGGCGATCAGTTCGATCGTGCCGCCGGGATAGGTATAAATCGAAGAAGTGAGAATCTCGCCGGCGTCGGACTCAACACCCAACTCTTCAAGTAGTTCGCGGGTGATACAGTCCTGCGGTGTTTCGCCATGCTCAAGCTTGCCGCCAGGAAACTCCCACATGCCTGCCAGCTTCTGGCCTGGAGCTCTGCGTGTGATAAGAATTTTCCCGCCGAGATGTACGACCGCGGCAGCTACTGGTGCTTTCATAGCGCGATTCCTTATCGCCAAGTCAGAAAGATCCGTAGGAACGAAGGGAAAACATCTTAGCCGAGAACCATCACCAGTCCGCACTCCGAGAAGGGAAATTCTCTTCAGTGCGATGCCAAAAACAGGCGAGTTGCGGAAGTGATCTAAAAAACTGCGGAAGTGATTGCCCAAATCCCAGGCAATAAAAAACCCCGTAGACGTTAATCTACGGGGTTTTCAAGGGTGGAGGCCGAGGTCGGAATCGAACCGGCGTAGGCGGATTTGCAATCCGCTGCATAACCATTTTGCTACTCGGCCCCAAATGTCCAATGCCTGAAAAACAACACTGGCCACATACAAACTAGAACGGTTTTCGAGATCAACCTCATCTCGCAACTCTTTGATTTCTAAAGAGTTTTTCCGTTTCCTCGCTGAGGAATGGTCGCAATTATGGACATGTTTTCCATTCCTGGCAACTCCTATTCGATATTTTTTCTGCCGGGCTGTTTCTACAGGTTTCCGGGCGGGCAAATACGCCTCGAAGTCGCCGACGGGGCTGGATGATTGCATAAATCAAGTCCGATAGCTCGCCCTTGCCTGTTCCTCGCTCACCTACCCGATCGGGTTATGGCGTGTGTGCAGCCGCTCGCGGACAGTAGCGCCAACGGCTCGACCCGGGCTCCTCCCATCAGGTTCAAGGCGGAATTCCAGCATGCGTACAGCATTCCCTGCGGTGTTTGGCGTGGTTCTGATAGTGGCGGCGGCCTGGGTGCAGGCCGAGGAGCCCGCTAGCAAGACGCTACGGCTGTACAACTGGTCGGACTATATCGGCGAGAGCACCCTCGCCGGCTTCGAGAAGGCCAGCGGCATCAAGGTGATCTACGACACCTTCGATTCCTATGAAACCGTCCAGGGCAAGTTGCTGCCTGGGCGCTCCGGCTACGATCTGGTGGTACTCAATGCGGCGCTGGTGCCGCCCTTGATCAAGGCGCGGGTGTTCCAGCCGCTGAACAAGCAGTGGTTGCCCAGTTGGCAGAATCTCGATCCCCAGGTGCTGACAAGCCTGGAGAACTACGACGCCGGGGTGCAGTATTCGGCGCCCTATACCTGGGGCAGCAATGGGGTGACCTATAACGTCGACAAGATCCGTGAGCGGATGCCGGACGCGCCCATCGGTTCCCTGGCAATGCTGTTCGATCCCAAGGTGGTGTCGCGCTTCGCTGATTGCGGAGTGACGCTGCAGGACTCGCCCACGGACATTCTGCCGCTGGTGCTGGCCTGGCTGGGGCGCAATCCCAACAGCGCCGAGCCCGCAGACCTCAAGGCCGCGCAAGATGCCTTGATGGCCATACGGCCCTATATCCGCAAGTTCGACTCCACCAGCTACCTCAATGGCCTGGCCAATGGCGACCTGTGCCTGAGTGCGACCTGGTCCGGCGATTACGCCACCGCCCAGGCCCGGGCCAATGAAGCGGGGGCACCGGTCAAGCTCGACTATTTCATTCCCAAAGAAGGCTCGCTGATCTGGTTCGACAACTTCTACATTCCCGCCGATGCGCCGAATGTGGCCAATGCCCATGCCTTTATCGAGTACCTGTTGCAGCCGCAGGTGATGGCCGAGGTCAGCGACTACATCCGCTATGCCAATGCCAACCTCAAGGCCACCCCGTTGCTCGCTGCCGAGGTGCGTGACAACCCGGCGATCTACCCCGATGCCCAGACCCGGGAGCGACTGTTCACCCAGAAAATCCAGTCTCCCGCCAGCACCCGCCTGATCACCCGCACCTGGAACATGGTGAAGATCGGCAAGTGATCCATGCCTACCCATTCCACGGACGTTGCGTCCAATGGTTCAACCCGAGGTGAAGCCCATGGCCATCCAACCCGAAGCCTTTTTTCAACAGTTCGACGACCCACAACTGGTGGCCGCCGACAAGGCCCATTACATGCACGGCTTTCATATGTTCGACGAGCACCGCGAGCAGGGCTCGCTGAACATCGCTGCCGGTGACGGTGCCTATATCTATGACACCGCCGGCCGGCGCTACCTGGATGCGGTCGGCGGCATGTGGTGCACCAACATCGGCCTGGGCCGCGAGGAAATGGCCGAAGCGATTGCCGATCAGGTACGGCAGTTGGCCTACTCCAATCCGTTCTGCGACATGGCCAATGTCAGCGCCATCCAGCTCTGTGAAAAACTCGCCAGCCTGGCACCGGGGGACCTGAACCACGTGTTCCTCACCACTGGCGGCTCCACTGCAGTAGACACCGCCTACCGCCTGGTGCAGTTCTATCAGAACAGTCGTGGCAAACATGAGAAGAAGCATGTGATCTCGCGGATCAATGCGTACCACGGCTCGACCTTCCTGACCATGTCCATCGGCAACAAGGCCGCCGACCGAGCTCCCGAATTCGACTTCATGAGCGACCTGTTTCACCACATCTCCTGCCCCAACTACTACCGTGCCCCGGCAGGTATGAGCGAGGCGGACTTCCTCGATTTTCT
Organism: Pseudomonas sp. RC4D1; assembly: GCF_018390395.1. NCBI lineage: Bacteria > Pseudomonadati > Pseudomonadota > Gammaproteobacteria > Pseudomonadales > Pseudomonadaceae > Pseudomonas > Pseudomonas sp. RC4D1. The sequence goes on from NZ_JAHBAW010000002.1 coordinate 199,398, forward strand.
GGTGGCCGAGTTCGAGGACAAGATCCTCACCATCGGCCCGGACAAGGTGGCCGCCTTCTTCGCCGAACCCATCATGGGCTCAGGCGGAGTGATCATTCCGCCCGAGGGCTATCACCGGCGGATGTGGGAAATCTGCCAACGCTACGACCTGCTGTATGTCGCCGATGAGGTGGTGACCTCGTTCGGTCGCCTGGGCACCTTTTTCGCCTCCCAGGACGTGTTCGGCATGCAGCCGGACATCATCACCACCGCCAAGGGCCTGACCTCGGGCTACCTGCCCCTGGGGGCCTGCATTTTCTCCGAACGCATCTGGCAGGTGATCGGCGAGCCGGGCAAGGGCCGTTGCTTCACCCACGGCTTCACCTACAGCGGGCACCCAGTCAGTTGCGTCGCGGCGCTGAAGAACATCGAGATCATCGAGCGGGAAAACCTGCTGGCCCATGTCGAGGAGGTGGGGGTCTACATGGAGCAACGCCTGCAGACCCTGGCGCAGTTGCCCCTGGTCGGCAATGTACGCTGCAAGCGGCTGATGGCCTGCGTCGAGTTCGTCGCCGACAAGCACAGCAAGAGCCTGTTGCCGGAGGCCCTGAACATTGCCGAACGCATCCACCTGCGAGCCCAGGCCAAGGGCTTGCTGGTGCGTCCCATCGGCCATCTCAACGTCATGTCGCCACCGTTGATCATCACCCGTGCGCAGATCGACGAAATCGTCGATACCTTGCGCGAATGCATCCTCGAGGCCGCCGCCGAGCTGCGCCGTGACGGCCAGTACCTGGGTTGATGAATCGACAACGGGCACCGACAGCACTGCAAATCGGGGTCTTACCCGGCCTGCGCCCGGCAGTTAAACTGCCGGGCATGAGCGCATCTGCCAATCCCCCCAACGCCCCACTCGCCCTCGATGCCCTGCAGGCCTGGCATGCCGGCTTGGCCAAGGCATTCGAGAGCGTGGACGATGAGGCCTTCCTCAGCCATCTGGCGGCAGCGCTGAATGCCCTGACCCCCATCGAATCCATGATGATCAGCCTGGAACGCAAAGGCTTGCCACCCCAGTTGCTGCATGAGCAAGGCATTGTCGGCGCGTACCGCGACGAGATCATCAACCGCTATTTCTCCCGCGGTTACCTGCTCGACCCCTTTTGCCTGGCGGTGGAAAACGGTCTGGCGGAAGGTTTCTACCACCTCTCGGAAATCGCCCCGGACGACTTCTTCGCCAGCGAGTACTACAAGACCTACTACCTCAAGACCGGGGGCGCCGAAGACAGTTACTACATCGTCGACCTCGACCCGCACAGCAAGATTTCCCTGTGCATGTTCCAAGGCTTGAGTGGTGCACGCTTCGCCAGCGAACCCTTGGCGCTACTGCGGGCGGTGGAGCCGCTGGTGCGCGAGCTGATCCGTCGTTTCGGCAGTGCCGGCGGCCTGCAGCAACTGGTGCGACACGCGACTCAGGGTTCGCTGCCGGCCCTGGCTCCGGCCGACCTCAACCAACAGATCGAAGCCGCCTTCATGAGCTTCGGCACTCCGCTACTGACGGTGCGTGAACGGGAGATCGCCCACCTGATCCTGCGCGGTCACTCGGTGAAATCCACGGCCAAGGTGTTGGAAATCTCTCCGGAAACCGTGCGCATGCACCGTAAGAATCTCTATACCAAGCTGGCCATCAGTTCCCAGGCGGAGCTGTTTTCGTTGTTTATCGACTGGCTGACCCAGCGCCCTCAAGCCCCCGCCCATTGAGCCGACGGGTGTGTCCAGCTCGCCGCCGACTCGGAAACGTCGTCAGGTCCCGGAAATCGGACCAGGGCCTGCACAGCTTGTGCAGGCCCTTTTTTCCTCAGTGCATCAGTGATGCGTTCAACGGGCCGCCCAGGCGTTGAAGCGCTGCTCCAGCTCCTCGCCATGGTCGACCCAGAACGCCGCATCCACCGCCCGCGCGCCCCGCAGGTTGGCCTCGTAGGTCGGCAGTTGCTGCTGCACCGCCTCAGGCAACAGGGGCAGTGCCTGACGATGCACCGGTCCATAGGGAATGTTCTGCGAGAACACCTTCTGCGCCTGGGGCTGGCTGGCGAACAGGATGAAATCTTCGGCCAGGGCCTTGTTCGGCGAGCCTTTGACTACCGCCCAGTACTCCGGGTCGTAAAGGCTCTGGGGCCAGAGGATACTCAACTGCATGCCCTCCTTCTGGGCCATGGCAATGCGTCCGTTGTAGGCCGCGCTCATCACCACATCACCGGCCACCAGCCATTGCGGAGGTTGCGCCCCGGCTTCCCACCACTGGATGTAGGGCTTGATCTGATCCAGCTTGGCGAAGGCCCGGGTCACGCCTTGCGGGGTGTTGAGCACCTGATACAACTGGGCCGGCGCCACACCGTCCGCCAGCAGGGCGATTTCCAGGGTGTACTTGGCGCTCTTGCGCAAACCGCGCTTGCCGGGGAAGTCCTTGAGGTTCCAGAAGTCGGCCCAGGACCCGGGCGCCTTGGCCAGCTTTTGCGGAGCAAAGGCCATGACCATCGACCAGACGTAGGTGGCCACGCCGCACTCGCTCAGGGTGCCCGGGACGAACTGCGCCGGATCACCAAAGCGAGCCAGGTCCAAAGGTTCGAACAAGCCCTCGTCACAGCCGCGCAACAGCTCCGGGCTCTCCACTTCGACCACATCCCAGCTGGTCTTGCCGACATCGACCATGGCCTTGATCTTCGACAGTTCACCGTTGTACTCCCCCGCCACCACCCGGGCCGCCCCGCTCTGGTTGAAGGGTTGGAAATAGGCTTTTTCCTGAGCCTGTTTGGTGGCTCCGCCAAAGGAAATGACGGTGAGATTCTGCGGTTGGGCCCAAGCCCCGGTGCACAGCAGAACCCACGACAATGCAACGCCGCAACGCAAGGTGTTGGACATAAAACCCATCCTCAAGAAAGCCGGCTCGCCCGCACGAACCCGCACAGCAGGAGCCTGGAAGCGACCGTATTCACGGGCGGTACTGCACCAGGCACTACGAGTCTTGGTCAGCGGTGCAAGGCGCCTGGCAGCACAGGCCAGGTAGCCGGATCGTCACCGTTGCGGGCTCTGTGGCCCCGTTCGCTTGGAGTGTTTGCAACCGGTCCGGGGTGAGCGGACGCGGTCTTGCTCGAATGGCGGTTCATCGCTTGCTCCCTGTTGTTTTTGTAGGAAGAACAAATCGATCGGCAGTGCATCGCCGCAGGCGCCCGTGGCAGTCGGGCAGGCGTATGCAGGGGTTCATTGTTTCCATAACCCGGAACGTTGCGAAACGAGGTTTTTGTGAGGCACAGGCAAGGGAAAAGCTGCTTTGCGGGAAGCTGCTGCAGGTTTTCGCAGGGATCATCAGCCCTGCAGCGAACGCCGCAGGACAGGCAAACAAAACACCCCGCAAGCGCCTAACGCTTGCAGGGTGCAATGGCCGGTCATGTGCCGGCAGGCTTGAGCATCAGTCCAGCACGACCAGCAACCCCGAGATCACCCCGATGCCCATCACCGCGGAGAGCAGCATGCTGCTGGAGACCTCCGTCTCATAGGTCTTGTAGCGCGACGCCAGGATGAAAACGTTAACCGCCACCGGCAACGCCGCCATGATCACCGCAATCTTGATCAGAAAGTCGCTGAGGCCAAACACATACCGGGCGGAAACGAACACCAGCACCGGCAGCACCACCACCTTCAACAGTGCCAGCGACAGGGCGTCGCCCTTGATCAGGCTCTGATTGCGATGCACGGCAAAGGCGGCGCCCAGGGCTACCAGGGCCAAAGGCCCGGTGGCGTTGGTCATCTGCGTGGCGAAAATCTGCAGCGGACTGGGCAACTGCCATTGCAGGACAATGAACAGCACGGCCAGCAGCACCGCCAGGATCAGCGGGTTGGTGACAATGGAGCGGGTCGTGGTGAGCAGCACGCGGCCGATATCCGGCTTGGCCTGCACCTCCTGTTGCGCGGTGAGCTCCATGATCAATGCGCCACCCGCCAGGATCACCAGGTTGTCGGCCATGGTGATCATCAACGTTGGCAAGGCCGCCTCATCGCCAAAGGCCATGACCATCAGGGGCAACCCCATGTACCCCACCACCCCCGAGATGGACGACAACCCACGCAGGCCGGCTACGCGCCCATTGCCGCCCCAGATCAGCCAGCCACCTACCGCAGCGATGATGAAGGTCACCAGGCAAGCCAGGTAGTAGGCGCTGAGCAGCCCCCAATCCAGCTCGCCATGGTCCCGAGTGCCCAGGGTCTTGATGAAAATGAAGCATGGCAGGAACAGCCAGAACACGACGCCCACCAGGCCCTTTACCGTTTCCTTGCCGATGACCCCGATCCGCACTATCCAATAGCCGGCGAAGATCATGGCAAACAACGGCATCACCACCGTAAAGACCTTATCCATGAGCAGCATGCCCCCGAACAATCCACCGTTCGGCATACTGCGCCAGTTGCCGGGGGGTGTAGGTCGAGGCGCGGTAGAAATCCATCACCCCGCCCATGACCCGCCGATAGTGGGACTCGATGTCCTTCATCGAGGCCCGCATCTCCACTTTCAGGCTCTCCACTATGGGCCACAGGTCCGCATCGGCCATCGTCGCCACATTCAGCCCTGCCGTTGAATAGTGTCTCAGGGCCTGGCGAATGGTTTGCGGATGCAGGCCGACATAGTTGACGAAGTAACTCTTCTCATCCTGAGTTTCAAGAAAGTCCGGAATATTCAGAACACCGTAATTGGAAAGTGTTTCCAACTTGCCACTCACCGGCCGATAAACACTGGGCACTTGCAAGAAGGCGTCTTCACACTGATGAGCTGCATCGATCAACTTATCCAGATCAAGTTCACAGGAGCCCAGACTTATATTATTGGTCTTGCACAACTTGATCACTTGTTCCAAGGGCGCAATACCCGATCTATTGCCAAAACCGGCGAGCGCCCCTTCAACCATCTGAAAGCCCGAGTGAATGGCTTGCATGGTATTGGCAAGGGCCAGTCCGTTGTCGTTATGGGCATGCAGGCAAAACACCAGCCGGGGGTAATCCTTGACCAGCTTCGAACACAGCCACTGGGTCACATGGGGCTGCAGCGAGCCCACCGAATCGTTGATCCTGATGATCTCCACCCCCAGGCTGGCAGCCCAGTCGATTTGCCGGCAGATTTCGCCATAGCGCTGCTCAGACACGCCCTGGCGAAAATTATTGAGCACGCTGGCCTTGAATCGGACGGCACCGATGCTGCGGAACGCTTCGATGGCCCGCTCGAACTCCCGCTCGCCCTGCCTGTAGGTGATCATGCCGAAGCTGAACACGGTGTCGGCGATCCACTGGCGATGTTGCTGGCGGGACTGGAAGTAAGCGAAAGCAGTCTCCCAGCAGTTGAGCAGAATGATGAAGGTGGCGCGGGTATCGGCGGGCAGTTCATGGGCTTCCCGGGCCTGATGCAGACGGTCCCAGACCAGCGGCTCTTCAGGCCCGCAGCCCACCACGAAATCTCTCAAGCCTGCTGCTGCCATGGACTTGAGAAGCGCCACCTTGGCGTCCACGGAAATGGGAAAGGCCGTGCGTTCAATTCCTTCCCGAAGGGTTTCATCCACTAGATAGGGGACCGAATAATCACGATAGCGAATTCCACTTTCAGCCGTCATTGTCCTGCTCCTTGGCGGTTCGATTATTGTTATACCCACTTAGGTTTAAACCTTGAACAACTCCAATAACCGCCACACCATATAACACCAACTAAAAAACACAACCTAAGACAATCCTTAAAAAATCCAGAAACAAACAATGACAAATAAACAGAAAAAAGTGCCTTGACACAAACCCCATAAAACAAAAGAAAAACAATACTCCGCTTTAAATAAACACCCGTTTCAACTTCAATATTTCAGTCTGCAAACAACCGACATTTTTCGCACCCACTCCCTCACCTTGAATCCCCCCTTTGCCCGGGCCTGGCCCAACCCAGCCTGCCGGCCAACCTCAGGGAAGGCTAGAATCCCTGCACCTTCCCCATGCGATTCGACGAGACCCGCTCATGAGCTTCGATTTCGATACCCTGCATCCGCGCCAGGGCACCGGCAGCACCAAGTGGAGCCGCTACCCCGAGGACGTCCTGCCCATGTGGGTGGCGGACATGGACTTTGCCGTGGCAGACAGCATTCTCCAGGCCTTGCACCAACGCCTCGAGCACCCGCTGCTGGGCTACAGCGTGGCCCGGGATGAACTGCGCGAAGCCGTGGTCGCCGACCTCTGGAACAAGTACGCCTGGCGCGTGCAGCCCGACGAGTTGATCTTCCTGCCCGGGGTCGAGCCCGGGTTCAACATGGCCCTGCACGCCTTCGTCCAGCCCGGGCAAACAGTGCTGGTACAGACCCCCAACTACCGCCCGCTACGCATGGCCCCGGACAACTGGCGCCTGGACAAGGTCGAAGTGCCGTTCCAGCTCACCGAGCAAGGCACCTATGTCACCCCCATGGACGCACTGCGTCAGGCCTTGCAAGGTGCTGGCGCGATGCTCCTGAGCAACCCCCACAATCCCTTGGGCAAGGTCTTCCCCCGGGAAGAACTGCAAGCCGTGGCCAACGCCTGCCTGGACCAGGGCGCACTGATCATTTCCGACGAGATCCATGCCCAGCTGTGCTTCGATGGACGCCGGCATATTCCTACCGCGTCCCTGAGCCCGGAGATCGCCCGGCGCACCATCACCCTGATGTCGGCGAGCAAGGCCTACAACATCGCCGGGATGAAGACCTGCTTCGCCATCGTCCAGGACCCGGCCACCCGCCTGGCCTTCAACAACGCCCGCGCCGGCATGGTGGACAGCGTCAGCCCCCTGGGCCTGGAGGCGACCCAGGCCGCCCTGACCCACGGCGGCCCATGGCTGCAGGCGCTGCTCGGCTACCTGCAGGACAACCGCGACTACCTGCTGCACGCGGTGCAGACCCGCCTGCCGGGCATACGCATGCATGCGCCCCAGGGCACTTACCTGGCCTGGCTCGACTGCAGCGAGCTGGGGCTGGACGATCCCCACGGCTATTTCCTCAAGGAAGCCAAGGTCGGCCTCAGCGCCGGACTCGAGTTCGGTGACGACTGCGGGCAATTCGTGCGCCTGAACTTCGGTTGCCCCCGTGCCTTGCTGGAAGAAGGCATCCAACGCATGGAGCAAAGCCTGCAGCGACGCTGAGCCAGGCGGCTCGGAACCCTCGCCGGGACCAGGGCCCGCCAGCCTCTGTACCGCAGCCGATCAGCGGCTGCGGCCATCAGGTCGACGCAGACGCCAGCTCAGAAGGACAGCGGGTAGCTGACGATCAGCCGAGTCTGGTCGAAGTCACTGCTGAAGCTGCGCCGGGTGGTCGCGTTGTTCAGCCGCAGGTTGAGGTTTTTCAGACGGCCGCTTTGCAGGGTGTAGCCCAGCTCGGTGTCCCGCTCCCACTCCTGACCGTCGTTGCCGACCCGGGTCGTGGCACTGTCGCCACGGCCATAGCGCACCATGGCCAGCAACCCGGGAATGCCGGCGGCGGCAAAATCGTAGTCGTAGCGCAGTTGCCAGGAACGCTCGCCGGCATTGCTGAAGTTGCCGTTGAACATGTCGTTGCCCAGGGTCCGTCCACTGCTGCCGTAGACCGACATCCACGGGCTGTCACCGCTGACTTTCTGCCATCCCAGGTACAAGGCATGTCCAGCACGGGAGGCAGAAAACAGGCCATAGGCGGTGTGGCTGTCGACCTTGCCGATGCGCGCGCGACCCTCCTCGCGGTCGATGAAATAACCCAGGTTGGCCCCCAGCACCCAGTCGCCTACCGGCTGCTTATGCAGCACGTTGAAGTAGCTCTGCCGATAGATATCCTCCAGCTGCGAATGCCAGACACCCAACAGTGTGCGCTGCTGATTGAAGCGGTACTCGGCACCGCCATAGTTGAAACCGTCGGACTTCACCCCGGGGGCCGCCCAGGCCGCAAGGTCCTGCATGTCCGAAGAGTCGCGCAGGCTGACCGCACGGTATTGCCCGGCCTGCAGGCCCAGCCCGGAGATCTCCCGGGACACCAGCATCGCCCCGCGAAAGGTCTGGGGCAGCAGGCGTCCGTCGTCATAACGCAGCAATGGAACATCCGGCAGCAACTCCCCCACCTTCAGTTCAGTGGCCGAAATCCGAGCCTTCAAGGCCGCCCCGGCGCGCCCGAAGTTGTCGGCCGCCCGCCCGTCATCGTGCACTGGCAGCAATTGCGAGCCACTGACCCCACGGCCGCTGTCGAGCTTGAGACCGAACAAGCCAATGGCGTCCAGACCAAACCCCACGGTGCCCGGGGTGTAGCCGGAACTGAACTTGAAAATAAAGCCCTGGGCCCACTCCTCCACGTGCCCCTTGGGCGCATCGTGATCGCGAAAGTCCCGATTGAAGTAATAGTTGCGCAACAGCAGATCGCTCCGGGCGCCCTCGACAAATCCACTGTCATCGGCCCAGCAGGCGCCACACAGTCCCAGTGACAAAGAGGCCCCGAACAAGGAGCGGCAAAGCATTGGCTGACGGTCGTTCATTATTATTGTTCTCCGTTTTTTTGGCGCAGCCGTACCCCGACAGGCCGTTGCCGGCCCGTGCGTCAAGGATGCGCAGAAAACCCGGCCAGGACGGCCGGGGGTCATTCAGGGCGCGGGGTCAAAAGGGATACTGACGCGGCCGATGCTGCAGGCTGATCCACTGATCCCGGGTGAACTCGTCGATGGCCCAGTCGCCGTTGAAACGGCCCAGCCCGGAGTTCTTCTCGCCCCCGAACGGCGCATTGGCTTCGTCGTTCACCGGTACATCGTTGATATGGGTCATGCCGGCCCGCACCTGGCGGGCAAAGTTCACCCCACGCTCCAGGTTGCGGGTAAACACGGCGCTGGACAGGCCGAACTCGCTGGCATTGGCCAACTCCAGGGCATGGGCTTCATCCCGGGCCCGCAGCAGCCCCACCAGAGGCCCGAAGATTTCATTGCGGGCCAGATCCATGTCGGCGCGAACCTCGCCATACACATGGGGCGCCAGCAGGTTGCCGCTGACTCCGCCTTCGTACAGCGGCTCGGCCCCCTCTTCCCGGGCCAGGGCGATCTTGTCCTGCAAGCCTTGCAGTTGTCGGGCATTGATCACCGGGCCGATCACCGTTTCCAGCGATTGCGGATCGCCGACCTTGAGCTGCCTGACCCGCGCCACGAAGCGCTCGGCAAAGGCGTCATACAGCGACTGGTCAACGATGATCCGGTTGATCGCCATGCAGATCTGCCCCTGGTGCAGGAACTTGCCAAACACCGCGGCATTCACCGCTTGCTCAAGGTCGGCGTCGTCCAGCACCACGAACGGGCTGTTGCCTCCCAGCTCCAGGGCCACAGGCTTGAGGTGCTCGCCGCCACTGGCGATACGGCCTATGCCGCGCCCCACCGGAGTCGAGCCGGTAAAGGTGATCAGGGAAGGCACCGGGTGCTCGACGAAGGCATCGCCGATCTCGCTGCCGGCCCCCACCACCACACTGAACACCCCGGCGGGCAAGCCGGCCTCTTCGAAGATCCGCGCCAGCAACAGGCCACCGCACACCGGCGTATCACTGGCCGGCTTGACCACCACCGCATTGCCCAAGGCCAGGGCCGGCGCGATGGATCGCTGGGTCAGGTGCAGCGGGAAGTTCCACGGGCTGATTACCCCCACGACCCCCAGGGCGCTGCGATAGACCCGGCTTTCCTTGCCCGGGACATCGGACTCGACAATTCGCCCATGAACCCGCGCCGGAAACGACGCCGACTCCAGGGTGATGGCCCGCGCCGCGCCCCACTCGGCCAGCGCCTTGATTCGGGTACTGCCGGATTCGCGAATGATCCAGTCGACGATCTCTTCCTGGCGCTGGTCGAAGATCGCCACCGCCCGATGCAGCACCGCCGCCCGCTCCGACGGGCCGAGCGCGGCCCATTGCGGCTGCACTTGCGCGGCTTTCGCGTAGGCGGCATCCAGGTCACTGCGGTTGGCCTGGACCACTTCCAGCAACAACGAACCGTCGAACGGATTGCTCACTGCCAGGGTTTTGCCCGCAGCGCCGATGCGCCAGGTTCCGGCGATGGGTTGCAGATGCAGATCGCAATAGACAGCTTTGGAATCGCTCATGACACACCTCTTCAAATAACAGCAGTCAAATAACAGCAATCAAATACCCCTGTTTGCGGCGGCTGATCCCTCCCCCAACCGCAGGAGCCGGCTTGCCAGCGAAAGCGTCCTCAAGCCCCACACAAGGCTCGCGCGCCCTTCGCCGGCAAGCCGGCTCCTACATTCGGGCTTCGATCAGGCGCAGCAGCCCGAGCAGGGTTTCGTTGTGGGGCACGGCAATACCGGCCTGCCGTGCCCGAGCCAGCACCTCACCGTTGATCGCGCCGATCTCCGTCGCTCTGCCGGCCAGCACGTCCTGCAACATGGACGGCTTGTGATCCCGGTGATTGGCCATGGCGAACGCCACCGAGTCCAGGCAACGCTGCTCATCCACCGCCACCCCGGCCGCCCGAGCCACCGCCAGCACCTCCAGGACCATGTGCCTGGCCAGGGCTACGCCCTCGGGCGCGGCTCCCAGTTGCCCCACCGTACAACCACTGGCGGCGCACAGGCTGTTCAAGGCGGCGTTGAACGCCACCTTTTCCCAGATCGAGGTCCAGACGTCCCGGTCCACCCGGCATTGCAGTCCCGCGCCATCGAGCACCTGGGCAACCTGTCTGGCGCCCCGAGACGTCCCCCCTTCCAGCCCCAGGACCCGGACCACGCCCTCACCATGGGAGCGCACATGCCCAGGCCCCAACAGATCGGCGGGCCAGTTGGTCATGCCGATCAGCACCCGTTCCCGGGCGACGTGACGGCTGACCGCCTCGGCATTGCCCAGGCCGTTCTGTAAGGTCAGCACCAGGGTTTGCGCGCCGATATGGCCAGCCGCGCTGCGCAATGCACGCTCGGTATGCAGGGTCTTGGTGAACACCAGCAACAGATCCGCGTGCCCGGGGGCCTGCTCCGGACGGCACGCCGCGAGGCCGTCGATGCGCCGGTCGCCGCTATCGGTCTCCAGGCGCAAGCCCTGGCGGCGGATGGCCTCAAGGTGCCGCTCGTCAATATCCAGCAGCCTGACCTTCTGCCCACTTTCCGCCAGCAGGCCGCCGAACAGCGAGCCCATGGCGCCCGCTCCCAGGATGGAAATATTCATCGAATTGCCCTTCTCAAGATCATTGTTCACCGGCCAGGCCCTCCCTGTGTGGCGAGGCACTTATGCCGCCCCCGGCCTGCGCCGGGGAATGTGCCGACGCACGATCAGCAGGGCGATCAGGGCCAGCACCATCACCGAGCCCAGCAACGTCAGGTAGCCCTGTGCCCCGCCCTGAGTGATCACCGTGGCGCCGGCGAAGGCACTGAGAATCGCTCCAAGGCGGCCAAAGGCCAGGGCCGAGGCGGTGCCAGTGGCACGTACCCCAGTGGGATAGATAAAGGCACACAGGGCATACAAGGTGGATTGCACGGCGTTGACGAACAGGCCATGCACGCCGATGCCGAAAATCAGCAAGCTGGTGTTCTGGTGGATGTCCACCGCCTGCAAAGCGAAGGCGCTGGCCGCGCCCCCGGCGCAACAGATCGCCAGCGGCCAGAACGACCCCCAGCGGGTCATGGCCACCGCGCAAACCAGCGCCCCGATCACCCCGCCCAGGTTGTAGGCGGTGAGGCCGGAGCTGGCCACCGCCAGCGGCAGCCCCGTGGACTGCAGCATGGTGGGCAACCAGCTGAAAGCGCTGTAGACCGCAGTCAGGCACATGAAGAACGCCACCCACACGGCCAGGGTGTCGCGGCCGTAGCCGATGGCGAACAAGGCACGAAAACCACCCTGCTGCTCGCTCTTCTGCTCCAGGGCATCGGTATAGCGAACGCCCTCGGCCATGGGCCGCCCCATGCGCCCCAGCAAGGCGCTCAACTCACCCCAGCGCTGGGGCCGACGGGCCAGGAAACGTGGCGATTCCGGCAGTGTCGCCAAGAGCAAGAAACCGAAGACGATGGGCAGGCTGCCGCCGAGGAAAAACAGTGTGCGCCAGCCATACACCGGCAACACCTGGGAGGCGAACAAGCCGGCGAGCATTCCGCCCAGGGGTACGCAGACAATAGTGGCGGTCACCGCCAGGGTACGGCGGCGCGCCGGGGTGAACTCCGCGGTCATGGTGGTGGCACTGGGCAATGCCCCGCCAATGCCCAGCCCGGCGATAAAACGCAGCACGGCCACCGCCAGCGCATCCGGTGCCAGGCCAATGGCACAAGTCGCGGTACCGAACACAAAGACGCTGGCGATCACCGCCATGCGCCGTCCGAACCGGTCGGCGAACAGACCGGCACAGGCACTGCCAATGCCCATGCCGATCAGCCCGGCTGCCACCGCCGGCGCGAAGGCTTCGCGGGTGATGCCCCACTCCTTGATCATCAGCGGTATGGCAAAGCCGATGAGCTGCCCGTCGAAGCCGTCCATGACGATGGACAGCGCGGCCAACAGCACCACAATCTTCTGCATGCGGGTATAGGGGCCCTCATCCAGCAAGGTGCCGATATCGGCGTTGCCGGATACGGGACGCACTGGCAGGGAGGCTCCCCCCAGCACTTGGCTGACGGATGTCGTGTTCATAACCACCTCTTTTTTATTGTTGTGGTGTATCCGCAGGCTTTGTACGAAAAGCCTCGATACTCGGTGATGCTGCGTTGAAAACGGCTGGCGCCGCCGGGCCCCGTGACCGGCGGCGATGGCACCCTCAGGGTTCGATGGTCAGGGTCGGCACCTCGATCAGCACCGGGCGCTTGCCGGCCAGCGCTGCGCTGAAAGCCTCGGCGAATGCCTCACGGGTCGTGGCCTGCACGGCGTGCACGCCATAACCGCGGCCGATGGCGCAGAAGTCCAGGCCGGGCACATCCAGCCCCGGTGCGTCATCGACCTGCAGGACATCGGCGAACCAGCGCAAGGCGCCGTAGGTGCCGTTCTTGAGGATGATGAACACCACCGGAATCTGGTACTGGGCCGCGGTCCACAGCGCGGTGATGCCGTAGTTGGCCGAGCCGTCGCCGATGATGCCGATCACCCGACGCTCGGGGCGGGCCAGTTGCACCCCCACCGCCGCCGGCAGGCCAAAACCCAGGCCCCCTGCCGCCGGAAAGAAATAGCTGCCGGGCTCGCTCATCTCCACCCGCTGCCAGAAGGCGCCCACCGTGGACGTGGACTCCTTGACGTAGATCGCATCCCTGGGAGCCAGCTCGTTGATCACATCGAACACGGTTTCCGGACGCAGCAACCCGCCCTGTTCCTGGATCGGCGTTGGCCGCGCCAAGGCCTGGGGCGGTTGGCGATCGCTGTCCGGCAAGGCCCAGACCAGGGCCTGCAGGGTTTCGGCGATGTCCCCCACCAGCGCATCACCCATGGGCGCCCGGGCCGCTTCACCGGCATCGCAGGTGATGTGCAGCAACTGCGTGCCGTCGGGCAGGTAGTCTCCCGGCGCGTACTGGTGATAACGGAACACCGGGGCGCCCACGACCAGGATCAGGTCATGGGCGGCCAGGCAGCGGCTGATGCCGGCAATGGCCGCCGGCAGCACCCCGCGAAAACTCGGGTGGCGGGTTGGAAACGGGCAACGGGACGCGGAAGGCGCCACCCAGGCCGTCATCCGCAGTTTCTCCGCCAACTGCACCGCCAGCGCGTTGCTCTGGCTGCCGTCCACATCCGGCCCCAGCACCAGCACCGGGTTGCGCGCCGCCACCAGGCGCTGCACCAGGCTGCGCAGTTGCGCCGCCGAAGGCAGCCCGGCGCTAGCCACCTGGCGCCGCGCCAGGTGCTCGACTCCGGCCGGTGCGGCGCGGGCCCAATCGTCATAGGGAATCGACAGATACACCGGGCCCTTGGGCGCCTGGTTGGCCAGGTGAATGGCCTGGCTCAAGGCCCGAGGCACGTCCTCGGCACAGGCCGGTTCATGGCTCCACTTGACCAGCGGCTTGGGCAACTGCGGCGCATCGACGTTGGCCAGCATCGCCTCGACACCGATCATCGACCGCACCTGCTGGCCGGCGGTGATCACCAATGGGCTGTGGGAGTACCAGGCATTGGTCAGCGCGCCCATGCCATTGCCGGTGCCGGCGGCCGCATGCAGGTTGACGAAAGCCGGCTTGCCACTGGCCAGGGCGAAGCCGTCGGCCATGCCCACGACGGCGCCTTCATGCAGGCCGAGGATGTAGCGAAAGTCTTCGGGAAAGCCCTTGAGAAAGGGCAACTCGTTGGAACCCGGATTGCCGAACACGGTGGTCAGGCCCTGTTGCCGGAGAATGTCGTAGGAGGCGCTATGGACGGTTTGCATAAAGACCCTTGCCGCTGCTTTTTTAGAATTTGAGTGACTCTTGCAGCCGCCGCCAGATTGATCAAATTGATACTATCTCTATCAAAAATAAGACCCGTCTATATCAGTGAGGCACCATGAGCCACATCGATCTGAACCTGATCCGCACCTTCGTCACGCTCTACGAGGCCCGCAGCGTGACCCTGGCTGCCGAGCGCCTGTTCGTCACCCAGCCCTCGGTCAGCTACGGCCTGGCACGGCTGCGGGAGCTGTTCGACGATGCCCTGTTCAGCCGCACCCGCGACGGCATCCAGCCGACCCATCTGGCCGATGAGCTGTACCGGGGGTTCAGTGAATCCCTGACGCGGATTGAAAATGCCGTGCACAGCACCCGCCGCTTCGACCCGGCCACCACCGAGCGGCGCTTTCGCATTGCCCTTTCGGACCTGGGGGAAATGGGCTTTCTGCCGCTGATCCTGGCGCGTCTGAACCGCGAGGCGCCGGAGGCCGAAGTGGAGGTGCTGCCCTTGCAGGTGGACCAGGCCGGGGACTGGTTGAGCAGCGGCAAGGTGGACGCCCTGATCTGCCGCAAGAACGTGCCCGGGGCCCGCAGCCAGGTGCTGATTCGCGAACGTTACGTGTGCCTGCTCAGCGATCGCCATCCACGGATCGACGAGCTATTGAGCCTGGAGCAGTTCCTCGCCGAGCGGCACATCGCCGTGACCCGGGCCACCGGCCACGGCAGCGTCGAAGACGTCCTCAAGCAGATGAACCTGCAGCGCCGGATCAGCCTGCATGTGCCGCACTTCTCGGTGCTGCCCAAGGTCTTGCCCGGCACCGAGCTGCTGGCGGTACTGCCGGCGCAGATCGCCCGGCTGTTCACCCTGGAGGGCGGCCTGAAACAGCTTGAACTGCCGTTCCCGGTGGGCGAGTTCGAAGTGTCCCTGCACTGGCACCCCAACAGCGACAGTTCCGCCGCCCTGCGCTGGTTCTGCCAGACGGTGGCCGGCGCCATCATCGACGGTCAGATGTGAGCCCAGCGCAGGGAATCAACTGCGAAACGGATTAGGCTCCATCAGAACGTCAGGCAGATTTTCCCCAGGTGCGCGCCCGAGGCTTCATGAGCGAAGGCCTTGGCGATCTCGGCCAGGGGGAAGGTGCTGTCGATGATCGGCTTGATCCCCGTCGCCTCCAGGCCACGAATCATCTCCACCTGGTGCTGGCGACTGCCGACGATCAGGCCCTGCAGGCGCTGCTGCTTGGCCATCAGCGCCGCGGTCGGCACCGGTCCGGCCCAACCGGTGAGCACGCCGATCAGGGCAATATGCCCGCCGATGCGGCAAGCGGTGATGGACTGCGGCAAGGTGCCCGGGCCGCCGACTTCCACCACATGGTCGACGCCTCGGCCGCCAGTCAGTTTGAGCACTTCGTTGCCCCATTCAGGCTGGGTGCGGTAGTTGAGGGTGTGGTCGGCGCCCAGCTCACGAACCTTGGCCAGCTTGGCGTCCGACGAAGAGGTGGCAATCACCGTAGCGCCCATGGCCTTGGCCAGTTGCAGGGCGAAGATCGACACGCCGCCGGTGCCCAGTACCAGCACGGTTTCCCCGGCCTTGAGCCCGCCGTCCACCACCAGCGCACGCCAGGCCGTGAGACCGGCGGTGGTCAGGGTCGCCGCTTCGGCATGGCTGTAGCCCTTGGGCGCATGGGTGAACCAGTGGCTGGGCTGGATCACCACTTCACGGGCATAACCGTCGACGCCATCGCCCGGGGTGGTGCTGAAGTCGGCAATCGCCGGGCCGCCATCGTGCCAATGGGGGAAGAAGCACGACACCACCGCATCACCGACCTTGAACTCGCTGACGCCCTCGCCCACCGCCTCCACCACCCCGGCGCCGTCGGCCATGGGAATCCGCCCATCGGCGGTGGGCAGCGCGCCGGTGACCACGGCGTAGTCGTGGAAATTCAGGGAACAGGCATGCAGACGCACGCGGATCTGCCCGGCGCCGGGTTGCCCGGGATCGGCCAGTTCCACGATTTTAAGGTTGTCCAGGGATGCCGGCAGGCTGAGCTTGATGGCTTGCATGGGATGCTTCTCCACAGATCGATAATCATCAGGGGGCTAACCCTACCACCAATACCGGCTATCTGTAGCCGCTGCCGAAGGCTGCGAACGGCTGCGCAGGAGACGCAGGTTTTCAGTGCCGCTAGAGGCTCGGCTCGGGACTGCCAAGCAAGGCCCTGCGGGCCTTTGCGCAGCTTCGCGGGCTCAGCAGCGGCTACAACGCTCAGCGAGTTCCGGCGTGCTCCGCCCGCCTGGCTCGCACAAAACACTGCTCGGTCACCGCCGCGCCCCACTGCTCGCCCACCTGCTCCTGCACCAGGACGAAACCCTGTTGCTCATACAGCGTGCGCGCCGCATCCAGACCCTTGAAGGTCCACAAGCGGGTGGCTGTAAAACCCCACTGATCACAGAACCCCAGGGCCTCGACCAGCAGCCGTCGGCCCAAACCCTGGCCACGCGCCGAATCATCGAGGATGAAGCAACGCAGGATCGCCTCGCCGTCCGCGCCCTCCCCGTCAATGGCGATGGAACCAACAATCCGCTCACCCTGCAGCGCCACCCAGACCTGATTGCGCGGGTTGTGCAAACGTCCCATCAGCTCAGCCATGTCCGTTGCCACCAGGCTTTCAAAGGCCTGGCCGAAACCGGCGCGGGCGGCGTAGTAGCAGGCATGCATTTCGGCAATACGGCCAATCACCCCCGGTCTATAGCCACGAGCGATGGACCAGCACGCGGGCGGCTCGGGCGCCTCGCCCAGGCGCACCGCACGCAGTGCCCGGGCGTAGTCGGCGATGCCCGTCGAGGCGCAAAGCTGCTGGTCCGCGCTCAGGTGCACCAGGGCTGCGGCCACCTGGGCCTGGGCAAAACGGTCGATACCGCTCAGGGTCTGGCGTCCCTGGGCGGTGAGGTGCAGGCGCTTCGAGCGGGCATCCTGTGCATCGGCCTGTTCGCGGATCTCGCCGGCCTCCACCAGCTTGCGCACCAGACGACTGACGCTGGATTTTTCCAGCCCCAGCAGCGTCACCAGATCGCCAGCGGTCAAGGCATTGCCCTGGCCGATCTCCAGCAACGCATGCACTGCCGAGGGCGAGTAGTCGGTGGCGGCCAGGGTGCTGTGCATGAAGCCCAGCTCACGGACCATCTGCCGGGAAGCCTGGCGCAATTGCGGGATGAAACCTGCGGATGGGCTCGACATAAAGGTGACCTCTCTCGTGGAATATTTAGTTGTAACCTACAACTACATGACCAACAAGCCGCGCGTGCTAAGGCCCTGGCCGGCAGCGATAAAAACTTGAGCGCCCACTAATGAGAAGCATTACCATAAACACCCTTTTCGCTCGCCTCGGTCCCGGAACCCCTATCGATGGTGCCCAACTCCTCGCTACAGCACGCCGTGGGCGAGCTCTACGTCCAGCATCACAACTGGGTAGTGCAACTGCTGCGACGCAAGCTCGGTAACCAGGACCAGGCCATGGACCTGGCACAGGACACCTTCCTGCGGATTCTGCGCAGCGAACAACTGCCGGTATTGCGTGAACCCCGGGCCTATCTGAACACCGTGGCCAGCCGACTGTGCGGCCAGTATTTCCGCCGCCAGGCCCTGGAGCGGGCCTACCTTGAATCCCTGGCGCAGTTGGAACCGCAACACCAGCCCTCACCGGAAACCCGCCTGCTGGTGCTCGAAGCCCTGGACGCCGTGGGTCAGGTGCTGGACGGTCTGGGCCATCGGGTGCGGGACGTGTTTCTGCTGTCCCAGCTCGAAGGCCTGACCTACCCGCAGATTGCCGAGCGCCTGCAGCTCTCGGTCAACGTGGTACAGAAAGCCATGCTCAAGGCCTACCGCCACTGCTATGCGGCGGTGTACCCGGCATGAGCGCCTTTGAGCCCATGGACGATCAGGGCGCGGTGGACCACCGCGTACTGGATCAGGCCCTGGAATGGCTGGTGCTCCTGCAGTCGGGCACCAGCAGCGCCGAGCAACAGGCCGGGTGCCTGGCCTGGCGCCGGGCCGACCCGCAACATGAATTGGCCTGGCAACGCCTGGCCGGACTCGGCCAGGACCTGCGCGACAGCACCCGCAGCCTGCCCGCCGCTCGCACCCGGCAGTTGCTCCAGGCCCGCAGCCACCCTTCGCGGCGCACCTTGCTCAAGGGCGTCGTCGGCCTTGGAGTGGTGGCCGCCAGCAGTTGGAGCGTGCGCGAGCGGCTGCTGTTGCCGCAGTTGTTCAGCGACTACCACACCGCCACCGGCGAACGCCGCCAACTGCAACTGGCGGTCGGCACGGCGCTGCAGCTGGACACCCGCACCACTCTGGATCTTCAGGACCGTGTGCAAGGACCGCAACTACGGCTCAACAGTGGACGCCTGCTGCTGACCCTGGGCAACGCCGCGCCAGTGCGGGTCGTCACCGCCGAAGCCAGGATCCACCTGGCACCGCTGTCGCAGTTGATGGTCAGCGTCGGCTTGCCGGGACACCGCGGCACCCGGGTGCAACTGCTGAGCGGCAGTGCCTCAGTCAGCCTGGGTCAGGGGCCCGGACAGGTCCTGGGCCCGCGCCAGCAGGTGGACATCGAGCAACGCATGAGCCTCGTAACGCCAGTGGCCGCCGCAGCCAGCGCCTGGACTCAGGGCCTGCTGATCGCCGAACGCATGCCATTGGGCGAGGTGATCGCCGAACTCGACCGCTATCGTCCGGGCCTGCTGCGCTGCGCCGCCGAGGTCGCCGGGCTGCGGGTGTCCGGTTCGTTCTCCCTCGACCAGCCGGACGCCAGCCTCGACTTGCTGGCCCGAACCCTGCCCATTCGCATTCAGCGGGTCATGGGCTATTGGGCCTCAGTGACGGCGGCCTGATTTTTTTCCAGGAAGGCGGCAGTTTTTCCAATCTCACGCATCAAGACCAGGGAAGAAGCTGGAAAACAGCTCAGCGCCAACCCTTCCCAACCCATGGACTTTCTTATGCACATCCGCCTCACGCCCCTTGCCGCGGCCCTGCGCCCGTTCCTCATCGGCCTGTCGATCGCCAGCACCAGCCTGCCGCTGCTGGCCGCCGAGGCCAACGCCGAAGTGGCTGACAGCCAGCGCCACGACTACGCAATCGCCCCAGGCAACCTGGATCAGGTACTGGGCGCCTTCGGCCAGCAATCCGGGGCCATGATCGCCGTCGATGCCAGCCTCAGCGCCGGCAAGCACAGCCCAGGCCTGAGCGGCCGCTTCGCCATCGGTGAAGGCCTGCAACGCCTGCTGGCGCCCCTGGGCCTGCAAGCGGTGGCCGAAGGGGCGGGCTATCGAGTGCTCAGGGCCGGCGGCGAACGCGTGGAACTCGGCACCACCACCGTCAGCACCAACCAGTTGGGAACCATCACCGAAGGCTCCGGCTCCTACACCCCCGGCACCATCGCCACCGCCACCCGGTTGGTGCTGACACCCCGGGAAACCCCGCAGTCGATCTCGGTGGTCACCCGCCAGGCCATGGACGATTTCGGCCTCAATTCCATCGACGACGTGATGCGCCATACCCCGGGCATCACCGTGGCCACCTACGACAGTGACCGCACCAGCTACTTCTCTCGCGGCTTTGCCATTCAGAACTTCCAGTACGACGGAATTCCGATCCTGCAGGACGCGCAGTACTCCTCGGGCCACACCCTCACCGACACGGTGATCTACGACCGCGTGGAAATACTCAAGGGCGCCACCGGCCTGCTCACCGGTGCCGGTGGCCCCGGCGGCACCATCAACATGGTGCGCAAGAAACCCACCGCCGAATTCGCCGGGCATATCGACCTGGGGGCCGGTTCCTGGGACAACTACCGCTCGCAGGTCGATGTCAGTGGCCCCCTGACCGACAGCGGCAATGTCCGCGGACGGATGGTCGCCGCCTATCAGGACAAGAAATCCTTCCTTGACCACTACCAGCGCCAGACCAGCGTCTACTACGGCATCCTGGAGTTCGACCTGTCACCGGACACCCTGCTGACCGTCGGCGCCGACTATCAGGACAACGACCCCAAGGGTTCCAGCTGGTCGGGCAGCAGCTCGCTGTACGACTCCAAGGGCAATGCCATCAGCACCTCGCGCTCCTACAACAACGGCGCGAGCTGGAGCCGCTGGTCGCAATACACCCGTACCGCGTTCACCACCCTTGAGCACAGCTTTGCCAACGGCTGGGTGGCCAAGGCCCAGTACAACCACCAGATCAATGGCTACAACGCCCCCTTGGGTTCGTTGATGTCGCCCAATGCCGAGACCGGCATCGCCTCGCTGCTGACCCGCAAGTACACCGGCGAGACCGTCAGCGACAGCGGCGACCTCTACGCCACGGGCCCCTTCGACCTGCTGGGGCGCGAGCATCAGCTGGTGGTCGGGGCCTCGATCTCCAACTCGCACTGGAAAGGCCGGGACTTCACCAGCGCCACCAATCACAACAATTTCTACGACTACTTCAACTGGGACGGGCACAGCCCCAAGCCCGATTGGGGCCGCATCACCAAAAAGAACGACGAGACCACTCGCCAGAGTGCCGGCTACATGACCGCGCGCTTTAGCCTCAACGATGATCTTTCGTTGCTGCTGGGCAGCCGGGTCAACAACTACGAGGTCAGCGGCACCAGCCGGACCAAGGACACCGGCAAGGTCATTCCCTACGCCGGGGTGGTCTACGACCTCGACCAGAACTTCTCCGTCTATGCCAGCTATACCGAGATCTATCTGCCCCAGGACGACTACCGCGACCGCAACGACAAGGTGCTCAAGCCCGACGAAGGCACCAACTACGAGGTGGGCCTCAAGGGCGAGTTCTTCGACGGTCGCCTGAACTCCAGCCTGGCCTACTTCGAGGTGCATGAAGAAAACCGGCCAGTGGATGACCTGGCCTATAACGCCAACCCCACCACCCCCGGGCTGGACTATGCCTCCAAGGGCATCAAGTCCAAGGCCAAGGGTTATGAAGCGGAAATCTCCGGAGAGCTCGCCCCCGGCTGGCAGCTGCAGGCCGGTTACACCCACAAGATCATTCGCGACCAGAGCGGGGCCAAGGTCTCCACCTGGGAACCGGAAGATCAGGTCAACCTCTACACCAGCTACAAACTGACCGGCAGCCTGGACAAGCTGACCCTGGGCAGCGGCGTCCGCTGGCAGGGCACCGGCTGGAAGATACTCAGCAACTACGGCAAGGGCACCGAGGAAAAATTCGCCCAGGACCCTTACTGGCTGGTGGATCTGATGGCCCGCTACCAGATCACCGAGAACGTCTCGGCCACCCTCAACGTCAACAACCTGTTCGACAAGAAGTACTTCACCAACATCGGCTTCTACAACTCGTCTTACTACGGCGACCCGCGGAATGTGATGCTCAGCACTCGCTGGAACTTCTAAAGCAGCCCCCTCGTCGTGGCCCGTCCCACCAGCGGCTGGCCACGACGTCTGTTACCCCTCCCCCCGTAGCATTTTCTAACCTTTGCCGCCGACCGCTGCGCTGAAAATGAGTGCCGTCATCCCGGCACATCTGTTAAAAACGCGCTGTCGTCCGTCCTGTGGTGAAGCCCTGCATGTCCCCATCCCTGTCCCAGCGCCTGCGCCGTCGCTGGTTTGCGCTGCTGTGCCTGGCCACACTGATCGTCGGCCTGCCGGTGAGCTGTGCGGTGCTCGAACACAAGGAGCGCCAACTGGTGTTTCGCATCGAGCCGGGCAACGCCGGCTGGTATCGCGGTCTGCCCAGCACAGTGCAGGAACTGCAACTCACACCGCAAAGCTTCAAGCCCGGGCAGAACATCCACGCCTGGTGGTGGCCGGCCAAACGCGCCGATGCCCCGGCGATCCTCTACCTGCACGGCGTGCGCTGGAACCTCACCGGCCAGTTGTTTCGCATCGAGCAACTGCACGCCCTGGGCTACTCGGTGCTGGCCATCGATTACCGGGGGTTCGGCCAGAGCCATGGCGACCTGCCCTCGGAAAACAGCGTGTATGAAGACGCGCGCGTCGCCTGGGAGCGGCTCAAGGTGCTGCAACCCGATGCCAGCAAACGCCTGATCTACGGCCACTCCCTGGGAGGAGCGGTGGCCATCGACCTGGCTGCCGAACTGGGGCGCAATGCCGCCGCCGAAAAGACCCCGATTGCCGCTCGCGGGCTGATCGTCGAATCCACCTTCACCACCCTGGCCGATGCCGCTGCCGCAGCGACCAAGACCTCGCTGCCGGTACGCTGGCTGCTGTCACAGAAGTTCGACTCCATCGACAAGATCGGCGAGATCGGCATGCCCTTGCTGGTGGTCCACGGCCTCAAAGACGACTACGTACCGCCACGCCTGAGCCAGCAACTGTTCAAGGCCGCCCTGGAGCCGAAGAAACTGCTGCTGGTGCCCGGCGGCACCCACAACAACAGCATGCGCCTGGCGGGCAAGGACTACGGCCAGGCCATCAACGCTCTGCTGCGTGCCAAGCCCAGCCACAAATTCGCCGGCCCGCCCCCCACCGCCGCCCCCACCAGCTGAAGCGGGCATGTGTAGGAGCTGGCTTGCCAGCGAAGAGGCCCGCCAGACTGCCACATTCCCTCACCATGAACCGCGCCAACTGGCCGCTGCGCGGTTCGCCGGCAAGCCGGCTCCTACAGATGTACACCTGCTCATCCGTAGGAGCTGGCTTGCCAGCGAATGGGCCCGCGGCACCTGCAAAAAACCTGTCCCTAGACGTCCCTCACGCAGTCGGCTGAGCCGCCACCATGACCACCACGGTCTTGGCCAGGAACGCCGGAGACTGCTGATTGATCGAATCGGCCAACTCCAGGGCCGCCGCCTTGACCGCAGGCGCCGCTTCGCGCAAGGCACGGACCATCTCCAGGCGCGCGGGCTCGCTGTTGAGCACCCGCGTGAAAAGCGTCTGCGCCCACCTCGGGCTGTGTTCCTGCAAGCCGGGCAGCGCCGCCAGCAACGCCGGCACATACACAGCATCATCGAAATGCTCGGCGGCGTGAATCAGCGAAAACATCACCTCGTCATATTCGGCCTCATCGTCGAGCAACGACAACAGCGGGCCAATGCTGGCCGGGTCGGCCAACTGGGCCACCTCGGCGATGCAGGCGTCGATGCGCCGCGCAAGGTTCTCGCCAGGGTCGTTGAAGGCGTTTTCGAGCTTTAGCAGGGTGTCGGTCAACGCGTCGAATTTCATGGGTACTCGCCAGGGAGCTCGAAGGGAGGGAGGCGCAACGATACGCCATCGACACCATCCGCGAAATCGGCATGCCACTGCGGGTGGTCCATGGCCTGAAGGACGACTACGTACCGCCGCGCCTGAGCCAGCAACTGTTCAAGGCCGCCCTGGAGCCGAAGAAGCTGTTGCTGGTGCCCGGCGGCACCCACAACAACAGCATGCGCCTGGCGGGCAAGGACTACGGCCAGGCGATCAATGCCCTGCTGCGGACCAGGCCGGCGTCCAGCATCGCCGGCCCGGCAGCGGTCAAGGTGCCCACTGGCTGAACCTGCAGACCAGGGCTCCAAGCGCTCGCCAGGCAAGGCCCTGCGTACCGAACGCGGCCCGGCCTTTTCGCAGTTTCGCAGGCTCAGCAGCGGCTACAGGAAACCCTCTGTGTAGCCGCTGCCGCAGGCTGCGCAAGGCACCGAAGGGGCCTCGGCGCCCTCAGGATCGCTGCGAGCCTGCGCCAGCGTCTACAAGGCGCTTTGTCCAGCGCTCACTGCCACGCTCGGCAAGGCCGCTGGCGGACACAACGCGTCGCCAATGGTGCGCAACTTCAGGCAGGTTTCCTGGTACTCACTCGCTGGGTCCGACTCGCCCACAATCCCGCAGCCGGCAAACAGGTGCGCCTGGTTGCCGCGAATCAAGGCCGAGCGCAGGGCCACGGCAAACTCGCCATCACCCTCGGCGTTGAGCCAGCCCACCGGGGCGGCGTACCAGCCACGGTCCAGTTGCTCATGCTCGCGGATGTACTCCAGGGCCTTGGCCCGGGGCAGGCCGCCCACCGCCGGGGTCGGGTGCAGGGCGTCGACCAGTTGCAGCAGGTCCACCTGGGGCCGCAAGCGCCCCAACACCGGGGTCAGCAGGTGCTGGACGTGGGCCAGGCGGTGCAGTTGCGGCTGCGCAGGAATCTCCAGCATGGCGCAATAGGGCTGCAGAGCTTCGCGCAGGGTCTGCACCACCAGGGCGTGCTCGTGGCGATCCTTGGCGCTGTCCATCAGGCCCTGGCCCAGTTCGGCGTCCTGTTGCTCGTGCTGACCGCGGGCGCAGGTGCCGGCCAGGGCCACGGTGCTCAAGGTGCCCCGGGCCACGCGCACCAGACGTTCGGGGGTGGCGCCGAGGAAGCAGCTGTCGCCGCGGCTGAAGGCAAACAGAAAGGCCTGGGGATAGGCCGCCCTGAGGTTGTCCAGCAAGGGGCCGCAGGGAATGCTGCGCGGGGCCCGCAGGCAGACTTCCCGGGCCAGCACCACTTTGCTCAGTTCACCGGCGTTGATCCGGCCGATGGCGCCGGCGACCGTGGCCTGCCACTGCTCGGCGCCCAGGGCGTCGTCGTCCTGCCGGGTGCCCACCGGCACCTGCAGTGACGGTGCATGGGCATAGCGGACCTGCAGCAGGTTCCATTCCGCCGCAAGGCCGGCAGCGCAATGGGCCACATCGGCGCCCGGCTCGATCCACAGGCTGAACAGCCAGTGCTGCTGTTCGCCTTCGCGCAACAACAGAATCCGTGGCAGCACCAGGGAGGTGGCGGCGAACGACTGCCACTGAGTACTGCGCGGCGCCTGGGGATCGAAGGCGAAGCCGCCGCACAGATAAGCCTTGCGCGGGCCGACCTGATGGGCCTGCTCCAGCAGTTGGCGCCAGGCCTGGGTACTGGCGGCAAAGCGCTCGGCGGCCGGCGGGCTGATTTCTTCGGTGCAGCCGAACCCGGCCAGGGCCAGAGCGCCCTGGTCGCTGGACCAGAACAGGCTCTGGCCGAACACCTGGCGGTTGGCGGCAAACAGCCGCAGTGGCTCCAGGCGCTCGGCGGCCAGGCTGAACACCACCAGTACCGCGCGACTCTTGCGCCGAGCCTGGGCCTCGCCTTCGCGCAGGGCCTGGGTCAGCCCGGACAGGCACGACTCATTCATTGCCGACTCCTTGCTCAAGCCCACGCTGAACGCGCCAGTGGCGCACTTGCTGGGCGATGTTCCAGTGGATGATCTGGGCAAACAGCGGCACCACGAACATCGGGTCCAGGCCTGCCTGCTCGGCCCATTGCTGACGCTGC
This sequence comes from Pseudomonas sp. RC4D1, assembly GCF_018390395.1. Taxonomy (NCBI): domain Bacteria; kingdom Pseudomonadati; phylum Pseudomonadota; class Gammaproteobacteria; order Pseudomonadales; family Pseudomonadaceae; genus Pseudomonas; species Pseudomonas sp. RC4D1. The sequence goes on from NZ_JAHBAW010000002.1 coordinate 225,023, forward strand.
GGGAGCATCGCCGCGACCCGCTCCGGCGCGGCGATGCTGTCCTGGGTCGGCTTGAATTGCGCGGCCGCCTTGACGTAGGCCAGGCGCTGGCCGAGGGCCTGGATGATCTGCTGGTCCAGGGTGTCGATCGCCCAGCGGATGTCTTCCAGGGCGCTGCATTGCTCGGGGGTTTTCATGTTGATGACTACCAAGGGAAAATTCACGGGGTCGAGGGCCAGCACTGCCACGGCTGCTCGCCGTGGCCGGCCAGCAGCCGGGTCAGGTGCCGCAGCACTTCGGCCTGCTGCTCGCGCAGATAGAAGTGAGCACCGGGGAAACTCTGGAAGTCGGTGACCTGGGCGCTGACCTCGGCCCAGGCATAGGCTTCGTCCGCATCGACTTCAGGGTCCTGCCCCCCCAGGCACACGCTCAGGGGCAGGTCCAGGGCGCGGCCGATGTCGCCGCGATAGGACTCGATCAGCCGATAGTCGTTACGCAGTGCCGGCAGGTACAGGTCCCGCAGCGTCGGGTCGTCCAACAGGGACGGCGCACCATCGGACAGGCGCCGTACATCCGCCAGCAACGCCTCGTCCGACCCCAGGTGCAGCTCGCTGTGGCGCTGGCGATGGGGCGCCGGGTGTGCCGACACAATCAGGCGCTGAGGGGCCGAGCCTTGCTGCTGCATGCGCCCCGCCACTTCATAGGCTAGGGCCGCGCCCATGCTGTGGCCGAACAGCACCAGGGGCCGGTCCACCAGGTCCGACAGGGCCCGGGTGATAGTGCCCGCCATCCACTCCAGGCTGCCGGGCCAGGTCTCGTTGAGGCGCTCTTCACGCCCCGGGTACTGCACGCTGATCAACTCGATATCGGCGGGCAACCCCGCCCGCCAGTCATTGAAAAAACTCGCGCTGCCCCCGGCATGGGGCAGGCACACCAGCCGGCAGCGCGGCGGTTGGGGCTGCGGGTAACGGCGCAGCCAGGCACTGGGAGCCTTTCTCACAGCACACCCTCCTCTAGCTCGGCCAGCGGAGTACCGGCGCCCAGGCCCAGGCTGACCCGGGTGTCCGGCAACCACTGACAGACCTGCTCCAGGCAGGCTTGGGCATCCAGCACCTGGGCCGCGTAATGCAGGCCGGGCGGCAACTGCCGCCAATGCAGCGCGCAAAACGCCGCGACGCTGCCGGTCAACCGCGAACCGTCGCCGGCCCGCAACCAGGCACAGGCCTGCTGCGGGCGGCCATCACGCAGGCCGTCGACCTCCACCGCCAGCAGTTGGTACGGCCGCCGTCCGGCGACATCCAGGGCACTGGCCTGGACCAGCGCGGCGATGTTCTGCGGCGTGTTGCGCGCCTCTGGCGCCGAGCCCTGGATACGCTGCAAAGTCGCCGCCAGTTGCCCGCCCTCGAACAGGTTGAAGCCCTGGCCGTGAGGCACTTGCAGGTCACTGAACAAGCGCTGCTGCTCGGTGCTCAGGTAGGGATAGGCCTGTACCCCGGCCACCGGCAGCCAGTCCCGTTGCAGAGGCTGCCGGGCGCTGCCCGTGCTGCGCACCACCTGTCCCTCGCGCCAGCCGCACTGGGCCTGGCCGAAGCCATTGCCCAGGCTCAGCAGGAAGTCCTCGGCGGCCGTGACGGACAGCCGTCCCAGGCCGCCGGCATAGCAGCGCATCTCATCGACTCGCTGGAAAGACTGCGCCAGCAACCGCGGAAACACCCCCGACAGCCCCGGCAGCATGCCCGCCGACAACAGCACCCGGCGCCCTGCGGGCACTTGACCGGCCAGACGCTCGTGCACCGGGTCGTCACCGCCCACATCCAGGTAATCGGCGCCCGCCGCCAGCGCGGCCCGGGCTACCCGATCGAGAATCCGGTAGCTGGGCCCGGCGCAATTGATCACCAGGGTGCAGCCGGCGCAAAAGCTGGCCAGGCTTTGCTCATCCCACAGGTCCAGGGCGCGCACGTCGGCGCACGCCCCCAACTGCTGGTTCAACTGCTCGGCCTGCTGCCGGTCGCGTCCGCCCAGGCGCAGGGCAACCCTGGGTGCCAGCAGTTGCGCCACCTGACGGCCGACGCTGCCATACGCGCCGACCAGACCAATGAGCGCCCCACTCATGCCGCCACCTCGGCGGCGTCGAAGGCCCGGGCCACGGCTTGCACCTGAGGCTGCTGCATGCAACTGAAGTGATCCCCAGGCACATCCACCACCCGCAGTTCGCCCAGGCACAGGGCCTGCCAGTAAGCGCTCATGTCGCGGTGCATGCCCGGCAGTACCTGGACCTCGCCGCTCTGGCGAATGAACAGCAAGTCGCCCTGATACGGCGTGGCCTCATGCAGGGCCACCGCCGCCAGACTGTGACGCAACACCTGCAATTGCTCGCGCAGCCAGTCCAGGTCACTCAACTGCGAACCGGCGTGGCGCATGGCTTCGGCAATCGCCTGCAGGCGCTGCTCGGGGGTCTTCTCTGCCAGGCGCCGCAGACAGGCCAGGGCCGAGGTGCATTGGCCATCGTCGCTCAAGGCCAACAGCGAACCCTGGGGCACCCGTCCTGGGGTCTGGGCCAGGACCCGGGCGATGCTGCGCTCCATGGCCTGCTCGTCCTCGGGATACCCCAGCACCAGCGGATCGGCCTGCATCACCCGGGCGAATACGTACTCGGCCAAGAGGTCGTCCTCGATCATGAACGGCACCCGGTAGCTGCTGATCACGCTCAGCTGCAGCACCTCGATGGAACGCGCCGCCAGGCATGCCGCCAGTTCGGTGGCCAGCAACCCGCCCAGGCAGTAGCCGACGATGCTCACCTGGCGCCGGCCTTCGGCCTGCAGGGTGTCGGCATAGCGCTCGGCCAACCGGCGAATCGCCGTGGCCGGCTCCAGCGCCAGATACCCCGGCACGTCGTTGAGCACCAGCCCTTCCAGGGGCGCGTCTTCCCCCAGGGCAGCGAACAGCGCGCGATACGGCGCCAGGGTACCGCTGCCATCGTGGACGAAGATCCGCGTCGGGCCCTGCACCTTGTCGCTGATGCGCACCAGCGGTGAATCGCCTTGCCCACCCTGCCCGCGCAGGTAGTCGGCCAGGGCCGCCACGGTGGGCTGGTTGATCAACTGCCGCAGCAAGTCGCTCCAGGGCAACTGCCGGGCCTGGGGCAAGGCTTCGCGCAGTCGACCCACCACTTGCGCCACCAGCAACGAGTCGCCGCCCAGCTCGAAGAAGCCCTGCTCGCGGCCCACCGCCGGCACCCGCAACAGGGTCTGCCAGACCTCGGCGATGCTGCGTTCCAGATCGTCCACCGGCGCCGCGCCGCTGTTGACCTGTTGCTCGGGCCCGGCCACGCCGATCCGGGCCAGGGCCTGGCGGTCGACCTTGCCGTTGGCGGTCAGGGGCATCTCATCGAGGATCTGCCAGTCCGCCGGGATCATGTAGTCCGGCAGACGCTGGGCCAGATGGGCACGCAGTGGCTCGGGCTCCAGGGTCTGGCGCTCGCTCTTGAAGCGGGTGATGAACAGGTGCTGACCGATCTGCGACATGGCGTCATCGGCCTTGGGCAGGCACAGCGGGGTTTCGCCCCCGGCCTCCAGCAGCAACTGCTGCCACTGCTCGCGCCGGATGAAGGTGGTGTCCAGTTCCGCACGGAAGTCCTCGAACGCGGTCAGGCCTTCCTTGAACTCCATGGAGGCCATGATCTGGTAAGTGTCGCGGGTGGCCTCGATGAAGATCAGCCAGCCGCCCGGGGCCAGCATCTCCCGTAGCCGCGCCAGCACCCGGCTGGCATGCCGCGAGTTGTGCAGCACGTTGGCGCAGAGAATCACGTCCAGGGAGTTGGCGGCCACGCCCTGGGCCCAGTAGTCCTGGTTGAGGTCGAACAGACCGTAGCTGACCCAGGGATAGGCGGCGAAATGTTCCCGGGCCTCGTTGAGGAAGAACTGCGACAGGTCGGTGAACTGGTAGTCCACCGGCAGGCCGTCCAGGGCCGGGATCAAATCGGCGCTGGTGCCGCCGACCCCGGCGCCGATTTCCAGCAGGCGCAGGCGCTGACCGGCAGGACGCTGGCGGATGATCTCCTGCACCGCGGCGCACACCGCCTGGTTCAGGTACTGGCTGATCAGGTTCTTGCGGTAGGCGCCCTCGGCGGTATCGGTGCGGCCCTCGGGGAACAGCAGGTGCAGCGGGTCCAGCTGATCGCTCATCAGCGCCGGCAGTTGCTCCTGGCTCTCGCGCAGATAACGCAGGACCTCGGCGCCCCAGCCTACGCAAGGCTCCAAGGCTTCGATGCGCTGCCACAGCTGAAGGTATTCCTCGCGCTGCACCCGCAGGTCCGAGTAGCCACCGGACTGCCGGTCATGCTGCACCAGCCCTTCTTGGGCCAGGGCCTGCAACCAGCGCCGGATCAAGCGCTGGTTGCGCGGCGCGACCTCGCTCAAGGCCCACACCTCTTCCAGGGAGTGACGCTGCCCCGCCTGCTGGAACAGCCCGGGACGCTGCAGGGCCAGGCCCATGGACAGCAGCGCGGCGCGCTCGACACAGGCCGACATCTCGCTGACCAGGGCATCGCTCAGGTCACCGCGCACGGCCTGGGCCGCGGCCTGGGTACGCGCCTCCAACTGCTCCGGCCAGGCCAGCGGCATGTCCCGCAAACTGGCCCGCAGGCAGGCCTGCAGCCGCCGTTCGAAGGCCCCTTCGCCAGCGGCCACCACCACCGCGGACTCCACATGGGGATGGCTGAGCAGTGCACTTTCCACCTCCGCCAGCTCGATGCGATGACCGCGCACCTTGACCTGGAAATCCTCGCGACCAAGGAACTCGATCAGGCCATCTTCCAGGTAGCGGCCCAGGTCGCCGGTGCGGTACAGGCGCTCGCCGCTGCGAGGGTGATCGACAAAGCGCTCGGCGGTTTTCTCGGCGTCCCCCAGGTAACCCAGGGCCAGGCCGCTACCGGCGATGTACAGCTCGCCGGCCACCCCTTGAGGACGGTCGCGGCCCTGCTCGTCGAGGACCATGAAGCGCTGGTTGGCCAGGGGCGCGCCGTAGGGAATGCTGCGCCACTGCGGATCGACCTGGGTGATCGGATAGTAGATCGACCAGATGGCCGCTTCCGTGGCCCCCCCGAGGCTGATCAGCCGCAACTGCGGCAACAGCTGGGCAGCCTCCGCCGGCAGGTTCAGGGGAATCCAGTCCCCCGACAGCAGCGCCAGGCGCAGGGTTCCGGGGGCCATGGACGGCACCGCCTGCAGGTAGTGGGTGAGCATCTGCAATTGCGCCGGCACCGAGTTCCACAGCGTGACCCCATGCTCCCGGGCACACGCCGCCCAGTGCGAAGGATCGGCGCGGCGTTGCGGGTCGGGCAGCACCAGGGCGCCGCCCACGGCCAGCAGGCCGAAGAGGTCATACACCGACAGGTCGAAGCCCAGGCTGGCCAGGGCCAGGACCCGATCCTCGGCGCCGATGGCAAAGCGCTGGTTGATGTCGACGATGGTATTGAGCGCCGCCTGATGGCTGATCATCACGCCCTTGGGCACCCCGGTGGAGCCGGAGGTATAGATCACGTAGGCCAGCTGCTGCGGATCGATGTCCAGCACCGGCAACGGAGCTTGCGCCGCCAGCGGGCCCTGATCGACCTGGATCACCTGGGTCACCCGCGCCGGCCAGCACAACTCATCGCTCAACCAGGACTGACTGAGCACCCGGCCAACCTCGGCGTTATCCAGGATCAACTGGCGCCGGGCCTCGGGCTGGTTGGTGTCCAGGGGCAGATAGGCCGCCCCGGCTCGCAGAATGCCCAGCACCGCGATCACCTGCTCCAGGCCCTTGTCCATGCACACCGCGACCCGCTCTCCCGGCTGGCAGCCGGCGTTCAGCAGGGCCTCGGCCACGGCTTCGGCGCGTCCGGCCAGCTCGCCGTAGCTCAGTTGCCCAGCACCCTGGATCAAGGCCACACGCTGGGGCGCAGCAGCTGCCTGACGCCAGAACGGCTCATGCAACCCGCCGGCGGGCAACGGCGCCGCTGTCTGGTTCACCAGCTCGCGTTGCAGGCGCTGGGCCGCCGGCAATTCCAGGCAATTGTCCAGGGTCCAGGCCGAGGGTTCCCGGGCCAGGCGCTTGAGCAGCCGTTCAAAGGTATCGAACAAGTCGTCGAGCAGCGCCTCGCTGAATACCCCTTCGCGAATGTCCCAGTTGATCGCCAGGCCGTTGTCCCGTTCGCTGACCTGGCAATCGATCAGCACCTGGGGCGTCTGGCTGATGCCGAACACCAGCTCGGCCCCTGGCATGAAGGCCCCGCCGCCGCTTTCGCCACCTGCGCCCAGGGTGCTGGTGAAGGCGTACGGCATCAGCGCCGCATCCTGGCCCTTGCGCCGCGCCAGCTCGCGCAGCACTTCGATGCCCGAGCACAGGCGATGGTCCATGTCCTGCCACAGCCGTTCCTGCAACTGCTGGCTGCGCTGGCCGAAACTGCCCCCTTGCAGGGTCTGCACTTCCAGCAGTTCCACCGAGCTGAAATCCCCCACCAAGCGGTCGACCTGAGGGTGCAGGGACAGGCGATTGAGCAGGGTCAGGCTCAGGCAGAAGTGTCCGCGCCGACTCCAGCGGCCCAGGGTTTCGGCATAGGCCGAGAGAATCGCCGCCGACACGCCGACCCCGGCGGCGGCCGCATTCAGGCGCAGGGCGTTGCAGTCCCGCGCTTCCAGGCTCATGGCCCGGCGCTGGAAGCGTGGCCCGGTGGGTGCCCCCAGCAACGGCAACTCCGGTGCCCCCGGCAGGCTGTCGACCCGCGCCCACCAGTAGTCACGGTCGCGCTGGTAGCGCGGTTGCTCGCGCAGGCGCCGCTCGCCCAGCACGTAGTCGCGGAAGCTGATCTGCGCCGGGGCCGGCAGGGCCTCACCGCGGTACAGCTGCTGCAACTCGGCCAGCAGCATGCGCACGCTCTGGTAGTCGCACACCAGCAGGTCCACCGACAGGTGCAGGCGCGAGGTGTCGCGGCCCTGGCTCACGCACAATTCGATCAAGGGCCATTGCTGAGGCGTGGCGCGGCGCAGTTCCATGCGCTCGCGCAGGGCCTGCAAGGCACTGCCGTCGTCCTGGCTCAGGTCGTGGTTCGCAATGGCGTAATGGGGCACCTGGGGCAGGATGCGCTGGTAGCCCTCCTCCAGCACCACGGCGCGGAGCATCTCGTGACGGGCGATCAGCTGGTTCCAGGCCTGTTCCAGACGCAGCGGGTCGAGGTCCTGCTGGGCGAACTCCAGATAACCGTGACAGGCCACGCCGCCAAAGCTGAAGGCCGTGGTGCGGCCCAGCAGATAGGCCGCCTGCACATCGGTCAGCGGGAAGGGTTCTTCCCGGGCCGGCAGGTCGGCCTCCAGGGTCGGCATCTGCGCCGCCTGCAGCTGTTGCAGCAGCGCGTCCTTGTGTTGCCGAAGTTGCTGCAGGCGTGCGTCGTCCATGACCCCGGCCGGGGCCCGATAACGCAGGCGGCCCTGTTCTTCCCAGAGCTCCACGCCCAGTTGTTGCAGATCCTGTTGCAGTTGCTGCAGCGTCATAACACGCCCTCCACCATTGCGTTCTGAGTGACGGGCCGCTGTTCCCGGCGCGAGGCGAGCAACTGCCCCTGCAGGGCCACGGTGGCCGCGTTGAAAAAGTCCTTGAGCGACAGTTCCAGCTGGAACTGCCGAGCGATGCGTTCGATCAAGCGGGCGGCCAGCAGGCTGTTGCCACCCAGGGCGAAAAAGCCCTGGTGCCGGCCCACCTGTGGCACCTCCAGCAACTCCTGCCAAAGGGCGGCCACGGCCTCTTCCCACTCCCCTTGAGGAGGCTCGGCGCTGTGCGGCGCGATGCCGCGTCGCTGCTCCTGCAGCAGCCACAGCAAGGCCGCACGATCGACCTTGCCGTTGCTGCTCAGCGGCAGCTCGGCCAGGGTCAGCCAGCTGTCCGGGAGCATGTGTTCGGGCAGCCATTGGCCCAGCCACTGCCGCAGGGCCTGGGTCGAGGGCAGCGGCTCATGGGCCACCAGCACCACCGCCAGTTGCGGCTCGCTGCCGGGCAGCACCAGGCTCAGGGCACGGCTGATGGCCGGGTGGCGCTCCAGGGCCAGGTCGATTTCCGCCAGTTCGATGCGAAAGCCGCGGACCTTGACCTGATGGTCCAGGCGTCCGAGGAACTCCAGGGTGCCGTCGGCCCAGTAACGTCCCTGGTCGCCGGTGCGGTACCAGCGCCCGCCGTCATGCTCGACAAAGCGCTGGGCACTCAGGCTGGGCAGGCCGCGATAGCCCGCGGCAACCCCGGCGCCGCCGATCCACAGCTCGCCGGGCACCCAGTCCGGGCAATCCCGGCCCTGGCTGTCCACCACCCGGAAGCACTGGTTGTCCAGGGGCCGGCCATAGGGGATCGAACGCCAGTGCCCGGGCACCGCGTCCACGTCCTGGCAGTTCGACCAGATCGCCGCCTCGGTGGCGCCGCCCAGGGCCACGAACTGCAGGTCACGCCCCGCCGCCTCTCGCAAACGGCGTGGCAGGTCGAGGCCGACCCAGTCCCCGGAAACCATGGCCAGGCGCAACGCCGCCAGGCCGCCAGCGTCCCTTACCTGCAAGGTCAGCATGTCCAGCAGCGCCGGCACCGAGTTCCACAGAGTGACCCGCTGTTCGCGGATCAGGCGCAGCCATTCCTGAGGCTCCTTGCGCAAAGCGTCGGCCGGCAGTACCAGGGCGCCACCGACACTCAAGAGGCCGAACAGGTCGTACACCGACAGGTCGAAATCCAGGGCCGAGACGCCCAGCATCCGATCCTCGGCGCTGACCCGATAACGCCGGTTGAGCGCCTCGATGGTGTTCATCGCCGCCTGGTGCGACAGCTCCACCCCCTTGGGTTCACCGGTGGTGCCAGAGGTGAAGATCACATACGCCAGAGCATCGGCCGCAAGCGGCAAAGGCTGCGCCAGGGCGGCTGCCGGGCGCGCCTGGGCCAGGGTCACCACCCGCAGTGCGGCCAGCCAGATGCCGCCGTCGCGGTGAGCCGTGTCGGTGAGTACCACACGCACCCCGGCACGCTGATAGATCATGTCGCGTCGGGCCGGCGGCTGCTCGATGCCCACCGGCACGTAGACCGCACCAGCGGCGAGAATCCCCAGCACCGCGATCACTTGTTCGCGGCCCTTGGGCAGGGTGATCGCCACCGCCTCGCCGGGTTGCACGCCCCACTCCACCAGGGCGCCCGCCAGTTGCAGGGCTTGCCGGGCCAGCTCGGCATAACTCAACTGGCCCTGGTCGCAGATCAGCGCCAGCCGCTCGGGATGGGCCTGGGCCTGTTGGAAGAAGCCCTGGTGCAACAGCTGGGCCGGGGTCGCGTGCCGGCAGTCGTTGACCGCGCTGCGCACCCGCTGCTGGTCGGCCGGCAGGGGCAACGGCGCCACCTGTTGCCAGTCATGCTCGCAAAGCCACAGCAGCAGATTGCGATAGGCCTCGAACATCTGCTCCAGCAGGCCCTCGGGGAACAGCCCCTGCACCGCGTCCCAGTTCAGCAGCAGGCCGTCGGCCATGGGGTAGCTCTGGTGATCCAGCCACACCTGGGGCGTCTGCGACAGCGCCCAGCCAGGCTCGCCCAGTTGCTGGCGGCAGGTGTCATCGACAAAGGCCGGGCCCAGGTTGCAGGCAAACACCACCGGCGCCCCCTGACCGCCACCCTGACGCAGGCGCGCACGCTCGCGCAGCACCTCGACCCCGGGCCAGGCGCTGTGGGCGATATCCCGGTGCAACTGAGCCTGCAGCGCCAGGGCCTGCTGGCAGAAATCCAGGGGCTGGCGCTGATCCACTTCCAGCAGCACCAGATTGGAGAAGTCCGCCAGCAGGTGGGGCACGCAAGGGTGCAATTCCTGACGGTTGAACAGCGGCACGTTGAGCAGGAAATGCTGACTGGCACTCCAGCGCCCCAGCACCTGGGCATAGGCGCAGGCCAGCACGCTGGCCAGGGTCAGGCCGTGCTGCCGGCCCTTGTGCTCCAGGGCCTGCAACTGGGCTGTATCCAGGCGCATGGCCAGACGCTGGAAGCGTGGCCTACCCAGTTGCTGCGGCTCCCGGGCCAGGGGCAATTGCGGGCCGTCGGGCAACTCCTCCAGGCGCGGCAGCCAGTAGTCCCGGGCCGCCGCCAGTTGCGGCGCCCGGGCCGCCTGCTCGGCTTTCAGGTAGTGGGCAAAGTCCCACTCCAGCACCGGCAGTTGCTGTTCGAGACCGGCATGGATCAGGGCCAGATCCCGCAGCAGGATGCCAATGCTCAGGACATCCGCCACCAGCAGGTCGATGTTCAGGTGCAGACGGCTACGGCCTTCGGGCAGCAGGCTCAGTTGCACATCGAAGACTTCCCCGCTGCTGACCTCCAGGCAGCGGTGCGACAGTTGCTCACGGATCTGCTCAAGGGCCTCGGCGACGCCCACACGGGGCGCCTGGCGCAGGTCGTGGACGGTCAGCCCGGGCCAGGGGCTGTGGGGCAGGATGCGCTGGCAGGTTTCATTGATGAAACAGGCCCGCAGCATCGGGTGGCGCTGGCACAGGCGGCGCACGGCCTGCTCCAAGCGCTGGGGTTCCAGGCCCTGGCCATCCAGTTCCTGATACAGGTGGCAACCCACGCCCCCCAGGGGCATGCCCGGATCGCGACCGAACCAGTAGGCCTGCTGCAACGGAGTCAGGGCAAAATCGCCGCTCTCCGGGGCGCTGGGAGGGGCGCTGGCCACAGCCTGCAGACGCGGCGCCGCAAGGCCGCGACGGGCCTCGATCAGCGCCCACCAGGCGTCCAGGGTCGGCTGCTGGATGAGTTCGGCAAAACTCAGGGTCACGCCCTCGGCGGCCAGCAACGCCGGCAGGCGCATGATGCTCACCGAATCGAGACCCTGCTCGATCAGCGAAACATCCGCCTCAAGCTCCTCGGGCGCGTAGTCGAGCAGCCGGGCTATGCCCGCGCAGAGGCCTTGGGGTGAATGACTCAGGCCGGCGTGCGCTGGATGAGCGCGTGCCAGTGCTGGGTTATCAGTCATGGTGGACGGTCCTATGGGGTACGGAAGGGGTAGGTCGCAAGCGCCAGCGATTGATCGCCTCGCGCTCGTGGAACAGTTCGCGATAACGGCCGGTAGCCGCCATCAGTTGGGCATGGGTGCCGCGCTGGCCCAGGCGGCCCTGGTCCAACAGGAGGATCTGCGCGGCGTGGGGGGCCAGGGTCGGCTTGTGGGTCACCAGCAGCACCGTGTGCTTGCGCGCCAGTTGCAGCAGGCTGCGGTTGACCCGCGCCTCGCTGATGGCGTCCAGGGCGGCGGTGGGTTCATCCAGCAGGATCAGCGTGGCGTCCTTGAGCATGACCCGGGCCAGGGCCAGGCACTGGCGTTCGCCACCGGAAAGGCTGACGCCGCCCTCGCCCACCCGGGTCTGCCAGCCCTGGGGCAGGCGCTGGGCCAGGCGATCAAGGCCGGTGGCGTGGGCCGCGCTCATCAGTTGCGCCTCACTGGCCTCGGGGCGGCCCAGGCGCAGGTTGTCCAGCAGGCTGGCGGCCAGCGGCGGACAGTCCTGGAACATCAGGGCAATGTCCTGGTCGCGCTGCCGGGCCGAGAGCTGGCGCAGGTCCACGCCCCCCAGGAGGATGGCGCCGCTGCTGACATCGCAAAAGCGCGCCAGCAAGCGCAACAGGCTCGACTTGCCGGAGCCCGAGGCCCCCACCAGCAGGTTCAGGGAGCCCGGTTCCAGCTCGAAGCTGATGTCCTGCAGCAGCGCTCGGCCCTGGCGCACCAGCCCCAGCTCCCGCACCTCGACCCGTTGCCCCTGCGGCGTCTGGGGCTCGCTCGGCTCCGGCAGGGGCGGCAGGTTCAGCAACTGGCACAGGCTGTCCACGCCGTGGCGGGTCTGGCGCAAAGTGGTGCCCAGGTTGACCAGGGCGCCCATGGGCTCCACCAGGCAAGTGGCGAGCACCGCCAGGGCCAGGTACTGCACGGCCCCCAGGCTGCCACCGAGGACCGCGTAGAGCCCGCACAGCAACACGGCGGTGTAGCCGGCCTGGAGCACCACCACCAGCCCCAGGGCCGCCGGAAAAGTGCGCCAATGGGCCCGGCGCTGGGCCTGACGCTGTTGCTGCAAAGCCTCGCCCAGCAGGCTGAAGCCTTCACCGTTGCGCCCGCTGGAGCGCAGCAGCGGCTGCTGCCGCAGGAACTCCAGGACCCGCGCCGCCGCTTCGCCGGCCGCCGCTTCGCTGAGGCGCTCGGCCTGCCCGCCCCAACGCACGCCCCAGTGATAGAACAACAGCAACAGGGGCACACTGGCCAAGGCAGCCAGGGCCATGGAGCGGTCGTAGAAAAACAGCGCCAGCAGCAACGCCAGGGGTGTGAGCAAGGCGTTGGCCATGGGCTGCAGCAGGTGCGCCGGGGCACTCATGATCTGCGCCACGGTGTGGGTCACCAGACGGTTGAGTTCGGCGCCGCGCCGCTCGACGAACCACTCCAGGGGCAGGCGCGCCAACTGCTGGCCGATGCGCAGGTTCAGCGACTGCGCGGCCGCAGCACCGGCCCTGTAGCCGGCCAGCTGGGCATGGCGGCGCAACCCCAGGCACAGCCCGGCGAACCCGGTAAAAGCCCCAGCCCAGATCCAGGGCGCCTTGCCCGACGCGGCGTCGAAGACCCCGGCAAACGCCATGGGCAGCAAGGCCAGCGCCAGGCCCTGGGCCAAGGCACTGGCCGCCATGGCCAGCAGCGCCCGGCGCAGCAGGCCGGCTTCCTTGGGCTGCAAGCTGCGTAACAGGGCAGCGATCATGACAGCGCCCTCGTCAACGGGGCCGCGCCAAACTGCTCCGCCGCCCACAGCCCGGCATACACCCCCTGCTGATCCAGCAGGGCCTGGTGCCGACCGCACTCGCGCAATTGCCCGCCCTGGAGCACGGCGATCTGGTCGGCGTCCTGAATGCTGCTCAAGCGATGGGCGATCACCAGCACCGTGCGCCCCGCCGCCAACCGCGACAGCGCCTGCTGGATCGCCGCTTCCGATTGCGGATCGCTGGCCGCGGTGGCCTCGTCGAGCACCAGGATCGGTGCCTGGCTGAGCATGGCCCGGGCAATGCCCAGGCGCTGGACCTCGCCGCCGGACAACTGCACGCCGCTCCCCAGCAGGGTGTGATAACCCTCGGGCAAGGCGCAGATGCGTTCGTGGATCTGCGCGGCCCGAGCCGCCTCTTCGACCTCTGCGAGGCTGGCCTCGGGGCGCCCCAGGCGCAGGTTATCGAGGACGCTGGCGCGCAGCAGACGCACCTCTTGAAAGACAAAGGCCACCTGGCGATACAGGGTCGCGCTGTCCATGTCCCGCAGGTCGACACCGCCGATGCGGATCGCCCCGGCGCTGACATCGGCAAAGCGCGCAAGCAGGGTGGCCAGGGTGGATTTGCCGGCCCCGGAATCCCCCACCAGGGCGGTCAGGGTGCCGGGCTGCAGGCACAGATCGATGCCCCGCAGCACCTGAGTGCCGTCGGGGTAGCTGAAGTTCACGGAATCGAAGGTCACCAGGGCGCCTTCGGGCTCTCGGGAGAACGCCGGCTGCGCCAGCACCGGCGTGCTCAGCACCGCGCTGATGCGCTGCGCCGCCGCCCGGCCCTGGACCAGGGAATCGGCGCCATGCCCCAGGGCCGCCACCGGCGCCGCCAGGGCCGGGCCCAGCAAGGCAAACGCCAGCAACTGCGCCGGCTGCAGCCCGCCGCCGGCAATCAGCGCCACCCCGCCCACCAGCACCAGGGCCAGCACCAGCAGAGGCGAAAGCAGCACTTCGACACTGGTCCCCAGGCCGGCCCAGCGCTCGACCCACTGGGAGAAGAAACGGCCGAAATCCTCTACGGCCTTGAAAAAGTCGTCCTGCACCCGCTCCACCCGGCCAAAGGATTTGACCATGGCAATGCTCTGCACAAAGTTCAGGGTCGCCGTCGACAGCGCGCCCATGGCCGCGCCCAAGCGCTGGCGCTCGGCGTGGTACGCCGGGGTACGCATCACCCGCAGGCGCCACAGCGCAACCAGCGGCGGCGCCAGCACCACCAGGGTCATGGGCAGGCTCACGGTCAGCAGGTAGATCAGGCTGGCCAAGGGCACCACCAGGGCCGCCACCAGATTGTTGGGCAGGTGCGCCACCAATTGATGCAGGGCGCCGACATCCTCCAGCAACACCCGCTCGGCGGTTTGTCGCTGCCCATCCAGCCAGGCCAGGGGCACCCGCGCCAGATGGGCAGCGATGCGCTGGCGCAGATGGCGCTGCAGGTCACTGTCGGCCAGATGGGTAATTTGCAACCCCGCCGCCAGCCCCAACAGACGCAGGAGCAAGGCCCCGCCCCCGGCCAGCAGCCAGAAGCCCGCGCGGTCCACGTCCAGCTCACCCGCCAGCAGCAACGGCGCCAGTTCGGCCACGGCGATCAGCGGCAGCAGGCCCACCAGCGCCGCCAGCACCTGCAGCAGCATCGCCGCCAGCAGACGCCCGCGCACCGGTTGCAACAGTTCAGTCAATCCTGGTTGTTCAGCCACGGGCATCAGTTCCCACCCGGGTTTGGGCCTCAGCACCGAAGTACAAGGCCTGAATGGCCTCACGCAGGTGCTTGCGGCTGACCTTGCCGACCCCGGTCTGGGGAAAGGCCGGGATGAACTCGAAGCGATCCGGCAACTTGAAGGCCGCCAGGCCCTGGGCCCGCAGATGGCGCAGCAGTTCCACAGCCCGGGGCGCCTGGCCACGGGCAATGACGAAGGCGCAGGTGCGCTCGCCGAGGAAGGCATCGGGCATCGCCACCAGGGCGATGTCGGCCACCGCCGGATGGCTCAGCAACAGGTTCTCCACTTCTTCGGCGGCGATCTTTTCGCCGCCGCGGTTGATCAGGTCCTTGTCCCGCCCTTCCACCATCAGGTAGCCGTCGGCGGTGAGCTGCACCCGGTCACCGGTGCGATAGAAGCCGTCGGCGGTGAAGGCCTGGGCGTTGTGCTCGGGATAGCGGTAATAGCCGCGGATGGTGTAGGGGCCACGGGTCAGCAACTGGCCCACCTGCCCCACCGGGACGGGCTGGTCCTGCTCGTCCACCACGCGGATTTCGTCCGCCGGCGACAGGGGCCGGCCCTGGGTGTGCAGCACCCGCTGGGGCGGGTCTTGCGGGTCGGTGTAGCAGATCAGCCCTTCGGCCATGCCGAACACTTGCTGCAGGCGGCAACCGAGCACCGGTTCGATACGCCGCGCGGCCTCGAAACTGAGCTTGGCCCCGCCCACCTGCAGCAGCTGCAACGACGAAAGACCCCGTCCGCGAGCCTGGGCCGCCTCCATCCAGACCAGGGCCAGGGGCGGCACCAGGGCGGTATGGGTCACGGCTTCGCGCTCGATCAGTTCGAAACAGACCTCCGGGCTTGGCGAGTGGCCGAGCACCACGCGCCCGCCGACCGACAAGGTGCCCATGAACCCAGGGCAGCACATGGGAAAGTTGTGGGCCATGGGCAGCACCGCCAGGTACACGCTGGCACTGGACAAACCGCAGCGCTCGACGCTGGCCCGCAGGTTGTAGAGGTATTCGTTGTGCCGACGCGGAATCAGCTTGGGAATCCCGGTGGAGCCACCGGACAACTGGAAGCAGGCCACGGCATCGGCACTCGGCACCGGGAAAGCCGGCGACGGGGCCGGGTCATACAGGCCATCAAGGGCGGTGAATTCCTCGGCCTCGCCGGCCACTATCACCCACTCCAGGTGCGGATGACCGGCCTTGAGATCCCGGGCCATGGCCCGGTAATCGAAGCCGGCGTCACAGTCGGTGCACAGATAGGCCCGGGCCTGGGCGAATTCGCAGAAACGACCGATCTCCAGATGCCGGTGCGCCGGCAAAGCGAAGATCGGCCGCACGCCGAGGCGGTACAGGGCAAAGCAGGTTTCGACGAAAGCGCTGCGATTGGGCAATTGCAGGACCACATTGTCCCCGGCCCGCAAGCCCAGGCGGTACAGGCCGGCGGCCAGTTGATCGACCCGCAGGTCCAACTGCCGATAGCTCAGGCGCTGTTCGCCATCGGTCAGCGCCTCGCGCTCGGCAAAAGCCTGGGCCGCCACCCGCAGCAGGTCGCCAAAGGTTTCCTCGCGCCAGTAACCGGCCTGGCGATAGCGCTGGGCAAATGCCTCGGGCCAAGAGGGGCAATCCTGCAGATCATCGAAAGTGGACATGCTGTCTCCTGAGTTTTTTGACGCAAAAAGCGGCCCCGGACCTGAGGTGCCAGGCCCTTGGAATGAACGGAAAAATGTCGTCAGCGCGGAAGGAAATGAAGGTCCACAGGCGCTCCTGCGGTGCTGTTGCGTGGGGTGTCGTCCATGAAGGGCTGCCGTGCTTGCAAATGAGAGTGATTATTAACCGGCAATTTCCAAGCCCCGGCAATCGGCAGGACATTCGTTTGCGCGGCTTTTTCTTTTGATTGCGCGGCGCGGCCCCGGCAGGCCCTGACAGGACGGGGCTGGAAAGCTAAAGGATAATCATTCTTAATTACAGAGGCGGATTTTCCTGATAGCTTATGGCCTCTTTTTCGGGTTCACAGGGAGTTCGCCATGCTCAGCCCCCACGCTGCGCCGCAGCCTGTCCAAAGGGATTTCACCCTGCAGTTTCCCAATCCGCAGCACGCCGGCACGGCGGCGGTGGTGCCGGAAATCACCTTGTCCACCGGGACTGTGCTGATGGACAGCCAGATGTGGATGCAAGAGCCGCTCTGGCAAGGTTTGAAAATCATCCTGGTGCTCAGCGGCCAGCTCAATTGCCGGGTCGAGGGCCAGCCGGAAGTGGAAATTCGCGGCCCGACCCTGTGCGCCGTGGCCAACCAGGGCGAGCACTGCGGCGACCACCTGTTCGCCCGTGGCGTACCGGTGCGCTACACCACGGTGCAGCTGGACTTCCCGTCGATCCGCAATGCCGGCCTGGAACCCGAGCGCCTGCTGGACCCGCGGGGCGGCGGGCCGATGCTGTTCTGCCAGCCGGCCAGCAAGCCACTGCTGGCCCTGGCCCAGCAAATCTTCACCTGCCCACTGCAAGGCCCGACCCGCTCCTTCTACCTGGGAGGCAAGGCCCTGGAGCTCACCGCCCTGGGGGTCGAGGGCATCCTCGCCCATGCCGAGTCCCGACCACTGCAGGACAGCCCCGGCAGCGCGGCGGACATCGAACGTATCCACGCCGCCCGGGACCTGCTGCTCAACTCATTGCAGGACTCGCCGTCGCTGTCGGAGCTGTCGCGTCAGGTAGGTCTGAATCCACGCAAGCTCACCGCCGGCTTTCGCCAGGTGTTCGGCACCAGCGTCTATGCCTACCTGCAGGAGCAGCGCCTGGGCGAGGCTTACCGTTTGCTGGCCAGCGGCGAGACCAATGTCTCCAGCGCGGCCTATCGGGTCGGCTACAGCCCGGCGCATTTCTCCACCGCCTTTCGCAAGCGCTTCGGGGTTTCGCCCAAGTCCCTGCGCTGAGTCCGGCGCGCTTGCCCTTGACCTTGCCCCGCCGTACCGCAAACGAAAGAAATGATCGCTCAAGCCAAAGTTTTAGGCCCTAACCCATGCTCACAAATGAGATACGTTTGCATTCTCATTTAATCCCCATCACGGAGTGAAGCATGGGCACCAGCGTTGCGCACCGAAACACCTCAGGTTGGCCAGTCGATTCTGCAGTTCCTCGCCCGCCCCTGCGCCGCAGTCCGCTGGCGTGCCTGATCCACGGCCTGGCCCTGGGCCTGTCGTTAACCCAGGCCGGTAGCGCGCTGGCCGCGGACGCCGAGCGCGAGCCGCAGCAGCCGCTGACCCTGGACACCAGCGTGATCAGCGCCACCCAGGTCGACTCCCCTACTGGCCAGCAAAGCGGCTACGTGGCCAAGCGCAGCCTCAGCGGGACCAAGACCGATGCCTCGTTGAGTGAGATTCCCCAGTCGATTTCCGTGATCACCCGCGACCAGATGGATGCCCAGCAGGTGCAGTCGGTGAACGAGGCGCTGCGCTACACCGCCGGGGTGCAGGCCAATACCACCGCCGCCAGCCAGCGCTTCGACACCATCTCGATCCGCGGTTTCGACGTCACCACCGGCATGCTCCGCGATGGCCTCAAGGGCAACACCGCCCAGGCCTGGCCCAAGGTCGAAGCCTATGGCCTGGAACGCATCGATGTGCTCAAGGGCCCGGCCTCGGTGCTGTTCGGCCAGAACTCGCCCGGAGGCGTGGTCAACCAGATCAGCAAGCGCCCGCTGGAGCAGCCCTTCCATGAAGTGCAGATCCAGGGCGGCAGTTTCGACCGGGCCCAGGGCCAGTTCGACTTCAGCGGCCCGCTGGACGATGAAGGGCAGTTTCTCTACCGCCTGGTGGGCCTGGAACGTGACAGCGGCACCCAGTTCGAGCACATCAAGGACGACAAGCAGTACTTCGCGCCCTCCTTCACCTGGAAGCCCAACGACGACACCCGCCTGACCCTGCTGGCCGACTACACCCAGGATGCGTTCGGCGCGCCCAGGGTGTCCCTGCCGGCCCAAGGCACCCTGCTCGGCAACCCCAATGGCAAGCTCAAGCACAACGTCTTCCTCGATGAACCGGGGCTGGACAACGACCGCACCCAGTACTCACTGGGCTACTTGCTGGAGCAGCGTCTGAACGATGTCTGGAGCCTCAATTCCAGCGCCCGCTACGGCCACGTCAACCTGCTGACCAACACCGCCAGCGGCATGTCCCTGGCCCCTGACCTGCGCACCTTGAACCGCGCCGCCTATCGCTTCCGCATCGTCGGCGACACCTACTCCCTGGACAACAACCTCCAGGCCCGCTGGAACCTGGGCAATACGCACATGGTGTCGCTTTTGGGGGTCGACTACCGGCGCACCCGCGAGGACTACTACCTGCGCGGCGGCGCTGCCTCGTCCATCGACATCTACAACCCGGTGCATGGCGGCGTGTTCAACCCCAACACGCCGTTCACCAACACCGTGCAGCGCGCCGATCAGGTCGGGGTCTACGCCCAGCAGCAGTTCACCTTCGACGAGCATTGGGTGCTCAGCGTCGGTGGCCGCCAGGACCGCTCCAGCGCCCGTACCGATAACCGCATGAACGACAGCGGCAGCAAGCAGAACGACGAGAAGTTCACCTACCGCACCGGCCTGGTGTACCTGGCGGACAACGGCCTGGCGCCGTACATCAGCTACTCCACGTCCTTCGACCCGGTACTGGGCACCAACTTCTACGGCACGCCGTACAAGCCCACCAGCGCCAAGCAATCGGAAGTGGGGGTCAAGTACCAGCCACCGGGGATCGACAGCTACATCACCCTGTCGCTGTTTGACCTGACCCAGGAAAACGTCAAGACCGCCGACCCGGCCCAACGCCTGAACACCCTGCAGACCGGCGAGGTGAACGTGCGCGGCATCGAGCTTGAAGGCAAGGCCAGCCTGGCCCGGGGCCTGGACCTGCTGGCGGCGCTGACCTACAACGACGCCGAGGTGAGCAAGAGCAACAACCCGCTGGAGAAAGGCCAGCGCCCCACCGACACCCCGGAAAAGATGGCCTCGCTGTGGGCCGACTACACCCTGCCCGAAGGCCCGCTCGGCGGCCTCGGCTTTGGCGCCGGCGTGCGCTACATCGGGTCTACCCAAGCCGATGCCGCCAACACCGTCAGCGTGCCCTCCTACACCCTGCTGGATGCGGCGGTGCACTACGACTTCGACAAGCTGATCCCGGCGGCCAAGGGCCTGCGCCTGGCGGTGAACGCCACCAACCTCACCGACAAGCGCTACTACGAAGGCTGCTCGCTGACCAATTGCAGCGCCGGTTATGACCGCAGCGTCATCGCCAGCCTGCGCTACCGCTGGTAAGCCGCCGATGCTGCCCATGCGTGAACTCTGGCTGCGGCTGCATCGCTGGCTGGCCCTGAGCCTGGGGCTGCTCCTGGCGCTACTGGGCCTGAGCGGCGCCTTGCTGGAGCTCAAGGGACCGATACTGCGCTGGGAGGTCGGTGCAACGATGCTGCAACTGGCCCCCGGCGAGCGCGGCACGCGGCTGGAACAGGACGCCTGGATCAGGGCCGCCTCCGACGCCTATCCGCAGTTGCACAAAGTCTTCGGCGCGGCCCCTCCGCGCCAGGGCTTTCTCGAATCGGACAACGTGATCGTCTTCGGTGCCCTCAAGGAGCGTCCCGGCACCGGCATCGCCATGATCGATCCCTACAACGGCGCGCCCCGGGGCTTCTTCGTCTTCGAGGACCTGTGGCTGGCCAAGCTGGTGGCTCTGCACCGCAGCCTGCTGTTGCCGCAGGCCTGGGGCTCGACCCTGGTGCTGGTGTGCGGCCTGGTGCTGCTGGGCTCCCTGGGCAGCGGCCTGTACCTGTGGTGGCCGGGCCGCCGCAGCTGGTGGAAAGCCGCCAGCCTGCGTCCCGGCAGCCAGGGCACCCGGCGCCTGCGCGAATGGCACAACCTCGCCGCCGCGTGGCTGAGCCTGCCCCTGCTGCTGATCGCCGCCAGCGGTGCCTGGCTCGCGCGCCCGGAGCTGTTTGGCTGGCTCACAGCCACGCCGATGGCGGTCAAGCCGCTGTTTTCCGCCGCCCACGGGCATTTGCTGCTGGGCACACCCGGCGCCTGGCTGGCTTTTCTCTGCGGTATTTCGTTACCCCTGCTGTACATCACCGGCCTGTTGTTGTGGTGGCGCAAGCGCGTCGCTCGCCGGGCCGTTCAATCGTTCAAGGAAACCTTACATGACACACCGTGATTTCTTGCGCCGCGCCCAGCGCGGGCTCTTGCTCGGCCTGCTGCCCCTGGGCCTGCTGTGGGCCGCCACGGCCAGCGCCGCGACCCTCACCGATCTGGCCGGACGCCAGGTCCAGGTGCCGGACAAGGTCGAACACATCCTCCTGGGGGAAGGCCGGATGATCTATTCCCTGTCGCTGCTCGAAGGCCGGAATCCCTTCGCCCGTCTCGCCGGTTGGCAAGGGGACTTTCGCGGCCTCGACGTGCAGGGCTACGAGGCCTACCACAAGGCTTTCCCCGAGGCGGACAAGGTGCCGCTGGTAGGAGGAACGTCCGCCGAAACCTTCAGCGTCGAAAAGGCCCTGGCGGTGCACCCGGACCTGGCGATCATGGCCCTGAGCGGCGGCCACGGGCCGAGCCCCGACAGCGAAGCGGTGAAGCAGCTGGAAGCGGCTGGGGTGGCGGTGATCTTCGTCGACTTCAGCGACCATCCCCTGAGCAACACCGTGCCCAGCATGCGCCTGCTGGGCCAAGCCCTGGGCCGTGAACAGCAGGCCGAGGCGTTCATCGCCTTCTACCAGCAGTCCCTGGCCCGGGTCAGCGACACCCTGGCCAAGGCAGGCAAGGTCCAGCAGCCGAAGATCTTCGTCGACATGCTCGCCGGCTTGCAGGATTGCTGCGGCTCCCCGGGCACCGGCAACTTCGGCGAAATGATCAAGCTGGCGGGCGGGCGCAACATCGCCGACGGGCGCATTCCCGGGCCCATTGGCGTGCTCAACGTGGAGTACATCCTCTCCAGCGATCCGGATCTGTACGTGGCCACCGGGGTGTTCGCTGCCGGCCAGGGCGGCGTGACCCTGGGTTATTCCGCCACCCTGCAACAGGCTCGGGACAGCCTGCGCCAGGCCGCCCAGCGCCCACCGCTGAACGAGTTGCGGGCGGTGCGCGAGGGCAATGTGCATGGCCTGTGGCACATTTTCTATGACTCGCCGGAGCACCTGATCGCGGTCCAGGCCCTGGCCAAGTGGCTGCACCCGGAGCTGTTCAAGGACCTGGACCCGGACCAGACCCGCCGCGAGCTGTACCAGCGCTTCATGCCGATTCCCGCCAGCGGCGTGTTCGCTACGAGCCTGCAACCATGACCCAGGCTGCCACCGACGTGCAGGAGCGCGTTGCCTCAGGGCATTACCAAAGACGCCATGGCCGCCGGGTGCTGCTGTTGTCCGCTCTGGCCCTGGCCTTGCTGCTGTCCCTGGCCCTGGACATCACCACCGGGCCTTCGGGCATGAGCCTCTCGCGCCTGCTGCAGGTGCTCTGGGACCCGGGCTCGATGCCCCGGGTCGAAGCGGTGATCGTGTGGAACGTGCGCCTGCCCTACGCCCTGATGGCGGTGCTGGTGGGGGCCGCCCTGGCCCTGGCCGGAGCGGAGATGCAGACCGTGCTCGACAACCCGCTGGCCAGCCCCTTCACCCTCGGCGTGTCCGCCGCCGCAGCCTTTGGCGCGGCCCTGGCCATTGTCCTGGGCCTGGGCCTTCCCGGGGTGCCGGCACAGTACCTGATCTCGGCCAATGCCTTCCTGTTTGCCCTGGCCTCGGTGGCCTTGCTCTACCTGCTGGCGCGCTGGCGTGGCTTCGGCGTGGAAAGCCTGGTGCTGTTCGGCATCGCCCTGGTGTTCGCCTTCAACGCCCTGGTGGCCCTGCTGCAGTTCGTCGCCACCCAGGACAGCCTGCAGCAACTGGTGTTCTGGACCCTGGGCAGCCTGGCCCGCGCCTCTTGGGAAAAACTTGCGGTACTGGCCCTGGCACTGCTGCTGTGCCTGCCGTTTTCCCTGCGCCAGAGCTGGGCCCTGACCGCCCTGACCCTGGGCGAGGAACGGGCCCGCAGCTTCGGTATCGACGTCGGCCGCCTGCGCCTGCTGGCGCTGCTGCGCATCAGCCTGCTGTCGGCCCTGGCGGTGTCCTTTGTCGGCACCATCGGTTTTATCGGCCTGATCGCCCCGCACATCGCCCGGCTGCTGGTGGGCGAGGACCATCGGCTGTTCCTGCCGGCCAGCGTGCTCAGCGGCGGGCTGATCCTGTCCATGGCCTCCATCGCCAGCAAGGCCCTGATCCCCGGGGTGCTGGTGCCGGTGGGCATCGTCACCGCCCTGGTGGGCATTCCGTTTTTCATGGCCATCGTCATGCGCAACCGTCGAGGTGTCCTGTGAGCCTTAACGCCCCCTCCACGCCCGGGCTGTGCACAGCCGGCCTGAACATGCATTACGGCAGCCACCAGGTACTGCGCGACGTGAGCCTGCCGCCCCTGGCCCCCGGCACCCTGACCGCGCTGATCGGCCCCAACGCGGCGGGCAAATCGACCCTGCTGCGGGGCATCGCCGGGCTGCAGAAAACCACCGGGCAGGTGCTGCTCGATGGCGTCGACCTCAACCGCCTGCCCCAGGTCGAGCGCGCGCAGCACATCGTCTACCTGCCCCAGAGCCTGCCGGAACGCACGCGCCTGTGCGCCTTCGAAGCGGTGCTCAGCGCGGCCATGGCCGGGCATCGCGGTGCCGGCTTCGCCCCCGGCCGACCCAGCGCCGCGGTGCTGCACGGGGTCGAACAGGTGCTCCGGGACCTGGACCTCACCGCCCTGGCCGACCGTCCCATCGATGCCCTCTCCGGCGGCCAGCGCCAGTTGGTGGGGCTGGCCCAGGCCCTGGTGCGCCAGCCTCGGGTACTGCTGCTGGACGAACCCACCAGCGCCCTGGACCTGTACCACCAGTGCCAGGTGGTGGAGGCCATTACCCGGGCCACCCGCGAACGCCAGTTGATCACCCTGGTGGTGGTCCACGACATCAACCTGGCCCTGGGTTTCAGCCAGCAGGTGGTGGTCCTGCACAACGGCCGTCTGGCCGCCGCCGGACCGGCCCTGGAGGTGATCAACCAACAGCTGCTGCGCGACGTCTATGGCGTCGACGGGCGGCTGGAACAGGTGCGCGGTCGACCGCTGGTGATGGTCGACGGCCGCCTGCCCTTTCACTCAGCCCTGGGATAAACCATGACCCACTCACAACAGTTGCCCCTCGACACCCTGGACACGCCCCAGGCCGCCCCGGCCTTCGACCTGCGTCCGCTGTTGGTGGCCAACCTGGCCTGCACCATGGCGATGATGGCCTTTGTCTCGCTGATCGGTCCCATCGCACGAATTCTCGGCCTGGCCACCTGGCAAGCAGGCATGGCTGTGACCGTCTCCGGGGTGATCTGGATGCTCCTGGCCCGGCCCTGGGGCCGGGCCAGTGACCGCCTGGGCCGACGGCAGATCCTGCTGCTGGGCACCGGCGGCTTCACCCTGGCCTTTCTCGCCCTGAGCCTCTTCATCGACCTGGCGATGCACGCCCTGCCCTCGGCCATCCTGGCCTTTGCCGGGCTGCTGTTGGGACGCGGCCTGATCGGGGTGTTCTACGCGGCGATCCCGGTGGGTGGCTACGCGCTGATCGCCGACAACATCGAGCCCGAGCACCGGGCCCGGGCCATGGCTTCCCTGGGGGCGGCCAACGCTTGCGGCCTGGTCCTGGGCCCGGCGATTGCCGCGCTGCTGGCACGCCACAGCCTGAGCCTGCCGTTCTATGTGCTGGCGCTGTTGCCGCTGCTGGGCTTCGCCTTCCTCAAGGCGCGGCTGCCACGCCAGGAACTGCACCTCAAGCAACCGCCCAAGTCGGTGAGCCTGACGGACCCGCGCCTGCGCCGGCCGCTGGTGGTGGCGTTCATCTCGATGCTGTGCGTGGCCATGGCGCAGATCACCGTCGGCTTCTTCGCCCTCGACCGCCTGGGCATGGGCCCAGCGGACGCGGCGCAGACCGCCGGTGTCGCCCTGACCCTGGTGGGGGTGGCGTTGATTGCCTCGCAACTGCTGGTGCGCAAGTTGGAGTGGCCGCCATTGCGGATGATCCGCGTCGGCGCCCTGGTGGCCGCAATGGGCTTTGCCGCGAGCATCCTCGCCGCTCACGCCTGGGTGCTGTGGCTGGGGTTCTTTGTCTCGGCCGCCGGCATGGGCTGGATCTTCCCCTCCTTTGCCGCCCTGGCCAGCAACGCGGTGGACGCTGCCGAGCAAGGCGCCACCGCCGGTTCAGTCGGTGCCGCCCAGGGCCTGGGGGTGGTGGTCGGGCCCTTGGCGGGCACCCTGATCTACGCGGTGGAGCCGCGCCTGCCCTACCTGCTGGCGGCGTTGCTGTTGTTGCTGGTGGCCTGCTGGCCCGAGGCCCGACGCCGCTGACCCTGGCGGGCGAACGGCTTGGGCGGCATTCCGACATAGCGCTCGCAAATATCTGCAAGACAAAACAGGTTCGGTGGTCGATCGCCAAGCAAGGCCCGCAGGGCCTTTTCGCAGCTTCGCCGGGGCTCAGCAGCGGCTACACATGACAAAGGCAGCGCGGTCCCTGTAGCCGCTGCCGAGCCTGTGGCGAGGCTGCGAAAAGGTCCGCAGGACCTTGCCTGGCAATCTCCCGCCGAACCTCTATCGGCCTCAAGATCGCCGCGTCTGCCAGGTCACAATGCCATCCGTTCGCAGCCTGCGGCAGCGGCTACACGTTGCTGCGGGCCATGCGCCGCAGGGCCAGGCTGTAGAGCAGCAAGGCCAGGCCCGCCAGAGCGCCGCCCGCCAGCCCGACATAGGCAAAACCCAACTGTCCGCCGACCCAGCTGCCGAGCAACGCACCACCACCGATGCCGATGTTGTAGATCCCGGAGAACATCGCCATCGCCACGTCGGTGGCGTCCGACGCCAGCACCAGCACCTTGGATTGCAGGGCCAGGCCGAAGCCCATGATCGCCATGCCCCAGACCACGCTCAGCGCCACCAGGGACCAGACATGGCCGTTGAGGGGCAGCAGCAGGCTCAGGCACAGCGCCAGCAGGGTCACCGCCGTCAGCAGGAAGCCCTGGGGACTGTGGCGGTGCAACCAGCTGAACAGCAGCGAGCCGATGATCCCGGCACCGCCAAACACCAGCAGGATCAGGGTCACCACATCGCCCCCCAGGCCCGCCGCTACCTTGATGAACGGCTCGATGTAGCTGTAGGCGGTGAACTGCGCGGTGACCACCAGGGCCGTCAGCCCGTAGATCGCCACCAGCGCCGGGCGTTTGAACAGCAGCGGCAGGCTGCGCAGGGAGCCGGAGTTCTGGCTGGGCAGCAGCGGCAAGGTGCGGATCAACCACAGCACCAGCAAGCCGGCCATGGCCGCGATCACGCCGAAGGTGGTACGCCAGCCCAGGGCCTCGCCCAGCAGGCGCCCCAGGGGAATGCCCAGGACCATGGCCAGGGAAGTGCCGGTGGCCAGCAGGCCCAGGGCCTGCACTTGCTTGCCCGGCGGCGCCAGGCGCACCGCCAGTGACGCGGTGATGGACCAGAACAGGGCATGGGCCAGGGCCACGCCGATGCGGCTGAGCATCAACAGGCCGAAGCTGTTGGCCAGGCTGGACAGCACATGGCTGACGATGAACAGCCCGAACAGCACCGTGAGCAACCGGCGCCGCTCGACGTTGCGGGTCAGCAGCATCACCGGCAGCGAGGTCAGGGACACGATCCAGGCGTAGATGGTCAGCATCAGCCCGACCCGCGCGGTAGGCAGGTCGAAGCTGGCGCCGATGGCGCTGAGCAGCCCCACCGGCACGAATTCCGTCGTGTTGAAGACAAAGGCCGCCAGCGCCAACGCGATGACCGGCTGCCAGTTACCTTGAGGTGTAGCCGCGGAGTTGCTCATGGGCGGGTCGTAATACTCTATCGATGATCGAACAGGTCCAGGACCCGATAAAAATGCACAACCCGGGCCAGGAACCATGACCGGGGGCTGCCCGCTTGCGCAGCTGGCGCGCGGTGTCGCTGCCTGTTTTTTTGCGCGACACAGGCTGGCAGGCGCCTGGTCAGTTGCCCTGCGCCGCCTCGAAGACCGTCATGGCCAGCGCCACCCCTTTGAGCAGGCGCGCCTGGGGGACCCCGTCCCGGGCCTGTACCGACAGCCCGTGCAGCACCGTAGAGTAATAATCCCCCAGGGAAGTTGCATCGGTGTGTGCCGGCAGTTCGCCGGACTGCACCGCCGCTTCCAGGCGCTGGATGATGCTCGCGGTACGGGCCCGGCGATGCTCGGCCAGCCACTCACGCACGCCGTCGTTGTCGCTGGAGCAGTTCACCGCCGAGGACACCACCATGCAGCCCTGGGGATGACCGGCCCGGGTGTAGAGCGCCACCGCCTCCTTGAGCATGCGCTCGATGGCGACATAGGCGCTGGCTTCGCCCAGGGCCTGGTCGGCAAAACCGCCCTCGTGGCTTTCATAGAGTTCGATGGCCTCGCGAAACAGCGCCTCCTTGGAACCGAAGGCGGCGTAGATCCGCGCCGAGGCGATCCCCAGGGCCGCCACCAGATCGGCCATGGAGGTGGTTTCAAATCCACGGGCCCAGAACAGCTCAAGCGCTTGGCGCAACGCCTGGTTGCGATCGAATTCGCGGGGTCTTCCAGCCATGGGGGTCGGGTATCTCGTCAGGACAAGGAAACTGACCGGCAGGGGCCGGTCAGTGGGTTGGCGCAAGGCGCCGCGACGAAATGATATTAGATTTGCACCAGCCCCGGCCATTTTCCATGGCCCGGGACCGCCTGCCCTTTCTTCAGTCGGCGCCCTCCTGAAGAAAGGGCAGCAGGTGAGCGAGGAACTCCTCCGGCGCCTCTTCCATGATGAAGTGCCCGCAGTCGGGCACGATGGCGCCGCGCAGATCCGTGGCGTGGCCCTGCAGGGTCAGCAAGGGCGCATCGTTGGTGGCGTGCTCGGCGCCAATGGCCAGCACCGGCATTGCCAGCGGCCGCTGCGCGCGCAACTGATTCTGGCGCACGGTCTCGGGAATCGCCCGGTAGTAGGCAAAACCCGCACGCAGGCCGCCCGGCGCCGCGTAGGCCTCGATATAGACCTCGGCGGCCACCGCCTCGCGGCGATGGGACCAGTGATCGAAGATGTAATTCAGGTAGGCCCGCTCGCGTCCGGCGATCAAGGCTTCCGGCAAATCCCGCAGCTGGTTGAACATGAAGTGCCAGAGAAAGATGTTCTGCTCTGGCACGACGAAGATCGGCGGCGCCGCCGCCAGCCCCGGGATCACTGCTTCGGTCAGCGCCAGACGCTCCACCGCCTGCGGATGATCGCTGGCCAGGGCGTAGGCGATCCACATGCCGACGTCGTGGCCAACCACGCTGTAGCGCTCGAAGCCCAACTGCCCCATCACCTGGTGCAGCACCCCGGCCACATGGCCGGTGTCGTAGCCCTGCTCCGGGCGGTCGGACTGGCCGCTGCCCAGCGGGTCCACGGCAATGGCCTGGAAGCCCCGGGCAGCCAGGGCCTGGATCACTTCGCGCCAGGCGTACCAGGTCTGCGGCCAGCCGGGAATCAGCAGCACCGGCCGGCCCGTGCCGGCGCTGACACAGTGGATGCGCTGGCCGTCGATGCGCACATAGCGATGGGTCAGGCCGCCAGTGTCGGCCTGGGTGTTGTCGGTGAATGCTGTCATGGGGGTTCTCTTGATGAAGGGTTCAGGCAATGCCGAGCATGCGGTTGATCTGTTGGCGGTCGATCCAGGCCCCGGCGAAGTCGTCGAAGATCCGCTCGGTGACCTGGATCATGTGGCGGTTGATGAACTCGACACCTTCCCGGGCGCCGTCCTCCTGATCCTTGAGGCAGCACTCCCACTCCAGGGTCGCCCAGCCCGGGTAGTCGTATTGCGCCAGCTTGGCAAAGATCCCCTTGAAGTCGACCTGGCCGTCGCCCAGGGAACGGAAGCGCCCGGCCCGCTCGACCCAGGAGCTGTAGCCGCCGTAGATGCCCTGGCGGCCGCTGGGATTGAACTCGGCATCCTTGACGTGAAACATGCGGATGCGCTCGTGGTAGATGTCCAGGTAACTCAGGTAGTCCAACTGCTGCAGCACGAAATGGCTGGGGTCGAAGAGGATGTTGCAGCGTGGGTGACGGTCGACCAATTCATAGAAGCGCTCGAAGCTGGTGCCATCGTGCAGGTCTTCGCTGGGATGGATCTCGTAGCACAGGTTGACCCCCTGCTCGTCGCACACATCGAGGATCGGCCGCCAGCGTCGCGCCAGCTCCTCGAAAGCGGCTTCGATCAAACCCTCTGGACGTTGCGGAAAGGGAAACAGATAAGGCCAGGCCAGGGACCCGGAAAAGGTGCCCATGTCACCGAGCCCCAGGCGGCGCGAGGCCTTGGCCGCCAGCTTCATCTGCTCTATGGCCCAGGCCGTTCTGGCTTGGGGATTGCCCCGCAGCGCCTGGGGCGCGAAGTTGTCGCACATTGCGTCGTAGGCCGGATGCACCGCCACCAGCTGGCCGAAGATATGGCTGGTCAGCTCACTGATCACCAGACCCTTTTGCGCCAACTGACCCTTGAGGTCATCGCAGTAATCCTGGCTGTCCGCCGCGGTGGCGACGTCGAACAGACGCGCATCCCAGGCAGGAATCTGCAGTGCCTTGAAACCCAGATCAGCAGCCCACTGGGCAATGCCCGACAGGCTGTTGAAGGGGGCGGTATCGGCACTGAACTGTGCCAGGTGCAGGCTGGGGCCCTTGAGGGTTTTCATCGAATTGCTCCCTATTCTTTGTTGGTCGACAAAGAATAGGGAGCCGCTGTTGCCACGTCAATCATCGGTGTGCGGAAAATGCTTTGGGGGCGGGCTGATCACCGGTAGCAGCTGGCTTGCCAGGGATGGCGCCGTTCTGCAAACGCGAACGCGCCGGGTACATGAACGGGAAGCGCATGGCGCTTCTCCACACACTCGCCAGCTCGCACACGTTCAGTTGTTGGTTTCGCCTATCAATGAGTCCTGCGGGCAATAGCCTTCTACAACTGAATGAACAGCACATCATGAATGTGACTAAAGACTCAGTGAAATCAATTCATTACCCCTCAATTAATAGCCCAGCATAAAATGCAGCTCAATGATCGATAGCTTAGAAACACCACTAAGCAAAAGAACCTAGCAATAACATTGGAAAGTACAGAGAACCGATAAATAAACTCAGGTTCCATCTCGGAAACCAGGACGCCATGAACAAAGAGCTTACATTTACCATCAAAAGCATTTGCTTCGACGAAAATTATCACCCCTCCGAAAACACCCGTATCACTACCAATTTCGCTAACTTGGCCCGTGGCAAAAGCCGCCAAGACAACTTGCGCAACACGTTGAAAATGATTGACAACCGCTTCAATGCCTTGGCGCATTGGGACAACCCCAAAGGCGATCGTTACGCTGTCGAACTTGAAATCGTTTCCGTTGAAATGGACATTGATACTGAAAACAGTGGCAACGCCATCCCTTTGATTGAAATACTGAAAACGAACATTTTCGACCGAAAGACCAATGAACGCCTGGAAGGCATTGTCGGAAACAACTTCTCCTCCTACGTACGAGATTATGACTTTAGCGTTCTGTTATTGAACCACAACAAGGACCAGCCAGAATTCAGCACTCCCGACAACTTTGGAGAGCTGCATGGAAAGCTGTTCAAGCACTTCATCCACTCAAGCGCCTACAAAGAAAACTTTAGCAAACCACCGGTTATTTGCCTCAGTGTTTCCAGCAGCCGAACCTATCATCGGACTGAGAACCAGCACCCTGTCTTGGGCTTTGAATACCAGCAGGATGAATATTCTTTAACCGATGAGTACTTCAAGAAGATGGGATTGAAGGTTCGCTACTTCATGCCTGCAAACAGCGTTGCGCCTTTGGCTTTCTATTTCGTCGGCGACTTGCTCAGTGACTACACCAATCTTGAGTTGATCAGCACCATCAGCACGATGGACACCTTCCAGAAGATTTACCGCCCTGAAATCTACAATGCCAATTCTGCGGCAGGAAAATCCTATCAACCAAGTCTGAAACACCAGGATTACTCACTGACTCGTATCGTCTATGACCGAGAGGAACGTAGCCGCCTGGCTATTGAGCAGGGGCAGTTTGTTGAGGAGAACTTCATCAAGCCGTACCAGGCCATCCTTGAGCAGTGGTCCGCCCATTGCGCTCTTTGACTCATTGAAATCACAAGGCCATTGATGATGAAAAAACTGTTACCCACCTCAACTGCCGGCAGCTTGCCTAAACCCTCCTGGCTTGCACAACCTGAAACACTGTGGTCGCCCTGGAAGTTGCAAGGCGAGGAATTGGTCGAGGGCAAACACGATGCTTTACGTTTGTCACTGCAGGAACAACAACAGGCCGGTATTGATATCGTCAGTGATGGCGAACAAACGCGCCAACACTTTGTCACTACCTTTATTGAACACCTCAGCGGCGTTGATTTTGCAAAACGTGAAACCGTTAGAATTCGTGATCGCTATGATGCGAGCGTGCCAACGGTGGTGGGTGCTGTTGCTCGGCAAAAACCGGTATTTGTTGAAGATGCCAAGTTTTTACGTCAGCAAACCAAACAACCCATAAAATGGGCGCTGCCAGGCCCCATGACCATGATCGACACGCTTTATGACAGCCATTATAAAAGTCGCGAAAAACTGGCTTGGGAATTCGCCAAGATCCTCAATCAGGAAGCCCGAGAGTTAGAGGCTGCCGGTGTGGACATCATCCAGTTTGATGAGCCCGCCTTTAACGTCTTCTTTGATGAGGTGAATGATTGGGGAGTGGCCACCCTGGAAAGGGCCATTGAAGGCCTCAAGTGTGAAACGGCGGTCCATATTTGCTATGGCTACGGCATCAAGGCCAACACAGATTGGAAAAAGACTCTGGGATCAGAGTGGCGACAATATGAAGAGGCTTTCCCCAAGCTGCAAAAATCCAGTATCGATATAGTCTCGCTGGAATGTCACAACTCTCATGTCCCAATGGATCTCATTGAACTCATCAGAGGCAAAAAAGTGATGGTCGGGGCCATTGACGTGGCCTCCAACACCATTGAAACACCAGAGGAAGTGGCCAATACCCTACGCAAAGCACTGCAGTTCGTAGAGGCCGACAAACTCTATCCATGCACCAACTGTGGCATGGCGCCATTAGCTCGTGGAGTGGCAAGAGGCAAGCTAAAGGCGTTAAGCGCTGGTGCAGACATTATCCGAAGAGAACTCTCGAACCCGTGCTGAGCTGAAGCCGGAAATGCTGTGCGGGAGGATTGAAGCAGTGGATTAAAAAGTTACCGGGCTGCTTCAGGCCCTCCTCGACACTTTCGAGCAGCACCCGATATTTAGGACCCTCCATGTCACTTCCCAGAACGGCTATCGAGCCATTGAGCTTTCGCGAAGCGCTCGGGCACTACGCATCCGGTATCACGGTGATTACCTCGCAGGTTGCTGGCGAGCCGATCGGCTTTACCTGCCAGTCGTTTTATAGCGTGTCGATGAGCCCGCCACTGGTGTCATTCAGCGTCATGTCCGGCTCGGCCAGCTATCCCAAGATTCGCCAGGCGGGTCGATTCGCGGTCAATATCCTGTCCGGTGAGCAGGTCAGGATCTCCAACCAGTTCGCTCGCAAAGGCACGGACAAGTGGCATGGCGTCCAATGGCAGGAATCGCCGCTGGGTAATCCGATCATTGCCGGCAGCCTGCATTGGCTGGATTGTGAAATTCACGCCGAACACGCCGCAGGTGATCACCTGATCGTGATTGGTGAAGTGAAAGCGTTGAACCTGCAACAAGCGGCGGCTGCGCAGCCATTGCTGTATTTCAAAGGGCAGTATTGCAACCTCGCAGCCCATGGCTCGGTTTGAAGCCTTGAGCTGCGCGGTGCTCTTTCGCTGAGGGCCTGTTGCAGGCCACTGGCTTGCTTGCGAATCAGA
Organism: Pseudomonas sp. RC4D1; assembly: GCF_018390395.1. NCBI lineage: Bacteria > Pseudomonadati > Pseudomonadota > Gammaproteobacteria > Pseudomonadales > Pseudomonadaceae > Pseudomonas > Pseudomonas sp. RC4D1. The sequence continues at coordinate 257,495 of NZ_JAHBAW010000002.1, forward strand.
CAGACGCGGTTGCCGCGGCCTCTTGGCGATAGTGCCGAACCACGACGCCGCCGATAGCCGCCAAACGGCCGCACCTCCCTCCTTACTCTTGTACCGGAATCTGCCGCAACGGCTTCACCGACTTGAAGGAAAAGCTCGAGTAGATTTCCTTTACCGCCGGCAGGGTCTGCAGCACCTCTCGGGCAAATTCGCCGAAGGACTCCAGGTCCTTGGCCAGCACTTCGAGAAGAAAGTCATAGCGCCCGGAGACGTTGTGGCAGGCGATGATTTCCGGGATTTCCAGCAGCCGCTGCTCGAAAGCCCGAGCCGTCTCCCGGGAATGGGATTCCATCATCACGCTGACAAAGGCAGTGACCCCATAGCCCAGCGCCTTGGGCGAGAGGATCGCCTGGTAGCCGGTGATCACCCCGCTCTCTTCCAGCAACTTGACCCGACGCCAGCACGGCGAGGTGGTGAGGGCCACGCTGTCCGCCAGTTCGGCATTGGTCAGCCGGGCATTGTCTTGCAGGGCAATCAGCAGGGCTTTGTCCGTACGATCCAGGCTCTGGGGCATGTTTTGCCTCTTTATCTTGTTTTTATGATGATTTATTCCAATCAAGTGCTTTTTTTGGAGCCAGATTAGAATTTATTGCGCCGGATTTGAGCATAGCATTAGGGAAAATCCGAGAGTGTTCACCATGAACAATAAAAACAGTGACCTTGGTTTTTCCACCCGAGCCATCCACCACGGCTATAACCCTCAGGAGCATCAGGGCGCGCTGATTCCGCCGATCTACCTGACCTCCACCTTTACCTTCGCCACCACCGAATATGGCGCTGGCTGCTTTGCCGGCGAAGAACCCGGCTACTTCTACACCCGCATCGGCAACCCGACCCTGGCGTTGCTGGAAGCGCGCATGGCGGCCCTGGAAAATGGCGAGGCCGCAGTGGCCTTCGGCTCCGGCATGGGCGCCATTGCCGCCACCTTGTGGACCCTGCTGCGCCCCACCGACGAAATCATCGTCTGCCGGACCTTGTATGGCTGCACCTTCGCGCTCCTGCACCACGGCCTGGCCGAGTTCGGGGTCAAGGTGCGCCATGTGGACATGAGCGATCTGGGCAACCTGCGGGCCGCCATCTGCCCGGCCACACGCATGATCTATTGCGAGTCCCCGGCCAATCCCAACATGCAACTGGTGGACATTGCCGCCGTGGCCGAAATCGCCCGCCAGCATCCGCGCATCACCTTTGCCGTGGACAACACCTATTGCACCCCTTACCTGCAGCGTCCACTGGAGCTGGGGGCCGATCTGGTGGTGCATTCGGCGACCAAATACCTCAACGGCCACGGTGACATCACTGCCGGTATCGTGGTCACCCGCCAGAGCCTGGCGGAGCGCATTCGCCTGCAGGGCCTGAAGGACCTCACCGGCGCCGTGCTTTCGCCGCAGGACGCCTTTCTCCTGATGCGCGGCCTCAAGACCCTGGCCCTGCGCATGGAGCGCCACTGTAGCAACGCCCAGATCATCGCCGAGTACCTGCAAGAGCATCCGCGGGTGCAGTGGGTCGCCTACCCCGGCCTGCCGTCCTTCGCGCAATACAGCCTGGCGCAACAGCAGATGAAATTGCCCGGCGGCATGCTCGCCTTTGAACTCAAGGGCGGCCTGGCCACCGGCAGCCGCTTCATGAACGCCCTGCAACTGTTCAGTCGCGCAGTGAGCCTGGGGGACGCCGAGTCCCTGGCCCAGCACCCGGCGAGCATGACCCATTCCACCTACACCCCGGAAGAACGGGCCGAACACGGCATTGCCGAAGGCCTGGTGCGCCTGTCGGTGGGCCTGGAAGACATCGCCGACCTGCTGGCCGATCTCGCCCAGGCCCTGGATGCCTGTGTCGAACCTGCGGCGCCGCTACCGGCCGTCGAGGCCGCGGCCAGGATCGGCAAGGCCCTTCCTTGAGCCGGGTCAACGCCGTTCCGGGCTGTCCGGTCTACAACCCCGAGTTGCCGATGCGCCGCTGCCTGCGGCGCATCATGCATCCAAGCAACACCCGCAACACCCTTTGAATCGTTACCCACAGGAGTGGAACAACATATGAGTCGTATCAATAACAAAGCCACCCAACTGCTCAGCGCCATGATCCTTGCCGGTCTCGCCTGCCATTCCCTGGCAGCCGACAGCATCCGGATCGGCATCGCCGGGGCCAAGACCGGCCCGGTGGCGCAATACGGTGACATGCAGTTCAGCGGCGCGCGCATGGCCATCGAGCAGATCAACGCCAAAGGTGGCGTCGACGGCAAGCAACTGGTGGCCGTGGAATACGACGATGCCTGCGACCCCAAGCAAGCGGTGGCCGTGGCCAACAAAGTGGTGAATGACGGCGTCAAGTTCGTGGTCGGGCACCTGTGCTCCAGCTCCACTCAGCCGGCGTCCGACATCTACGAAGATGAAGGCATCGTGATGATCACCCCGGCGGCCACCAGCCCGGAGCTGACGGCCCGGGGCTACAAGATGGTGTTCCGCACCATCGGCCTGGACAACGCACAGGGCCCGGCGGCGGCACGCTACATCGCCCAGCTGAAACCGACCAATGTGGCAGTGCTGCACGACAAGCAGCAGTACGGTGAAGGCATCGCCAGCTCGGTCAAGGACATCCTCGGCAAGGAAGGCATCAAGGTCGCGATGTTCGAAGGCATCAACGTCGGCGAGCGCGACTACTCATCGATCCTGGCCAAGCTCAAGCAGGCCAATGTCGATTTCGTGTACTTCGGCGGCTACCACCCGGAAATGGGCCTGCTGCTGCGCCAGGCCAAGGAAAAGGGCCTGACCGCGCGCTTCATGGGCCCTGAAGGCGTAGGCAACGACTCGATCTCGCAGATCGCCAAGGACGCTTCCGAAGGCATGCTGGTGACCCTGCCCAAGTCCTTCGACCAGGACCCGGCCAACAAGTCCCTGGTGGAAGCCTTCGAAGCCAAGAAGGAAAACCCCAGCGGCCCGTTCGTGCTGCCGTCCTACTCGGCCGTGGAAGTGATTGCCGGGGGCATCGCCGCGGCCAAGAGCGAAGACCCGGAGAAAGTCGCCGAGGCGATCCACAAAGGCACCTTCAAGACCCCCACCGGCGACCTGAGCTTCGACGAGAAAGGCGACCTCAAGGACTTCAAGTTCGTGGTCTATGAATGGCATTACGGCAAGCCCAAGAGCGTAGCGGCAGAAAGCGCCGGGCTGTAAGCCGGTAACGGCGCGCCGCTCCTCCCCGGGGAGCGGCGTCCCGCTGGCGTCAAAAAAAAACAATAACCTCAAACAAAACAGGGTCTTAGAGCAAAAAACTTTACTACTCCGCCCCCCCGCAAAAATAATACCCTACTTATCAACTTGGGAATAACCACCCCACAACAGCAACTAAGACCTGTTACCGCAACACTTCAAGCATGCTGTAAATCCGCCAAAACCCAGACTAGACAACCAATACTTTCGGCGTAGATCGTTAGCACGCTTAGTTACTTGACAATGAACTTACGATTCCGAAAATCCGAACTCAAAAGCCTGCACCCAGCCTGGACATCCCGCCCTCACCCCCGTCCCCGTTGGACATAACGCCCTGAACCGAGCGACAACCAGCAACACTGTGAAAGACTTCCCTCTTGAAATCTCTTAGCCGGAGCGTCAACTACCTGCTAATAGACGAGCCCTCCGTTAATTACCACCAAACAACTTGAAATAACATTTGCACACTAAATTCACTTTTGTTTATTGTGCGCCTACGCACTTGCTAGCCTATTAGTAAGAGACGGATTCCCGGCGTCAAAAACTTGTTCAAGGAGAAAAGAACGTGGATCCTTTTATCGGAGAAATTCGCTTGTTCCCCTGGGGCTGGGCACCTGAGGGTTGGCTCCCTTGCGAGGGCCAGGTTCTACCCATCAACACCCACGTGGCGCTGGCTTCCCTACTGGGCAGAACCTATGGCGGTGACGGCAGTACGACGTTCGGCCTGCCGGATCTGCGTGGCCGGGTCGCTCTGGGGCAGAACTACAGGGCCTCCACTGTCGATCCGATCATGGATGTGCACGCGCTGGGCACCAAAGGCGGTAGCGAAACCGTGACGATGCCGCAAAACTCGGTGGCAAAGCATAACCACGCCACGCACGTCTCCAACGATCCGGGCAACGATGACCCGGGCGGCAATATTCCCGCTGTCAGCTCGAACACCAAGGGGGTCCCGGCAAAACCGACCTATACCCCGGCAACCGGCACTCTGATCGCCCTCAACAGCGCGACCGTCACCCCAACGCCAGGCATGCCCATGCCGAATGTGCAGCCCTCCATCGTGGGCTATTTCTGCATCGCTACGACGGGCATCTACCCGCCGCGCCAGTAACGGCTGTCTACAGACCCTCAAGCAAGGAAACTGACATGTCTGAAGCTTTCGTCGGAGAAATCCGCATGTTCGCCGGCAACTATGCGCCAGAGAATTGGGCGTTCTGTGACGGTTCGCTGATGCCCATCAGCAACTTCCAGGTCCTCTACTCGTTACTGGGCACCCTGTACGGCGGCAACGGCAGCACCAACTTCGGTCTCCCGGACTACCGTGGCCGGCTCCCCGTGGGCCAAGGCGCCGGCACCGGACTGACCCCAAGGACACTAACGCAGAAGTTTGGCGTGGAAACCGTGACCATGAGGCCGGAAAACACTGCCCCCCACACCCATGGCTTTATGGTGAGCGCCCAAGATGCCACGTCGCCGATCCCATCCCCAGCCGCAACGGCCAATAGCATGACCTTTGGCAAATTCCCGGGCGCGGGGATCATCACCGGACTGTACAGCGCAGGAACCGGAACATCCGTCACCGTTGCGATGAACCCGCAGTTTCTCGACTCGGCACTGACCCCGAGCGGTGGCGCCACGACCCCCCACAGCAACCTGATGGGTTCGTTGGCGATCAACTACATCATTTGCCTGGTCGGCCTCTATCCGACCCGACAGCAGTGACCCCCTCACTCAATCTGGAATGACCGATCATGGACGCTTTTACCGGTGAAATCAGACTGTTCCCCTACAACTTCGTCCCGCAAAACTGGGCGTACTGCGATGGCTCGCTCATCACCGTCCAGCAGAATCCAGCCCTCTATTCGGTGATTGGCAACCTGTATGGCGGCACCCCCGGACAGAACTTCAATCTGCCCAATCTCAACGGGCGCGTGGCCATGGGGGCCGGGCCCGGCCCCGGGCTGACCGACAGGCCCGTTGGCACGGCCGTGGGAGCCGACCGGATAACCATGGTGGCCAGCAACTTCGCCCCGCATACCCATCAGGTGTTGGCCAAGGACGGCAGCGAATCGGCGGCCGCTCTGGATATTCCCAACAACACCGCCTACCTGGCACAACCGCGCAACGTCCGCCTGTACAACAACACCGCACCAACGGCGACAAACCAGACACTGGCGGCCACCACGGTGGGCGACACCGGTAGCGGCGCAACGTCGACGGCCTTGCGCAACACCATGCAACCCTTCCAGACACTGTCCTACTGCATCTGCCTGGATGGCGAGTACCCGATCAGAAGCTCATGACTCACATCACCGCTCTCCATTTGCCGGCAGGCAACGTGGCTGTACTGCGCAAGCAGAACAGCCATGACCTGGGATTTCTCCAGGCGCTGTACGCCTCACGCCGCTGGGCCGAAGTCAGTGCAGTGCCTGGCTGGAACGACGCCCAGCGCCGGGCTTTCCTGCACTCCCAGGCCGAGCTGCAACGCCAGCATTATGAAAAACACTTTCCCGCCGCGGACTTTCTGATCGTCGAACAGGCCGGCAGCCCGATCGGGCGCCTGTGTGTGCAGTACGCGGCCGACGATGTGCGCATTGTCGATATTGCCCTGCTACCGGACTGGCATGGCCGGGGCATCGGCACCCAGTTGCTGCGCACGGTACTGGCCAAGGCCGACGCCCAGCGTCAGAGCTGCAGCCTGAGCGTCGAACAGGGCAGCCGTGCCCGCCGGCTGTATGAGCGGCTGGGCTTCCGGGCCGGTGCCGACAGTGGCCTGTACACCCAAATGCAGCGTCCCGCGCGGATGGCCGCCCGGGAAGAGATCGACAGTCCCTGAGCATCAAGTAATACCTGCCCCCCAAGGGGCCGGCTGTAGCCGTGCTGTAACCGCTGGACCTTTATCAACACTTACGCTGGACACGACCCTCAAACCGGTCGCAAGGCAGGAAGCCCTCATGAGAACACCGCTGACCGCGCCAGGTAACTGGCTGACACGCCCGCTGATTTCACTGTTTCTGTTGCTGGTCATGCTGAGCATGAGCAGCCAGGCCATGGCGGTTGCCCCCGTGATCACCAACCCGGCCTCCGGCAGCACCTTGCCCACCATCGCGGTGGGTCAGAGCATGAGCATCACCATCAGCTCTGTCGGCGGCACCATGCCCCTGGACCGCTGGGTGGAGTGCGACGCCAACGATCCTGACTACGATGGTGTGACCCCCTGCCTGCCACCGGGCCTGATCCTCGATGCGTCCCCCGGCAGCGCGACCACGGTGTTGCACGGCACCCCGACCACCGCCGGTAACTACACCTTCAGCATCACCCTCAATGACGGCAACAACGATGGCGGGGTCGCCACCTACAACCTGCTGGTCACCAGCTCCGCGACTCCGACCCTGACCTCGGTCACCCCGAACACCGGCAGCACCGCAGGCGCCACCTCCGTCACCCTTACCGGCACCAATTTTACCGGCGCCACAGCGGTGAGCTTTGGCGGGACAGCCGCCACCGGTTACATCGTCAACAACGCCACCACCATCACCGCCACCACCCCGGCCCATGCTGCAGGGGCGGTCAACGTTGCAGTCACCACACCGGGGGGCAGCGCCACCCTGACCAATGGCTATACCTACGCCGTGCCGGCCCCTACCGTCGGCCCGGTCAGCGCCACGGTGGCGGCCAACAGCAGCGCCAACCCGATCACCCTGAGCCTCAGCGGCGGCGCGGCCACCAGCGTCGCCGTGGCCAGCGCGGCCAGCCATGGCACCGCCACCGCCAGCGGCACCAGCATCACCTACACCCCGACCGCCGGTTTCTCCGGTTCCGACAGTTTTACCTACACCGCCACCAACACCAGCGGCACTTCCAGCCCGGCCACGGTGACCATCACCGTCACCCCGCCGACCCTGGCGATAACGCCGACGACGCTGCCCGACGGCACCCAGGGCGCAGCCTACAGCCAGACCCTGAGCGCCACCGGCGGTACCGCGCCGTACACCTACGCGATCAGCGCCGGCAGCTTGCCGGCCGGCCTGAGCCTGAACACCAGCACAGGCGTGATCAGCGGCACGCCGAGCGCCAGTGGTACCAGCAACCTGACCGTCACCGCCACTGACGCCAACAGCGCCACCGGTTCCCGCGCCTACAGCCTGGTGATCAACGGCCTGGCGCCGGTTGCCAACGCCGTCAGCGCCACCGTCGCGGCCAACAGCAGCGCCAACCCGATCACTTTGAACATCACCGGCGGCGCTGCCACCAGCGTCGCCGTGGCCAGTGCAGCCAGCCATGGCACCGCCACCGCCAGCGGCACCAGCATCACCTACACCCCGACCGCCGGTTTCTCCGGTTCCGACAGTTTTACCTACACCGCCACCAACGCCAGCGGCACTTCCAGCCCGGCCACGGTGACCATCACCGTCAGCGCGCCGAGCATCGTCCTCAGCCCCGGCTCCCTGAGCAACGGCACCGTCGGCACGGCCTACAGCGCCAGCCTCAGTGCTTCCGGCGGCGCCGCGCCCTACAGCTACGCCATCACCGCCGGCACTCTGCCAACCGGCCTGAGCCTGAACACGAGCACCGGTGCAATCAGCGGTACGCCGAGCGCCAGCGGCACCTTCAACCTGACCATCACCGCCACTGACGCCAACAGCGCCACCGGCTCCCAGGCCTACTCCATCACCATCGGCGCCCAGGCACCGGTGGCAGGCGCCGTCAGCGCCACGGTGGCGGCCAACAGCAGCGCCAACCCGATCACTCTCAACCTCAGCGGTGGCGCTGCCACCAGTGTCGCCGTGGCCAGTGCAGCCAGCCATGGCACCGCCACCGCCAGCGGCACCAGCATCACCTACACCCCGACCGCCGGTTTCTCCGGTTCCGACAGTTTCACCTACACCGCCACCAACGCCAGCGGCACTTCCAGCCCGGCCACGGTGACCATCACCGTCAGCGCGCCGAGCATCGTCCTCAGCCCCGGCTCCCTGAGCAACGGCACTGTCGGCACGGCCTACAACGCCAGTCTCAGTGCTTCCGGCGGCGCCGCGCCCTACAGCTACGCCATCACCGCCGGCACTCTGCCAACCGGTCTGAGCCTGAACACCAGCACCGGTGCAATCAGCGGTACGCCGAGCGCCAGCGGCACCTTCAACCTGACCATCACCGCCACTGACGCCAACAGCGCCACCGGCTCCCAGGCCTATTCCATCACCATCGGCGCCCAGGCACCGGTGGCAGGCGCCGTCAGCGCCACGGTGGCGGCCAACAGCAGCGCCAACCCGATCACCCTCAACCTCAGCGGTGGCGCGGCCACCAGCGTGGCCGTCGCCAGTGCGGCCAGCCATGGCACCGCCAGCGCCAGCGGCACCAGCATCACCTACACCCCGACCGCCGGCTTCTCCGGCGCCGACAGCTTCACCTACACCGCCACCAACGCCAGTGGCACTTCCAGCCCGGCTACGGTGACCATCACCGTCAGCGCGCCGACCCTGGTGCTGACCCCAGCCTCCCTCGGCGCCGGTACCGCGGGCAGTGCCTACAGCGCGACTCTTAGCGTCTCCGGCGGCACGGCGCCCTACAGCTACAGCATCAGCAGCGGCAGCCTGCCGGCGGGCCTGAGCCTGAACACCGCCAGCGGCTTGATCAGCGGTACGCCCAGCACCAGCGGCACTGCCAACCTGACCATCACCGCCACCGATGCCAACGGCGCTACAGGCTCCCAGGCCTACTCGATCACCATCGCCGCGGTGGCAATCAGCGTGCCCGCCTCCAGCCAGGTCCTCGCTGCGGGCCAGTCGGCCACCGTCGACCTGACCCAAGGCGCCACCGGCGGTCCATTCACCCAGGCCGTCCTGGGCTCGGTCACCCCGGCCTCGGCCGGCCAGGCGAGGATGATGGGCCCGTTCTCGATGCGCTTCGTACCGTCGGCCGCTTTCGCCGGCACCGCGATCGTCAGCTTCAGCCTGCAAAACGGCAGCGGCTCCAGCGCCTCGAGCACCATCACCTTCACCATCCAGGAACGTTCGGACCCCACCAAGGACGCCGAAGTGATTGGCCTGCTCAACGCCCAGACCCGGGCCGCGGAACGCTTTGCCAGCACCCAGATGGACAACTTCAACCGGCGTCTGGAGCAACTGCACCAGATCAGTTGCGACCGCAATTCGTTCAACGCCAGCCTGCGCAAGGAAGGCCGCGAAGTGCCGCTGGGCGAGATCGCCAAGGCCGTCCAGGACCAACTGGGGGCCTCGGCCAACCAGACCGAGCAGGAAAAACGCGAAGCCGCTGCCGCCCTCAAAGACAATTGCCAACAGGATGCCCTGGCGTTCTGGAGCGACGGCTTCGTCAACGTCGGCTCGACCCACGCACGGGGCGCCCGGGACAACAGCTTTACCACCCTGGGCCTGAGCGCCGGGGTCGACTATCGCCTGTCGCCCACGGCCGTTGCCGGGATCGGCTTCGGCTACGGCAACGACCGCAGTGACATCGGCAAGAACCACACCCGCAGCGACGCGGACGCTATCGGCATCGCCACCTACCTGAGCCTGAACCTGGCCCCGCAGGTGTATGTCGACGGCCTGCTGGGCTACAACCGCATCAGCTTCGACTCACGCCGCTACATCACCGGCAGTGCCGATGACTATGCCCGTGGCTCGCGGGATGCCGACCAGCTGTTCGCCTCCCTGACCGCCAGCTACGAGTACCGCCAGGGTCCGCTGTCGCTGACCCCTTACAGCCGCCTGAATGCCAGCACCACCCGCCTGGACGCCTACCGTGAAAGTGGCGGCGGCATTTATGGCCTGTCCTACGACGAGCAGCGCCAGCAGAACTTCACCTCCTACCTCGGCGTGCGCTCGGGCTACGACCTGATGACCCCTATCGGTGTGGTCACGCCCAAGGTCGGCCTGGCCTGGGGCCACAACTTCAGTAACAGCAGTGACTACAAGATGCGCTACACCGACCAGGGCGACGAAGGCACCCTGTACCGGCTCAAACCCGATGCCCTGGACAGCGATTTCGCCAGCCTGGACATGGGGGTGGACTTCAACCTAGGACGCGCCTGGCAACTGGGCGTCTCGTACAAGACCGCCCTGGGCTCGGACGAACGCAACGACACCTTCCGCCTGGGTCTCAACGGTAAGTTCTGAACCCTGGCCACAGATTAGTGGCCCAGGGCTGAACCCCACAGATGGAAATGGCTCCCCTTGAGCCACGGCAACAAAACAACACCCCGCCAGAGTCCGACTCTGGCGGGGTGTTGTGTTTTAACAGCGCCGACAAGCGCTCGATCCAGCAGCAGTCCTCAGGCCGTCGGCAGTTGCCCGGCCTCGATTTCCTGGGTCGTGCGCTCCACCGCGCGCCGGGTCTTGTCGATCAACTCATCGATATCACCGCGGGTGGCCACCAAGGCCGGAGCCATGATCATGCGCCCGAAGGTCGAGCGAATGATCACGCCTTCTTCGAAGCCCAGGGTGCGACAGCGCCAGGCGATGTCGTTCTCGTTGGCAAAGCGTTTGCGCGTGGCCTTGTCCTCGGCGAACTGCAGGGCCGCCACCAGCCCGGTGCCCTGGATCTCGCCGATCAGCGGATGCTTGCCGAACACTTCGCGCAGGCATTGCTGCAGGTAGGGACCGGTGTCGTTCTTGACCTGGCTCACCACGCCTTCATCGCGCAGGGCCTTGAGGTTGGCGATGGCCACGGCGGCCGCCACCGGGTGCCCGGAATAGGTCAGGCCGTGGGCGAACACCCCGCCCTGCTCCACCAGCACCTGGGCGATGCGTTTGCTCAGCACCAGGCCGCCCATGGGGATGTAGCCCGAGGTCAGGCCCTTGGCGATGGACAGGGTATCGGGCTCGAAACCGAAGTGCTGGTGGGCGAACCACTCCCCGGTACGGCCGAAACCACCGATCACTTCGTCGGCACACAGCAGCACGTCGTACTGGCGACAGATGCGCTGGATCTCCGGCCAGTAGCTGTCCGGCGGGAAGATCATGCCGCCCGCGCCCTGGAACGGCTCGGCGATGAAACCAGCGACGTTCTCGGCCCCCAGTTCGAGGATCTTCTCCTCCAGCTGGCGGGCGCAGCGCAGACCGAATTCGGCGGGCGTCAGGTTGCCTTCGTGGGCGAACCAGTAAGGCTCGTCGATATGCGCCACGTCAGGGATCAAGCCACCCATGTCGTGCATGAACTTCATCCCGCCCAGGGCGGTGGCCGCCAGGGTCGAGCCGTGATAGCCGTTCCAGCGGCCGATCATCACCTTCTTCTGTGGCTGGCCGAGGATCTGCCAGTAGCGGCGCACGCTGCGGATCAGCACCTCGTTGGCCTCGGAACCGGAGTTGGTGTAGATGGCGTGGCTGTAGTGCCCCGGCAGCAGGCTGAACAGCAACTCCGACAGCTCCACCACCGCCGGGTGGGTGGTGTGGAAGAACATGTTGTAGTACGGCAGCTGTTCCAGCTGGGCGCTGGCGGCGGCCGCCAGGTCCTTGCGGCCGTAGCCCAGGTTGGTGCACCACAGGCCGGACATGCCGTCCAGGTAGCGCTTGCCGTCGTTGTCCCACAGGTGCAGGCCCTGGCCACGGACGATGACCCGCGGGCCTTCGGCGTTCAGCGCCTTCTGGTCGAGAAAGGCATGGATATGGTGCGCGGCGTCGGCAGCCTGGTAGTCCTGGGTACTGCGTTGCGGGGCGTTGTCTGGCTGAGGGTTGGAAGCGCTCATGGTCATTCTCCTGCACGGCAAGTGGGTTCAAGGGAAGAGGTTGCAGCGGGCCCCGGTTCGAGGGGCAACAGCGGCTCGGGAACAAACAGTGGCTTGCGCATCACCAGCTTGATCCAGAGCACGGCAATCACCGAGATCACCCCGAGCACCACCCCGGCGCTGCCGAAGATCCGCGCGGTCATCTGCGGCGACGGTGAGACGTGATAGATCGCAAACAGCATGCCGACGATGCCCAGCACCTGGGGCCAGGGGTAGAAGGGTGAGCGGAACGGCCGTGGCGCCTCGGGGTAGCGACGCCGCAGGGCGATCACGTCGATGTGCACGATGATGTAGGCCAAGAGCCAGGCCAGGGCCGCGGCCAACAGCAGCAGGCTGATGGAATCCGGGTCCTGGCCCAGCAGCAGGATCGGCAGGCCCGTGAGGGCGGCAATGAACAGCACCGCCACCCAGGGCGTACGGGTGCGCGGACTCAGGCGCTTGAACTGGGGAAAGGCCTGGCCGTTCTGCGCCATGCCGTAGAGCATGCGCGGCAGCGCCGCCAGGGACGAATTGACCGTGCTGCAGGTCGCGGTGATCACTGCGCCCACCAGGAACAGCTTGCCGGCCTCACCGAACACCGAGGTGGCGAAAAGAAAATGCGGCAGCGGGTTGCTCGCCAGTTGCTCCCGGGGAATGCACAGCAGTGCGCCGAGGCAATACAGAGTGATCACCAGGAAAATGATGCTCAGGCCAATGATCATCGAGCGCGGGATATTGCGTTCCGGGTTGCGGGTTTCCTCCACCAGCGGGCAGACGAACTCGGCACCGACAAAGCCCCAGATGGCCATCGCGGCCAACGCCAGCGCCCCCACTTCCATGGGGTTCCAGCCCTGATCCAGCGGCAGTTGCAGATCCGCCTGCGCGCTGCCGATGGCGCCCAGGCCCAGGGTCAGCAGAATCACCACCATCACCACCGCCAGGACCGTCTGCAGCTTGGCGAAGACGTCAATGCCCAGCAGATTGAGCAAGGTGAAGGTGCCCAGCACGCCATAGGCCACCAGCATCGGCGGCAGCGCGCCGGGGTAGACCTTGCCGATGATCAGGTCCAGGAGCAGCAGTTCGGCGGACAGGGCGAACATCGCCACCACCATGTAGCCGGAGAAGGTGGCGAGGATCGCCGGGAAGTGCCCGATGGCCACTTCGGTGTAGCTGCTCAAGCTGCCGGCCCGAGGCACCATCAGCGCCAGCTCGGAAAAGGACAGCGCGTAGGTCAGGGCCATCAGATAGGCCAGCAGCAGGGGCATGAAGAAGCCCAGCCCGGCCATCCCCGCCCCTTGCAGCATCAGCACCATCACCCCCTGGGACACCACCAGGCCGACGGCCACCGAGACCAGCGAACCCAGGCCCAGGACCCGGCGCAAACCGCCGCGTTGCAAGGGGCTTGCGGCCCCGATGGAGACACTTGCAGTCATGGCACACACTCCGCTTTTTATTGTTGTGGGCCTGCCGCCGAAGCGGCAGGTAAAGACGCGCTTTGACGGCGCGGCACTGGACCTGGCGAGCAGGTCGCAAGGCATGGCTCAGCGCAACTGGAACCAGGTGGTTTTCAGTTGGGTGTACTTGTCGAAAGCGTGCAGCGACAGGTCGCGACCAAAACCCGATTGCCGACCGCCGCCAAAGGGCACGGTGACGTCCAGGGCGTCCACGGTGTTCACCGACACCGTGCCGGCCCGCAGTTGCCGGGCCACCCGGTGGGCACGGTTGAGGTCATCGCTCCACAGCGACGCCGCCAGGCCATAGACGCTGTCGTTGGCCAACGCTACAGCCTGTTCCTCGTGGTCAAAGGCGGTCACCGCCAGCACTGGGCCAAACAGTTCTTCGCGGAACAGGGTCATCTGGCGATCCACACCAGTGAAAATGGTCGGTTCGATGTAGTTGTCGCTGCCATCGATGATCAGTTGCCGGCCGCCGCACGCCAGCTCGGCGCCCTGCTCCCGGGCGCCCTTGATATAGCCCATGACGCTGGCGGTCTGGCGGGCATCGACCATGGCCCCGGCACGGCTGGCCGGGTCCAGGGGATTGCCCGGCCGCCAGTCCCGAGCCTTGGCCTGCAGGCGCTCGACGAACTGGTCATGAATGCTGCGTTCGACCAGTAGCCGCGAATTGGCCGAACACACCTCGCCCTGGTTGAAGAAGATGCCAAAGGCGGCTTTTTCAGCGGCCAGGTCCAGGTCCTGGCAGTCGGCGAACACCAGGTTCGGGCTCTTGCCGCCACATTCCAACCAGACCTGCTTGAGGTTGGATTGGGCCGAGTACTGCATGAAATACTTGCCCACTTCGGTGGAGCCGGTGAACACCAGGCAATCCACATCCGGGTGCAGGCCCAGGGCGCGACCGGCCTCGACGCCCAGGCCCGGCACCACGTTGAGCACCCCTTCCGGCACCCCAGCCTCCAGGGCCAATTCGGCCAGGCGCAGGGCCGAGAACGGCGACTGCTCGGCGGGCTTGAGCACCACCGAGTTGCCCACCGCCAGGGCCGGTGCCAGCTTCCAGGCCGCCATGTCCAGGGGGAAGTTCCAGGGCACCACGGCGCCGATCACCCCCAAGGCTTCACGGCTGATGCTGGCGTGGCTGTTGCGGGCGCCGGGGGCCACCTGATCGTAGAGCTTGTCGACGCTTTCGGCGTACCAGGCGAAGACGTTGGCGGCGCCGGGCACGTCAATGTTCCAGGCATCCATCACCGGTTTGCCCATGTTCAGGGATTCCAGCAGGGCCAGTTCCTCGCGGTGGGCGAGCATCAGCTCGGCCAGACGCAGCAGCACCTTCTTGCGTTCCACCGGGGCCATGCGCGCCCAGGGCCCCTGGTCGAAGGCCCGGCGCGCGGCGGCCACCGCCAGGTCCACTTCGGCGGCGCCACAGGCGCTGACCCGGGCCAAGCGTTGATTGGTGGCGGGGTTGATGGCATCGAACGTGGAGCCGGACTGGGCGGACAACCGTTGGCCGCCGATCAGCGCCTGGTCAATGAATGTTTGCCGGGCAGCTCGCTGCTGCCAGTAACCGAGATCGAACACGCTGCACTCCCTCGTCGACCGTTGTAACGGCCTGGTTGTTAGGTAGGTAGGGAGGATGGTGCGTCACCGCGAGCGAGAGGAAAAATACTAAAAATATGCTCCGGCACCATGAAAAAGCTCTGTAGCCAAGGCCCTGGGCCGGGCCGCACAAACGCCAACGCCCAGGCCATCCGGGAGATGGCCTGGGGCGTGAAACGGAGCCCGTCAACCGCTGGGCAAGGTCAGGTCGGACGCTCCAGCCAATCCCCCAGGCGCCGCAGCATGGCGTCGCAGGCGTGCAACTGCTCAAGGCTGATGAACTCGTCCGGCTTGTGGCCCTGGTCCATGCTGCCCGGGCCACAGACCACCGTAGGGATACCGGCCTGATGAAACAGCCCGCCCTCGGTGCCGAACGCCACAGTGCCGAACGCCCGCGAACCACTGAGCAGCGCCAGCAGTTCGGCGGCCTCGCTGTCGGCGGCGGTGGCCAGCCCGGGGTAGGCGCTCAAGGGTTGCAGGGCGATCCCGGTGTCGGCCTGTACCGCCTGCATCTGCGGCAGCAATTGGTCTTGGGCATAACGCTGCAGTTCATCCACCACGGCCTGGGCATCGAACTCCGGCAGGGTGCGCACCTCGAAATCGAACTCGCAGTCCGCCGGCACGATGTTCAGTGCCCGGCCGCCCTTGATGGTGCCGGTCTGCACCGTGGAGAACGGCGGATCGAAGCGCGGGTCGTGGTGTTCGGGACGGGCCAGTTGGCCGCCGATCTCCCCCAGCTTGCCGATCAGCCGCGCCGCGTACTCGATGGCGTTGACCCCATACGGCGCATAGGCCGAATGACAGGCCGCGCCACGCACCTGGCAACGCATGGCCAGCTTGCCCTTGTGGCCCAGCACCGGGCGCAGTTCGGTGGGCTCGCCGATCAGGCACAGCAGCGGCTTGTGCGGGCGCTGCTGCAATCGTTCGAGCATCGGCCGCACGCCCAGGCAGCCCACCTCCTCGTCGTAGGAAAAGGCCAGGTGGATCGGTATGCGCAGCTCTCGCCGGACCAAGCCCGGCACCGCCGCCAGCACCGAGGCGATAAAGCCCTTCATGTCAGCGGTGCCACGGCCGTACAGGCGCCCTTCCCGCTCGCTCAAGACAAACGGCTCGACGCTCCAGGCCTGGCCATCCACCGGCACCACGTCGGTGTGCCCGGACAGCACCACACCGCTGCGATCGCTGGGGCCGATGCTGGCAAACAGATTGGCCTTGGTGCGCTGCGGGTTGTAGATCAGCTCGCTGTCCACCCCATGACTCATCAGGTAGTCGCGGATAAAACCGATCAGCTCCAGGTTGGAGTCGCGGCTGACTGTGGCAAACCCCACCAGCCGCGCCAGCAGCTCGCGGCTCGAATGCTCACTCATTGCCCGGCACTCCGTAGCTGGGCGCCGCCGTGGGGTCCAGGGCCCGGGTCAGGTAGTCCTGCATCTGCGGCCGATAGGCCTGCCAGAGACCGGCCAACTGACCGATGGGGTCTTCATCGGCCCAGTCCACCCGCAGGTCGACGATGGGCCAGGTCAGGTCGTCTACCACGCTCAGCGCCGCCGAGTGCACCGGCCCCGCTTCGCCCCCGGCAGCCATGGCCGCGTGCATGGCCGCCAGCAGGCGCTCGACGAGAATGCCCGGCGTCTGTTCGAACGCCTCGACCATGGCCTCGATCACTCCTGTGCCCGCCAGCAGGTTGCCGGCGGCCACACATTGTTCGCCGGCCAGCGCGTTGTGCAGACCGAGGGCTTGCTGGCCACTGAACAGCGCTGTGCGCCCCTGGCCGTCGATCACCGTCACCTGGCGGTACTGGCTCCAGCCGTTGCTGCCCAGGGCCTTGTCCAGGGCCGTGCCGGGATCGAGCTTGTGGTTCTCCAGCAGGTCGAGAATCTGCGGCCCCAGGGCCGGCAGGGTCACGTTCTGGGTGGCCACCGCCCCCACTCCCGCTCGCACCCAGGGGCAACGAGCGCCGACGGCGATGCTCGACGAACTGATGGCAATGCCCAACTGGCCGGTTTCGGCACAGCGGCCAACGATGGAAAAAGTCATGGCAACTCCTTGGCCCACTGGGCCTGCATGGACGCTCGACTCGGCGCCGCTGGAAACAACCGCACAGGGGTCACTCGGGAATGACCGCGATCACGTCGATTTCCATCAGCCACTGCGGCTGGCCGAGGGCCGAGACCACCAGGCCAGTGGAAATCGGGAATACGCCCTTGAGCCACTTGCCCACCTCCTGATAGACCGGCTCGCGGTAACGCGGGTCGGTGAGGTAGGTGGTGGTCTTGACGATATGGGACAGGTCGCTGCCGGCTTCTTCCAGCAGTTGCTTGACGTTTTTCATCGCCTGTTCGGCCTGGGCTCGCGGGTCGCCGAGGCCCACCAGCCGACCGTCGAAATCAGTGCCGACCTGACCGCGCACGTACACCGTGTTGCCGGCACGCACCGCCTGGCACAGGTCATTGTCCAGGGACTGGTTGGGATAGGTGTCCTTGGTGTTGAACATGCGAATACGGGTATGAGTAGGCATCAGTGGGCTCCCACGCTGTCGAGGTTGTGGATCGGTGTCTCTGGTTGCGCTGAAGTCTGCGTCGAGGACTGCCGGGCTTGGCTGTAGGCCAGGTATTTGCGCTGGGTCGCGATGTGATCGGCGACGTGCTTGGCATCGTGCCAGACGCCCCAGATAAAGGAGGAACCCCGACGCGACAGCCAGGGCAGGCCGAGGAAATAGACCCCGGGCTCGCGGGACACACCGCGCTGGTGCAGGGGCTTGCCCTGTTCGCTGAAGGTGTCCACCTGCAGCCAGGAAAAGTCCACGGCATAGCCGGTGGCCCAGATGATCGAGGTGATCCCCGCCTCCAGCAGGTCCAGCTCCAGGATCGGCTGCTTCACGCACTGCGGATCAGGGACACGCTGCCGAGCCTCGGGCTCCGGCGGCAGGTCGAGGCCGTTGCGGGCGATATAGGCATCGGCCGCGTCCAGCAGCGCCAGGTAGTTCTCGTCGCCTCGGGCCAGGTTGTCCACCAGGTCAGCCCGGAAGGTCACGCGTTCACCGTCGAAGGCCTGGGTCAGCCCCACCAGGGTGATGCCTTGATGGGCCAGGGCGCGGAAGTCGATGGTCTGGCCGCCGCGGGCACCACTGACAGCAATGGTCACGTGCTCCCGGCCCGGTTTGGCAATCTCCGCATCCCACTCCCCCAGCACCCCGAGCCACCAGCAGAAGTCCCGGCCACGGTAGGCCCGCGGCGGACGGTCATGGGCGCCCACCGACAGGTAGACCTGGCGCCCCGCTCGCTGCAGCTCATCGGCGATCTGCACGCCGGAGGAACCCGCCCCCACCACCAGCACCGCACCCGCCGGCAGTTGCTGCGGATTGCGGTAGGCGGCGGAATGGATCTGCTCAACCCGTGCATTCTTGGGCGCAATCGGCGGAATCACCGGGCGCTGGAAAGGTCCGGTGGCGGCCACCACGCGCTGGGCCTGGATCACCCCCTCGGAGGTCTCGACGGTGAAGCCGGGGCGTCCGACATTGCGCTGCACCTTGCGCACTTCCACACCGGTGCGGATCGGCGCATTGAACTGGCGGGCATAGGCCTCGAAGTAGTCCGCCACCTGATCCTTGGCCGGGAAGGCATCGGCAGGGGTATCGAATTCCAAGCCGGGAAAGCGGTCATGCCAGGCCGGCCCGTTGGCCACCAGCGAGTCCCAGCGTCCGGTGCGCCAGGCCTCGGCGATGCGGCTGCGCTCCAGCACCAGATGGGGCACCCCGAGCTTGCTCAGGTGTTCGCTCATGGCCACGCCGGCCTGGCCCGCGCCGACCACCAAGGTATCCACTTGTATTTGTTCTACGGTCATGTGTGTGTCCTTCTGCAAGACGAAGGGCGTCAGCGCAAGCGCTGGACACCTGGTTCAGAACCCGGGTGTGAGTCGGATGCAGCAGATGGTGCGACAGACGTCGGCGAAGGAAAATGACTAAAAATGTGCTCCCTGGATAAGAAAAAACGAGGCAGCACGAGGGCCTGCGGCCCAGGGTTGCACGAGGCCGGACTGTGATCGGGGACGTCCGGGCGTTAACCCGCGGCCATCAGACTGATCAGTTTGGCCGTTCAGATGATTACCCGGCGAAAATGCATTTCCGTGCTTTCGATCTGCAGGCACTGAGGGCACAATGCCTACCTTTTTGGCTGGCCCTGCCGGAGACCCTGAAATGATCAAGACGCCGTACTACCTCATCGACAAGCAGAAGCTTTTGAGCAACATGCAGAAGATCGCCTACGTGCGCGAGCAGTCCGGCGCCAAGGCCCTGCTGGCCCTCAAGTGCTTCGCCACCTGGTCGGTGTTCGACCTGATGCAGCAGTACATGGACGGCACCACCTCCTCGTCGCTGTACGAGCTCAAGCTCGGCCGGCAGAAGTTCGCAGGCGAAACCCATGCCTACAGCGTGGCCTGGGCCGACGACGAGATCGAGGACATGCTCGCCAACTGCGACAAGATCATCTTCAACTCCATCAGCCAGCTGCAGCGCTTTGCCGATGCCTCCAGCGGCAAGGTCCGCGGCCTGCGGGTCAACCCCCAGGTGAGCAGCTCGGACTACTTGCTGGCCGACCCGGCGCGCCCGTTCAGCCGCCTGGGCGAGTGGGACCCGGCGAAGATCGAAGGCGTGATCGAACAGATCTCCGGCTTCATGTTCCACAACAACTGCGAGAACGGCGACTTCGGCCTGTTCGACCAGATGTTGACCACCATCGAAGAGCGCTTCGGCCACCTGCTGCACAAGGTCGAATGGGTCAGCCTCGGCGGCGGCATTCACTTCACCGGCGAGGACTACGCCCTGGACGCCTTCTGCGCGCGCCTCAAGGCCTTCTCCCAGAAGTACGGCGTGCAGGTCTACCTGGAGCCGGGCGAAGCCGCCATCACCCAGAGCGCGTCCCTGGAAGTGACCGTGCTCGACACCCTGTACAACGGCAAGCACCTGGCAGTGGTGGACAGCTCCATCGAAGCCCACATGCTCGACCTGCTGATTTATCGCTTGAACGCCAAGCTGTCACCAAGCACGGGTGAACATACCTACATGGTGTGTGGCAAATCCTGCCTGGCCGGGGACATCTTCGGCGAATACCAATTTGATCGTCCGCTGGCCATCGGCGATCGACTGTCGTTCATCGACGCTGCGGGTTACACCATGGTCAAGAAAAACTGGTTCAACGGTCTGAAAATGCCGTCCATTGTCGTGAAACAACTCGATGGCAGCATCGACGTGGTGCGCGAGTTTGGTTTCGAAGACTACCTGTCCAGCCTTTCCTGAGCGGACAGACACGAGGAGAAGTAAATAAATTGAAGAAGAATGTTCTTATCATTGGTGCAGGAGGTGTCGCCAAGGTGGTGGCCCACAAGTGCGCGCAGCACAACGACGAACTCGGTCGTATTGCTATCGCGTCGCGCAACATCTCCAAATGCCAGGCCATCATCGACAGCGTCAAGGCCAAGGGCAGCCTCAAACAGCCCGCTGAAATAAAAGCCTTCGCCCTCAACGCGCTGGACATCGAAGCGACCAAGGCGCTGATCCGCGAGACTGAGTCGCAGATCGTCATCAACGTCGGCTCCGCGTTCCTCAACATGTCGGTGCTGCGTGCCTGCATCGATACCGGTGTGGCCTACCTGGACACCGCGATCCACGAAGAGCCGGGCAAGATCTGCGAGACCCCACCCTGGTACGGCAACTACGAGTGGAAGCACCTCGAGGAATGCCAGGAGAAGAAAGTCACCGCCATTCTCGGCGTGGGCTTCGATCCGGGCGTGGTCAACGCCTATGCCGCCCTGGCCAAGCAAGAACATTTCGACCGCATTGATTCCATCGACATTCTCGACGTCAATGCCGGTTCCCACGGCAAATACTTCGCCACCAATTTCGACCCGGAAATCAACTTCCGCGAATTCACCGGACAGGTGTGGAGCTGGCAGGACAGCCAGTGGACCAGCAACACCATGTTCGAAGTCAAGCGTACCGACGACCTGCCGGTGGTCGGCTCGCAGAACCTGTACCTGACCGGCCACGACGAAGTGCACTCGCTGTCGAAAAACCTCGACGTGCCCAACGTGCGCTTCTGGATGAGCTTCGGCGAGCACTACATCAACGTGTTTACCGTGCTGCGCAACCTCGGCCTGCTCTCCGAGCAACCGGTCAAGACCGCCGAAGGCCTGGAAGTGGTGCCGCTCAAAGTGGTCAAGGCCGTGCTGCCTGATCCGGCCTCCCTGGCCCCGGGCTACACCGGCAAGACCTGCATCGGTGACCTGGTCAAGGGCACCAAGGATGGCCAGCCGCGCGAAGTCTTCATCTACAACGTGGCTGACCACGAAGAAGCCTACGCCGAGACTGACAGCCAGGGCATTTCCTACACCGCCGGTGTACCGCCAGTGGCTGCCGCCCTGCTGGTCGCTCGTGGCGAGTGGGACGTGCAACGCATGGTCAACGTCGAGGAGCTGGCGGCCAAGCCGTTCCTCAAGGCGCTGGACGTGATGGGCCTGCCGACCCGTATCAAGGACGAGCATGGCGACCGTCCTTGGGACGCCGCCATCTGATCCTGCCCCACCCACAGCGGGCGCCGACCCCGGCGCCCGCTGTTCCTCGCCCTGCAACATCTTTCGTTTGTGCGCCGCTTTTGCATTTCTGTGCGACAGATCCCACATCCGGGACTCCCGTCGCCCTCCTTCGTAGTGTTAGCTTGGGAACGTTTCTGTCTGAAACATCAGACACTTCCCACTCATAACCTGCAAAGGAATGCCCTCAACAATGGATTTTTCTCTCAAGCACCTGGCCGCGGCCACCCTGATGCTCGCCAGCCTGTCCGCGTTTTCCAGCGCCGCCCAGGCCAATATCACCCCGCAACAGAGCGCGGCCATCCTCAAGTCCTTCAGTGACCACTCGGTCAGCGACTTCCGTCAGTTCCTCGGCAGCCTGGCCAAGAGCGAAGCGGGCAAGGACGCCAACCTGGGCCCGGCCATCAGCGCCTTTCTCGACAACAAGAGCCTGTCCGCCGAACAGCAGAACGAAATCCATCGCCTGCTGGGCCTCTACGCCCGGGTGAAGTACGGCAAGGCCGCCACCGAGACCCTGCGTGAACTGGTGGCCATTCCCACCTTCAACATCGACGGTGTGCCGCAGTACAAGAACCCCGAGTTTCTCAAGATCGCCGAGAAGATCCAGGGCCTGGCCAAGGCCTTCAACCTGAATTTTCGCAACATCGACAACCGGGTCTACGAGATCTCCCTGGACGGCACCGGCGACGAAGTGGTCGGCATCCACGCCCACGCCGACGTGGTGCCGGTGACCCCGGAAAACTGGGTCCTGGAAGACGGCACCCGCCTCGACCCGTTCAAGGTCACCCTGATCGGCGACCGCATGTACGGCCGCGGCACCGAGGACGACAAGAACGGCATCGTGGTCGCGCTCTACGCCATGAAGATCATCAAGGAAGAGAAGCTGCCCCTGGCGCGCAACTTCAAACTGCTGGTGGACACCACCGAGGAAACCAGCGGCGACGCCATCCCCTACTACTTCGAACGCAACCCGACGCCCAACTACAACCTGGCGCTGGATGGCGGCTACCCGGTGGTGATCGCCGAGAAAGGCTACGGCACGGTGATGGCGACCTTTGCCCGGCGTGCCGCCGAAGGCAAGGGCGCGGAAATGACCGGGCTGACCGGTGGCCTGGCCACCAACCAGATTCCTTCCACCTCGGTGGCCACCTTCAAGACCGACACACCCGCCGAACTGGTGGCCAGCCTGCAGCAAGCCGGTGCCGCCTATGCCAAGGCCAACGGCGGCAACTTCCAGGTCACCGCCAAGGTGGTGGGCAAGGAGGTGCAGTTGACCGTCACCGGCGTGTCCGCCCACTCCTCCGAACCCGAGTCCGGGGTCAACCCGGTGGCGCGGATGCTGGACTTCATCAACAGCCTCGACGGCAAGATCGCCCTCAAGCACAACGCGTTCACCGACGGTGCCCGCTACGCCGCCGACAACTGGGGCCTGGACTACCTGGGGAACAAGCTGGGCATCGGTTTCGCCGACGCCTTCATGGGCCCGCTGACCACCTCCCCGACCTTCGTCGGCGTGGATGACAAAGCCTTCAAGCTGGCGGTCAACCTGCGAGTGCCCAAGGGCAAGACCCCGGACGTGCTGAAGGCTGAAATCACCGACAAGCTGGCGGCCTGGAGCAAGAAGACCCAGGTGGCGGTGACGCTCGACACCTCCATCGCCGCACCGATGTACCGCAACCCCGAAGGCGAATGGGTCAAGGCCTTGCTGGCGGTGGCCAGCGAGAACCTGGGCATGGAACACCAGTTCGGCACCTCCGCCGGTGCCACCTCGGTGCATGAGCTGCCCAACGGCGTGCAATTCGGCCTGGCGCGGCCCGAAGTCAAGTACACCGGCCACACCGACAACGAGTTCAAGACCGTGGACCAGTTCCTCCTGGACTTGCAGATCGTCACCGAGATGGTCGGGCGTATCGGGCAACTGCCCAAGCTTTGACACACCTGTCGGACCCGCCGCAATGGCGGGTCCGATGACCTTGTTCCGATTGATTGCCCAGCGCCTTCTATACTCCCCTCCCATAAGCCATTCGGCATTTTCCTGTCCATTTTTCCGAACGTCATCAAGGCCCAGCCAAGCGTTTGCGAGGCCGTCAGTGGGTCACGGAGAGTTCAATGAACAAGCTGGGTGTCCTCCTGCTGGCCTGCACCGTCGGCCTACTGGCGCTGCTTGCGCCCCTGTCGCTGTCCCTCTACCTGGCCCAAAAACAGGGCCGTGAAGCGGTCATGTCCTCGTTGCACGAGGTGGCCAACGACGTTCTGGAGCGTGCCCGCCTGCAGCGCGCGCAGATCAATGCCGCCATCAGCCAGCTCAACCAGCAACCTCCTCAAGCCTTCTGTTCCAGCCAACAGCTCCAAGACATGCACAGACTGGTACTGGGCTATCGCTACATCGTGGGCATGGCCGGCATGGCCGGCTCGACGCTGCTGTGCAACACCCTGCAAGCCCAAACCGAACCCCTGGCGTTGGGCGCTTTTTCGGGCCCGGACCCCAGCGGCCTGCGCTTCTGGAACAAAGTACAACTGCCCGGTCTGCCGGATCAGGTGTTTGCCGTGGTGGCCCGGGACAACTACGCCGCCATCATTCACCCCGACTTTGCCCTGGACCTGCTGAATCAGCAGTCATCGGTGTCCAGCGCCTTCCTGCAAACCCGGCTGCGCAGCATCATCGGCCAGCGCGGCGTGGTGAAGGAGCAATGGGTACAGCGCTACAGCGGCGATGGCAAAGCGCTGGAATTCGAAGATGACGGCTACTTCGTCGTCATTGTGCCGGCGTCCAACAGCGAAACCGCGGCATTGGCCGCCCAATCCTCATCGGTGGTGGCCGAGCGGGTACGGCGCCTCGCGCTGATCATCGCGCCTTTGGGGCTGGTGCTGGGCCTGCTGTTGGCCGCTCTGGTCGCCTATCTGGCCCGGCGCCGCCTGTCCCTGAAGGGGGAGTTGCAAGCGGCCTTGGAACGCGACGAGTTTTTCATCGAGTACCAGCCCATCATCGACTTGCACAATGGCCGCTGCGTCGGTGCCGAGGCCCTGGCGCGCTGGCGCACCCAGGGCGGCAAGCTGATCAGCCCCAGTGTCTTCATTCCCATGGCCGAAGCCAACGGACTGATCCAGCGCATCACCGCCCGGGTCATGGAAATCGTGGTGCGCGATGCCGCGGAACTGCTGCGCGCCGATGAACGCCTGCACATCGCCATCAACCTTTCCAGCGAGGATCTGAAGACTCAGGACGCCGAACAGCGCTTGAAGAAACTCTCCGAAGAAGCCGGCATGGGACCGCGCAGCCTGATGGTGGAAATCACCGAGCGCGGCCTGATGGACCCCGACAAGTCCCGCGCCGTACTACTGGCAGTCAGGGCCAACGGTTTCCAGGTGGCCATCGACGACTTCGGCACCGGTCATTCCAGCCTGTCGTACCTGGCCACCTATGAGTTGGACTACCTGAAGATCGACAAGATGTTTGTCGACACCCTGGGCACCGACGCCCCCACCAGCCTGGTGACGATGCACATCATCGAACTGGCCCGCTCCCTGGGCCTGCAGATGATTGCCGAAGGCGTCGAAAATCCGCTCCAGCGCGACATTTTGCGCAAGCATGGCGTGCAGTATGCCCAAGGCTGGCTGTTCGGCCGCCCGATGAGCATTCAGCAACTGCGGGAGTTCATCGATCAGCATCCGGGGGATGGGACCGGGGACGTCGCAGAGAGTCAGGCCGCCGGCGGCTTCAACGCCGGGTAGCTGACATCCCGCAGTACCCCGATGTAGCCGCCATAGAGATTCGCCGCAGGCAGCAACTGCCGCGCTGCCAGTTGTTCATGCAGGCGGCGCAAATGGTAGAACGGCACGCGCACATAGAGGTGATGCTCGATGTGGTAGTGAATCCCATGGGGGCCGAAGAAGAAGGTCTGCCCGTTCGGACGCACGATGCTGCGGGCGTTCTGGCTCTGGTCAGCATGAGCGGGCAAGCCGGCGTGCTCCATCAGCGCCCGGACCCGGCCCATCAACGGCAGCAAAGTGATGGCCGGCAACAACCACAAACCCAGGTAGAGCCAGGGGTGCCCGAACGCACTCAGCAAGCCGAACAGCACGCCGTTGACCAGCAGCATTGAACAGATCTCCCAGGACACCTGCCCCGCAGACTTGTCGACCTTGGGCATGATGGCGCGGTAATCACCCCGGGCAAATTTGCAGGCACTGATGAAGTAGCCCACCCCGAACAGATCCGCCAGCAAGCGCCTGGCCAGCTTGCCCCTAGGCAGCGGGTAGTCCCCCATGCCAAACACCGCCATCACCGGGTCGTCATGCAGCATCGGCTGCCGGTGGTGCTTCAGATGGCCGGCGCGGTAGGTGGCCATGGAAAGAAACAGCGGGCCAGCCGCCAACAGCTGCCCCACGCCATCATTGAGTGCCTGCCGGCGCAGGAGCAGGCCGTGGGCACTCTCATGCATGATCACCGCCAGGGCCAACTGGCTGCGGGCAATGATCAGCGCCGCCAACAGGTAGGTGACCGGGTGCGGCCAGCGTGCGGCACAGACGAACGCGGCAGCGATCAGCAGCCAGTCGGCCAGCAGCGCCAGCATCCCGATCCAGGGCTTGAGGACAAACAGCTCGGCGGCCGGGACAAAGGCCTTGAGCGCCTGATTGTCGCCGGCGCGGGCATTAGGCTGGGACACGGGCATGGGTTCCTTGTCGTTGGGTGGCCAGGGCGCAGGCCAGGGCCAGCAGGAGGCCGCCTGCGACATCCAGCAACGTGTGTTGCTTGAGGGTCAGGGTCGACAGGCAGATCAACAGGCCGGTGATGCCGATCAGCCATTTGCCGGGGTGGGACCAGAGCGCACGGCAGGCCAGGCACGTTACCGCCACATGCAGGCTGGGACAGCCGTTGGACGCCAGGTCCAGTTGCCACATGCGGCTCAGGCGCTGATGCAAAAAGGCATTGTCGAGGTTGCCAAGATCGGGCCTGGGCAGGTGCTCGGGGAACAGCCAGAAACACAGGAGGGCAATGGCGAAAGCCATCCCCGTGGCGTTCTTGAACATCCTGAACGCTTCGGCACTGGCGTAGGTCGCCGCCAGCAGCACGAAGGGAAAGAACAGCACGTACAGCCACCAGGACTGGGCAATGAAAGGAATCCATTCATCCAGCGGCGTGACCCAGGTGTAGCGCGGCGTGATCAGTCGCTGCACGCCGATGAAAATGCTCAGGCCCAGCAACAGTCCCAGCAGCGCAACCAGCGTCTGTCGATAGCTGGCTCTCGGGGTCGGGCTGGGCAAGGGATTGCTCATGGCTGCTCGCTTAGTGGATGCAAGAGTGGATCACGGCCCACAGCGGCGTGTTCACAGGCTGAGCAGGCGGCTGACCCAGGCGTCGATCCGCCCCTGGGCCCGCGCCCGACCGGCAGCCGCTGTCGACTCGGCCCCCGCCGCTGCGGTCAATTGCTGCGCCGCTGCAGCCACCTGGCGGCGAAAATCCGCGGCATCGCCGCGCCAGGTCACCACCCGATGCAGCAGCTGTAGCTGGGCGGCACGCGCCGCATTGCTGGTCTGCTCGGGCTGATCGCTGAGCACCAGGATGATCGGCCGCTGATAGACCCGAGCGATGGACAGTGCCGCCATGCCCGGCGCTGACACTATCAGCCGGGCCTGGGCGGCGCGGCTGGCCCAGTGCGGGTCGACCCCGAGCCAGCCATGGCGTCCGGCATAGCCCTCGCCCACCCGATGCGTGTCCAGGCCGGCGTCCTCCAGGCCCGCACCCAAGGCATCGGCCAGGCTGGGCTCGCTGAAATGCGGATTGAGGTACACCGCAGCCCCGGGGGCCGCAGGTTCCGGCATCACCGCCGCCAGGGCCACCGGAGTCGGCAGGCGATACAGCAACGGCGCCTGGGCGTCGTCCACTTCATAGGCGAAATCATGCTCGATGCGGGCTCGCGCCGCGTTGATCTGGCGGTCGACAATCCAGCCGAACAACCGCCCGAACTGCCGCGGCCACATGCCCGCGAAATTGTTCAGCAGTGCCACCTTGAGGCTCGCGCCGTACACGTGCACGACCTTGCGTCGCCATCCCGGCAGCATGCCCATGTACAGCAGCGCCGGATGGAAGGAGTCGTTGATCACCAGATCCACACTGCGCAGCCTGCGCCCCAGACGCAGAATGTCCCGCAGCATCCGCCCGGGACGAAACAGGTAATGGGCGACATTGCGATTGGTGGCTTGGCGCAGCATGTTCTGCTCACTGTCGAACTGCACCGCATAGTGCCTGGACAGCAGCTCGGCCTCGATGCCGAAGCGTTGCAGAAAGTGCTGCCCCTGCTCCGAGGTCGTCAGCACCTCGACCTGGGCCCCCGCCTCACGCAGGGCATGCACCAGCAACTGCGCGCGCATCAGGTGGCCACGGGCATCGGCGGTCGCCAGATAAAGAATCCGTTTACTCATCGGGCCGCGCTGCCCACACCGCCCAGGACCCAACCGGCGATGTACATGGCCAGGGCACCGGTCACGCCGAAACTGGCATCCACTGCGCGAATGTCCTTGAGCAATAGGTCCAGGTGTACAGACTCATGGGGCGCGACGATGCGGCGCAAGGTGTTCTCGCACAAGCGCACGTGGGCCTTCTCGTCGGCCAGGACCCGCGACAGCAGCGGATACAGCTCATGCCCGGTGCCGATCACCGCACAGTGGCGGCTCAATACCCGCTGGGCCATCTGCTCGGCACAGAGCCCGGTGGCGTAGGCCGGCACCAGCAGGCCATGCTCGAAATGTGCCGCATAGCGATGGGCCAGGCGCTGCCAGCGGCGGATCTTGCGCCGGCTGAGCCAGTCCGGTTCCAGGCGCACCGAGCCGTCGTCGCCCAGGCCGCGCAAAGCGTCGGCAAACAGCGTCACATGGCGACGCTCATCGGCCAGGTGCTGTTGCACCTGGCGCTCGAGCCAGGGCGGCGACTGGGGGAGCAAGTCTTCCAGCAGCGTGCGCTCGGTGGCGTCTTCGCCGGCCAGGTACATGCGCAACAACAAGCGCTCCCCGCGGGGGCTACGGTGCAGACGCCGCAGCGCAGCGCGCTTGATGCGATCCACCAGGCCCGCCTGCACCGCCCCCAGGCCCTGGGCCTGAGGCATGCTCAGGCAGCTGAAGTCCGCCTCGGTGGCGACTGCTTCACCCCCACTCATTGCGCAGGCTGCGGGGCAGTGGCGGATACCGTGGCTACCTGCTGGCTGCGATGCCAGGCCAGGATCAGGCCGATAAAGCTGTCACGCATAAAGGCCGTTCCAGACGCCCCGGCATTGGCAAAGGGTTGTTCATGGCCGTTGTAACGCAGGTAGCCCTTGCCGTTGACCGCGCCCAATTCCAGAGTGTCGCGCTTGTTCAGGCCGCGTTGGCGCACCTCCTTGAGCAGAGGACTGTCCTCAAGGCCGAACACGAACAGTTGGCGCTGAACCACCCACAACGGAATCTGGCCGCTCAGGGCCTGCAGGTTAAGGTTCCAGGTGCCCGTTGCCAGCAACGCATCCAGTTCGCCAGTGCCCGATTGCGCCGCGGTGAAACTGGCACGCATCACTGACTTGGACAGCCGCCCGACACCCAGGCCGATGGTGATGTCGTTGGCCGCCGGGTTCTGGGCATCGCTGGGACGCACGACCACGAAGTAACTGGCCACTCGCGCGGCGATTGACGGCTGCGCCAGGACCTTGCGCGCCTGCTCGGCGGTGAACAGCACACGCTCGCCGGCGCCTTCGCGGACGCTGATCTGATAGGGGTCGAGGACGATGTCGCTGAACTTGCCGCGCACGGGCGAGTGCACATAGGTGTCGGACTTCCACTTCGTGCCCGAGCGCCGCAACAGCACCTGCAGGCTCAGCGGCACGCGCTGGCCATCGGCGGCGATGCCACTGCCGTGCAGCAGCACGTCGCCGATCACCGTCTTGCTGTCATGGTGGTCGTCAGCGCCAATCACGATGGCGTGGGTTTGCGGGTCGACGCTGGCCCGGGCATCTGCCACATCCAGGGCAATCCGGTTGCAGTCGCGGTCGGTGCTGCGGGTGACGGTCGCGCAGCCACTGTCCGAGGCGAAGTGAAACACCCCGCGACCACTGAACTCGGAAGGCGCGGCATTGGCCTGGCCGCTCAAAGCCAGCAATGCCAGGCAGGCCAGGGAGTAGCCGAATGAAGCGAGCGAAGGTGTTTTCATGGGGGAGTCCTGTGGGCACGCAGGCGGCGTGCGACGATACGGCGCGACGGGGATCAATCCAGGTTGCGGTGATACGACAAGGCTTCACTGTGAGCGGCGCTGCGGCGCCCGACACTGATGCCCATGCCACGCACCACAGCGCCGGCGGTGTCGAGCAACGACATGCCGATGACCACCAGCGTCGCCCCAAGACGTCGGAGCCCGCGCAAGGGCGGCAAGTCCTGATGGTTAAGGGCCCGCAGGCTGTAGCCGAGGCGCCCGAGCATCACGCACAGAGGGCCGATCGGACCACTGCGCCCAAGCCATTGCAGCCAGCCCGGCATATAGGCACGGACCAGATAGGGTGTCAGGCCGACGCTGTCACCGCCCCTGAGCCAGCGCAGCTTGAGCACTTCGCCCTGGCTGTCGGGCAGTCGATGCTCGGTATGGGCGCCTGGCGCATAGACCACCGCCACGCCCGCCGCTTGCAAGCGCAGGCCCATGACCTGGCAATGGGCGCGATAGATGCCATCGAGCGGCTCATAGCGATATTGCTCGAAGGTGTCACAGCGAAAGGCCACGTTGTTGGCGTAGAAATTACGCGTGGCGCCGCGGCGCAAGGGGCTGGGGAAGTACATGAAGTCGATGGCGGTCAGGGCACTGCCGGCGACGCTGGGCGCATAACTGGTACGCCCGGCAACCGCCAACGGCGCATCGTCCTCGGCGAAAGGCACGAGCAACTGCTCCAGCCAATGGCTACAGGGAATGCAATCGGCATCGGCAAAGACCACGTACTGGCAGCGCCCCTGGTCGACCGCGTCGAAACCGACATTCTTGGCATCGTAGTAACCGGTGAGGGTATCGATCTCGACAAAGTCCAGTTCCCGTCCGGCCAGTGCACACAGGGCCTGGCGCGCCACAGGATCAAGGCCATCGTGGGTGATGACCCACTGGGCAAAATTCTGGGGTGGCAGACTCTGCAGGGCAAGGCGTGCGATCAGCCGCTTGAGGCTGTTCAAGGCCTCCTGTGCATCCTTGCCGCCACGCAGGTTGTTGGTCTCCAACACCAGCGCGGTATGGGCTGCGATACCCACCAGGCGCTCGCGCCTATCGCTGCCGGGAGGCAGCTGCGACGTCCTGGTTGTCATTGCTTGGCTATCCATTTCACTGAATCTCTGAAAAAAGCGCGGCCACCCGGGGGCGCGACGGGCGCAATCACAGCATTATTCCCGAGATTATTCAAACGCCAAGTGCGCCCCGTGTGATGGCCAACGCAGTCGCTGGACCCCGCTGCGATTCGAGACCCCGGATTCTTCAGGAGCACCATTGAAGTGCCCCCACATAGCCGCTGGAATCTGTCCTGAGGGAGCGATTGGATAAGGTATTCTTCGGCACGAATCAGCTATCACTACTCTCGGACACGTTCGAGCGGGCGGAGCCCATGGGCATGAAACAGCATCACCCCGAAGTTTTTCACAAGATCACCATCCTCCTGAAACAGGACGATGACGGTTACCCACCCGTCGCTGCCGAATCCCTTTGGGGCATCAAACAAGGCGAAACGACCTACATCGTCGACAACACGCCCTATTACATTTATGGACTCAGCAAAGGCGACCTGATTGATACGCGGCAGGAAAACAACGAGCTGATCGCTACCGTCGTTATTCAACAAGGAGGCCACTCCACCCTCAGAGTCTTCGCTGAAAATGCACAGGACAAAGCCAACATCATCAAGACACTGCAACAGTTGGGTGCCCACTGTTCAGTGACTCATAGCCTGTCGCTCTTCTCGGTTGATATAGCGCCAGAGTGCCGCTTCGAACCTATAGACGCCTACCTTTGCTCGATCGCTGACGATGACCAGATTGCCTATGAAGACGCCTGCCTGCAGCATCACGGGATCGACTTCGCACGACAATCGCAATGCTCATCCCTGGCATCGTTACCACGCATGACCCATTGAGCGGTCAGCTCAGCAGAAGGCAAGCGCCACAGCACTCTATGGCCCGGCCTGAGAAGCCGTGACCGTGGCTCATCGATCAGCGCCAGCCCCCCTGCGCTCTTGAACACTTCGACGCCGTTACCCGGCTAACACGCAGCCCTTGCTTTGGGACCGCTCGCGATCAGGCTGGCGCCACACGCGGTCTTCATACCGTCAAGGGCCACTGCAATACCACCGACATCCAACAGGGCACTGCCTTCTGCAATAGGAAACACCCCTTTGCACAACGGGCACACAACCTTGTGCCCGACACCCGCCATGGGTTTACCGTTCAAGTCGGTCTGGCTGAATGCCTCAATGACAGAACCGCCATGACTGGTACTGTCCCCTAGTCGAATAATGTCCATGCCCACTCCTAAGCGACCTTAAAGGTCATCCATCCAATTGTCCTTGGGCCTCAGCTCGGCCAGAAACTCTTCCAGCGTGTAATCCTCTTCCACAACCGGCATCCGCGATGCGCCAGGAGCAGCCGGCGCAGGTTTTACCGAGGCGCCGTCATCACTGCTGGCGGTCTGCGGCATCAGGTTGATGCCAAATTTGTTGCCAACGGGCTTTTGTCCGGGTGTCGGCGAGGTGATGGTGATAAGGGTCGCTTGATCCTTGCGGCGCAGAGGCATGACCACGCTGGTGTCGGCATTCAGGTAACTGGCCATGGTCGCCAGCGCGATACCCACGAACGGCGAGGCGGCGCCGGTATCGCCCAAACGCTGGGTCAGGTCGTAGCCTTCGCGGGAATCGAGCAGGTCCAGGGAGCTGCGGGCAGCCGTCAACGCGGGCAGCAACTCGGCCAGTGGCGTGCTGTTCAGACCGCCGTCGTAGAATACCCGGGCCGGTGCTGGTGTAACGGCATCAGTGGCTTTGCTCCAGCCAGCGGCCAGTTGAGTGGTCAAGGCTTCGCGTTTGAGGCGCTCGCCGTTGTCCGGGCGCTGCAGGGAAACCGTGACCGGGCGATGAATCCGGGCCAGTACTGGCAAGGCGTCCCACTGTTCAAAAGCACGCTCGGTCCAAGGTTGCGGGATGAATTCCGAAGGTTGGAATTCGAAAGCAGGTTTACGCCAGCCCCAACCGGTGAATTCGGGGTCGATCTTGTTCTTGTTGACCTTGGTGAAGGGAGCGTAATAGCGCAGCCACTCGACACGTTCGGGGCGGCCGACGACTAGGGCGACCATGGCGTCGGTGAGTTTGTCAGGTTGGCGTGGGCCCGCGACAGCCCCGAGCGACTTTAAAGAAGTGTCCTTGCTTGATAGAGCACCAGCCATATTGATGCCTTCAACGCTATAAACCAGAACAGCAGGAAGATCAGGGTTGTGCTCGAAAAGTCGGAACAGGTTTTCTACCAATGCTTCAGGAGTGTCGTTGCAGACAATTCCATCCTGAACATTCCGGATGCGATGCCAATGTAAGCCCGAGTCTGTCCGGTAACTATTCACCATACTGGTGAGCATTACTTGGGTTCTTTCAGGCCTGAACCGCAGGTTCGGTGTTTGAGGACTCCAACCACGGACAACCGTAATGGTGGGAATTGGCCACTTTTCTAAAAAATTGCGTAATCCCAGTTCCAATGCATCGGCTTTGCGTTTTGTATAAGCCATATTTTTATCATCGGCAGTGACCGGGTATTTCTTCGGGTCCATGGGCAGGATACTGCCGACATGCAGAGCCTCCGGCTCTCTCGCATTCTGCTCTTGCAAAGTTCTCCAGATATCTCCCTGGCGAAAAACATCCAGACTCACGCCAATGCTGAGCACATCCAGGGTTTCAAGGCGAGGCGACATGGTTGGGGCGCGGTAACGAGTATTGGTGGGCATTGAAGCCGCCTCCTTAACAGGGATATTGGCAGTAACGGCCGTAGAAGGGCTGGCAAAACAGCGAACTGTTATCAATGAGATTTCGTCCGCTTCAGACTGATGACTGACCACCAGCACGCCGGCAATCAATAAACACTGGAATAGGCTGCGCATCAGGCTTTACCCCCAAAGCAGATGGGTTTGCCAAGTTTTTCTTCGCCCCATGTCTGGGCCCCTACTAAAGAGGGCATAGTGTCCCCGACCAAACCAGGTAGCGTCCCTGTAGTTCGATATTCAATCGTGGCATCGATTAATTTTCGGTTAGTGGCTTGCTCTTGTAGATAAAACGTTTCAACCGCTTCATCTGGTTGATCAGGAGCCTGATCATCTTGACCGGTTATGACCTCATCAGTCCTCTTCCAATCCAACCGCCAATCCGCCACCCGACACAAATACGCATAGAACGTCACATCATCCACGCTCTCCCCTGCTCCAATCGCCACGTCATAGGCCAGGACTCGTCGACTGTGCTCCGGGTTATTAGGAATCCCCGAATGAAACGACTGCGGCTCTTGATACGCCTCCCTTTGCAGGCGCAACCGAGCCT
Source organism: Pseudomonas sp. RC4D1 (assembly GCF_018390395.1). Classification (NCBI taxonomy): domain Bacteria; kingdom Pseudomonadati; phylum Pseudomonadota; class Gammaproteobacteria; order Pseudomonadales; family Pseudomonadaceae; genus Pseudomonas; species Pseudomonas sp. RC4D1. The sequence continues at coordinate 291,642 of NZ_JAHBAW010000002.1, forward strand.
CGTAGGGAGTCTCTCCACGCGTCACCAGGACCTGCCCATCACCCATGGCCCGTACCGCAAACACGTGAGCGTGCTGGGACACCTCGTAGATCTCGTCGCGGGCCTTTTTAACGCTCGCGACATCACGGCCATGCTTGAAGGCAATGGCCTCCTCCATGGTCTCCTGACGGGCGTATTGCGTGTCCTTCGGGCGCCAGGCCGACTTGATACGCAGCGACTTGTCATTGCTCAGGCCAATAGCAGCATCGATGGGGTCCAGTGTGTCCATTATCTGGTACACGCCACTGTCCGAATCCTCACCAGGCGCAGTCATGACGCCATCAGTGGCGAAATCGGTTTCTGCCGGTATGGGCAATTGTGGAGCCGTCAACATCACCCGTGCCCCCGGTTTGAGATTGGCCCTTGCACTGCGGTCCAGCAGCCCTAAACCGGTGTCCTCCCAGGTCGCCTCCCCCTCAAGCAGCAGTGGGTAGATGTAGGGGGGAACCTGTTTGCCGACGGCTTCCTTTTCGTTGTTGCGCTTGCGCAAGGTAAAGATCCGCTGATGGAAACTCAGCGGCAGTTGCGTTCGCGCCGGCAGGCCATCCACGGTGTCGCCGACGCCCTGCCAACCGATACCCTGGACGTTGCCCAGGCCCACGGTCTGGTCCTGAGGAGTGAAGTAAAGGTAGCTGCAGCCACGGTTGTCACGTTCATTGAATGAGACGCGCTGACCATCGATTGTGGTGTGCGACGCAGTACCGCCGCTCCAGCCCGGCCCGCCAATGGCGCCATACCCCTGGCAGTTTCTCAGCGCGACGCTGGACAGCGCAGGAACCGGGTTCGGTCTCTGGGCAATGAACTGGAGAATGCCCTTGAGGGTGGCAATACGCGCCGGTGTGGTTTGTTGTTCGAGCCACTTCTGGGTCTTTTCAGTATTGGGCTGGAACAGGCTGTAAGGCGAGTTGAGCATGATGAAGCCATCAGCCGGTCGCTCGTCCTGATCCTTGAGAAAGGCATGGGCCAACAACCCGAGCAAGGTGCCCTGACTGTGGCCCACCACATTCACGGTGTCGTTCGGGTAGCGCTTGCGGATGATCCTGATCAGCATTGCCAGACGCATCGCCGCCAGCACCATGTAACGACGCCCCGCGGCGGCAAACAGCGGGTGAGTTCGCGTACCGCCGATCAAGTTGAGCGGTACGATGCCGAATGGATAACCGTTGAAGCCCTCGCCCCACATGTCCGGAAGGTTGGTGGTGGCATTGGCGAATTGTCCGCCTTCCTTGGTGCCCGCCTTGTCCAGGCGGTTTCTGTTGCGATCCATCCACTCGCCGTGGGGCGCATCCTTGATGATGTGCTTCTCTTCCTCGCGAAAGCCCCAGTAGAACGGAATGACCACGCTGCGGGCGTCGGTGCCATTGGCCGCGGCGGCGAATTTGCGCCGGTAGTACACCGCGTCGGGGTTGCGGGCCTTGCCCTCATCGTCCTCGGGCAGGCTGTAGCTGGCCGGACGCAGAAAGCCCGGATTGCTCACGCCATTGGGCAGGGTCGGCGCCATGTCCAGGCGCTCGTTGAGCCCCTCGCACAGGCCGCGCTCGATGCGCTCGTAGCAACCGGCCAGATCGTTGACGCCATGCACCACGATGGTCACGCAGGGCTTGGGGGGAGGCGCGATCAGGTGCACATCGCCACCGCCTGGCAGGGTGATCGCTTCAGCGGTGCAAATGGTCCTCATCCGTACGGCGTCATTCATCGTGCAGGTCCTCCTTGATGTTGCGCTGCGATCCTTCGAGCCCGACAGTCTGCGCGGGGCAGGACGCGCAAGGCGTCAGATTTTTCTTCCAGGCAAAACTCGGTAACGGTGTTGTCAACCGTCTGCTGGTGCAGTCGGCTCCGCTCGTTGAAATGAATGAACAGGTTGTAACTGCCTCCTGGTTGTAAAGCCTCATGTCTGAGAACCCTTACGGTTGCTCCCGGGTAGTTGCCAAACAAGGTGAGATCCGGCTGCTGCCAACCAGCGGGGAGCGCAATGTCCCATATCGTTTCATCGCAACGCTGAGCACCAAGGCGGCAGAGAAGCACATGCGTAATTTCTAGATTGTTGGTTTCAGCCAACAGGGGACGCAGATCAACGACAGGCTGGTTATCCCTGATCAAGACTGGGGTCGCTGACGGCATTCTGGAAACGGCCTGGACAGAGGTTGCGATCAGGGCGATCAACAAGAATAAAGGCGATATATCAGACTTCATGACTTGGTACCCTGACGCAGTTTTTTCAATGTGAATTCGATTTTTGCCAAGGACTCAGTTGCCCCTTTGGCCGACGTCGGCAGCCCTCATCTGCAGCTCATCTTTGATCGTGCTTATCCTCATTGAGGCATGAACAGCAAGCATCCAGATTACGGGCTACACCCCATCGATTCAGGGCAGTGATTGCCGCTCTTCGGCATTTCTTCGAGCCAGGCAAAGCGCCGATTCCTGGACTTTTACCCCCTCCCCTTCGTCTATCAGACAAAACTCCAAAAAGGTGCTGGAAACTGTTTGTTTATGCCAACGACCGCGCTCCTTGAAATGAATATTGAGGTTGTAACTACCCCCCGGCTGCAGCGCTTTGCGGTTCTGCGTTCTGACCAAAGCACCGGGGTAGTCGCCCAACAACTCTATTTGCGGCTGAATCCAGCCATCAGGAAGATCAATGTCCCAGAGCGTTTCGTAACACTTGCTGGCGGTCCGACGGCAGAGAAACACATGGGTGATCTCCAGGTTGTTGGTGTCCGCCAACAGAGGTCGAAGGTCCGCTATTGGACGACCGGAATTGATCGTCACTGGAGTTTCCGGAGGACGTTTGGACACGGCCCATGTTGGCCATGGCATCAGCAAAACCCCACAGAACACAGCAAACATCAGGCCTTTCATCGTTCAATACCCCGCCGGGAAGTTGCCCAATACAAGCTTGAGCTTCGTCAGGAGCTGAGTGTTTCCAGAATCCAGACCTCGGTAGTAATCACGCACAATGTCTCCTTGCTGCTCGATGTTGTAGTCCTTGAGCCTCTTCCTCGGCTGCACCTCATACATGTACTGGTCTCCTATCAGGAACCGCTTTGCTTGCTCGAACGCTTCATGCTCACCTTGGCAATACTCATGGCATCTTTCTGCAACAGCTGCGTTGCGCCTTGCGCATCGGTCACGCCTTCGACGATTTCACCATTGGCCAGGGTGATCGTGTAGGGCACGTTGGGCATGGCCGACTGACCATCAATCTGCTTGAGCTTGAAGCGCCGCTGGGTATCGCCCACGTTGAAGTTCGGCAACTGCGCCGCAAGACTGGCCCCGCCCAGCAGACTATGTTTGGCCGCCTTGACCGTAAAATTCCCCGGCATGCCCAGCTCGATATTGCCGCCCTTGAGCGTCAGGTAGGCCCCGCCGCACATCAGGGTGATGTGCTCCTTGGCAGACACCAGCACGTGCTGCTGGCCCGCGCTGACCTCCACACTCTGATCCGCCTCCAGGCGAATGCTGTTCTGTTGCGCCTGCAGCAACATCGGCCCCTGGTGGGTGATGTGGCGCATCTCGCCGCTCTGGGCGAACAGGCCCAGGTCGCTACCGGCATTGACCACGAATTTCTGTCCCGAGGTGAGCTGCTGATTCTGCTGGGCGACGCTGTCGATATGCTCGCCCGCCGCCAGGGTGACGCTCTGGGGTGATACCGCGGCGATGCCCGCCTGGCCACTCAGGGCAATGGCCGGGTTGCCGCCGTTGCTCTGCTGCGACTCGTCGTTGGCGCCATGCCCCAGGTCGCGCACCGCTTCGCTGAGGGTTTTCTGTGGCTCGGTGTCGTGCCCGACGCCTTGATGGTCTTCGGCATAGTCGCCCAGCCCCTTGGCCAGTTGCAGTGCGGCTTCCAGCACCTGGATGGCCACGCCACGCTGCAGCTGCCCGGCATTGGCCTGCAGTTGCGCTTCGGTACTGAGCAGCAGCCCCTTGGCCGCGCGCAAGGCGCCGCGCTCGTCGGTGCGCAGTTCAAAGCCTTCGCCACGGGGTGCGCCCCCTTCGGGCCGGGGATGGGTCAGGTACCCCAGGTGCAAGGCACTGCTGCCGTGGTCGCTCATCAAGGCCGCACTGATCTGCTGGGTGGTGTCATCGATGCGCAGTTCGTTGGCCCGGCTGCCCTTGTGTTCCTTGCTCTTGAGGGTGTTGAGCGTCTTGTGATCCGGCAGGCGGTAGGGCGGCATATGGCTGGCCCGATAGGTGCGTCCGGTGATGATTGGCTGGTCACAGTCGCCATCCAGGTAGTCGACTATGACTTCCTGGCCAATGCGCGGGATTGCCATATGGCCCCACTGCGCCCCCGCCCAGTTCTGTGAGACCCGCACCCAGCAGGAACTGAAGCCGTTGTGCTTGCCCTCGCGGTCCCAGGGGAACTGAATTTTCACCCGGCCATATTCGTCCGTGTGGATTTCCTCGCCTTCCGGGCCTACCACTGTGGCTATCTGCGGGCCATCAATGACCGGTTTGGGCAGTGGCCTCGGGCGCCATTCGCAGTCCTCGGCAATGATCTGGGCGCGGAAGTCGTAACTCACGCCCATCTCGGCGCCAGCGGCCTCTTCTTGCTGGCTGGCGTGCTGAATCCCTTTGTGGATGATGCGCACCGAGCGCCACCAGCGGTTGAAGTCACCCCGCGGGTGCCCGGTCAGTTGGAAGGAAAACCCCGGAATCAGCCGCGGATCATCCCCTTCCACCGTCGCCACCCGGGCATCGCGACGATGGCCCAGCAGGCGGTTTTGAGTGAAGGGTTGGCCGATGGCGCTGCTCTTGTAGCGGCCCGGGTAATCGTAGCGCTCATAGCGCTGGGCCTGATGCTCAAGGTCATCGCCGAGCATTCGCTGCTGCTGGTCGAAGGCCGGGCGCTTGAAGCTGTAGTCGCGCTGCGTCTGCTCGGCGGTACGCACGTTTTCCGTGTAGCTGAAGGCGTACAGCACCGGTTGCGGGGCATCCCCGGCCGGCTGGGTGCTGTACAGCACCGGCCCGCCCTGGATGCGCTCCTGGACGTACAACTTGTCACCCTGGACCAGGGTGTGGGCGTTGGCATCGTGTTTGAAGAAATAGAACAGGCCTTCCTCGGTGGACAGGCGGTCGAACAGGTAGAGGTCAGTGTCTCCAGCCTGGACGCAGTATTCACGCGGCGCATGCGGGGTGTGGATGTAGGGCTGGTAATCAAGAACGCCGTGCTCGTCCAACACCGACTTGAGGATCTCGGGCACCGTTTTCTGCTGAAAAATACGCCAGTCGGAGCTCAGGGCAAGGCGAGCCAGTTGCGGCTCCACCAGCAGGCGGTAACGGGTGCGACGAAACCCGGTTTTACCCTGGGTGAAGCTGCTGACCAATCCATGCACATGCCGCACCTGCAGGCCGCCCTGCCAGATCGTCAGCAAGGCCGGCTGGTCGAGGATCTGGCCAAAATCGATGGCACCGTTGTCGCTGGCCAGTTCGAGCGTCAGGCGAAAAGGCTCGGACAAGGCTTCTTCCAGGGTGAACTCGACAACCTCGAACGCCACCTGTGCGGTCAGCACGGAAAACGTGAACTGCAAATCCCTTTGACGCATGACACACATCTCCACTTAGAGAACCATTGGCCTTCCGAGCCCGACGAAAAAGACCGGAACCCTCCCCACTCACGGGCTATCTTCTGCATCGCGACATCCAGCGCGATATCCAGGACGGTTGCGCGCCCAGCGCCTCACGCAGTGCCTGAAGGCCGCCGCCACGCTCCTCCACATTGAAGGCCAGGGCCGCTCGCAGGGCGGGCCAGCAATGCCCCGGAAGATGCTTGGGCGCCTGCAGGGTAAGCTCCAGTCGCTGATCACGCGCCTGGGTCGACGGCAAGCCTCGGAAGGGATGCTTGCCAGAGGCCAGTTCAAAGATCACGCAAGCAACGGCATACAGATCGGCAGCGGCTGACAAGGCACCGCCCTCCAGCAATTCGGGGGCAGCGTAGCCCGGCGTCCAGGCATTGAAGCGACTGCGGCTCAAGTGAGGCAGGCCAGGCAAGACACCTGCCTCGGCCTGACCCAGGCCGAAGTCGAACAGGCGCACGCCCTCTTCACCGAGCATCACGTTGCTCGGTTTCAGATCCCCATGCAGCACGCCGCGCCCGTGGCTGTAAGCCAGGGCGTCAAGCAGCGGCACGGCCACCTCCTGCAAGGCTGTCCACGGCAGGCCCGTCGGGTGCTCGCAGAGCAGCTTGTCCAGGGTCAGCCCGCGCATCAGCTCCATGGTGATGAACGCACACTGACATTGGGCATCCACTTCAAAGCTGTGCAAACGCACGATGTTCGGATGGCGCAAGCGGCGCGTCAGGGCGAACTCGCTATACAGCACCAGGCCCGCATCCGGCGACTCGGAAAACTCCTCGCTCAACACCTTGAGGGCGATGTAGGGGTCGGGGTCGCCAAACTGTTCATGCAGCAGGTCGCGCGCGCGATAAACCGTGCCCATGCCTCCAGCACCGAGCAGCCGTTCAAGACGATAGCGACCCGCCAGCAATCGCGGCAGCGTACCTACCGGCGCAGTTTGTGCAGGTTTGGCTTTGCCACGCTTTCGCGCCCGGCTGCGGCCCTTGCCCCTGGGACGCGCCACGGCAGGCGCAGCAGGTGGGGGTTTGACGAAGGCGAAATAGGTCAGGTCGCCGGCCTCAGCCTCACCGGCCAGGATGCGCTGCATATCGGGCTTCATATCCGTCATTGGCGGATCACCACGGCCGTCAGGTTGTCTCTGGCTGCGCCGCGCAATGCCCCTTCAAACAGGCGCTCCAGGGCAATCCGTGGCGACGCAAGGCTCAGCGCCCGGCCCAAGGCATCTCCGCTAAGTCCTTGGTAAAGACCATCGCTGCACAGCAGAAAAACATCGCCCGCATGGACCTCGAACTCCAGCACATCCAGGGCCAACCGCTCGCTGGCGCCCACCGCACGAGTCAGGGCATTGGCGTCGGGATGAGCACTGGCCTGCTCCGGGCTCATCCGCTGCTCGTCCACCAATTGCTGCCTCAGCGAGTGATCCTTGGACAGTTGATACAGGCACTGCCCACGCCACAGATAACAGCGGCTGTCGCCCGCCCAGATACAGGCCGCGCGGTTGCCTTGCAGCAACAGCGCCACCACGGTGCTGCCAACAATGCTGTCTTGGCGCCCCACACTGACCGTCAACTCCTGGCCAAGGCGCCGGTTGAGCCAGTGCAGGCATTGGCGCAAGTCATTGAGCCGCCCCTCGAAACTGTCATGCAGCGACAACTCCGCCAGGCTGGCGACAATCAGCTGGCTGGCAACATCTCCGCACTGGTGACCGCCCATGCCATCGGCGACCACCCAGAGCCCCTGCTCCGGGCAATCGAGAAAGGCATCTTCATTGCGCAGCCGCACCTTGCCCGGGTCGGTCCGTGCGGCGCTGCGCCAGGTGCCGGCAACCGACATCAGAGCTGCGCCGGCATACGGAATGAGCGCAGCACGCCCATATCGAACGGGTTCGGCGTGCGCTGGCTCAGCAGCAGATAGTTGGCACGCAAGCCACCCAGTTCGGCCTTGAGTACCAGCACATCACGACCGGTCAGGTATTCGGTCTGCATCAGGTCGAGCAGACGGAACAACGACCAGGGCCCGGTGTTCTTCTCGATACCGATGGGCCGGCCGACCATCTTGTCCAACACCAGGCTGGCACGCCCTTCTTCAGCATCGGTGGGCCACTTGAAGGACATCGGCACAATAGGGCCATGCCGGTATTCCAGTTGCCGGTTGCCAAAACGGAACTCGGCACGACTCACCGCCGGGTCGAGGGTGTAGGGCTCAAGCCTGAACTGCACCTGGGGCTCGGCCGGGTTCTCGGCGAAGAATCCCTGGCGAATCACTTGCGCGGCGACCATCTGCTCAAGGTACGCCTTGTTGATCGGCAGGCTTTGGCCGTCGATGCTGCGCAAGCGGTAGCTACCCGGATCACCACTGACGAAAGGTCGTATGTAGGTGTCGAAGAAGCGCTCGGCGATGCCCTGAGCCTTGAAGAACTCGCGAAAATCGTTGATGGCCACATCGCTGGTGCTATGGGCATTGAACGGATAGCGCTTGCGGATCGCCTTACCGTAGAAACTGTACAGCTCGCTCTGGTATCGCTGGTTGAGGTACTGGTACGAATCATTGAGCACCAGGCGCCAGGCGTCCTCGGCCAGCGTGTTGAACCACAGGCTCACCGGACGCGGCAGGCGCACCGAGGCATTGCGCAGGCTGCTCAAGGCATCGCGCTGGCCGCTCATGCGCGCCTTGGCCATTTCAAAGGCAGCCTGATCAGGCTGGCTGGCCCGCGCCAGGCTGGACAACTGCAGCTGCAGGTCGTTGATTGCCAGCAACGCCGGGGTCAGGTCCGCCGCCGGGCCGTTGTTGTCGTCCAGCAAGCGGTGCAGCGGCTCGAAGCGACGTTGCAGCGCCTTCTTCGCCGTATCCGGCAGACTCTTGGCCAAAGCCTGTCGGGCCTTCCCTGCGACAGCAGCCAGCCCCTCGCCCTGCGCACCCGGCGCTGCATCCCCGGTCTTGCCAGCCTGCGCCGTCTCGTCGGCAGGCTCCAGCACGCTCTGGAAGCGGGTGTTCTCCCGGATCTCCACCAGCAATTGCAAGAGCGGCGAGTTGGCCGCGGTCAGACTGGCCAGTTGTTCGGCCCCATCGCCAGCATCGTTGAACGGCGGCAGGCTGACCCGGCCCAGGGCTTCGCTCCAGTGGTTGGCGTAGTCGCGAAAGTACAGTTGCTCCAGCTCCACCATCAGCCGACGCAGATCCATGCCACTGATTCCCGAACCTTCGCCCAGCACCCAGTTGTCACGCAGGATATCGGTGACCAGCGCCGTGCCCTGGATCGAAAAATACTGCTGATAACCCTGCTGGGTATAAAAACCCGGGATCACATAGTCAGTGCCGACAAACAGATTGCCTTGTGGCCCCAGGTGCTGGCTCAGACGGTATTGCGGCAAGCTGCGAGCCTGCTCGCGCAGCACTCGGTAGACCACGTTAGCCAACGATTCGCTGCGCAACACCTGACGGGCCTGGCTCACCAGAGCCTCGTTGAGCGGATAGCTGAATGGCAATTGGAGCAGGCGTTCGAAGTGTCCATTCAGACCATTCTGCAAGGCGCTGTTGCCGGCGTAGCGGCTCGACCATTCTCGCGCCACCCAGTCCTTGAGCAAGGACGGATCACGGCGATCCTGCAGGTTCAGCATCAGATACGCGCGCAAGCTGTTGAGCAGGCGTTCGCGATCGCGCATGTTGGCGCGAACTTGCCCTTCGAGCATCTGCGCAACCCTTGGCAACAGTTGCTCCTGCAACTCACGCTCATAGGCACGCAAGAGCACCGGACGACTGGCATCGCCTTGATACAGCCCGACACGCTCATGCAGCGCCACCTCGCCCCCGGGCGCAAAGACCTGGGTGGCCGCATAACGAGTGTCGAGGGGTTTGAGCAGGGCCTGCGCGTCATCCCGCGCACTCAAGGCCGCGCGTTGCTCACTCCAGCTCTGCGCCAGTGAACGCAGTTGCTCCAAGCGCCCGTGGTTGGCCGAGAAGCTCCCGGCCCACAGCATGCCAAACACCGCCAGGGCCGCCAGGGCGCCCACGTACAGGGCGCGCTGGCCCCAGTGAATGCGTCGGCGCTCGCGCTGGTCCAGGCCGGCAAGGTCGGCCTCGGGAAAAATCACCCGGCTCAACAGGTGATGAATAAAGCGCGAGCGACCGCCGCGCAGGGTCGGCAGGACGGCAGCCGACATGCCCAGGGTCGCGCCGATACTGGCCGTGTCTTGATCGAGCTGTTCGATCAGGTGCGGCGCACTGGTCAGGTAGAAGCCCCGCAGCTGGCTGGGCCGCTGATAGCGGTTGCCGGTGAATGCCATGTCGACGAACAGGCACAAGCGCTCTCCGATCTGTCCCAATTGGTGTGGGAAGTCGAGAATGCGCCCACGCCGCTGGGTGTCTCGCTCCTGATGCATGCGCATGATCACCTGGCTGTTCAAGCGCCGCAGCAACTCCTCGAACTCCTGGCGAAGTACTGCCACATCGGTGCCGCTTTGTTCCTTGCCAAAGCTGGCGCCGAGTACCTGATCGCTTTCCTCACGGCTCATGTGATCAAAGAACTCGTCAAACCCCGCCAGTTGGTCGGCCTTGCTGAGCACCAGGTAGACCGGGACATCGACATGCAACTTCTGATGAACATCCTGCAAGCGCATACGCACCTGCTGCGCCAGGGTCTCCAGTTCCTGCTCGTCGGCGCTCAGCAGTGCCGCTACCGGAACCGTCACCAGCACACCATTGAGCGGGCGGCCACGACGTCGCTTGCGCAACAGACCCAGCAAGGTGTTCCAGGCACTGGCGTCGACGTCGGCGGCGCCTTGGCTCAGGTAGCGGCCGGCCGTGTCGATCAGCACGCCATGTTCGGCGAAGTACCAGTCGCAGTGCCGGGTGCCGCTGGTGTCGCGGGTCAGCTTGCGGCCCATTTTGTTGAGTGGAAACTCCAGGCCCGAAAAGTCCAGCAGGCTGGTCTTGCCGCTGCCTTGTGGACCGAGCAGCAGGTACCAGGGCAGGTCACTGCGCCAACGCTCGCTGCGACCGCGGTACAGGCTTGAGGTCTTGAGGGTGCGCAGCGCGTCCTTGAAGCGCTCATGGAGCTCTTTGTGCTCCTGGTCGATCAACTCGTCGCGCTGCATGCGCTGCTGTCCGGCCTCGCTGTCTTCGACGGCTTTCTTGCGGACACCGGCGCGCCAACTGACAAAGACCATCGCCAGGCCCCAGATCAGGAACAACGCACTGATGGTCAGCAGGCGCGAGGTTGCGCTGGCCCAGAACTTGTTGTCGTTGACGGCCAGTAGCGGCCCGACGAACCACACCAGCAATGCCACACTCAGCACCAACAGCAGCGTCCAGACCCAGGTCTGACGCAGCAAGGCGCCGGCTTTCTTGAAGAAGTTTTTCATCACACGTCCCTGTCTTACTGCTGGGGCTGGACCACCACCGGGTCAAGCGGTTGATACGTCTGCAACAGGCTTTCGCGCTGCTGGCCCAGCACCCAGGCAAACCCCGAGTACATCACCAGCAGGCAAACCACGGTGAACAGCGCAACCATCCACCCCGGCACGATGCGCACCAGGCTGCGACGCTGATCGCCGAGCCCTTCCCAATGTGGCGACAGCTCACGAGGCACATCGCCACGCAGCTGGCGGATCTGCCGGTACAAGGCGTCGCGAATCCCCTCAAGCTCGAGCACGCCGCGGGGAATGACCCGGTACTTGCCCTCGAACCCCAACGACAGGCACAGGTACATCAGCTCCAGCATCGGCAGATGCTTGACCGGGTTCTTCGACAGCCGATCCAGCAGTTGGAAGAACTTTTCGCCGCCGAAGGTTTCGTTGTGAAAGCTGCTGAGCAGACTCATTTGCGACCACTGGCTTTCATTGCCCCAAGAGGTGCTCACCACCGCCTCGTCGACCACGGTGCACAGCACATAGCGGGCGGCCATCACCTGGCTGCTCAGCGCACCGTCCTGCAGGGCTCGCGCGTCGAACTGCCTGAGGCCGGCACTCAGGCGCGTATTGAGTGCACGCAAGTCTTCAGCCGCCTCGCTGTGCTTGAGGCGAACCACTTCCGACAGCAGGTCGGACGCCGCCGCCACGAGCGGGTTGAGGCTGACGCTGAAGGATTGCGCAGGGCCCAGGCGTGCGGCATAGATCATCCGTTCCTCTAACTGCTCGAAACGCGGGGGATCGGCGAAGTCGGTCAGCGGGTTGCGCGCCGGGCCATGCCCAAGGCGGTCAAGCAAAACGGTTTTATCGTCCTGAGGGTGTTCCAGATCCTTGATCATGTCGTTCAGTTCCTGATGGCCCAGAATTTCAGTTCAAGCTCGGCGAACTCACCGGAGACGTGGAAGGCGAAACCGCCCGAACGCTCCAGTTGCGCCAAGTCCTCGGGACTGAGGTCGAGGATGAAATAGGTCTTGTTGGAGTGGAATGCGATCTGTCGCGGCGCCACCGGCAAGGGCCGGACCTTGATCCCCGGCAGATGCAGGTTGACCAGTTGCCGAATGCTTTCCACCGGCCCGACCTTGAGGTGCGACGGCAAGCGATGACGCAGTTCTTCAGAGTCGCAGTTGGCACTGGCCGCAAGCACGAACGAGGCCGACTCCAACAGCTTGTGATCATGCAGCGGCGACACCAGCACCCCGTACTGACGGGCCTGCAGCACCAGCTCGATGGCGTGCTGCTCAAGCACCATCGACAGCACCTGGCGAATGGCGTCCATCAGTTTGCGAAAGCTCGCCCCCTGGTCGCTGTGCTGATAGCGGCTGTCCAGCCGAGGGCGCTTGCTGTCACTGGCGAAAGTCGCCAGCTCCCCGAGCATGACCAGCAGCGAGCGATAGAGCTCCTCCGGATGGACATGTTCAAGATCCAGGTAATGGCGCAACAGCAGTTCGGTGCGGTTGATCAGTTGCAGCATCATGAAGTCGCCCACCTCGGCACCACCGACCTTGCCGTTGGAGCGAATCCGCTCGGCGATGGTGTCCCCCCGATGACTGAGCATGCTGATGATCTCTTTCAGGCACGAAAGCAGATAGGTGCTGGCATGGGTGTGCAGGAAGGTCGGCACGAAATCCGGATCGAGGCTGATCACGCCATCGGAGGTGGCATCCAGCACTTCACAGACTTTCAACTTCACATAGGCCTGCCCGCTCTGCTGCTCGCCCAGGAGCAGACGGAAGTCCGGACGGGCACAGCTGAGCTGGCTGCTGGAATCATCACCGGCGTTGGAGTCGGCGATTTCCGCCTCGTAGACGATGTAGCGCGCCAGCACATCGGATTGCTCTGCGCGCCGCGCTTCGATGTGGTTGCCCGTGACCAGCGGCAAAGCCAGGTAGACCGGCGTGCTCCCCGTGTTGGGCGGTACATCCAGGGCCAGTGGCTCGGTATCGTCCCCCAGCTCGAACAGGCTGCCGTCCGGCAAGATACCGGAGGCCCGGCTGATCACCAGCTTGCCCATGTTGAGAAACTGCAGATCGATCTCCAGCGCCAGAAATCCCCAACTGTAACTACCCAGCAGTTGGGTACGGGTTTTCATCTGGTAATCGTAGTAACGATCGTTGTGCTGGAAATGCTGAGGCCGCAGCAACATGCCTTCCTGCCAAATGATTTTATGCACGTTCATCAATTGTCATCCGCTTGGGTGGACACATCGTTGCTGTTGCGGATGCCGGACTGGTCGAGGATCAGGCCGACCTCGGTCACCTCCTGCGGGGTGAGCTGCACCACATAACGCCACTGGCTTTCCGGCAAATCACGATAAGCCGCAAGCACGCCGACGAAACGGCTCCCGTCCTCGACCCGCAACTTGAATTCGAGGCTTTCCCCCGGGCGCAACTCCAGCTCTTCACTGGCCACCAGATCCGGTGCCAGGGACTCCCTGGCGCGCTCGTAGAGACTGAAAAAGTCGGCGTTCTCGAACGCGACGGGATGCTTGAGTTCCATCAACCGCACCACGATCGGCGACGCACGCCCATTGAGGTCGGGGTTGAGCCGGTCGCTGGCACTGAGCTTCAGGTTCAGCTTGGTCAGGGTCGAATACGGCGACATCGATGCGCAGCCGGTCAACAGCGCCAAGGCCATGAGCAGCGTCAGGGCCTTGAGTAATGGGTGGGTACGGCGAGACATGCAGGTCATCCTTGATCATCGAGGTGGAGGGTGGAGATCAGGCGGATCTGCTCTTCATAGGCCTGAGCAAAATCCCGCGCCAGCAGGCGCTCGTTCCAGTCGTCGTCCTGGCACAGCGCCTGGTGATAGCGGCGGTACGCTCGCCAGCGGCTACCGGAAGTCGCCAGCAACGGTTGCTGGCCATCGCGCTCGAAACGTAGCGTCAGCTGTTGCGGCGAAAAGTGTTCGAGGGTGCTACGCACTGCGGCGCGGCTGGCGCTGAGCAGCGCCACCTGGTGCGCCTGCAGGTCGCGAAAAGCGCGGGAAATCGCCTGCTCGGCAGACAATTGCCCTGGCTTGTGGTCCAGCAGCAGGATGCCCAGTAGCGCTTCGCAATCCACGGCGAACTTGAGCGGGTTCTGACTGTTGCCCTGGGCCGAGGTGAGGGCCAGGCGCAGCTCGTTTTTCAGCTCGCTACGGGTTCGCAAGCTCTGCTGCAAGCCCCCCATGCTCTGCTTGAACAGCCCCGCGACATTGACTGCCAGGGCCTCGCGCTGATCGTTATCGAGCGCCTGCAGATCCACCCCCAGGACCGCGCCAAAACGCGCCCAGAAAGCCTCACTTTGGCAGGCCGGCGCCTTGGGCTCGGGTAGCGCCTGCGGCTCGGGGGGGGCCACCAGTTCCGGGACCAACAGGCATTCCCTATCGATGCGGGCATAGTCAGCTCGCTGCCCAGGCTCCTGGTGTGGCACATCAAGCGCGCTCAGCTCGTCAAGCTCTGCCCCACTGTGTTCCTGCTGGTCCAATGCGTTGAGCGGGTCGAGGTCTATGAATGCGTTATCCGGAATGATGCTGCCGGCCGCTTGTGGCCGACCGGCTTCAACGGCGAAGGCCTCCGAGGCTTGCACCAGGCGTGCACGGATCTCGAAATCCCCCAGCAGGTAGACACTGCCCTGCTCGATACGCTGGGCTTGGCCCTTGCGCAGACGCGCGCCACTGCCAAGGTCCTGAATACCGTTGCTGCTGGTATCGGTGAGGAAAAACTGGCCATCGCGATAGCTGACCAGCGCATGATGGTTGGACAGATGACGGTTGCTATCCGGAATCTGCCACTCGCAATCCCCTGCCCGGCCGATGGTGCCACCCGCCCGCCTGAAAGTTTTGCTGCTCAAGTCCGCCGGCACGAATTGCTTGGCATTGAGCACTTCAAAAACCAGTTCCATGATGCTGCTCCTTGCGCTCACTTGCCGCGATTGACCGCCTGCGGATCACCCAGCGGGCGATAGGTGTCATCGTTGAATTTGTAATTGCCGCTGCAGGCGCCGAGGCCGACCACAACAACCAGGGTCAAGAGGACGGCTTGCCAGTGACGAACAGACATCAGAAGGTCTCCATAGGTAGACAGTGCACAAAACGCCCTCCCTTGCAGGCGCGCCCAGAAGTACGAAAAACCAGCCAAGGCTGCATGCCTCGCTAGACCACAAAGTCGTCAAGATTGATGTTCAGGCGCCCCAGGCGGTACAGCAGCGTGCGACGGGGCAATCCCAGCTCCCGGGCCGCCAGGGTCTGATTGCCGTCGTTCTTGCGCAGGCAATCGAGCAACAGGTGGCGTTCGACTTTTTCCAACTGCTCGCGCAGGTTCAGACCCGGCTCTTCGGGCATGACTTCAACGTTCAGGGAGAAATGCTCGGCCATCAGTTCACCGTCTTCACAGAGCAGCACTGCACGCTCCACCAGCCCCTTGAGCTCGCGCACGTTGCCTGGAAAGGCGTAACCGGACAGATGATTGAGGGCCGTCGGCGACCAGCTCACCGGGTCCTTTTGCAGGAAGGCACAGGCCTTGTCGGCGAAATGCCGGGCCAGGTCGAGAATGTCGCCTTCACGCTGTCGCAAAGCCGGCAACTCGATCGGGAACTGAGCCAGGCGGTAATACAGGTCCTCACGGAACTTGCCTTCGCCCACCAGCGCAGCCAGATCGCGGTGGGTGGCGGCGATGATGCGCACGTCGATGGTGTGCGTGTCGTTGGAGCCCAACGGGCGGATCTCGCCGTCCTGTAGGACCCGAAGCAGTTTGGCTTGCAGGGACAGCGGCATGTCGCCGATTTCGTCCAGCAACAAAGTGCCGCCATTGGCCGCATCAAACAGTCCAGGGCGATCGCGGTCAGCGCCCGTGAACGCCCCCTTGCGATAACCGAACAACTCGCTTTCCAGCAGGTTTTCCGGAAACGCCGCGCAGTTCTGCACCACAAATGCCTGGGAACGACGCGGGCCGTAATCATGAATGGCACGCGCCACCACTTCCTTGCCGGTACCGGTTTCGCCACGCAGCAACACGGTGTAAGGGCTGTGCAGGACCTTGCTGATCAACTGATAGGCCTGGCGCATCGCCGGACTGGTGCCGATCAGGCCATAACCACTGGTGATGACCTCGGGGGGCAGAAGCGGCGCAGGCTCGCCCGCGGGCAGACGCAAACGCTGGAGCAACGCCCATTGTCCAAGGGCAAACGCCCCCAGTTGGCCCAACGACTGGGCAAAGGCTTGCAGGTCTTGCTGTTGCGGGCTGGCACACAACAGCAAGCCTTCGACAGCCTTGCGCGCGTTGACCAGCGGTACGCATAACAGTGACTGCCACGCAGCGCTGTGCACGGGCAGGAAGCTGGTGTCGTGGAGGCTGTGGTTCAGACCCACCAGGCTCACCACCCGGTTCTGGCACAGGGCAAACTGCAGTAGCTGCTCACCGCTGTAATCGCTCGGCAGGCTGATCACTTCCCGCGGTTGTAAAAGGCCGCCGAGGCATTCAGCGCGCAGTTGCAGGCAGCTATGGGTGGCATCGAGCAGATACAGCTGACTCAGTTCACAGCCAGTGAGCTGAGCTGCGCCTCGCACAAAGTCTTCAAGCAGCACAGCGCCTTCCACCGCCCGGGACAAAGCGGAAAATTGCGCCAGCAGTGCCTCTGCATAGGCCAGCGGCTGCGGCACCCGAGTGAACATGACGCCCACCTCAGGTGAACTCGCAGGCCACGCCACCGCTGCTATCGAGCGTTGCGTACACACGTTTGAGGTTCTCGCCGGTGGCCATGGCCGCCAGCAGGCGGTCGGCCACCAACGGCAGGACGTGCAGGTCGAGCAAGTAGTCGATCAGGCGTGCACCGCTTTCGCTCTGAGTACAACGCTCGGCCAAGTGATCGACCAACGCCTGGCAGTGGCTGAACTCCAGCTGCCGAGCGTTCAGCCGCTCACCCAGTCGCGCCAGCTTGATTTCGATCAGTTCACGCAGCACCGGGCCACTCACCGGGTAGTAAGGCACCACGCGCATACGTGCCAGCAGCGCCGGTTTGAAATGCTTGCTCAATACCGGACGGATCGTCTGCTCCAGGGTGTCGACACTCGGGCGCTCGCCGTTCTCGCACAGCGCGCTGATCCGCTCGCTGCCCAGGTTCGAGGTCATCAGTATCAGCGTGTTGCGAAAATCGATCTCGCGCCCTTCGCCATCGTTGGCCACGCCCTTGTCGAAGATCTGATAGAACAGGTTGAGCACATCCGGATCGGCTTTCTCGACTTCATCGAGCAGCACCACGGAGTAGGGTTTTTGCCGCACCGTTTCGGTGAGCATGCCGCCTTCGCCATAGCCGACATAACCCGGCGGAGCGCCAATCAAGCGTGAAACGGTATGTTTCTCCTGGAACTCGGACATGTTGATGGTGGTGATGAAACGCTCACCGCCATACAGCAGGTCTGCCAGGGCCAGGGCGGTTTCGGTCTTGCCCACACCGCTGGGGCCCACCAGGAGAAATACGCCGACTGGTGCGTCTGGTTTATTCAGGCCTGCGGCCACGGCACGCATCGAACGATCCAGAACCTGTACCGCCTGGTCCTGACCGCGAATACGGGCACTCAGGTCAGTGGCGAAACTCGCCACCTTGGCGTTGTGCTCACGGGCCAGTTGCGCCAGCGGTACGCCGGTCCAGGCGCTGATGACTTCAGCCACCAGGCGTGGACACACCTCGAAGCTGACCAGCCGCTCCCGGGTTTGCGCATCGCTCAGGGCGCGATGGGTGTCGTTGAGTGCCGACTCCAGCTCCACCACGCCAGGCCCGGCTTGTACATCAGTCTCCCGGCCGGCATCCGGCAAGCCTTCGCTGTCTTGTGTCGAGCGCAGGGGGCTGGCGTCGCGGGCCCTGGCCAATTGCACACGTAACTGCAGCAGGCGCTCGGCCAATGTGCGTTGCTCATGCCAGAGTGTTTCCAGGGCCTGCTGTTGCTCCGCGGCATCGGCCAGCCGCGCTTCCAGGCTGTCCAGGACCTCCTGGTCGATCTTCAGTCCGGCTTCGGCGTCGCGCCGCAGAGCCTGGCACTGACGCCGTCCCTCAGCACATTCACCACGCAGACGCTCCAGACGCTCAGGTGCCGCTGCAAGGCTGATGCGAACCCGGGCACAGGCAGTGTCGAGGACATCGACGGCCTTGTCCGGCAATTGGCGCCCGGCGAGGTAGCGGGCCGAGAGCTCGGCGGCGGCCACCACTGCGTCATCACGCAGGTAGATACCGTGGCTCTTCTCATAGACCTGGGCCAGGCCTCGCAGAATAGTCACCGCCTCGGCAACGGTGGGTTCGTGCAATTGCACGGGTTGGAAACGCCGGGCCAGGGCCGGATCTTTCTCGAAGTATTTTTTGTATTCGCTCCAGGTGGTGGCCGCAATGGTCCGTAGCTCACCGCGGGCCAGGGCCGGCTTGAGCAGGTTGGCCGCATCGGAGCCTCCGGCATTGCCGCCCGCGCCGATCAGGGTATGAGCCTCATCGATGAACAGGATGATCGGTTTGGGCGAGGCTTTGACCTCGTCAATCACCCCTTTGAGGCGCCGCTCGAATTCACCTTTGACGCTGGCGCCCGCTTGCAGCAGCCCCATGTCCAGCGAGAGCAGCTCAATGTCCTTGAGCACGGGCGGTACTTCTCCGGCGGCGATGCGCGAGGCCAGGCCTTCGACGACCGCGGTTTTACCGACACCGGCCTCACCGACCACAATCGGGTTGTTCTTGCGGCGACGGGCGAGGATGTCGACCATCTGCCGGATCGCATCGTCGCGGCACAGCACCGGGTCGAGCTGGCCGTCTCGCGCCTGTTGGGTGAGGTTATGAGTGAAACGCTGCAACAGCGACTCCCCCGCTGCCGCCGGCCCGCCGCCGGAGGTTCGTTGCTGTTGTGACAGGGCAAAATCCTTCAGGCGTTCGATGTCCAGCTTCGCCAGCAACGGCTGGTAGCGACTGCCGGCATAACGCATCGGGTTGCGCAGCAAGGCCAGAATCAAGGCCGCCTGCTCGACCTGGCTTTGACCCAGTTCAAGATTGGCCACCAGTAATGCGTCCTGCAGCCACTGCACCAGTTCCGGAGCGAACACCGGGCTGCGCGAGCCGCTATCGCCGACTTGCGATTGCAGTGCCTCAATCAACTCGCCGGCCTCGACTTGCGCGTCCTGCAACGCCCGGGCAAGCAGCCCCTGGGGACGCTCCAGCAAACCCAGCAGCAGGTCTTCGACCAGCACCTTGTTGCCGCCACGGGCGACACAGCGCTCAGCGGAACGCTCCAGGTCGCGGCGGGTTTCAGCGTCCAGTGCCTGGATAAGTTGTTGCAGGTCTAGATTGATCATGGGTCATCTGTCCTTAATGAATTTTGCTGCCCAAGGTCACCACGCCGTCGGCCTTTTCATGACCGAGCCAACTGGTCCACCCCAGACGACAGGTGTTCTGTTCACCGATGCACAGTTCGCGGATTTCCTCCTGGCGCAGCACCAGGCGAATGTCGTAGTCCAGCGGATCGCGCAGGGTGAACCGCACCAGCGCGCACAAGGGCTGGTAACCGAATCCGATCGGCAGGAACTCGTGGAAGCGTTGCCAGTCGAGCTGGCTGATATGAATGCGGAACTTGCCGCTGCGGTCGCGTACCCGCTCCCCCAGCACCAGGTCCTCAGCGAGCAGGCTGTTGGCCTGCCCCAGGCAATTGCGCTGCTCGTCGAGAATCTCTACCCGGCGCTCGATGCACTGCTCGATCACCAGGTCTGCGTGCTTGAAGTAGTAGCGCAGCACCGCCTCGATCAGCGCCGCCGAATGGGCGCGCAAGCTGAGCAATCCCAGGTATGGCAGCAAGCGTTTCCAGTTCAGTTCCTTGGCCTTGCGGATCTCTTCGCCACCCAGGCCGATCAAGGCAAACAAATGAGCTGAAAACGGGTCCAGGGCACCACTCTTGAAGCTGGCGCGGTAGCGGTATTTACTCCAGATCGGCAGCATCAGGCGTTGCAGGCGGTGATGGAACAGATCGAGGAAGTTGCGTGTCGGGTTGCCCTCCTCGCCATCGCCCAGGGCCTGCTCGCCATAGAAGGCCGGCAAGGGCGAACCCGCGCCAAACAACCCGATCAGGTTGAAACGCAAACGTGCACGCATCTGGCCGCGCTCTTCAAAAAACTCCACGCGATCAACATCGCTGCCAGGGAAACCCAGGCTCGGATTGGCCTGGAACTCCAACTGATCGTAGAGTTCCTCTTCACTCAGGTACGGATGGGCATCACGCAAGCGATCGACGACCAACAGTACGGCCTGAAACAGCGAATACTCTCGTATTACCGTGCTCAGTCTGCTTAAAGCAGGGGCTGCAGCCCCATGCGTGGAGCCCATTTGTACACCTCTCCCTGTGTACTTTTTACCCGCAGCTCATGGTAGGAATTGAGACTGGCGTAAAGAGCAAAAAACTCGTTAAGAACCGACG
Source organism: Pseudomonas sp. RC4D1 (assembly GCF_018390395.1). NCBI lineage: Bacteria > Pseudomonadati > Pseudomonadota > Gammaproteobacteria > Pseudomonadales > Pseudomonadaceae > Pseudomonas > Pseudomonas sp. RC4D1. The sequence goes on from NZ_JAHBAW010000002.1 coordinate 312,076, forward strand.
CGAAAACGAACAGGTCGCCTTCACCGATATAGCCTTGGGGATCGATACTCAGCTCGGTGCGCAATCCACGCAGCGGCAAGCCTCGGTGCAGGCGGTCGACGTGCTCGTGACGTATCGACTTGAGCCCGCCCAGCAAACGCTTGCTGACCTTCTCCAGGTGCTGGTCGTAGTAGCGTGGCAAATCGTAGGTTTCGAGGATCACCTTCAACGCATCGACGTTGGCCAGCGACAGATAGTTGAGCGACATGTTGCTGATGAGCTTCCACAGAAAATCGCGGTTCAGCGGCGGCGCGTAGCTCGACGTGACCGGTGTGATATTGCGGAAGCTGAGAAACTCCGGGGTTTCCTCGCACAACTGATTGATGTCGCCGAGCTTGAGCCGACGCGGCAGGTTCTGGTTGGTGCACATCAGCTCGATCGACAGGGTTTCCTGAGCGTCGGTGTGACGGATACCGAAGCTCAGGTAGGTGTCGAGGCCGTCGTGCAGCAACGATGATCGCTGGCGAATGCTGTAGTGCGGACGGCTGTGGGGCACGTCGAAACTCGGATCATGCTCGAACGACTCGAAGGGTACATACGCCTGATACCCCAGGCCGCCCGGCTTCCAGCCGGTGACGCTTTCAATGGAAAACACGCCGCAATGTTCCAGTTCGTACTTGGCCGGCAGCAGCAGGTACTCGTCCTGCTTGCCGTCGAGACGAATCGGCAAGGCATCGTGCTTGAACAGGTTGACGATAGGCGTGCAGTAGAGCTTCACGTTGTCCAGTGTCGGACGCAGACGTTGCACCCCACTGTTGCGAATATCGAAGCGCAACTCCAAACCGTGCATGCGCTGAAGGATGTCTTGCGCCAACCTCTGCAGCAGATCCAGACCACTGAGATCGACAAACAGGAATTTGTCCTGGAGCGCAAAATACTCCTGCAAATAGCGATAACCGCGGAAGGTATTCAGCGGGTACGGGATCAAGGCCTCTTCTTCAGCAAAGCCCACAGGCTGTACACGATTGCCCGGTATCTTGAAGGACATCCCAACGCCGTTGACTCCGGCCAGCGGCTCGCCGTCCACCCCCAACGGCACCAGCTCGATGCCTTCAAGGTTGCGCAGCAGGCTGAGGTAAAGCATCTGACTGATGTAGCGCTCACCGGCCAGGTGCAGGCGCAGACGCTCCAGGTTCAGTTCACCAATATGACCGTCGCAACTCATTTCCAGACGCAGGCTCAACAGTGCACCGTCACCCTTGACCGAGTAACTCAATGCCGTCAGGTCCAGAGGCAGCACATCGGTCGGATAGCAGGTGCGAAAACGGCAGCAGACATCATCGATGGGCTTGCTCTCTACCGGCGTATCTCGCGGTATGCGCTGGGCGGGTCCGGACTGCTGCAGGGGATCGAACTGCAAGATGCTGAACGCCGGCAATGGCCGCATGTAGTTCGGCCACAGCAGGTGCATCAGCGAGTGGCTCAGCTCGGGCAGTTCGTCGTCGAGCTTCTGGCGCAGACGTCCCGTCAGAAACGCAAACCCTTCGAGCAGGCGCTCCACATCCGGGTCTCGTCCGGCCTCCCCCAGAAAAGGTGCCAAGGCCGGACTGCGCTCGGCGAAACGACGGCCCAGCTGGCGCAGCGCGGTAAGCTCACTTTGGTAGTAGTGGTTAAAGGACATGGGCTCAGTGCCTGGTAGTAAGAGTCATGGATCACTGCGGTGGAACACGTTGCCAGTAGCCGCGCCGCGTTACCCCACTCTCCAAAGATCCTTGCCGTGTTCGCGACGCGTACCGGATAGCCAACAAAGGTCGTGGCCTGGGCAGCCAACAACCCGGCTGGCGCAGACTGCGTGGTTTGCTGTCATCGTCGTCTCCTTAACTGACCTTGACTTGCCCGCTGCCATCCAGGCAGGCGGAAAAACTGACCTGACGCTTGATCCCTTCCACCTCAAGCAAGCCTTCAATGCTGAACGCCAGCTTGAGCGGGTCATGATCACGCGGCAGAGAAACGACACGCACCTGACTGAGCCGCGGCTCGTAGGCTTCGATGAAGTGCTCGATGGCCAAACGGGCCTGGCTCAGGGCATCGTGCAAGCTCAAGCGCATGTCGTTGAGATCGGGCAACCCGTAGTCGGAAAGCGTTTGCACGCTCCCCGCACGGGTGCTGAGCATCTTGCCCAGATGGGCAGCCACCGATGCCATCGCGCCGACCTCGCGGCTCCAACCGACACGCTGGTCGGCCTCTGCGCTCAGGCGTTCAAACAGGCTGCCGTATCCGCTCATGACCTGGCTCCCGGTTACTCTTTATCCAGTTTGCCAACCAGAGAAAGCGTGAAGTCGGCCCCCATGTACTTGAAGTGCGGGCGCACGTTCAGGCTCACGCGATACCAGCCCGGCTCGCCTTCCACATCGCTGACGATGATCTGCGCAGCGCGCAGCGGACGACGACCACGGACTTCGGCACTGGGGTTTTCCTGGTCAGCCACGTACTGACGGATCCATTTATTGAGCTCCAGCTCGAGATCGGTACGCTCCTTCCATGAGCCGAGCTGTTCACGCTGCAGCACCTTCAGGTAGTGAGCCAGGCGGTTGACGATCATCATGTAGGGCAGTTGGGTGCCAAGCTTGTAGTTCAGCTCCGCCGTCTTGCCTTCAGCGCTGATGCCAAAGAACTTCGGCTTCTGTACCGAGTTGGCAGAGAAGAACGCGGCGTTGTCACTGCCCTTGCGCATGGTCAGGGAGATGAAGCCCTCCTCGGCCAATTCGTACTCACGACGATCTGAAACCAGCACTTCAGTCGGGATCTTGGTTTCGATTTCACCCATGCTTTCGAAATGGTGCAGCGGCAAGTCTTCCACCGCGCCACCGCTCTGCGGACCGATGATGTTCGGGCACCAGCGGAACTTGGCGAAGCTGTCGGTCAACTTGGTGCCGAACGCATATGCGGTATTGCCCCACAGGTAGTGCTCGTGGTTGTTGGCAACGGTTTCCTTGTAGACGAAGGACTTGACCGGGTTTTCTTCCGGATCATAGGGATTGCGCAACAGGAACCGCGGCAAGGTCAGGGCAATGTAGCGAGAGTCTTCCGATTGCCGGAAGCTCTGCCACTTGGCAAATTGCGGGCCTTCGAAATGATCCTTCAGATCCTTCAGGTCCGGCAGGCCGGTGAAGCTTTCCAGGCCAAAGAAGTTCGGGCCTGCGGCGGCAATGAACGGCGCATGTGACATGCAGGCAACGCTGGAGACGTACTGCATCAACTTCACGTCGGGAGAACTGGGCGACATGAAGTAGTTGGCGATGATCGCGCCGACTGGCTGGCCACCAAACTGACCGTACTCCGCGGTGTAGATGTGTTTGTAAAGGCCGGCCTGCATCACTTCCGGCGAATCTTCGAAGTCGTCCAGCAGGTCCTGCTTGGAGACGTTGAGGATTTCTATCTTGATGTTTTCACGGAAATTGGTGCGCTCCACCAGTAACTGCAGCCCCCGCCAGGCGGACTCCAGCGACTGAAAGTCTTCGTGGTGGAGAATCTCATCCATCTGCTGGCTGAGCTTGGCATCGATCTCGGCGATCATGCGATCGACCATGGCCTTCTTGACCGGCTCGCCGCTGTTCTGCGGCTTGAGCAGCTCCTCGATGAAGGCTGACACTCCGCGCTTGGCGATATCGTAGGCTTCGTCGTTCGGAGTCAGACGGGTTTCGGCGATGATGCCGTCGAGAATGCTGTAATCGCTGCTCTCGTTGCTTTGGTGTTGCGCGGCACGGGTAGTCATGTGTTGTGGCTTCCTTGTCTGATGGGTCAGGCGTCTGGGGCGGCGGCGTTCAGGCCCAGCTCACCGAGCACGCGAACGCGGGATTCGTCGTCGGCGAGAACGCCTTCGATGGCTTTGCGAAACGCAGGGGCATTACCCAGAGGCCCCTTGAGTGCCACCAAGGCATCGCGCAGCTCCATCAGCTTTTTCAACTCGGGCACCTGCTCTACCAAGCTGGCCGGGTTGAAGTCCTTCATCGAGCTGACCCGCAGACTGACCGCCAGCTCATCAGCGTCACTGTCCTCCTGAAGACGGTTAGGCACGCTGAGCGTCAGACTCAGATCCTGCTTGGCCAAGACTTCGTCGAAGGTCATTTTGTCGATACTGATCGGCTTGCGATCTTCCACCTTGCGTTCATCCGGACGCTGGGTGTAATCGCCGATCGCCAGCAGTTTCAGCGGTAGCTCAATCTCCTCCTGAGCTCCGCCGGTCGCGGGTTTGAAGGTGACGTTGATGCGTTCCTTAGGGGCTACAGAGCCTTCTTTGGCCATGGTCCTTTCCTTGCGATTGTCGGCCCGTGGGCCTATTCGAGTACCACCTCGAGGTCGAGATGGCACAGCCTGCGATAAATCTCTTCCTTGCGTTCTCGCACTGCGTGGTTCTGCGGCAACAACTCACAGCAGCTATGCAGGAGGTGCAGCACTTCCAACGCAAGATCCGGCTCCCAGGCGTGCAAGCCTGAGTTCTGCAATTCTTGATCAAGGGTTTCCAGCTGGGTCTTGGCCAGCTCGTACTTCTTGGCGATGAAACACAGCCGCGCCAGGCTGAAATGCCAGAAGAACCTCACGCGACCGCCACGCGCACTCTGCAGGCCTGGCTTGAGTACTTGCACCGCCGCCTTGAGGCCATCCTTGCGCAGGATCGGCAAGACCTCTTCCAGGGCCTCCTCCCAAATCGGCTGGCTGGTGCTGGCGTCGACCTGACGCGGTGCGCTGGTGGCGGATAGGTGAGGCATGACATGGGCGCTGATCCAGCTTCGAGTGGCCGGATCGGCGAAGGGAGTGCCGTCGTGAAAGCGCAACTCCACCACTCCCGGCAGACGCTGCAGCAAGAGCGCAAAGTGAAATTCGACTTCACGCATGGCCTGATCGGCGTTCAACGCTTGCAAGCACTCCCAAACCATGCGCTGCCCGTCGAACCAAAAGGGTGCCCTGGACAGGCTGGCTTCGAGCTCCAGCAACAAATCAGCGAACTGACCACCGGCAAAGCGTTCCTGGTAAGCCTTGAGTTTGTCCCCAGGCAGCCCTCGCAATGCCGTGACCTGTTCAGCGTTACGCTCCGGGACACTATCGATGGGCAACCACAGCATGGTGCGGTTCAGGCGCAGGGAGCGCACGTCGGTAGCCTTCTGCTTGAGCCACCAGGCGCACAGAGGTCGGGCATGCTCCTGCAGCGCACGCAGGACCCTCTGAGCATCCTTTTCGTTATCGATCGACGAGGCCGATGAGAAGAGCTGGGTCGCTGCCTGCTTGACCTGTGCTACCACCGTGCCGACGGCGCCGGGCTCTGGCTGATGCTCGACGGCACGCTGGATCATGCTCGACAGCCGCCGACAGATGGGCAGCAACAAAGGAGCGTCATCGCCAAGATGCTGGGTCAGTACTGCATCAAGCTTTTCCAGATTCAGCACCAATCGACGAAACAGCGGTAACTGTTCCTTGATCGCGATGTTTTCGCTTAACGCCTGCTCCAGTCGAGGCACCAGCCAACTGATGGCGGCACCACGGGTACGCAGTTTATTGGGGTGGACCTCGACCCAATGCTGTTCACACAGGTACTGCAAGAGGCTGGAACCCGCCAGCAATCCTGCGAAGGACTCGCGCTGATACAGCGCCCAAGTGAGCCAGGCGGCCACCCGCAGATCCTTGGACTGCACACGTAGCAGGTTTTCACTGTTTTCAAGAACTTTCAGCCAGTCGATCTGACCGCTTTCATGCATGGACTGGGCTTTGGCCAACTCGTTTTCAAGGGCTTCGTATTCACTCGAAAAGCGAACATCCGCGCCCGCAAAACTCTCTTTGGAAATAGAGACTTTGGCGATCTCAAGATAATGAGCAGACAGTTTATTTGAGTAGTTCATCCATGACCTGTTTAAAGCTTTGCCGCAGAACAAATGGCTAGTGCTTTAAAAATATACCCCCTAACCCATAAATATTAATTTAAGAAAAATCCTAAACTTACGAGAATAATTCCCTTAACGTTTCAATTTTTCCTACAAGCGCACTCCGCGCTAGCACCTTTGTTACCGGCCTTTTCGCTCATGCAGTGCCGTCACGATGCATTGCCACAGATATATACCTCCATTAACCATGCTGTATCAAAAAGTAAAATCGGGGCGAGACAACCTTATTCAGCTAACGGCGCACCGAGAGAAAAATATAATTAGTTCATGTTTATCAACAACATAAGAAAATTACTTAGAAACCAAAACACAACCTCTTTTCAAGGTCGCGTCCAACAAGAGGAACACTCGGCTCAAGGTGTAACTCCCTGAAATAGCGGTACAACAGCTTCCAAAAAAATGGAAACTGCTCGGCGATTCATTATGAGAGTGCTGGCTTTGCGTTGTTGTAGCACCGGACATGGGCCATGTTTTTACTTACCCAAAATGGTCCTGATGTGTTGTTTGATCATGGCGTTTGAATGTTGGGCGGAGCCCTAGGCCTAAACATCACCGTTCTTAATTGAGGGCAGCTTTTAGACTCAGAAGTTTCAACTGACTTTACAGACCGGTCTCATCTTAGCGTTTGCGCACGCTTTGCCAGGTTGAGCGCCATCTTGCATCCGAGCCAGGCAAGATACGGGTCTGGCCTCTCTAAAGCTTAAGAATGAGTCTATGTTCGCGTCAGTCGACACTGCACATTTTGTGCTGTCCATCCCTGCCGTTCGCCACGACTTCAAGGGGCTGGTCTTCAAGGGTTGCGAAGCCATCTGCGAGCTGTATGCGATCCGTATCGAGCTGATTTCGGACAACCCTAGGCTTTGTACGAAAACCCTTGATACTCGGTGATGCTGCGTTGAAAACGGTCTCGTGCGCGAGTCCGATCGGAATGCTCATTTACACCCAGTAAAGTCGAACGCGACCCCGGCCGTTCCTCGGCCATTTTCGCCTTGCCTGACCTTCGTTCGGACAGAGCCTAATGTCGAGCTGAAAAGCCTACTCAACCAACCGGCGTCCTTGCAGTTCGGCCTGGACGGTGAAGGCATCCACGGCCTGATCGACGATCATCGAAATCGGCGACTGCGGTAAATGCATGACCCGCTATGCCAGCGAGAGACTTGGCCATGAGGCGATCTGATCAGCCGCGCATCGAAAACGCCCTCGGCCTTCCCAGCCAGGCCTACAACTTCCATACCAACCAGATCGGCACACCGCAGGAAATGACCGATGTCGGAGGGCTCGAGGTGTCGCGCGTACTACAAAGCATGAGGAGAACGCTATCGCAGAATCGGATGGAGCAGAATCTGTGTTTTCAGGGGGGATCACGTTTGGGAAAGAGGACTGAACTACAGAACCTTCAGTAAGACGATCCCGCGGTGGGGCGATTTCCCACGCAAGGTCCGATTGAGTTGATGGGCGGGGATAACCTAAATCGGTATGCGCCGACAACAAACCGTGTTCAGCACTTGACCAGATTTGAGCGTTTGAAACGTACTCAATTCTGGACTTAAACGCACTGGATAATGCTGGATTTGAGTGAAAACCACAGAAACGAAAAAAGGACCCTTAGGTCCTTTTTTCGATCGCAGTAGAAATCGACTGAATTCTACAACGCTATATTTGGAGCGGGAAACGAGACTCGCATCTAGCGTCCGACCCATTGAAATCTAAGGGTTTTCTTCTATTCCCTAAGTAGGAATGGACTTGATTATGGACTCACCCTCCACACGTATCAAGAGCCAACGTCCAGCAAGAAGCCTAACAATCCCGATAGATCAACGCCTCTGGCAGATCCACATCCCATACCACTCCCGGGTCGGTCACTGCCACCTCGACCACCTTGCCCGAGGTAAACAGGCACTTGGCACCGCGATCACCGGACAAGCCTTGCAATGCAGCGCCATAAGCCCGACCAAACCCCACCGGATGCCCCAGATCGTCACCCAGCCGAGGCACGCTGATGCCCTCCTCGGTCAACGCCTCGATTACCCGCGTTATGGTGCCAGGCAAGATAAAGGGCATATCCCCCAGCAAAATCACCCAACCACCGGCATCGGCACTAGCAGCCACTGCCGCCGCCAGACTCTGGCCCATGCCAAGGGAATCCAGCAACAGCACCTGGCAGCCATAAGCCTGCGCCAGTTCCGCCACCTGCGGCCGACCCGGCGTCGTGACCAGTACCCGCCTAGGCATTTCCACCGGCAGGTTGACCAGCACCTGTTCCAGCACCGGTCGCAATACACCATCGCGACCTCTGCAAGGTGCCAGCAACTTATCCTGATCGCTCCCTGCCACCTCTCGATAACGACTGCCCTGCCCCGCCGCCAGGATGACGGCGCAAGGCGGGGCAATCATGTGGTCGCCTCGGCCACTCGGGCCAACGGCTTCTTCTGCAAGGGCTCAATGCCATTCTTGATCGCCACGATCTCCGCCATCAGCGACAGGGCAATCTCCGCCGGCGTATGACTGCCGATGTGCAACCCCACCGGGCCATGCAAACGCTCGATGGCCGGCGCTGACAATCCCAAGAGCGCCAGATTGTCCCGACGTTTCTGGCTGTTGACCCGAGACCCCAGGGCTCCGACATAAAACGCCGGGGAATCGAGCGCCGTCAGCAGGGCCATGTCATCCAGACGCGGATCGTGAGTCAGCGCCACCACCGCCGTGCGCTCATCGGGCTTAATACTCAGCACCGCATCGTCGGGCATGCCGGCGACAAAGCGCCCATCCTGATCCTCCCACCCTTGCACGAACTCCTGGCGCGGATCACAGACCAGCACCTCGAAGTCCAGCAGACGGGCCATTTGCGCCACATAACGGGAAAGCTGCCCGGCACCGATCAGCAACAGACGCCAGCGCGGCCCATAGATCGCCCGCAGAGTGAGCCCGTCGAACGCCAGCTCATCCGTCTTGCTCGCCGCCTTGAGCAGCACCTGGCCGCTACTCAGGTTCAATTCCCGAGCCACGATCTGGTGCGCTTCGCAGCGCTCCAGCAACTCGGCGACCCAGGAAGGATCGCCAACCCGCTCCTCGGTGAGGCGCAAGGTGCCGCCACAAGGCAGGCCAAAACGTGCCGCCTCCTCCAGGGTCACACCATAGGTCAGCAACTGCACCGGCGGCCCGGACAGGGACAAGCGCCCATCCGCCAGGCGCGTGATCAAGTCGTCCTCGATACAACCGCCGGATACCGAGCCAATCACCACCCCATCGTCGCGCAAGGCCAACATGGCACCCGGCAACCGGGGCGCACTGCCCCAAGTCTGCACCACGCTATAGAGCACCACCGTGCGCCCGGCGCGGCGCCACTCCAGAACACTGCGCAGGACATTCAGGTCGACGCTGTCCATCAGGCACCCGCCTGCTGCCAACCCTGCAGCTGGTAGCGCACGGGCAGATTGCGGATGCGCTTGCCGGTGGCGGCGAAGATGGCGTTGCACAGGGCCGGCGCAATGGGCGGTACACCCGGTTCACCAACGCCCCCAAGCGGCACCTCGCCCGGCGGAGTCAGCAAATGCACCTGCACCTCTTTCGGCGCCAGGGACATGCGTGCCACCTCATACATATGGAAATTGTCCTGCTGCACCTTACCGTCCTTGAAGCTGATCTCCCCCAGCACCGCATTGCCCAGGCCCATGACACAAGCCCCCTCGAACTGCGAACGAATGCGCTCGGGGTTGATCTGCGGACCGCAATCCACGGCGATATCGGCCTTGTGCACAATCAGCGTGCCATCCTCCTTCACCTCCACTTCGATCACCGCTGCCACGTAGGTCACGAAGCTGTAGTGCACCGCCAACCCCAGGCCACGCCCCTTGGGCAGCGAGCGCCCCCACCCGGCGGCCTTGGCCGCGGTTTCCAGCACCGCGCGCATGCGCCCGGTATCGATCGGGTAACGCTCAGGGGACTCGCCGTAATTCCATTCTTCGCTCAGGGTTCGCGGATCGATCTGACGGTCCGGCCCCAACAGCTTGAGCTGGTACTTCAGTGGGTCCTGGCCCGCCTTGTGGGCCAGTTCGTCGACAAAACTCTGAATGGCAAAACCGTGGGGAATGTTCGAGACCGAGCGATACCAACCCACCCGGGTATGGGCCGCCGCTTCGGGGTTTTCCAGGCGCACATTGGGAATCGCATAGGCCATGTTGGTGAAGCCCATGCCCAGCTCGAAGGCGCCTTCATGGTTCATCCCCGGGGCAAACAACGCGGTAATGCTCGGCGCCACGGTGCGATGCAGCCAGGCGGCGGGCATGCCGTCCTCGCTTAACCCGGCCTTGAGGTACTCCGCCGACACCGTATGGAAGTAGGAGTGGTGGATATCATCCTCCCGGGTCCACTGCACCCGCACCGCCTTACCGGGAAATGCCTTGGCCAGGATGGCCGCTTCCAGAATGAAGTCCGGCTTGGATTTGCGTCCGAAGCCGCCGCCCAGCAGGGTGACGTTGACCGTGACCTGGTCAAAGCCGATGCCCAGGCGCTCGGCAATCCGCTCACGGGTCACCTGAGGCGCCTGACTCGGCGCCCAGGCCTCGCAACGGCCATCCACGAAGCGCGCCACGGCCACCATCGGCTCCATGGGTGCCTGGGCCAGGTGCGGCAGGTAATAGGTGGCTTCCAGGCTGCTCTGCGCACCACTCAGGGCTTCATCCAGGTTGCCGGTGCTGCGCACCACCTTGCCCGGCTTTTGCGCCGCCGCCTCCAACTCCTTGCGATATTCGATGGAGTTGTACCCGGCATTGACTCCATCCTCCCACTCGATCTTCAAGGCATCGCGGCCCTTGATCGCGGCCCAGGTGTTGCTCGCCACCACCGCCACACCGCCCAGGGGCTGGAACTCGGAAGGCAACGGACGGCCATCGATGGGCATGACCTTGATCACCCCAGGCACCTTCAGCGCTGCACTGTCATCCACGGACTTGACCTTGCCGCCATAGACTCGAGGCCGCGCCACCGCCGCAAACAACATGCCTTCAAAGTGCACATCGGCGCCGTACACCGCACGACCATTGACGATGTCCTCGCCGTCGATGGCCCGGGTCGCCTCTTTACCGATATAGCGAAACTCCGACGCCTGCTTCAGCCGCAGGCTGTCCCGGGCCGGCACCGCCAGAGCCCCCGCCGCTGCGGCCAGAGCGCCATAGCCCAGTTCGCGCCCGCTGGGTTGGTGAACCACTTTGTGCAACTGCGCCCGGCACTCGCTCAGCGGTACTTGCCATTGCTCGGCGGCGGCCTGTTCCAGCATGGTTCGCGCAGCGGCGCCGCAACGACGCATGGGCTCGTACCAATGGCGCATGCTGCGCGAACCGTCGGTGTCCTGGTTGCCAAAGCGCGCCTCGTCCCCGGGCGCCTGCTTGACCTTGACCTGAGCCCAATCGGCCTCCAGCTCATCAGCCACCACCATGCTCAGGCTGGTCCGCACCCCCTGGCCCATCTCCGAACGGTTGCAGATCACCGTCACGCTGCCGTCACTGGCGATGCTCACATAGACCTTGGGATCGTCGACCCAGCCATGGGGCATGCCGTCGGCACCGAACTTCTGGTCTTCGGCAAACGCCTGCTGCCAGCCCCAACTGGCCGCCAGCACCAGGGCTCCGGTTGCACCCACGCCCTTGAGAAAACTCCGGCGGCTGAGGTTGCTCAGGGCAAAATCACTGGGTAGGTGGTTCATGCCTTGACCTCCTGCAGATGGTTGGCTGCCTGGCGAATCGCGGTCTTGATACGGTTGTAGGTACCGCAGCGACAGATATTGCCGAGCATCGCCTCCTCGATCTGCTCGTCGCTGGGATTGGGATGGGTCTTGAGCAATGCAGTGGCGGACATGATCTGTCCGCCCTGGCAATAACCGCACTGGGCCACCGCTGTATCCAGCCAGGCCTGCTGCACCACCTGCCCGACCGGATCGTTGTGCAGGTTATCGATGGTGCTGATGTTCTTGCCCAGCACCGAGCCGGCCGGGGTGATGCAACTGCGCGCCGGATCACCGTCGATATGAACGGTGCAGGCGCCGCACAGGCCCATGCCGCAGCCGAATTTGGTGCCGCTGTAACCCGCCACATCGCGGATGGCCCACAACAGTGGCATGTCCTCGGTGACGTCCAGTGGATGATCTTGACCGTTGAGCTTCAGGGTAATCATGGGCACGCCCGCATTCTATGAGGTGATGGGGTCGAGCCATCTGCCACGCAGCAGCGCGGCTGCGGTGCGCGCAGATCGGCTCAGGCTAATCGGGCTGACTGTTATGTCTCCAAGACTTTTAACTAGTTAGCCCTACTTGAATAATAATCTTCATTTTTACAACAGCATCTATCTTTGATGAAAAGTCAATTTGCAACTGCGAACTGGTTACTATCTAAAATGGCTCAATCCAGCTTGCTGGTATAGTGTTCCGCCTCTCCAAAATCGTTCAACAAACTCCAGAGAACATCTGACTTCGAAATGGGGTCAGCAAGAACTATCTTTTTTTCCTCGAACGGAGGCACATAGAAAACTTCGGACACCTTAACTCCAGATATTTCCAGTGCTGAAAAATTCAAATAATAAGGTGAATTATTCTTTATTAAGACACCATCATTTACTCTACTCCAGCTGACTTTTTCAAAAAGATTTTTAGTTTTCATACCAACCAATGCTTGGGGTCTGTAAAAAACCTTAACACATCTACTAACACTAAACTTAACACCCACCTGTAAAGAGTCCGCCTGCTCTTCCTCGCCCAAAGTTGGTGGAATTGCTTTGACACAGAGCCAATACATCGACTCTCTATCAACAGCGCTTATTTCAGAGACCTTAATAACTCTTAAGATACTTGTATCAAGCGCATCCAACTTAAACAATGGAGGAACAACCTTAAAAGGTGCTGGTGCAACTTTATCCTCACTGTAAACCCTAGACTGTATAAGTACAGGCCTAGGTGTTGGATTGGTGACTCTAAGCTCAGACTCTTTCTTATTGTTAATTACCAATCTGCTTTTTTCGAGGGTCACTGAGTATGTATCAGAAGCTACAGCCTGCAACGCTGAGAGCCCAACAATCGTAAAAATGGAAATTCGCAAAAAAAATTTCATGATAGCTATCCGATTATTCATTCACAAAGAGCTTCGGTAGAAGATACACCCGCCGCGGCTAATCTACCCACATCTAGTTTTGCGGTACATGTGCTCCCTTTACCCCACTTTACGGCAAGTGTTACTTCAGCTTCCGGCAGTCCCTCAAGATAAACAACGGCCCCCTCATCCGCAATACCACTTACCAAACCATCAACAGTTGACACAATAGCTCCAAAAGGAACCTTTGAACCATCATGCTTATGAAGATTTACAAACAACCCATATCCAAATTTCGCAGAAAAATCAACCTTAATAAAAGACTCCTTAACAGGAACCACACTCTGTAATGGTTTATCAACGTACAATCCCTCAGGAAAAGTAGTTGAATCTAAAAAAATCTTGTTCTCCCTATATGGCTGCAAGCCCGAGACAATGGCATTACCACGAGAATCAGTTACCACTCCCGGTGAATAGCCAGCCTTTACGTCTTTGACCTTACTTACAGAAACGATAGCTGAGGGCCTAGTAATAGTCTGAGAGAAAATCAATCCATCATCATAAATAAGAACCCCACCCGCCGCCCTGTAATTATAACGATCGACACTATCACTACTGCCATAACCTGCCGCCAGCTGCCCGTAAGCACCTTTGTAGGACAGATTTAAATGACGATTATCGCCCCCCATCTGGTCGTGTGAGTTCTGAGCCCCCCAACTCAAACGTTGCTCAAAGGCGCTACCGCTAATATTGGTATTCTGAGCGACTCGTCCACTTCCCAGATCGTTAATACTATGACTGACATAGGTAGGTATATTATACAAAGACAGTGGCATTGAAACAGAAAAACTGAAAAGTCTGTCACTGCTGTAGTTGCTAGTGTAATTGGTAGCACTCAAAGAAAAATTGATGTTCCGCCAAGATTGACTATAACCAAGGCTATATTCAGCCCTATTGCCTCTGGAGCGTTTGTAGAACTCATTATTCGAGGAAACATAAATCCGTCCCCATCGACCAAGCGGTTGACTTATATTGGATCTGATTTTGTAATCCCGCGCACTCAGCACATCAAATGTATAACACCCCTCAAGAGAGCAATTAACTTTTTGTGCATCTGCCATGGCCCGATAGCCTTCATTGTATTTATAAATAGAAAGACTGAAATCTGTGCGCGAGCTACCCAAAAACTTGTGATACCTGACACGACCATAAGAGCCAGATAATGCAGCTCCATCCAAACTTTTGTAATCAGCCCGAGTAACGTCGAGGGACACAGCTCCAAACCTCCCGAGAGTTTTCCCTAAGCCTAATGCATAAGCACTATATTCAGGTGAAACCTGCCCTCCGCCATAAGTCGTTAAACCATAGGTTAAACCATGTTTATATTCGGCCTGTAAGAATTCCATTTTTTTATCACTATAACTTACCTCCGCTAATTGACCAGCGACAACTGAATACTTGAATAGCCCGGGATTCAAAAATACGGGCAAGAAAGAATACGGAACCACAAATGCCTGACTACTCCCGTCTGACTCCTTGATGACAACATCAATATCACCACCCCGAGAGAGCGGATTTATTCCTTCAAGAGAAAAAGCACCAGGTGATACCGCCTCACTATATATCAAATCTCCTGCCTGCCTGACCTCAACAACTGCGTTGGTTCTAGCTATTCCAGTTATAAGTGGCGCAAAACCAGAGCTATTGACATCAGCGACATAATCATCAGACTCCAACTGAACGCCACGATAAGAAATACTGTCAAATATATCAGCCTGCGTATTCGATGCGCCCAACGTCAGCTCACTAGCTATAGAGTACAATGTCCGCTTTAGATAAGTAGAATTTGAGCGCCAACGAGCTTCACTTTTATCACTATAACTACCCGTGGAGAAATTCCTTAGTCGCCAATCGCCCACATTGACGCCGGACTGCAGAGATAAAAAATTAGACGACACATTTTCAGCGTCACCTTTTTTCACCACATATTCACTACCACTGAGATTATAATTAGAATAAAATGCCGAGATACTCTTTTGCCATGTTTTTTCATGTGCCAAGTTTGAACGTCTTTCTTTATTTACAAAGACCTGAGGGACTTGCACATACAACCGAAGAAGATTGAAGTCAAACTTAAAGCTTGCCCCAGGAATAGAAAAAAGATCCACGCAACTGTCTGCGGAAAACTGTACCACCTTAACAAATTCGCGCTTAACCCCAAATAAATAAAAGTCTTTACCGGAAAGGCATGGCTCCAAACGTTTGTTGTTTTTTGAAAAATAAAAATTCACATCTAAATTATCAAAAAAAATATTATTCATATAGACAGACACTCTATAAAAGCCTGCCGGCTGAATTCCAAAGTTTTCAATTAAAGAAATATCAAAATCTTCTTCACCCTCCATGCCTAACAGCCTACTATCAAACTTATATGCCTCACAGAACGCCATGGTTGAATACAAAAAGAGAAAAATACTGCCAACGAGCCACCTGAACACATTGCTCCTCCCGAACTTAAAAATTAAAGTCCAGCAATAAAATATCCAGAAAATATTAAATAACTTTTAATTTAAAACCCCTAAACAATATATCAAAGAGCATATTCAAACTAACCAAACTTATCGGTACATAAATATTTTTCATACATATACGAGTCACGTGCAGCCTCTCCTTCTAGACCAATAGCAGCTCCATCAACAACATAAAAAAAACTTGAGTTACCGAACGCAAATAGATTTCCGTCGACCAGTCTATCAAATACACATCCTTGACTAACCCCCTCGACCGCTCCAGACATGAGATGAGAAACAGGTCTCTCATCCGCCAACAAAGCTGGAGCTAGGCACTGTTTGCCATTTTCGAGCCGTATATAAATCCGCTCTATATAGATACTCTTCTCCAAGCTTCTATTTAAAAGCTCATATAGCTCAGCGGAACAGACTTCGGTGAAAGCAATATTACTTTCTTTGAGAGCAACCTCACTGTTTGAATAATTTTTACCAAGCGCTTGCATTGAGGTTTTCTGATAAGTGCTCAGTTCGGAAACTTTAAAGACGTACAGGTTTGCAAGCATGCTGCTACACAAATAACAGAGCACCGCCAAAGTAAAGTACTTTATTGTATAATAACCCATAACTCTAATACCAAAAACCGAACATATATCTTAAAACTCTGAATGGATGCACATTAAACAGATACATCCCATATATTATATTCATGAACACTCGCCACTCTCCAACATTGAAAAAGCAATTCTTCAAAACACAACACAACTCGCTTACTCTTGCGGCCATAAAATATTGTACTAACAGCATACTGCGCCGCATAAACAAGGATATGAAATTGGCGCCTTTGCAATAAGCAAAAGCGCCAATTTACTTAGATACTATTGCGTATAAACAACAACAGTTAAGGTGTCATTAAATTCACCAGAGCTCAGATAAGGAGCTGCATTTGCACTTGCAATGATATTTAATCCACTATGACGCCCTGTAACTTCCCCCTCAAAAATTGCAACTGCGTTATCATTACTACAAATTTGTTGACTATTACTACCATCCTGATCAGCGATGCAGTAATCGATTTTCTGCGAAGATTCAGCATTCAAGAGTTTGTAGTCATTCACAGTAGTTATCTTCACAGCTGAAATACTCCCCGAATCGACATCTAACTCAATAGTCCCCATAATCTTGCCTTCTGTTAGCTCAGCAGCACTAATAGCCAAGCCTGGAATATACCTTGCTGTCAAATTAACTGGATTTTGAATGGTTTGAGCCACACTGATTGTGGAGGTTGCAGACCCGCTATATACTTGAGGCGGTGTTGAAGAAATGGTAAAGCTCGCACTCGCATAAGATGAAAACACTAGTGCAAACGGAATACTAATTGCTACGGTCCGATATAAATTTTGCATATAGAGCTCCTGCTGATTTTAAATTTATTTTTTGCGAAAAAATTCGCGCATGCATCATCCCCCAACTCAATGGACACCCAAAGTGAAAAGTCATGAAAGATACAGAGTAACGACTCTTGTCACGCCTCTCCCCCATTCTTGAAGCACTACCAAAAGACGCAAAAGACAAAAAAGTGTTACGTGAAGGATAAATTTCATATCGTCTTATATACTCTTCAGAGAAATAGACGACAACAGCTCCAGATAGATTGCTAGGGTTACTAGAAATCGGGTTGTCGTTTGCCTAGTGCTCGCCTCGATTAGCAACCTCTAAATGAGAGAGACTAGCCCCTAGCATGGATAAAACTAACATTTAAAAAACAACCGCTACATATGAAATTAAATTATTATTCGACAACGTAACAGGTAACAGCAATATGAAAGAAAAATTAACTTTTTAATAAAAAAACCGCAAACCAACACTCACTACAAATAGTTAGCCGGGGCAACCAGATCATAGTTATACACCCCCCCTTTAAAAAATATAAAAGGCAACGCTCTAGCAAAATCATTACAAACTAAACTATCAACTTCGGCGGCAATAAACTTTACCTTATTACTTTCAATCTCGGCACACATTCGCTCATGCAATAGTTCAAAATTTATTCCACGCGCTTTTTGGGTTGATATCAAAGATAATGACCTCATTGAAATCAGCACGAAATCGCAGAGATTAAGTGCCTCCATTACCCCACCATCAAACTCACAAAAATTTATGCTGCGCTCACAACAAAATTTCACTCCGGCATATTTAGCTTCATACAGATGCTTTACAATCTTAACTTTCCCCATCAAACTCATAGACACATATACTTCATCTTTAAGCACGAGCACCAATACCAGTACCAGTCCCGCCTCAGCTAAAGCCTCGCCACAACGAATAATATTATTTAATAGGGTTATATCCAGTAAATCAGATCGCCTGATACTGATAAAGCGCTTCCGTGCGCTTTTCTTTCCAACATAATTAACATTAGTAGCAGAGTATATTGCAAGACTGGTACGCGCCAGTAACTCGCAGCACATACGCTTATATTCCATGTCTGAAAGAACTGTACTTTCACTCAAATCCCATATGCCTTTAGAGTTTATGAGTCGCATATCGAATCCAACAACTCCATAATCCCTATCTACAAGTGGCTGCTGAGTTATCAGATGCTGCCCCGGCCTAGTTTCCTCGTGTGTATTTTTCTTCACAAGTCATTACCTTCGTTCGCTTCGCTTACTTTAGTTTTTTGAATCTACGCATGTACACGTTTACTCATACATAAAGCTAAGAGATACAATTCTGTACCAAGCATTTAGCAAAGATATAACCCATACCAATGGGTGAAAAAACTAAATTCTTATGATTGATTGATTCACGAAGCACTCTTTCTCAACTGCCTCCCCATCAGTCTCGCCAGCTGATTTCTTGGTAGACCTAATAACGTGCATTAGCGATATACGCACGCTTTCACCACTAACAGAAATGCAGAGCACTTAGAGAAACATCGAAAAGGCGCTAAAAAGCTGATTTTCCTTGAACGGTCGATCCATGGAGAAAGCGTTATTTGAAATTACACCCAAGCGCCAATTAGTGCATATGACATTGATGCACCGAACTAGTCTAAAAACGAGGACGGAAATGTAGTTTTCAGATGTATCAGACCAGGAAAAGTAACCTGTATTTATTTGCGATGAAGTGCATATCGGGACAGATATGGAAGAGGAACTAGTCCACCACACTCACTATACGGAGAGAAATGAGTCGATCTCAGCCAGGTTGCCAAACTGTTGCGTGGCGAAAAGACGCGGTCTACCCCGATGCGGGCGACACTGGCATGAAAGGCATGAATTAGTTTGGCAGATCGCAGCTTGGCTGCAGCTGCAGCACTTATACCAAACTACATAAAGGAGACATAGGCCAAAAAGCCCGAGAGGTCAGTACGCCCGGAACGCTTCGCGAGAAATAGCTCCGACCGTCAAGCGAGATTTCAAATCTTGCTGGGTTGAATACCCTTAGCTCACCACAGAAACCATAACCAGATACGCAGGGACCATTGAGTCCCTGTTTACAGAGCAAGGGCCATTTTATTGAAACCCCTTGCCCCCTGAGGCTCAGGTACCAAGACGATAATGTTTTAGACCATTTTCCTGAACTGTAGGAACTAAGGCCGGATCACGCCTGCTGACGAGTGGCCGCGATCACAATTTCGCGAATGCACACATTTTGAGGCTGCTGATACGCATAGACTATCGCCGAAGCAACGTCATTTGCGTTCAGCACGGTGCCTCCCATGTCCTGCTTCCAAGCACGGTAACCAGTCTTAATCTCTTCGTCAGTCGTATGACTGAGCAGCTCTGTATCGACGGCCCCAGGGGCGATGGTAACTACCCGCACGTTGTGCGGTGAAAGCTCTTCACGCAAGTTTTCTGACAGTCCATGCACAGCAAATTTGCTGCCGACATAGGCAACATGATTTGAGAAAGTCTTACGCCCGGCCACCGAGCTGACATTAATAATAGTCCCATGCTTACGCTCAACCATTCCAGCAACAACAGCGTGAACACCGTTGAGCAAACCCTTCACGTTGACATCAATCATCTGATCCCACTGAGCAGGATCCTGATTGATCATCTCACCCAACAGCATCACACCAGCGTTATTAATAAGAGCATCAACCGGACCATATAGCGCTTCAGCATCGGCGACTGCGGCCAACAGAGCGGTACGATTAGTTATATCCACACACTGACTCAACGTGTTGGGCAACCCCATCGCTTCCAAGAGTTCAACTCTACGCGCCAACAACAGAAGTGGGTGACCGGCAGCACTAAATAGACGAGCAGCGGCTTCACCAATACCTGAGCTAGCTCCGGTAATAACGATCAAAGGCTTATTCATGACTGTATACCTAGCTATTAAAAAACGTACGAATTAACATTTCTTTTTTATAATTTAGAAAAAATCTATCTAACCTCAGAGACAGCTCTTAGTACCTTAATCAAGGCTGCAACTTCTTCAGAACCATAACCGGCATCCACGCCCAAACGAAAAAGCGCCGATGCAAAAGCAGGAAACTCATGATTGATTTTTACAGCTTTAGCGTGGCGCTCAAGACGGCTGATAGCCGCCGCCCACGTTTTCAACGAAGCCTGTGGGGTGGAATAGCTCTCGGAGTGAATCATCGCGCCCATATGCTGAATATCTCCACCGAGCACCGGTGAAATATCCGCTAAGAGGCTGCAATACTCGTCTACAGGTAAGCCCTCAACTTCACAGATGCGAGCACCATGTAACGCCCCCAACAGAGCACCAGAAAAATAAGCAGCTACAGCACAATCTTGCGCCGATGCTGCACCTACACGATCACCTAAATAACTCAGATTAGGTGCCAGTAGTTTTAATATGCTTGCACCACGCTCAAATGACGCCAAGGCACCGGAAACGATGATAGTTGCCTCTTGTGTTCCCATCTGAGCGGGAAAAGCCAAAATCGCAGCATCCAAATAGTCAGCCCCACGTGACAACGCCCACTCCTCACTATCACGCGCCTCTTGCGGGTCGCCTGTAGATAGCTGCACTAATAGCTTACCACTGAGAACACCCTCAATATCATTAGCGGTTAAGAGGGCATTGGTTACAGCGTAATTATCAACACAAAAGAGACACACAGGGCTAGCGGATATTGCAGATATAAAGGTTTCACTGACGTGAGCACCAGCACCAGCGGCGCTCTCAGTTCTAGATAAACTACGGTTCCAAACGGTGACACGCTTACCTGCACGCAATAAAACATGTGCCAATGCAGAACCCATAGCACCTAGCCCAATTACTGTGACTTCACTCTGCATATTTTACGCCCTTTGAGTTAGCTGATCTTAAATAATAATATTAATTTTTTTTTGCAACTACAAAAACCCCAATTACGATGAGTATCAAACCAGAAATCATACGTAAAGTTATATGTTCCTTAAGGAATAGCCAAGCAAGAAACATGGCGACAACTACACTTCCCTTGTCAATTAAAGCCACAGTCACAACATCACCACCTTTTAGTGCCTTATAATAAAAGACCCATGAAAAAGCCGTCGTTACGCTGGACAAACCCAACCAAGCCAAGTTTTTAACGGTCACGTTAATCAGTTCCTGGGCTGGCACCGAAAGAATAGCGAATAACAAAACAAAAAAACAAACGAATATACTACGTATTGCAAGCCCTAATTCACCCGAAATGCCTAAAAGCCCGAGCTTGGCGATAACGGATGTAAAACCGGCAAAAAACATTGATAAAAAAGCATATCCGACCCATCTATCCATAGCGCAGTCCATGTCGTTATACGACATAAGTCCAAAGGTTTTTTAGAACATATAAAATATTCAGCACGAAATTCGCCACATTACCGGCTATATTTAATGGGCTTTTTAGGTTGCGTTACACAGAAAATCTACTAACCAAATCATTAATCGAATATCTTAGTCGAGAAGAAATCTAGAAAGCATAAGCATCGCGACTTCGCTCCGAACCTAGACACTGAACATAATTTAGTTCTTTAATATAAAAGCAAGGTGTTTTTGAAGAGTAGCGCAACCTATACAAGGTTAATCTCGAATCTAACCCAGAGTAATACTCATAGTTAAATAAAATATCCCTATCGATAATAGATGCATCAGTCAGTATTTTTTTATCAGCGACAGGACGAGTCGAAAAAACTCCGCTACCGAAAAAGCTATACAACAACTCATATGAAAACTTCTGACTGTTATTGTCAATCTGTTCAAAGTCATGGATTTTATTATCGTGGGATTGGAGCCTTCCATTAACTACGTGAGCAACCCCATCGCTTGTTATGATCAGACCTGTAGAGAAATATGCTCCGCTAATAACCTCTTTTTTTGAGAACGAAAAATATAGTAGATGTAATAAAGTTAAAAAAATAGCGACTATAATGAGTACAACCTTTCGCCTTATCACTTTAGACACCTGACTAACTGCTCATCCGTCACAGAAGACAGCCTTGATTTATAAACCCCAATAAACTCAACAGTACTGCCGCTAACGCAAAGAATTTCATAAAACCCGTGCATTGTATTAAAAATAACCGTACCAGGCGCTTCCAACAAGTTCATAATTCTTTTTTGAATAGCGGATGTATTTTTCTTAAGCTCATTAAGCTCATCATCATTAGCACCTGTATACCACGTCGTCAGCAAGCCTTGTGTCTCCACTTCTTGGACAAAATCTGGTTGAATCCAAAGTCCCCAATCAATCCGAACTAAAAAGGCGACTACCAATAAAATCACCAATGTGGATAATCCACTCTCCTTCAGCCAGGAAAGCATCAGGTCTTGAAAACCTATACGGGCATCCTCAATAACGGGACGATCGACACCATTTTCTGGCTCTGTTAGGTTATCAGGGAGAATAAACTCCGAAGAAACGATAAATTCAGAATTGAATTGATATCCCCTCCTTGGTACGGTTTGAATTATCGACCTGTTGTCTTCATCAGATAATAATTCTCGAAGAGTAGAAACAGCTTGATTCAAGCTGTTCTGCCCAACGATTCGATCAGGCCAGGCATACGCAAAAATTTCATCACGAGCGACGACAGAGTCAACTTTATCGATTAACAGCTCTAAGATTCGACTTGAACTAAAACCCAACTCAATTTTTTTTTCAACTCCACTTTCATGAACAATCAAGAAACTCTGCGATGGTAAAAAAACAACATTTCTATTTGCTGCCGGACAACGTATGGTTATTTTCCTGGTTTCAACTTTATGGTCACTAGTTTCAATCTTGGCCAACTCTTCAATGATTTGCACTATATTTTCTTCTCTTAGACTGTCGCTGCCGAGCAAAACCGCTTAAATAATTCGATTGAGATTGGGATGCGCTAAAGAAAAATAGCCTCTCACCAATTCCTCGACAGTTAAATCCTTGGAATAAAACCAGCCTTGAACAGTAGAGGCACCCAAAGCAGTAAGTCGTTCAACTTGATCGACATTTTCCACCCCCTCAAATATAACTTTGAGCCGTAAATGCAGGGACAGTTTCAAAATATGAGTTAAAACAACAGTAGAAGAACTTGCATCAAGCTTGACGACAAAGGAGCGATCTACCTTAATCATATCTAGAGGAAGATTGTCTAAATATGACAAATTGGAATAACCTGTTCCAAAATCGTCTAAAGCGATCTTATGCCCTTTCCTACGTAGCAGGTCTAACTGCTGCACCGCTACCTGCTGATCAAGCAGAACACCTTCTGTCACCTCAAACATAATCCGTGAAGCGGGAATATTATGCAGGCATAGGAGCTGCTCGATAAAGCTGGGAAACGATAGATCTAAAACATCTTGTGCAGAAAGATTGATACTAATATAAAAATCATCACAGGCCCAAACAGAATGCGAATGATCCTCAATGACTTTTCTACAGACCCATCTAGTGGTTGACTTTATCAGTTTCCCCCTCTCAATAACAGGAATAAATAGCTCGGGGCTGGCTTTACCCCAGCGTATCAACGCCTCGGCTCCCACCCACATTCCTGTTGCCACATCAACTATTGGCTGATAAGACACGCTCAATTCATTGTTCGCTAGAGCCCTGGCAAAGCTTGATTCCGTCGAGAAGTTATTTACGTAAAAAAACTTAACAAATTTGCAGACAGCCAGAACAAGTAGCACTGGTAAAAAATAGATGAGTACAAGAATACCAAAAAGCACAGCTCCATGACTCCCATTCAATAACTTGAACCAACGTTCGAAACTGCCAGTTAAATGATATTAACCTTTCACGACCATCTCAAAAGGAATTTCCATTTCTACCGACCACAAAAATAGACACACAAAAAGCAGTCCCCAAACACTACCCAAAAATTTGATATGCTTATAAACCAATCATTCGTATGCAAAAGTAATACTTGCCATAGCATTTGCATCACCAGGAGTAACGTCGCTAGCAGTACCTGTCATGACATACTGCGGATAAAGTTTAAATGACACTTCATTTGGATCTGACGAACTCTTCACTTTCCATTGATTGAGCGAGCCAACAAAAGCAGAGGGAGGCCCGTAAGATATAGCGTTTTGATTCTCATCAAGGAAACGTACAGCCACTCCTTTTGCGGTGTTTGTGCTAGGAATTAAAGTTAAATTTTCCTTACTATTCCCAGGATCGCTTAAATCCGTCATGCTTGCATAAACACCTATACCCGAATCACATTTAAGACTTACCGTGACTGGAAGTAATGCAGCTACAGAACGACTATTGGTTAACTGAGCAACCGATACAACCCCCATATTAATACTAGAGGGATAAGCACTTGCGACGCATCCTGTTTTTGTATAATTAATATTAAAACCTCTCATCACAACAACCCTATTAGCACTCTGCGTACCCCAGAAAGATAACACGCCAATTTGCCAATCAGGAACAGAGTAACTAGATTTAATCTCGGCCCCGGTAGCAATTAGCTTTACACTATAAATTACTTGTGCAAAATCAAAATCTTTCGTAGGAGAAATTTCAAGTTCAGTATTACCTACTGCAATATCACCATTAGAACCCCAGCAGCCCCCGAATAAACAAAGGTAACTACTAACTCTCAGAATAAACCCGACACCAGACGACACACCCGAGTCGTCTTTTATATCAAAAACCATATAATTTTTTCCTTCCTCCGAGTAACTCCCTACAGCGTTCGACATAGCACTCAAGTTTAAATACAAAGTATTGGAAATACCGGGGGAATTGGCAACTGTGACTGTATTACTCTTCCAGCCACTCAACGCCTCGCCAGCGATTGTGGCAGCCATAAGTGGTTTAGTTACTTTTAAGTTATCAACATCAATAAGTAGTCCACGAGTGACTGCGAATGCTAACTGATTAAATATCATAAGCACTGAGAACAGCACACACTTTGAATTACATTTTAGAACATTAGGTAAAATCATTATCATTGATACTCCATGACAAACTTAACTACCGCATTGGCCATTCCTACGGTCACTGGGCCTGTAGAGCGATACTGAGCATAAAATTCAAAATCGATTTTCGGACTTTTCGCAATAATAAACGGAGTAGAAAAACTGTTAACAGTCAGCGTAGTGCTATCCTTATCCATTATCTCAATCGCCAGTCCCGAGGCAACACCATCACCTCCGGTAAGCGCTAATAATTCTTGATTATGTAAATCAGGAGCACCTTCAAATTTTACTTTCACGGTTTTAGCGTCAGCACCGCAATTTTCAAGACTGATAACAAACTTTTTCTTTCCAAAAGGAGTTCCATTCGTATAAAACTGTTTTATTGCAACATTGTGAAAATCAACCAGCATATTTTGTGATTGCGCAGACACCATGCAACCATTAGCCGCAATGGTCCCATTTACATTGAGTAGCAGATCATAAGCTACCGCGTTACAAGCCAACGTAGACCCTAATAGAACACTTATATAGCGCCAACCCATTAGAGACACTCCGCAGTTAACTTGTTAATTTCCTTCAGTTCACCACCCTCATCAATTCGATAGTTGACAGCGCAACTTCCGCCAGGGCCATTTTTCCACCAAACTTTAAGCTGTCCTTCCAAAGGTAACCCAGATAAGAATACTTGGCCGTTATTGCCTACAATGCTATCAGTGGCACTCGATACCTGAGTCACGCTCGCACCAAAGGGTACAGCACGTCCCAAGTATTTAACGCTCATCAGTGCTCGTACGCCAATGCGCACATCAAACACACTTCGTACAAGAGCACCTTGGGTTGGAACGACATAACTAACAGAATCAACCAGTTCTATGTTTGCAGCTGCCGACGAAGAATCCAATGCCACCCTGTTTTGTCGATAAGTGGAAGCTGAAGGCAATACAGCATATCCCTTTTGATCTGTTTTTATACCGACACCATTTTCAATTTTCACACCGCCCGCTCCTGGGGCTTTGATGAGAATATTTGTATCACCTAGTGGTTGACCGAAGGTCATACCATCTTCATGTGCGACCAATCCACCGCTCATACCATAATTAAGGCGACTGATATCCCTACTGTAGTAGTAACCAGCATTAACATTACCTCTAGCACCGCGATAATTCAGTGAAAGATCATTTGTGGCAATATGATCAGCATCACTATAGCTTTGATGAGCGCCATAACTTAAATTGTTATCGGCAAGCGCTGCCCCTGACAAACTAGTATTGTATCGCGTGTGTCCATCATTGCTTCGAGTCTGTCCATAAGAAGCGAAAGCACTGTTAACAAGTCGACTTTTAGATCTAAAACCGAAAAGATCATCCAAAGGCATCGACAGACGCAATGAGAAAACTTTTTCAGGTTTATCAAACCAAGCACTTCTATTGTGGTTATAGGATAATGAGTAATTCACGCCTGCCAGGGATGTATTATATCCAGCCTGCAATAAATCGGTTACTTCCTTGGTATTCCAGAAAGTTTGGCGATTACCACTCACGTATATAGATCCAAATTTGTCCAGCGGCTGTGAAATATTCAGCTGCATACTACTGCGTTTAGGATGATTCAGGTTCAAGTAATCGTAAAATATCGGCTTCGCCTCTATCTCACCATCTTGAGTAAAAATCG
Organism: Pseudomonas sp. RC4D1; assembly: GCF_018390395.1. Lineage (NCBI taxonomy): Bacteria > Pseudomonadati > Pseudomonadota > Gammaproteobacteria > Pseudomonadales > Pseudomonadaceae > Pseudomonas > Pseudomonas sp. RC4D1. The sequence continues at coordinate 338,605 of NZ_JAHBAW010000002.1, forward strand.
ACGTCCTCCTTTCCATCATTTTACTAGCCGTGTCGCTGAAATTATAGAACCCACGCGTAGAGTATTGATAACCTGCTAATTTGAAATTGGTCCCCGCTGTAGAAAACGTCTTGGCGTATAAAGCCCGTAAAGAATATCCCGTATGTCGACTGTCATCCGGCAATATACTATTAGCAGTAGTCATATCCATGGACATTGCGCCCCAATGTCCTAGATTTTGTCCAAGCCCCAAAGCGTATGCTTGATACCTCTGAGCGTTTTGAACACCACCGTAAACCGTTGACCCTCCTCCTAATCCCCAAGCAAGCGTTCCCTGAATGATACCTGGGGAGGTTTGATAACTTGTATTGCGTAACGAACCTGCAACCAAGTCATATTTAAGCTGACCTTCTCTTTGTAACATTGGCAGAGATGAATATGGAACACTATATTCGTTAACTCGACCGTCAACTTCCTTGATGATGACCTGCAAGTCACCATTTGATGAGGTAGGATAAAGGTCATTAATTACAAAGGGGCCTGCGGACACATATGTCTGATAAATTGTATTGCCACCTTGCCGAATAATAACCTCGGCATTGTCATTGGCTATGCCTCTGATTACAGGTGCAAAACCTCTTTCGCTATCCGCCAACATACTATCATCTGATGATAGACGCGCCCCTTGAAATCCAAAGCTATTGAATATAGTACTCGATGTCGCTGCCTGGCCTAACAATATAGAGCTTTTAATCCCGGCTAAAGAACGCTGTGCATAGCTGTTAATTGTTTTCCACGTAAGAGCACCTCCAGAGCCATATCTACTGCCATTACTGACAGTTGAGTAGTTTCTTAACCTCCAAGCATCGACATTAAGTCCACTATTCAGATTCAAAAAATAGCTATCATCAGAATGCCCGTAAGAGCTTTTGTTATGCGCTCCAGTGAAATTATAGTTAACCAGAAGCGCGTTTATACCATTATCCCATTCCTCAACAGGTACTAGGCCTCTGGCATTTTTTTTCAAATAAGCCTGAGGCACACTCAGATCTAGCCTTAATCGCTCCAAGTCAAAATTGCTATTTGCTTGGTCGATAATAGACTCTAGATATATACAAGTCCCTGGTGGGTCTTCATCTAGACTCCTAATGGATGCCTTGTTAATTTCCAGATCATAGATATCTTGTACGGAAAAACATGGAAAAAGTTTTGCAGGAGATAATCCCTTGAGCTCGCGCTGATTAAACGCTACCTCTCGACTTTTCACGAACGCATCATTCAAGTACACATCAACATGATATACTCCAGGAAGTAATGCCTCCTCAGTTTCAAACCGGGATAAATCTATATCTTTAGAGTTAGCATCTGACAAAAAAGCCGGATCAAAGTACTGCTGCGCATAGGCAAAGTTAAAAAAAGCCAGTGCAAGTAAACCAAGACCAATCTTAGTACAGCGGCGACATTGGTGATTATGCAACACTTGCAAGCCGCATGCATTTTTTCTTAACAAGTAACGCATATTACTACTCCATCTGCAATATTACCTACGCACAGCAACGGCAATTAGCGCACTGTAGAATCAAGCCAAAGATACTTGAAAAATAAGAATGATTAAGCTGAATACTACAGAATTAAAACTCGATCTAGTTATTTCAACTTTGTCACTCCACCATAATCATTTATCGAAGAATACGTTATTTGACCGACCTCACTCTCAGGAACCGATATCTTTGCTTCCGAGTAAGGAGCGACCATTGTATTTTCTAGGGAGTATTTGCCAATGGCAATATTAACAAGACTGGCAAAATATGGTGTTGGGTTATTAATTACTAAATGATTTCCCTTACGCTCCGCCTGAATTTTCTTATCAGCTTCCAGTTTATTCTCCGCTAATGCCTTCGGACGATAAAAAAGTTTGATCCGACTGACAACCGCTAGTTTCAGCATATTCTGTTCCTCTCCTACAGAAGGCTTATCAGTAGAGGGGATAGCTTTAACGTTTACCCAGAATAATGACTCACGATCCTCAGCCAAAGGAGCACCGCCGTATATCAACCGAAGAATATTTTCTGATTTTCTTTTGATCACAAACAGAGGGGGGGTGATCATAAAGTCTTGCGCGACCTCTTTGTCGTTGCCCTCAACCCAGGACTGAACCAGGTAAACATTATCCTGATCAGTATTGGTAACAGACAATGTAGCTTGATTGTTATCGGAAAAATAAACTACACGGGTTGCCCCGAGACCAACTCCACCCGCATGAGAAAACTTTGACATCAGCAACAATGATGACGCCAAGCTAACAACAAGAACCTTTTTCCAGCACGAAATAATACTCAAAATAAATCCACCCTATAGCCCTGAAGAGACTTTGTCATACGCAATTATTCATAAGTCAGTGTAAAATCAACAAAAGAGTTAGCATACCCAGGCGCAAACTTTTCGCTTGTCTTCCGATATTTAGCCAAGAAGTTCAAAGTATTCATGCCATTATTCAAAACCGCGTAGTATCCTGAAGAGGCATTGACTTCCAATAAATTATTATCTTTATCAAATAGTGCCACACCTATGCCTTGGGCCGAGCCGTCACTTGACTCGATAGCCAGAACCCGAGAATCGTTTCTATCAGCAATACCACTAAAACTGACAACGACAGACTGACTAACGTTACTTGAACAATCATCTAGCTGAATAGAAAATGGTACAGCCTGACCATCGCTGCCAACCCCTGAAAATTGATTACTGCTAATTTTACCAATCGATACTTTTTTATCGGAGTTACTCATGCTGAGCAGACAGCCGCTACTAGTAACCGCACCTATCAAAGTCAACTTTCCACCAGGTAACGTAACCTTAGTGTTGTGCCCTCCTGCACCGTAAGCAGCGTTATAAAAGCACTCCAAAAATAATAAAAAAAATACAGGCAACATAGAGAATTTTGATATGTTCAATTCAGCAGTGCCTCACTATCAATCTATAGAAGCATATTATGAAGGTCCCAAGAAGACGCTTCACAATATGCGCTTTACTTATCAGAAATAGTTTACATCAAAGTTAACAGCTGTACTTGCATCACCCGGTGTGATTTCTCCTTGACTTACGGTCGATACAAATCCCGCCTGAAACATCAATTGATTCGTTTGTGTAGTCAAAGCAGTAGATGCAGTCCTTGCATTGAAAGTTACGGGTTTCCCGGTAATATCAAATATTTGCAATCCGACACCATACGCAACGCCGTTGCCAATACCTGCTTTGGCTGCGGTATTATCAGTTATGCGCGTATCAAGTGTAGCGTTAAAGGTTGCAGATGCATTTTTAGAAACGAGCGTATCGCAATCGGTCAACGTAATTTGGAACGGCGTCCTTGATACAGACTGCGTACCAATTCCCTTGTCAAGGGATGCGACTCTGACCTGCCCCATCACAACATTCATCTGTGTTGAGGAGGCACTAACAGCACAAGCCGCATTCACCACGGTCCCTGCAAAATGAATAGTACCGCCATTGACGGTGATTGGATCAGCAGCCTCAACATTCGCTACGATGAATGGCATCACAGCTACAGCACCAAAGAGAGCAATAAAATTCTTTCTCATAATATAAACCTGCTACATATTTTGGTTGATTATATGCCCACCAAGAATCTTTAAGATAAGACCTTAGAACGACTAATCTAGACTTTACCTTGGGAGTACAAGCACGCAACCAATTCATTAGTGATTTCACAACAATTCATAAAAATCACTTTTATTCCTCCGGCGGACACCGCGAATTATGTATCGGTAACCAGTTACTCATAATATTTTATATGTGTCACAGGGGGGGGATAACCATAACGGTAGAGTAAAATCGTTTACTTTACGGAGTATGGTTTCTATTTTTTATAAGATGGCAGACTACATCATGCGCTTGTAGGATTGGTGCGAGGATTTCCTTTTCAGAAACCTGCAGTATGCACTGCCGATGAACACCATCTCCCCAGGTAATAATTAACTCATTTATATTTCCTGGCACTCTAGTATAGAGCTGCCCTCCTTGAGCTACAACGCCTAAGGGTTGTCCATCTGGCAAGCTAACATCTGCACCGTAGGGTAAAAGGGTACCGTCTTCCAAACTGACGTTGAATAAAAGTGCGCGACCGGTACTTGTGGAAAGATCTATGTTCAACACAGCTCCTGCGGTAGGCGCTACCCTGCGACTGAACTCGTTAATCTCGACATCCATAGATGCGCCGTGAGGATCAATACCCACTTCATTTATCTCATATGGGCGTAGATATGGGATAACGGCGCTTCCATATCTGTCCAATTTTACACCTGGAAACCCCATAACCTGAGCACCTTGCGCTCCAGCCGCGCTGACTACCGCGATGGTATCGCTCCGAAATGGTGAGAGGGTTAATCCACTAGGGTGAGCAATAGCACTGCCACTAAAATTCCCCCCCAAAGCAGAGTTGCCATCGCGCTGGGTCAATGAAGCACTAACGTTGCTTTTAGTGCCTTGATACTGCCCAAAAATAGATGAGTCGATACTACCAGTAGCAGCGGAATGCTGAACACCGAGGCCGTAGTTATATTCGCCAGCACTGCCGCTGAGATGAATATCCTCTTCTAACTGTCCTAGTGCATCACGCCTAACCTGACTAGAAAGTCGAACTATGCGATTCTTCGAACCAAACTCAAAAGGTAGGCCCATGCTTAGTAAGTAACTGATATCCATACCGCTAAAATTTGCGCTCAGGCTTATAGAAACCTTATCAAGGTTAGCACTATAACTAAACTGGTATTGAATATCGCGCCCGGAAGTCCCCCAATAACTTTGGGAAAGCATACTAAACCCTAGCTGCCCCCAGCGCCCTAAACGCTGATTCGAAGAAAGCGACAATCTGTTGCGTACTTTTGAATACTCTACACCTGAGATCGAATTACTCTCAATCTCTACCTGTTGTGCAGCCTCATATAAACTTCGGTGGCCCAATAGTGAATTCCAATTTGACGCCAAAATAAAACTATTGCCGAACCGCACGGAGTTAATAGCATATAACAACCGTAAAGACTCACCTTGTTCAGAGCCACTGACTAACTTAGTGTTCGTTTTTTTTAAACTAACTGCTACGGCACCCAATGAGGTATTCATTGCTAGCCCCGCAAGCAGAGCCGCGTAATTTTCGCTTATCAGTGCACCACTTTCTCCAGTAAAAATATTACTCAATCCATACTGAAAGGTGGATTGGATAAAATTAGGAGGAGCGTTAAGGTATGTCGAGTTCAACTGTCCAACAGTCAAACTATACTTGGATATGCCCGGGCGTAGTAGTTGACTAGACGATGTATATGGCACAACAAATACTTGCTGGCTACCGTCTGCCTCAATTACGGTGACTACTAGGTCGCCGTTATTTCCGTTGGAGTAGAGGTCATCAATTACGAAGTCACCAGGTGCCACTATAGACTCTTGTACAATGTTCCCGCCTTGGCGGACTATCACTCTAGCATTACTACGAGCAATCCCGCGAATGACTGGTGCGTAGCCTCGTAGAGACCGGGGAAACATTCGATCATCCGTCGAAAGTTGTGCTCCTTTGTAGAACAAAGTATCGAAAAGATCACCAGTTGTGTGGGTTTCACCTAAAGTTAACTGGCTTTCAAGCGACGATAGATCACGCTGTATAAAAGTATTCTGGTTTTTATATTCAGCACCGTACGGAGGCATCCAGTTCGCAGAGCCATTGTTGCGAATACGCCACCGCCCTAGATTAAATCCTGAATCAAGGCTTAGATAAGCAGCATCCGGAGTGTCTCCCTTAAGGTTATGGGTAGTATTTAGATTGTATTTTAGAAAGGCTGCAGTACTACCTGGATCCCATGTGTCAGGATCAACATAACCTCGCGGAACTCGGCGCATAGCTACCTGTGGAACGCTCAACAGTAACTCTTGACTCTGCATATTAAACACTACGCTGCTGCCACTCACAGTGTCAGGCAACACCAGACAGCCGTCGTCATTATGCGTCGCACTTAATATACTTTCTACATTAATACCAAAGACATCCAGTAAGCTACGGGTAAAACAAGCAACTGTATCGCCATCTGGGAGTGATATAAACTTGATATTCTTGCGCCCCACAACCAGGCCGTTTACAAAAATGTCCGCTAGATAATCCCCAGGTAAAATTGCTGTACCTTTTTGAAATTTTTCAAGATCAAGACTGTCTTCGCCCTGAGGAAAAAATGCATTACTGAAGAGAACATCTTCTGCCCATAGTTGTTCCGAAAAAATCGAAAAACACCATGAAAACAAAAAAAAAGACCGCTTTTTCATCATCCATAATCGCATCGTAATTGATCCGAAAACAAAAATTATCGACCATGAATTATATTTTTATGGTGAGCACTATAGCGAGAGCTGTCGTGTAGTTATAACATCCAAACCAAAGTCATTAAGTGTATTGAACTCAACCTTTGCTTCACTCCCAGGTTCTTCCTTTAATGAAGGCAAGACAAATTCATGAGTCATGCCCGGTCCTATCATTTCTCCTTCAGAGCTATAACTCCGCCCCCCCTCTAGCAAACGCAGACTAGTTACCGTTATATAGAATGCACTAGAATTATGTGCTTCTAGTATGAATTCCTTAGCCCGAGGTACAATACGCCATTTAACCTGTTCAGGAGCACTAGAAGAAAATCCGTCTAATGACTTAGGTCTATAGAACAGTTTGATTCTTGAACGAAATGCCATTTGCAACATATTAGTCGTGACGCTCGTAGAGTTTGACTGCGCAGGAATCTCTAGTAAGTTAAACCAGTAGATAGACTCCTTATCTTGGGGAAGTTCTTTTCCAGTAAATATCACTCGTAGATTCTGAATTACTTTAGAGTCCATCCTAAAGACTGGAGGCGATATGATAAATGGCGCTTTCGATAGCATAGGCGTTGACTTAGGATCACCATCATCTATCCAGGTCTGCACTAGCGCTGGAGAATCACCGTTATTATTTAGCTTTACGGTAACTTCTCGCTCGCCCCCCGAGTATATCAAGCGCGTCCCATTAATTACTACACTCGCAACGGCTTCAAAGCAGACTATCATCATCAATGAGACTATCGTAACTTTTAAAAGGTCTCGGCTATACATAACTCACCTCTAAGCTAGCCAAGTTCGCGACACCACAATTAGAACCTAGGCATCGCGAGACTTTAAACTACAAGATTACAGATAGTTTATCGAGTAGGTTACAGCACCACTTACAGTACCCGGAACCACTGGAACTGTTGTTGCAATATACTGAACGGCATACTTGAGAGTTGCGGCGCCCGATACAATAGGAGCCGTGACCGGTGATGTAGTCTGTGTAGAACTCCCAATAATAACTGGTCTGCTATTGCCATCAATGATCTGCAGAGCGACATTTTTCGCTGCTGTTGCACCTGTAGCAGAGTTTGCAATAGTGCCATCAGGATTGATTCCTGTCCCGGCGCCAAAATAAACTGATGCTTTCACCGCGGTGCCAACACAGTTAGTCAGAGCAAAGTCGATATTAGTCGCCCCTTGCGTAACACCAACCGATGTGAAGTTTGATCCGCTAACATCAGGTAGAGCAACGCTAGGTGAGGCACCACCACCATTAACACCAATAGTACAGGTCTGACCCGTGACAGCGCCTTTGAAATTAATAGTGCCATCACCAGCAGCAGCATAAACTGCTGGTGTAATACCTACAGCTGTGAGGACAGCCAAAGCAAACAATTGCTTTTTCATTTCCTTCATTCCTTAAGTTTCTTTTGTTTGTGGTTGTAGTGATCACTGCTACTACCTAGGAATAGTCCCATGTGACAGCGAAATCACACAACTCAAAAATAGCAATTCACAAAATCACGACGCAAATCAAAATTGAATCTCACATGTTAACAACTTAAGTCTCCACGTTGTGCCTCGGAATGGCCTGCGCGAATAGCCTTAGGAGCTTGCTACCAGTTGCAGACAAGTATTTATATGAGGTTTCCACATAGCTAATATGCATCGACTTTACGACGAATTTCTTTATTTAGAAATTGAACTCTATCCGCCAGAGTTCATGAGAGCTTATTACGTACTACCAGCTCTCCAAGTTCTGAGATCGAGTCTAACTGTAGCTTTTCAAAAATGCTGCTTTTATAGAAGCTTACCGACCTACTACCAATATTCATTTTTTCTGCAATTTCTTGATTTGAAAAACCAAAGGCCAATGCCTGCAAAACCACTAACTCCCTATCGGTGAGAGTGGCTATCAAATCACTTTCCGTACTATAGGACTTCTCATTTGATTTTATCGGCGCGAATATGAAATCAAAGTAACCATATCCAGAGCGCAATGCCCTGAGTATAAAAGTTAAACCTCCAGTGCTATATGCAGCGCCCAATACCACAGCGGCCCCCGCGCGCCTATAGCGCGCAGAAAAATGTTGGAGGTTTTGCATTGTCAGAACAATGACCCGTATACACCTGTCGACTCTACTTAATTCTCTGACCAAATTGAAAGCTTCAAAACATAAACCAGAGACACTCAGCACTACAATATCAGCAGATCGAGAGTGAACTTTTTCAAGAGTCTCCAAGAAACTTCCTGTGTGCAGCAATACAGAAACTGATTCCTTGATCAAGACATCTGCTATTTCGGTGAGCATTCGTGGGTTTCTGCCAAGCAGCAATGCTGTTCCTATTTCCATTGAACCACCCTTTATTACCTACTTTCACATTGTCAGTCATATAGCGCCATCACTAAACAACTCTTGTATGTTGCTCTTAACAACCTCACAGATAACGAATCCGCGCAACACACGTTAAATCGCTCGAACTACTACATTCAACTGATTTATTGAGGGACTGGAATTATTATTAGCACACACAATTATTATTTAGAACAAAACGAAAGAATATATATCAACAACAGGTCAAGCTATCAAGATTGACCGTAGCATTAAAATATTATTCATGTTTGTAAAAGGCGATATAGTCCATTTGGGACTAAAAGCACCTCGTGAAGTGCACATTCTCCGCTCTGAACTTATCACTGAAAACGAGAAGCATACTGCGCCCTATTATAAGCATCACTGGATAACGAATCGTGAGTAGTCAATACGCACTTAACACTTAATAAAAAACCAAAACAAAATCAAAGACTCACAAAAAAATCAATATACGTAAATTCTCTACAAGGCCCCCCCCCAAAAAAACGTCCGATCGAGATGCTAGAATTACTACTTGCAACACAAACACGAGAATATATGCATAGATAAGATACACATCTGTTTCCTCGTCATCGGATTTCATACCCACAAACCCTCACAATTTTGAAAAAAACCAACACTATACTTGCAACGAACAATAGATCTAACAAAAGATTTATGCTTCTGTTGCTGCATGCACTGATAATCACGCCGATTTTTTGATGAAAAATTAAATCTCATGAATTCATGTACACTCTCAGAGATTTAGCTACATAAACCTCTGCATTGTATCAATACCACACAAAACCTTTAACAATCCGATACTCCACATCAATATAACTTCTACTTTCCAGTTTTAGCACCTAGTGATGCTCCAGTTAATAACTTTAGGAAAAACAAGTATTCACCTAACAGATCACCCACGTAAAAATCAAGACAGAAACCTTAAGGTCAATTAATCAACGCTTATACTCAGTTGCTAAAAAACAGAATCTAGAACCGAGTTACTCTATTGATCGATGTAAGCCTGCGGAATAGCAGCTGTAAAAACGAAACTCGCGCGCACTACAATGGTGACCATTAAAATTTCAAGAAAGGTGTAAAAACCAGCAGAAGTGCTACTCTTGCTGGGTATGCCATCTTAATTCTATTAATTAGCTTTCGTACTTATTCAGAAGCGGTAAGTTGCACCCAAGCCAAAACCATTGGCGCTATTCTCATACTTCGCGCTGTAGGACTGACCTAACGCATTAGAGCGGTTAACCTTCACAGATTCTTCTTTAAGATAAGCGAAGGCTACATCGATAGTCATGTTTGGCATCACATCATATCCCACACCCAAACTGAAAATAATGCGGTCACCGGTCGGAATACGGGGTGAACGATCAAAGTTGTTAGTTGGTGCTTGGTCAAAAGTCAAGCCTGTGCGAAGCACCAAGTGCTTGTTGGCACGATATGAAGCCCCTACAGCGTAAGCCCAAGTATCATGCCAGTTCTGATTTTCTTTGATCGTACCGACAATTTTTTGTGCAAGTACTCCACTAGTAGGGTAAGTAATCCCCTCGTTATTGACCGTAATATCTTTCAGACGACTCCAGCGAGTCCAAGTAGATCCCCCATATAACTTCCAGTCACCTAGATCTTGGGTAATAGAGAGGTCCCAAGACTCAGGCGTGTCGATCCTGAGCGAGGCGTCATAACTGCCATTATTGAGATCTGCCATAGGCACACCTTTGCCTTTTATGACTTCAGTATGGCCAGTGAGCTTATAGCTTACTTTAGAGTGGTAAGTAAGGCCAACACGCGTCGTGTCAGTAGCGCTCACCAAAAGACCCGCATTATAACCAAGCGCGCTACCGTCACCTTTGATTTCTATTTTATTAGAACCACTACCCGCGTAGGGTAACGTAACATCAGACTCCAGTACCCCTGTAATCCTGTTAATCGTCGGGCCGAAGCCCAGAGAGACTCTTTCGTTAAACGAATAACTAAAAGTTGGCTGCAAAGTAACAACCTTAACTTCACTCTTGCTCCCAAATGCTTTTCCTTGAAAGTCTCTCTCATAATCGGCCGTCAAACCAAAGGGTGCGTAAATACCAAAACCAACAGCCCACCGTTCGTTAATTTTTTGAGCATAGAAACCAAATGGAACTGCGGTAAATGGAACCATGTTTCCTTTGTTACTACCGCTTGAATGGCCACCAACTTGGCTTATCTCGCTAGATGCATCAATGAACGCCCCCCCTCCCGTCACTTGCCGTCCCTCCAGCAGAGCCATACCTGCAGGATTCCCATAAACGGTACTTGCATCCTCGGCAGATGAAGATCTTCCCGCAAACCCTGTCCCCATTCCGCTGACGCTTTGCTCATTAACAGCAAATCCGCTCGCACAAAGTTGAGAGGATGCAATTGCGACAGCAATACCAAACGTGCCTTTACATAAAAAAAACTTAGATAACATAATTACAATAATCCCCTATTAAGATTCATCACCAACACTATCAACACACCAAATCCCTAGCAGATCGACATTAGTTGAATTCTAACCAAAGCCCTGTTAAATCGGCATCCTAAATTCAAGCCATAACCTCGTATGACACTATGTAGCATTCGTGAAAATATAATCATGCGGGCAAAAGCATGATAATCAATAATCGTGATTTCACCGACAATCACAAAAAACATGCAGGCATCTTCAACCATTGAGAGGTCACATCGCCCTTAGGGGCTGACACACAACCACCCAAATCTAAGCTCTGTTCATGCAGGGCAACCAGCCTTACCAAACTCGTGAAATGCATGATTTCACAAATAAAAACTCCCGCACGCCTTGACCATTTGTCATTTTACAGGCGCAAACTATAAAAACTAGAGATCATTTATTAATTACTCACTGCGCTCGACATTTAGCCTACTAATGTTAAAAGCATTTTCATGCCATCTCACTAAAGCGCTAGCGACTTTAAGTATCAATGGGAATAAAATTTAGCTCTAGGCTCTAGCTAGTGATGTATATGACAACATTCCTGCCGCCAGATAATAATCGATAGCGGCGTATTAAAGTGACTTTTGCACTGTAGCGTTCATAAATCCAGGTATAGCTTTCTGGAGAACTAGTGACCGATACAGGACAGTGAGCTTTTGATAACCACCTCCTACAACTCAGAGCGTGCTTCTCGGTTTTTTCTTTTGAATTTCAAATTTCAGGTTTAGATAACGATCATGCAGTTATTTCGGAATAAAATTACTGTTGGAATATTTATTGCGTCACAATTTTTATATGGCGTGCCAGCCTACGCTTCCGAACCAAACCATGTGGTCCATGGACGAGCGCCGGTGGCCAGTAACTTGGTGCTAGACAAACCCGTCCCCGCCATTGGCGATACCGTTAGGCTGAGCTATTCCTTTCAAGATCTGGATGGTGATGCGGAGCAAGGAACTATCGTGCAATGGCTGCGCGATACTCTGCCTATCCAGGGCGCAACGTCATTCAGCTACACACTGAATGAAGCCGAGGGTGATCGTCCCGGTCAAGTTCTGCGCGTAGAGGTCACCCCCAAGACCGATCCAAATGTCTCTGAGCCCTCAGTTGGACAGATGATGTATCTGGAGACCTTCGTTGCTGGAGATCGGACGGCCAAGCCGCAGGTGAAGGTCACTGACATAAAAGGCGTCTTGAACGTGGGTAGCACACTGGCTGGCGAGTATAACTACGATGATGGTGGCAGCGGTTCGGGTGATGCGTCGATCAAGTCATGGTTGAACGGTGGTCATCAGAGCAGCGAGGCTGAGTATTTATTGACTCAAGAAGATGTAGGGCTGGTACTGACCTTCCGAGTACAAGCACAGAACTTGCAAGGTACCACGGGTAATACGGACAGTATGAATACCACTGCGGCAGCTGGAGTGAGCGGTGGTAATGGCAACGGTGGCGTGGTTGACTTGGTTGCAGGCCAGGACCATGAGTCGCCGGGTCATCAGCGGTAAGCGGCATATCGGTGAAACCCTCAAGGCAACTTATGCCTTCAGGCTCGAGGTGATTTCTTAACCTATCTGTGGGGCCCGAGCGGCATCACAAGGAATATCTCAACGACAACGGTGCTGTTCCGCCGCACCGCACCCTGGCGAAAGATTCCGGCAGCACTGAAAATTTCGGTACTGGCGAGGAACAATGCGACCAGACGGGTGCTGAACAACAGCCTGACCAGAACAACGACAGACACAACCAGCAACTCGACCAGCGCTGTTACTGCTGACGGGTAGGTGACTGCAGATACCCGTACAGTAAATGCAACAGCGAGTGCAACTCGACTGCGCTCCCGCCGCCGACAAGGCAACAAACACAGTAACGGTGATCATCAAGTACACCCAGGTTAGCTAAAAACTCATTGCGACGCTCAATACGAACTCACTAAAGAACACACCTCGAAAGGCACTCGCCAGAAAAGTTCTGGCACCTCATTCAGACATTTCTTATAACCTCGCTAGATAACAAATCTTCGATAAATACCGAGTACTATCCAAGGTTCAATTGATTGAGAGCGGAAGCACTAAGGTGTTCAAGCAAGGTAGGTCATTGCTCTAGCGCACCCGCACGAACAAAAAGGATTTTTGGGAAGTTATTTAGAGCTCAGTTTTCTGTGGGTCACATGACTACAAATCCAACAATAATACAATTTGTACTCAACCAGTATTCTGAAAAAAGGGTCCCCAACCATGAGAATGCGCCATCTGCGCTATTTCCTGATTGTTGCCGAAGAACTGAGCTTTGTCCGAGCGGCAGCCAAAGTCCATATCGAACCCTCCCCTCTTTCTCGAGCCATCAAAGAACTTGAAATTCAACTCGGCGTACGTCTACTGGATCGCAGCAAGGGACGTATTCAACTCACTTGTTCAGGGAAGGCTTTCCGCGAAGAAGCGCATCGCATGCTGGCGTTCATGGAAGCAGCAAGGATGCGTGTACTGGCAACATCAAATGGTGCCTGTAGCTACCTCCGTATTGGTTTGGAGGACGGATTGGCCCAACCACGCATTGCACAGTTGCTAGCTCGATGCCGCGAGGAAGAGCCCCGCACTAACATTCGAGTAGTACAGTTGAAGCCAAGCGATCTGTTCCAAGCCCTGCGATACGATCAAATTGACGTCGGTCTCACCCTAACCGAGCTGGACTCTGATGAATTCATCCAAAGACTCGCTTGGGAAGAGCGCCCTGCGGCTGCAATACCTATTCGCCATCCGTTGCTTTCTCTCGAGGAGATCCCACTCAGTGAATTACTGCGATACCCCCTAATCCTGTCCAACCCAGAGCAAGACGCCAAGAATCAGAAGGTCGTTCCTCAATGGCTGCAAGAGCAGCAGTTGCCCAAACTAAAGATCGCCGAGTATGCAACATCACATGAAGCGATGATGATGCTGGTGTCTGCTGGATATGGCGTCACAATAGGCCTGGAATCGCAACTTGCGCTGTATCGGCACCCAGATGTCATCGTTCGGCCACTGTCGAGCGAAACGCCTGATGTACCTACCTTTGCTTCAGTACTGAATAGACCCTTCTCGGACGAACTTCAGCGGTTTCTCATACGAATGGACGCGATGGGCAATAAAATTACTATATAGGCAAACTTTGTTGTCAGAACTGGCTCGACAGAATAGTTGAAATCCGTACTTTTTGAGCCTGTACCACGATGATAAATGTCATTTAGAGCATGGGGACTTTGGTTTGAGTTTTACGTTATCACCTCTAGAACCCTCTATAACGGGTATTGAAAATACTCCTGCGTAAACAATGACATTTTTTGTCTATCAAGAGACAAATTATATCGTCTCCATCCTTGTATCAACGAAAGAGCAGTACGACACATAGTTTTCGTCCTACCATCTCCTCGCCAGCCCTTCAGACTCAACACTCGTAGCAGTGGCTGCATTGAACTGTGTTGTATTTAACCGCAAGACTATGAATACGGTAGTTCCTTTCGACTCATTGATTGATGTGCACCAAAGGCAGTGCTCATTTAATCCCAGGTCATCCGCCACTGAGTGCCATCAAGCATCAAGGAGTGACCGTCATGCTTTCTCAGAACACCACCCCATCGGCGGAGCACCGCATCCTGCGACGCCCTGAGGTCGAGGCCAAGACCGGGTTCAAGCGCGCCCATATCTACAGTCTGATGAAACAGGGCAAGTTTCCAAAAGCTCTACGCGTTGGAGTTCGCGCGGTCGGCTGGGACTCGAACGAGATCAATCAGTGGATCGCTGAACGCCTCCAGGAACGTAGCTGAGGCCACTCCTTTTCTTGCTAAACAGGAGCAAGCCATGCACGTCATTTCAATCATCTCGACCAAGGGCGGCGTTGGCAAAACCACCATCGCTGCGAACCTCGGCGGATTCATGGCCGACGCGGGTTTGCGAGTTCTGCTGCTGGACTTGGATATGCAACCTACGCTGTCTTCCTACTATGAGATTGCCCATCGCGCTGGCGGTGGGGTCTACGAACTTCTGGCCTTCAATGAGCGCGATGTTTCACAACTGATGTCACACACTGCCGTTAAGGGGTTGGATGTCATTCTTTCGAACGACGAGCATCGGCAACTCAACACCTTGCTGTTGCACGCCGCGGATGGTCGTCTGCGCTTGCGCAACCTAATGCACGTGTTCGAGAAGCACTACGACTTGGTGATTATCGACACCCAAGGGGCTCGTAATGTACTGCTGGAGATGGCTGTACTGGCTTCCAACGCAGCCATCTCACCCGTGACGCCAGAGATCCTCGCCGCCCGTGAAATGCGGCGCGGAACGTTACGACTAATTGAAGATCTTGCACCTTACCGCCATCTGGGCATTGAGCCCCCCCAGTTACATCTGCTGATCAACCGCATACCCGCTGTTTCGAAAAACGCCAGGCTGATCCGCCAGACACTACGGCTGATATTTCGAGAATATGCAGGCATTCACGTCTTACGGACCGAGGTGCCGGCAAACGAAACATTCCCAAAGGCAGCCACTCAGGGAATACCGGCCCATCGTGCCGAATACCGGCGTCCAAGCGGTCGATTGGCCCCCGCAGCACTGGAGATCATGCGGGCTTTGGCCATAGAGCTTTGTCCGCAGTGGCGTGAGCATTTCGATCAAGTCACTGGCAAGGTCGGTCGGAGGCAGAAGCATGTCGAATGCACATGAACTGGCTCAAGGTAATGAGCGGCTTCTGCCGCTAATCGAACATGCACTAACTCAAGGTTGGAGCATTTCACGATCGCCCAATGGTTGCCTCACGTTTTTAAAACCTGGACTACCAGCGATTTATACGCGCCCGACCAAGGATGAGGTGCGTATCGAAAGCAATCAAAAAATACAGGCCGTGCGTTCGGATAATGGGAGTAACAACCATGGCTGAGCTGTCACCACAAGACATGGCGTCGAAGCTACTGAACGACGGTTTTTCACGCTCAGGTCCAATAGCGGAAGCCTTGACCGATCCAATAGTCGACACCGCCATGGTGGTGACACTGGACGAACTGCGCTCCTATGAACTGAACCCTCGTGTGACGCGCAACCCGCTCTTTGATGAGATCAAGGCGTCCATTCGCGAACGTGGACTGGACGCACCGCCAGCCATCACCCGACGTCCTGGAGAACCCCACTTTGTTATTCGTAACGGGGGCAACACTCGCCTGGCGATCCTTCGTGAGCTTTGGACCGAAACCAAAGACGAACAATACTTTCGCATCCTCTGCCTGTTCCGCCCTTGGCCCCAGGAGCGCGGAGAAATCATGGCCCTAACTGGGCATCTAGCCGAAAACGAACTGCATGGCGGACTGTCGTTCATTGAGCGTGCGTTGGGAGTGGAGAAGGCCCGCGAATTCTATGAACTGGAGGACGGAAAACCACTGTCGCAATCCGAGCTTGCCCGGCGCCTGAAGATTGATGGCTATCCCATTGCGCAACCACACATCAGCAGGATGCAAGATGCCGTGCAGCACCTCCTGCCTGCGATCCCGAATATCCTCTACGGTGGTTTGGGTCGACCGATGATCGAACAGCTCACTGGACTGCGTCGAGCCGCGGCCCGCACCTGGGAAAACCATGCCTTGGAAAAACCGCCTGCCATCGACTTCCCTACATTGTTTCAGGACGTTCTGACAGCCTTTGACACTTCACCATCAGCTTTCTCGCTGCAGCGAGTTCAAGATGAACTTATTGGTCAAATGGCTGACCTGCTCGGCGTGAGCTACGACATGCTAGCCCTGCAGATCAGCGACTCGGGCAAACGCTGGAATGCGCTCAGTAGTGACCTCTCCAACACAGCAGCGTCATCGACAGCGCCGCCTACGGAACCACACTCTTGTCCCCCATCGACACCATTGTCAGATGGCCACACCTCGCCAACAAAAAAACGAAGCGACAAAACGTCAGACTCTTCAGCCCCAACGACAGATACTGGCCAGCAGCATAAACAGACAAAACAGCAAGATACCCCACCTCAAGGACACATCATCTCCCCCATTGCCACTACCGAACGCCTGCAGTCTATTCAGCGTCTGGTGGACGAGCATATAGGGGAAGCAGCACCTGACTTGGAGAACCGTGCACCACAGGCCATTCCGATACAAGTCGATGGCCTGTATCCAATCGCCGACATCTGGTACATCGCACCCTGTTTGCAAACACCTGATCACCTGCGGGCTCACATTGCGCAGTTTGCTCGAGAAATCGCCGCCGAAGCCGGAGCAGCCGACAGGATTTCCCCCAGCGCTCAGGGTATAGGCTTCACCTGTACCAGCAGTTTCTCCAGAGTCAATACATCCACTCACGAACCGTTCGTGGACGCCGTTCTGGCGCTGCTGTATGCATTGAGCGCTCCTTATCAGCAAGACCTTCCACCTGCCTCAGTTGATCACTCACAACACGTCGAAAAACTTGGGGTCTTGCTGCAGGGGTTGGCACAAGCCAACGTCATTACTCAGGAACAAACCGTTCGTCTGAGTGACGCCGGGCTGGTCAAGCTATTCAGGTTGCTGCGCCTGGCACGTTGCCTTCTGGATCTGGAGGCAGGGCGCACGGGCGGCGCAAGCTCCCCTTCCGACTCGTCAAACGGAGAGTGAAATGTCCGGTCCTCATCCTCTCAATCAAGCGGTGATCGCGCAGGCACTTCACGACCTGCGCAACGGCCAACTACGCCGAGCCAAGGCGATGGGGTTCGACGACGAGGACCTGGAAGCGCTCAAGCATCCTGCCCTGGTCAGCTTGCTTATCAACTCCTCGGTCTCCTGGTGTTCGGTACGCGTCAACAGTGACGTCCTTAATTACCTCCTGAATCAGGTAAAGAACGTTGCCGAGGAGATTGAAGAAGTCGATCGGCTGTTGCGACTAGGAGCCAGTACCGAGCTGATCAGCAAGTTCTTTGGCCTGACGCATCAGGAGATTGCCCTGCGTCGATCCGTGATCAGGCTCCCCAAGCGCAAAGGTCGTTACCCGGTGCTGACCGAGGAGCAAGACACTGATCTGTGGCATCACTGGTCAGCCCGCGTGAAAGCACAAAAGATCGATCTGGATGATGACACCGCCATGCTCGCCCTCAGTGCGGATCTCGCGGAGTCCACCACCCTCCCCCTTTCAGTCGTCTGGAGCTCCGTTCGTGGATGGATCGACGAAGGGCTTGGTTAACCATGGGCCACCTGAATCAAGTCGGTGCTCCAGTAGCGCTGAACAAACTGTTCGATAAAGCACTGAGTCGTCTTCAAGCACAAACTGCCGCCACTGCACCTGTGGCAGTGAAACCGCAAACCGATGGTTTTCTCTTCAGTGGTAACCACCACGACAGCGTGCCGCGCGCGCTCTTGCTGGACAGACGGCTGACTCCCCTGGAGCGCAACGCCTGGCAGGTGTTTCGCTTTCTGCTCAACGACGATGGCATCACCACGTTTCCCACCTACGACCAGCTAAGCACATACCTCGCCTCCACCCCCTGTTCGGATCGCGCATCCCACGAGACAGTGGCCAAGACGCTGATAGCATTGCGCCTGACCCGCTGGATAAGCCTCGTACGACGTCAGCGTAATCCAAAGAGCGGCCGCATGTTAGGCAATCTATACGTGTTGCACGACTCTCCACTGACGCCCTATGAGGCCATGCAGCTCGATCCGGAATATCTCAGCCTGGTCAGTCAGGCGCTGGAACATGCGAGCAAGTCGGTCCGGCGTGTCGGCGTACATGTCTTGGGGGAGATGGGGGATGATCCGTTGCTCAGCGGACGGGTGCTGCCCACACGACTGCAGGTTCTCTTCCAACAACTGGCAAGACGGGGGCTGAAGGAAACAGCCAGTACTTCACAAACCGCAACCGCCCAGAATTCCGAAGACGGTCAAAATACCCTTCTTCGGAATTCGGCCGCCCAGTCTCTGGAATCCGAAGTGGGTGACAACGGCAGTAAAACCGACACACTTCGGATTCCGAAGGAGGACCGTACAGTACGTATAAAAGACTTAAAAAAAGTACGTACTGTACCGCACGAGCAAGAAGAACTTCGGTTGTGTGAACGCTTCAGAACCCTGAAAGCAGAGCAGCAAAATGGGGCGTTGGTTGCTTTGCAGTCGGTCGAATGGAGGTTACATCAGGCTATCCTGGATGAATGGGATGCACGCTGCCAAACCACCACCGTGCGCAACCCTGCCGGCTATCTGTTCGGGCTGATCCAAAAGGCGGTACATGGTGACTTTCGATCCTGGGAGGCACAGAAGACCAGGCCACCGCGAACAGTGACGTCGGTCGAGGCAACCCCCGCATCGACGCCAACGGATCCCAAGGTGGCACACGCACACATTGCGCAACTCCGGGTATTGATGGGGGTGAAATGAGATTGAATAGTGTCCACAGAAGACTATGGAAACCTATACCACTGGTATAGCTGTACGCATGGTGCACTTCACTTGACCAATTAGTCGCACAAGATCTGACTGCCATACTTCGTGCATCATGACCCGATTCACACCGCCCATTATTGTATATGAGACTTGGCAGCAACTATGTGATGCATATCCGGTTACTGCGGACAGCCATTTTTTTGGTTGAGAGCAGGACGCTGGGAAAGGGCCTATGGCACATCCGTTGCTCTAACTCAGAAACTGGCGCGAAGGAATAAGCTCCCACAGGGGCCAATGCACTGCATCGGTTCGCTCACTGTTGAGTGACTATCTCGCGGCGTTGCAAGATTTCGACGATCGCTTTCTCCAAATGAAATGGAGCACTGACCGTAGCGTTAACGTCAAGACGATTCATATTCGTGATCGTGGGAGCGCTTCTTGCGTGACTTGCTAATTTGCCAATAGGCAATAGTAAAAAAAAGGCGCTTAGACTGTGGCTCAGTTTCTCACTCTGACGATGCCCACCCCCCAAGATAACAACAGTTGCCCCGCGCTGTTCGAGGCAAGTGTGTCGTCTTTTAAGTTGACGGACTTTTCACATGTGCTGACTTTCACAAAATTTAGGGCGTGAATGAGCGGTACTGGCTTGGTACCTAGCGAGATCTTTTTCCTTAATGCTTATGATAAATTGTGAATCACCAATTATTAATAAGCGATTTAATGACGTTCAAATATTTGTCTTCTATGATTTACAACTTATTAATTTTTGATACCAGTGGTTGATAACCTAATGAAAAAACTTTGTTTGCACGGTGTGGTGGCCATCACTGCGCTGTACTTGAGCGGACAGGCATGGGCCACTCCAGAGCTGCTGGTTAAGTTTCACATGGGCATCGGCAACGGCACGACCCAGGAAGTGGGCGGCACCCTGGTTAACTCGGGGGATGCACCGATTACTCGAGGTTATCTGGTCGTGACACCGATTGATGCCCAATGTCATCCGGGGGCCAGCGTGCTCTATCCAATTGGCCCAGTGCCGCCTGGCGAGGAACAGCCATTTCTCGTACCGGTGACCGAACGCTTTTCCAGTTATCGCTTGCAGATGGGCGCCTTTGATGAACAGGGTTTTGCTGTTTCAGCCAAGGATGCCAATCAAGCCATTCTGGATGGGCGAGTTAACGAAGATCGCGAGAAGTGTAACGCGGCCCGATCTCATTAAACTGCTTTAAGCCCCTTAAAGATTTTTTTGGTTACTGTGCCGCTGACTTAAAGGCAGTGCGTTGATTGTCTGTGTGACTCTATTAATTACGTACGACTGAACTTTACTGAGCCGTCTTAGAGACGCCTTACAATAGGTTATTTATTTCAAGACTTTAATACCTTTAACGCAGTATGTGCCAGTGGCGCGTGCTTATTAGATTTTCGTAGGTGAAGTTTAGTTATGTTATTTCCAAAGAAACAAGCGCTTACCTATTTAAGCCTATTGTGTTTTACCGGGCATATAACCTCATCAGTAGCCGCCCCGTTACAATCAACGATGGCCGCCGTCGAGAAGTTGCAAAAATACATTATCTATCAGCCGGTTCAGGGCGAGACGCTGGAGGCGGTGGCCGAGCGCTTTTCGCTGCCGGTCAGCGCCTTAACCGCACTGCGCGAGCAATTTCAGGCCTACGGCTGGTCGTCCACCGTGGTGCTGGTGCCCTACAGTCCGCGGGGCGAAGCGCGGCTGTATAACCACTATGTCACCTACCAGCTCAAACCCGGTGAAACCCTGGCCGCGGTAGCGGGCAAGTTCAACCGCTCCACCCGTGAACTCTCGACCTTGAACGGGCAGCTCATGCAGGCCAGCAAACTGGCCACGCTCAAGACCGGCGACATCATTTTGGTGCCCGGCCCGCTGGGCTTGGCCGACAATGGCCAGCCGTCGGCCGAACAGCGCAAGGAACAAGACTCGCTGACCAACTCCGTGGTGCAGGAAGTGGTCGGCGCGGCGCAGATTCTAGGGGCGAACCAGAAAAAAGGCGCCGCCCCATCCGGCATGCTGGCTCAGCGGGCAGTGGGTGGACTGACCGACGGGGCCTCTCGCGAGATAGAGAAGTTTCTCGGCGCCAACGGCACTGCCAAGGTCGGTATCCAAGCTAACGTCAATGGCGGTCAGGTCGCTTACTCGCTGGATTACCTGCAACCGCTGTACGAGCGTGAGCACGACATCGTGTTCGCTCAAATCGGTGGCCGGACCTTCGGCGAGCGAAAGCTGGCTAACGTCGGGATAGGGTATCGCAACCAGATCAATGAACAGTGGGTCCTGGGGGTCAACGGCTTTCTCGACCAGGACATGTCACGTAACCACACCCGTGGTGGACTCGGTGGCGAGGCCTGGACCGATCAGGCGCGGTTTTCAGCCAACTACTACACCCCGCTCAGCGGTTGGAAAACCTCCAAGGACCATCGCCTGAACAGCGACCCGGACAGCCGCATCCTGCAAGAACGGGCCGCCAAGGGCTGGGACACCAATGTGGAGGCCGGGGTTCCTGGTGTGAAACAACTGGCCGTCACCGGTAAATTCTTCGAGTGGAAGGGTGACCGGGTCGACGTGTCGGGCAGTCGCAGCCAGACCGAAAAAAATCCGAAGGGCTATACCCTCGGCACCAAGTATCAACCCATTCCCCTGCTGACCCTGAACGCGCAACACACCCAGGTCACCGGCGGTTCGGGGGGTTGGGAGTTGGGCATGGGGCTGAACTGGGACTTTGATAAGTCACTCAACGAACTGCTCGACCCGAAAAAGGCCGTGGCCCTGAGTCCGCTGGCGCAAGCCAAGACCGATATCGTCAATCGTAACTACAACATCGTTCTGGAATACCAGGAAAAGGACAAATACGCCCCGCTGACCTTTGCCCTGAACAGCATGAGCATGATGGCCGGCACTAACGATCCGGGCTTGCGGGTTCAAGGCGGGCGTCAAGGCCTCGTCACCTACTCCTCCTCCGATCCGTTGGTACTGACCGTTGACTCGGCCACTGGTGTGTTAAGCGCCCTGGTGATCGGCACGGTGACCATTACCGCCGTGGAGCACAATGGCGCCGGCAAAGTGTTCGGTTCGGCCAGCTACACCGTCACCATCACCCCCAATACTTCCGTGCCGACGGTGAACGTAACCGGCATTACCGGCAGCCTCAGCGTGGGTTCCGTGTTAACCGGTGCCTACCTCTTTGAACCTAACGGCGGTGATGCGACCGACAAGTCGAGCATGGCCTGGCTCAACGGTGGTCATGCCGATACCACGGCCCAGTATTTGCTCGACAGCGCCGACATCGGCCAGGTGCTGACGTTCGAAGTGACCGCAAAAAACGGGGCTGGCCTGATCGGCAATACTTCCAGCATGAACACGAGTGGCGTGATTGGGGCACAGATCCCCGTGGTGACCATTCAGGATGCGGCCGGTAACGCCTTGAATGGCGTGACCTTTGTGGGTGAAGTCCTCAATGCGGTGGTGGTGTGTGCCAGCACCTGCAGCGCCAGCAGCTTCACTTACCAGTGGGAAGAAGAAACCACCCCGGGCAGTGGCGTGTTTGTCGATGTGGCAGGGGCGACGGCACAAACCTTCACCATCCAACCGGGCCATCAACTCAAACAGGTTCGAGTGACTGCCGAACCAAAAAAATAATGCCTAGGTGAAGCCTCCACTACACCAGTCGCGATCTCCACGGCGGTACTGACGGTCGGCGAGGGCTGTGTATGAGGCTTCACACCGTCCTCCCTGTCCATCTATGCCGTGGCGGTCATCCTGCAAATGATCTTGTGGGAGGTTGCCGCGCAAATGACCGCTCATTACCTGATGTCGGGGTGGTCGTGCGTATTGTTTTTAACCCAGGTGTGAGTGGCCAGACGCTTAAGCCGCGGATGCGGTGCAGAACAGTGGACTCTGGATAACAGTTTTCTGCCACGCAGAGCGAGCTTCTTGGTTTCTTGGTTTCTTGGTTTTTTTGAATTTTTTATTTCAGGTTTAGATAACGCTCATGAAGCTACTCAGAAACAACATCACCGTCGGGATATTGATAGCGTCGCAATTGATGTATGGCGTGCCAGCCTATGCGGAAAAGTACACCTCGGAGCCCAGCCCTCAGATCCACGGACGTGCTCCGGTGGCCAGTGGTCTGGCGTTTGATAATCAGATGCCGGCCCTTGGCGACACCGTCAAATTGTTCTATGTCTTTAGTGACCTGGACGGTGATGCGGAACACGGCACCGCCGTACAATGGCTGCGCGACGGTCAGCCTATTCAGGGGGCCACGGCCTTCAGCTACACCTTGAGTGAGGCCCGCGGCGATCGTCCAGGCCAACGCCTGAGCGCAGAGGTCACGCCCAAGACTGACCCGACGCTCTCCGAGCCGTCCATCGGCCAAGTCGCAAGCCTGGAGATCATGGTCGCCGGTGATCCAGCGGCCCCTCCGGTGGTGACGGTCACTGAAATCACCGGCAAGCTGACGGTGGGCAGTACCCTGACCGGCGTTTACGAATATAAAGATGGCGGCAGTGGCTCCAGTGATGCGTCGACCAAGTTGTGGCTGAACGGCGGTCACACCGACACGGATAACGACGACACCTATGTGCTGGCCGATGACGATGCTGGTCTGGTACTGACCTTTCAGGTTCAAGCGAAGAATCTGCTGGGCGTCGTGGGTAACACGGACAGTATGGACACTGCGACAGCAGCGGGTGTGACCGATGGTAACGGTGCAGGGGGTGTGGTTAACCTGAACGTTAAGCCGGTCATCAGTGACCTTAAGATCAACGGCACACTGAAGGTGGGTGAAAAACTGGTCGGTGAGTACAGCTACGATGCCAACGGCAGTGGTTCGGGTGATGCATCGACCTATAAGTGGGCTCTGCTCAATCAGTCGGCTGCTGGTGTAGGTGATGGCAATACCGTGACCAACAGTGGCGAGGTACCGGCTTACACCATTAAAGATATCGATGCCGGCAAGGTGTTGGAAGTATCGGTGCAGGCCAAGAACCAGGCCAATGTAGTCGGTAATCAGCTGACCATGACCACGTCGAACCCCGGCAGTACGATTGATGGCGGTAGCCCAGGCGGACTGGTGGTTAACCTGAACGTTAAGCCGGTCATCAGTGACCTTAAGATCAACGGCACACTGAAGGTGGGTGAAAAACTGGTCGGTGAGTACAGCTACGATGCCAACGGCAGTGGTTCGGGTGATGCATCGACCTATAAGTGGGCTCTGCTCAATCAGTCGGCTGCTGGTGTAGGTGATGGCAATACCGTGACCAACAGTGGCGAGGTACCGGCTTACACCATTAAAGATATCGATGCCGGCAAGGTGTTGGAAGTATCGGTGCAGGCCAAGAACCAGGCCAATGTAGTCGGTAATCAGCTGACCATGACCACGTCGAACCCCGGCAGTACGATTGATGGCGGTAGCCCAGGCGGACTGGTGGTTAACCTGAACGTTAAGCCGGTCATCAGTGACCTTAAGATCAACGGCACACTGAAGGTGGGTGAAAAACTGGTCGGTGAGTACAGCTACGATGCCAACGGCAGTGGTTCGGGTGATGCATCGACCTATAAGTGGGCTCTGCTCAATCAGTCGGCTGCTGGTGTAGGTGATGGCAATACCGTGACCAACAGTGGCGAGGTACCGGCTTACACCATTAAAGATATCGATGCCGGCAAGGTGTTGGAAGTATCGGTGCAGGCCAAGAACCAGGCCAATGTAGTCGGTAATCAGCTGACCATGACCACGTCGAACCCCGGCAGTACGATTGATGGCGGTACCGATGACGGTAAGGTGATTAATCCAGAGGCCAAGCCGTCGATCAAGGATCTGAAGGTTTCCGGCAAGCTGAATCCGGGCGAAAAGCTGAAGGCCACCTACACCTTCGAAACCAATCACGGTAACCAAGAGGACATGTCGTTCTATCTGTGGGGTTGGAAGGACGATACGGGCATAAAAGTCGCTAATGAGGGCAGCGCAGTGAAGGAGGGCGGCAATGTACCGGAGCATCTCATTGGCAACGACGACGTCGGCAAAACGCTGGAAGTGTCAGTACAGCCGAAGAACGGCGCGGGTAAAATCGGTGAAGTGAAGACCTCCGATCCCACTACAGCTGTTCTAGGCGTTGTCCCTGTGGCCAGAAACGTCAAAATCACCCCTTCTCTTACTAATAAATTCTTGTCCAGTGCGGGTCAGATTCTAAGGGGCAGCTACGATTACGAGCACAGCATCGCTCAAGGCAATTCGACGTTCCAGTGGTATCGCAGCGACCAGCCCATTACCGGTAACGGTGCCAATACCAAAGAATACCGGTCAAGCAAAGCTGATATAGGTACGATAGTTAGCTTTGGTGTGACACCCGTATCAATAGCACTTACCAACAATATCGGCGCTGAGGTTAAATCTGAGCAATACCGTCTTGTCAATCCTATTACCCTCTTCTATAAGCCGGATACAGCGCCTAAGAATTTGAATGATGCAGATTCTTATTGTCGCTACGTTAAGGGAACTCGTTTGGGAACAAGAGACGAGTTAGTTGCTTTATTTTATGGTGCGACATCTGGCCAGATCCCCGTTTTTGATATATTCAACCAGCCTCACGGCTGGCCGGGTGGTAGCGGCGGCGAGATCTACCCGTACTTCTACTGGTCCAGCGACAGGCCCAGCGGCGGCCGGGTCATACAATTCCCGACCTTCGTCGACACCTTCATCGGCGTAAACCTGAGCAGCGGCAACGACCGCAGCAGCTTCGAGCTTTCCAAACTACTCCAGGTGGCTTGTGTTCGTTGAGGGTTTAACGTTTAGCTTTTAATTTGTAAATTTGCTTTTGTTTTTGCTTGGGAGAGGTCGGTATATGGAAATTGGCGAGCGTTTGCGGTTGAGTAAATCCAGCGATTGGTTGGCGTGTTTTCGTGAAGGGATTTTTATCCGTTTTTACGACACGCGTCTGGGTTGGTTTTGTCAGCAGGGTAAGCCGCTCAAAGTGTTGCAGCGTTCATTCAAATAGCTCCAGGGCCGGGTAGTGCTGTATGGAGGCTTGCCGTAAGCAAGCCTCCAAGCTCCCCGCCCTGGCACGGTGCGGGAGCAATCCTGGGGTTAACTGCCACTGAAAGCCATGCTTGCCTATACCACTGGTATAGCTCGACAGACGACCCGCCTCCCACCCAAACATCTGAACCAGCCCATAAAGACGCGCTGATCAGTTGCGGATTCACAACTGACGCCCTTCCGACAACTGTTGATGCTGACGACTGGTAATAACCCCACGAGTCATCATCATGACCAACGACACCGAAACCCTGCAGTTAAACCTTGGGGCGCTGCGCAGCACCATGTCGCTGACCCTGCACACCCACCACGCTTCGCGCATCTGGCACGGCAGAGCGCCGACTGAGGGGAAGTCCGGAATCATCGGGCTCAATGGCTTCGTCTCCACCATGAACAAGCTCAAGCGAGGCGCTGAACAGGACGATCCCTACAGCGACTGGTGGATGCTGCGTATCGAGGACAAGCTCAACTCGACCAAGCAGCAGTTACAGAATCTGTGTGAGCAGGTTGACCAGGCCCTGGCCAATGTTCCGCCAGCACTCAGCCTGGGTGAAAACCTCAACGTCCAGCCGGTCAAACTGCCGCTATTTGTCGCCTCACAACTGGGCTTTATGGCGGTCTATCTGTTGGCCGACTACGACAATCTGGCTCGCCGCCTGATCCTGGCGCACCACACTGCCTTGATTGATCGCAGCACACTGGAGCGCTGGCTTAGCGAGGGTGCGCATGCACTGCGCAGTCTATTCAGCATGGCCCAGCAGTATCGCTATTCAGGAACAACTCGGGATGACTTCACCGCGAACAATGCTGCTGCACGCGCAGCCTTGGAGAAGTACGGTGAACTGCCCCAGGACGTTTTGGAGGGCACACGGCGCTCGCGTTTCGCGCCGCCCCTGACCCGCAGCATTGGCTCGCGAGCCGTTGCGCCAGAAGATGAAGCCGACATAGCGCCAGCCATCGATAACGCAGCTGAGCCAAAAAATACTCTGCTCGGCGTGAACAACGATGAGGAGGATCTGTAATGCGCCAATCTCATCAATTTGTCGCGCTGGAACAGTCTGCCTTCCTGAGTCTGGAACATGCGGCCTACCTAAAAGGCCTTTTAAAGCCTTTTAAAGGTAATGGACTTGAGACTTGGGCCAACCAGTGCATCGCGTTGCGTGACGGCATGATTGCGTTGGCGCAACGGCACCTGTTACCCCAAGCCCGCAGCTATCCCTTCAATCTTCTGCCCGTACAACTGACGCTGCAAACGACTGGCGCAGGCACTACCTTTCTGCGCTGGCGCAACATCGATCGATCTCGAATGGGCGTGGAGTTATGGGAGGGACTGCTACACGATTCAGCGACACCGGAGTCACTGATCGATGACCTGTACGCAATGGAGCAACAGCGCATCGTATTCAACATGCAAATGAGCGGCATCCACTCCATTGCACGCCAGGCCCAGGATTGCGCCAACAAAGCCAGCCGCGCCAAGGCGGTGTACCAACGGCGCATCGGCGCCACCAATGCTCGAGGAGGCATCTGATGAGTACGTTCTTTTATGGCGAGGGCAATATTGGTTCTGCGCCGGAGTATCGCGAGTTTGCCAATGGCAACGAAGAGCCGCACCGACTGGTACGCCTGAACGTTTACTTCGATAACCCGGTTCCGACCAGGGACGGGTTTGAAGATCGGGGTGGATTTTGGGCACCGGTCGAGATCTGGCATCGCGATGCAGAACATTGGGCCAGCATTTATCAAAAAAGGATGCGGGTTCTGGTGGCAGGACGGCAAGAGCGGGATGACTGGGAGGACGCCGACGAAAAACCACGCACGACTTACAAGATCAACGCGCGCTGCGTTGGCATACTGCCCTATCGCATCGAACAGGTTGTACTCAGCTCAAAGCCGACATCGAACGAGTCAGAGGACGAAGAGTGAAAGCGGTGGATCAGTATTCAGCATGTTTGCTGCCTACCTGCAGCGTCGCCGAGATGATTGGTTCAACTGTATTTAGCGTTTTTGATTTTCAACATACCCTGTGTCCAGAGTGATCTCCAGCTCCTGGCAGGAATCGCCCCACTATTGGGTGGGGCTCCGAAGCGTGTCCACGCCTTCTGCAATGGCATGTCCCTTCAGCGTAGAGCTAATGGGCGAAGGTTATTTATCTACCGTTACCCCTTTCGTATAGCCCATTGATCGATAGGCTCCGACTGCTATGGGTCTCCTGGCCGCTTTTGACCGAGCGACCAGGAGACCCATAGGGTCGGTCGTGTTCAGTGCCGGTACCCACCGGCGAAAAATGGGTTCCTTTTGTGCGCGGATGTGCGCCAGTAGTTGCCGGCCCTAACCACGAAGCGGGCCGGGTGCGCTGTGGCAACGGCAGATTTCGACGACAGCTATGCCTTTGCGGCAGACCACGGTGGTATCGCCCTCTCCCGCTGGAGGATCAACCTCCAGCGTCTTGTTCCTCTCCTACACGCCCCCAAACGGCCCTCTTGCCCACTGAGTGCAGGCACGGGCTCTGAGTTCAAAAGATCAGGAGAAGGCACATGAATGACCTCCCCTTGCAGTACGGCAGTGTTTGTAGCGGCATCGAAGCTGCTAGCCTAGCTTGGCTGCCACTTGGATTGCAGCCAGCATGATTCTCGGAAATCGCCCCCTTCCCCAATGCCGTGCTTGCCCACCACTACCCGACCATCCCCAATCTTGGCGACATGACACAGATTGCCCACAAGGTGCTGGCCGGGTTGGTTTCTGCGCCAGACCTTTTGGTGGGCGGCACGCCCTGCCAGTCCTTCAGCACAGCCGGCGCACGTCGGGGACTGTCGGATCCGCGCGGAGCAATCACTCTCAAGTACACGGAGCTCGCAAATGCCATCGACCAAACTCGTGAACAGCACTGCCAGGCACCATCAGTTATTGTCTGGGAGAACGTCCCCGGCGTGCTCTATGACAAATCCAATGCTTTTGGATGCCTGCTTGGAGCACTGGCCGGCGAAAGCACTGAACTGCAACCTCCAGGGCCAAGATGGGCAAACGCAGGTTGGGTGTCTGGCCCCCGTCGTCGCATCGCGTGGCGGGTGCTCGATGCTCAACATTTCGGCCTCGCCCAACGACGCCGTCGCGTGTTTCTTGTGGCAAGTGGTCGAACGGGATTCGATCCCGGCGAAGTACTTTTTGAGCGCACGAGCTTGCCTGGGCATCCTGCGTCGAGCGAACAACAGAGGCAAGAAAATGCCACCCGCCCTACAGGCAGTGTTGTCGATTCAGGCTGGCATGATCGACTGAAAGCAGATGCTGGCAAGCCTGCTTCAACGACTTTCTATGGCGGCGGTAATCAGCATTCAATTGATGTCGCCACAAGCTTGACCACCCGGGGTCACCGAGGTGACTTCTCGGTAGAAACCTTCATAGCTCATTCAATGACTCAATCCTGTACCGGCCAGCAAACCCATGCACTGACCACCGCCAATGGCGGCAAAGGCAGCAGTGAAGACGGCACCGGACGTGGAGTTCCTATCTTTACGATGCCGAGCACGGAATTCGCATTCGCTCAAAATGCTCGTGGAGAGCTGCGCCTGGAGTCGGGTCATGGCCAAATGAGCGGAACACTGATGCGTCTGGGAAAACCTGCCGAGGGCTTGCCGGCGATCGCTACAGCTCCAACACAAAGTCCTTCCGAAAGAATCCTCACCGAGTCTTGTGCGGGAGTATCAGCGACACTGCGTAGCAGCAATCAGGGAGGAGAGTTTGCTCATGTGGTGGTTCCCGACATTACAGCGAGTTTCTTGTATACCCTCGCGCCTCGGCCCGAGAACGCCGGATATGACTGGTCACTTTGGCGTGTACGACGCCTGATGCCAGTGGAGTGTGAACGTCTGCAAGGCATACCTGACGACTACACGTTGGTGCCTTATCGTGGCAAGCCAGCAGCAGACACCCCGCGCTATCAAGCGATCGGTAACAGCATGGCTGTACCGTGCATTAGCTGGCTGGGACAGCGCATTCTTGAGCAGCTCAACGAAGGTGGGAGCGTTTGAACACCGATTGCATCAGGACACCCATCATCCAGCACCTTGATCCTTATCCAGCCTTCGTAGCATCGGTCTTTCAGCTACATCGTGGATTCACCGCGACGACCGACCCAGTCCGTTCCGCCCCTCTGACGGACAGCGCCATCACTTAGCGCCGTGGGCATGCTCCTCATCGTCCAGGCAGAAAATTCCATTCCAGCCTGGACACCTTCTTAACCGCCACTCACCACTCACACCGCGGGGAACAAATCCCCGCAGGGATCTGTTGCGCCTCGCTCTAGCAGGAGAATCACCATGTATCCCAACAACAATCCCTTTGTCCGAGGCTTCCAGAACCTACGAGTTAACCGAATGCTTTTCATCACCTATGAGGATGACAGTCTGCCCGCATGGCGACCGCTTCACCCCAGCCAAGCTCATCTCACCGATGATCAGATTGCTCGCTTTCCTTGCATCCTGTGCAAAGACTTCGCGCTGATCACCGAGGGCCAGGAAATTCCTCAAGCACTGGAAGATCAATGTCAAACCGACGGAATAGTCAGAACCGTGGTGTACGAGATAGTCGGCGATGTTCGTGGCAAACCAGTTCACATCAGCGATACCTACTCGGAAGAAGCTGCACGCGAACTTGCGCAGTGCCTGAGTTTCGAGACAGGCTTCTACAGTCGCTGCTGGGAGATCAGCGCTGCTCATATCACCGAAGACGCCGCTCTTTACTTAGGCGAGTTGGCGGATACCAGCACTCCAGGTGCTCTGCTCTTCATCGCTTTTCGCATTCCAGACTGTGAGGCCGTTGGAGTGAAACTGATTGCGACTCCCTGGTCGGATGCGAACCTGCAATATATCGAAGGCCACACCGCCGAAGACCTTCGACAGGAGCATCTAGCCAAAGGAGTACCAAAGTGCTTGACCGATGTTTTGTACATAGCGGCCCTGGCTGACGTTCGTATGTTGATCTTCGATCCGGACGCACCTGTGCTCGATGCATTGACGCTGTATGACAACAGATAGCGTGCTCCTTACATCCCTCCACAGCCCCTCCATTGAGGGGCTTTCTCATGGTTCTGAATCGTCAAATGCGGTACATGGCTCATGTCGATTGGGCGCTCAACTTGCAGCCGCCGAAATGCCATTCTGCATCCATGTCCGCTGACGCTGTCAGCAACATGCCAAGGTGGCCCAGACCTTCAAGGCTACGACGTGGATTGTCCACGTTGGTTGTTGTTCTCTTCGACGCATTCCGCGTCCTCGTGTTCACCCCTCAAGGGATACCCTCCCTTGCAGGCGGGAGTCCCTTGTATTTCTCAAGGAGTCTCCCATGGATCGTTCAGCCATTCGTGCACAGATGCAGGGCCTGGTAACTGGCCACGTACCCAGCAATGTTCGACGCTTCAAGTTCCGTATCTACGACGAACAGCCCCAAGAGTCGGCATTTGGATTTCGCATAGATCCCAAGCCGTTCGAGGGGAAGGTGATTGCAAAAACGGACGAGGCCATTGTCATCAAAGTCGGACGTGCTGAGTTCGCAGTTCTGGATCGACGCCTGGTCACACTTGAACCAGACGTCGGCGTCAAGGTACAGGTCCAGCCCTATGCGAGGCGGCGCTTCGATGGACTACGTGCAGATACGCCGGAGGAGCGAACCGAGTTCACTTCGGACGGCACAGCCTTCCTTGTGAAGTCCCATGTACTCGGCTCAGCACCTGCAAAACTTCCAGTCCCGGAACCTGATTGTCCGGAGTTACGGGATCTCATTCATCAGTTGGAAAACCTGCCGGCTCCCGACGGTTTTCGCTGCATCACTCATCTGTTGGTGGATGCTGGTGCACGCGACTTTACCCTGGCCGATCCCAAACCCGATGACAGCATCGTCAAAACACCGCCCGCGATCACTTTCACCGTCGCAACGGAGAAGTTTCAAGGGCAGGTTTCTGTGATCTACGAATACGGAGCAGACCTGTATGCCGTGGAATTACGCCGCGATCTGGAATTGGTTAAGCGAGTCGATGAAGTGTTCTTCGACGCACTTGGCGAAACCCTGGAGTACCTGATCGATGACGGCAAATGGCGATTGATTCAGGTCGCCATCGTCTCGAATGGGCGCAGGTCAAAGCTGCACTGATCCCGTCCAGGCCCTGAATGGCTGCTCGTCTTGTGACGGCCAGCCATGCCTTCATCAACCCTTCTCTACACATTGGAGAGAGCCATGCTGCTATTCAAAGGTGATGACCTGCGCCCTGTACTGGCCGAAGCAATTGCCAACAAATGC
The DNA here is from genome assembly GCF_018390395.1 of Pseudomonas sp. RC4D1. Classification (NCBI taxonomy): domain Bacteria; kingdom Pseudomonadati; phylum Pseudomonadota; class Gammaproteobacteria; order Pseudomonadales; family Pseudomonadaceae; genus Pseudomonas; species Pseudomonas sp. RC4D1. The sequence goes on from NZ_JAHBAW010000002.1 coordinate 371,500, forward strand.
CAAGTCATTCTTGCCAAAGATGATGGGGTGTATTTCATGTCCGAAAAATGCGAGCGAACTGCGGAAGGGAACCCAAAGCATATTGCTTATGCCGTCGGCTGCAACCCAACAATCGATGCGTTTGATGACTGGTGGGATCTGGCAGGTGCCGAACTTGGTGGCAGTGACTTCGGTGAGTGCTTCGATCCTCAAGAAAGCGTGTTTGCCCGCATCGTTAAGGGTGGCTGCGACCTAAAACTGGCCGCAACTGCAACGCATCTGTGCATCGAGCCCGTCTCACTAGGCACGAGCAACAGCTAGTTAACCCTCTGATCCAACAGCCCCCAAACTGGGGGCTGCCTTTTCTACAGCGACCGTTAGGTTGCGCTCTCGTCTCCAGCTCCCCGGCCTGGGGTGCCTCTGCCACCGGCGTGCATCCGCACGCCAGCCTGGAGACAGCCCGATGCGCGATCCGTTCAAGATTACCCAGCCAACCTGCATCAGCTTCAGCGGCGGCCGTACCAGCGCTTATATGCTGTGGCGGGTATTACAAGCCAATCACGGCCTTCCCGAGCACACGCTGATCTGCTTCGCCAACACAGGCAAAGAGGCTGAGGCGACATTACGCTTCGTTCGCGAATGCGCAGAACGCTGGTGTGTGCCGATTCACTGGCTCGAATACTGCGACACCCCCTTGGGATTCACGCCAGTCAACTTCGAAACCGTCAGCCGGTGCGGCGAACCCTTCGAGGCGCTCATTCGCAAACGTCGGTCTCTACCCAATCCGGTAAGCCGATTCTGCACCATCGAGTTGAAAATACGCCCCATGCATAAATTTATCCGTCAACACGGCTGGCAGGATTGGGACCAGCTCATCGGAATACGGGCTGAGGAGCAACGTCGCGCGGCAAAAATCAGAGCCCGCGGACACTCCACCGAGTCCGCCCACGAAACCATGTGCATGCCCCTGATTGATGCCGGCGTCACGGTTCACGACGTAAACCGCTTCTGGCAAACCCAAGCGTTCAACCTGGAGTTGCTCACAGTCAACGGCCGGCCCCTCGAAGGCAACTGTGATTTGTGTTTTCTCAAGCCTCAACGACAGCGCCTGGCATTAATTCGAGCCAACCCCAAGTCAGCCGATTGGTGGATTGCAATGGAGGCACTCGAGCTGGCCTCCAGGCCCAGCGGCGCGCGCTTTCGCAACGATAGCCCGACTTACGCAGAGATGGCCAGCTTCCTGGTCAACCAGGGCGATCTGTTCGATTCGGGCGAAGCTGCGACTTCCTGCTTTTGCGGCGACTGAATCAACAAGCTGGCAACAAGGGGACTGCCCAGTGCCGATTTCCGACAGCGCTGCGCAACATGCTGTGCAACGCTTGCGCCATGTTCAGCTGACCCCAGTCGGCGACATGCCCAGGTAGCCAAGGTCCTCAAGGCTATGACGTGGCTCAGTCCACATGACCTGCCCAGTTCGCCCGCGCCCGCTTCTGCGAACGCTCATCAGCCGGCTGATGATGGGTGCACAACCTGTTCCAACCGGATCGAACGATCCTCAACCCGCGCGGGGTATCCCACACCTCCCGTTGGGTCGGTGTGTCTGCGCATTTTCCTAAGCCTGGAGATTGATCATGACCACTTCGTCCAACGCCCAAACCACCGCCAAGCGCTACTTCGATCTGCACACTTGCGGTATCGGCTATCTCAATCGCATCCGCGAAGTCCGACCCAAGAAAGGTGAGCCCTTCCTGGCCTGCTCGATCAACGCTTTTACAGGTCCGGTCACCGAGCCTGCCTATCGCTACTTTGATGTCAGGGTTTCTGGCGCAAAGGCCCAGGATCTGGTCCGCAATTGCAAAGCGGATGTCGATGCCGGTCGTCCAGTGTTGATCGAATTCCGGATCAGCGATCTATGGGTTTCCCCTTACATTGCCACACAGGGTCGGAATGAAGGCCAACCGGTTGCGACGCTAAAAGCACGATTGCTGACAGCGTCATTGGTTGGCCAATCAGTCCTCGCAGGCATCGAGCACTACAACCTGACAACCTACGGCATTGGTTATCTGAACCGCGTTCGCGACCTCCATCCGAATGAAGGCGACTCGCTTCTCACGTGCACCATCGCATCGCTTAACGGTCCCATTGATGAGCCCGAGTACAAGTATTTCAACACCACTGTTTTGGGTGACGATGTTCAGGACCTGGTACGTAATTGCAGTGCCGCCGTCAACGCGAAACAGAGCGTTCTGATCTCCTTTCGCATGAGCGACATGCAAGCCACTCCGTACTTGCGCACCAAAGGTGATCGGGTTGGCGAGTTGGCCGCGAGTTTTTCATCGAATCTGGTCCACATCGGCATGATCAAAATCGATGGCCAGAGCATCTCCCCCGCCAAGCCAGTGCTCGAAGAGGCTACGGGGGAATCTATCACCTCTCAAAGCACCGCTGATGATGCTCATTCTGATACGCCAGTCCTGGCCGAATCGGTCTAACTCAAACGGCCCCGCTGTCGGGGCCCTCACCTATTCCACTGCCACAGTTTTGTAGTTGTGCCAAACCGCGACATACCCATCACCAGGAGACTTTTATGCTGAACGCATTCTCGCCTCTGACTCAATCACAACTCATCTACGTCGAAGATCAGTTATCAAACAACGAAGCGTCCTCAGACGAGGAGTTGATCCAGAGTTTTATCGCCGAAGGTCTCAGCGAGGAGCAGGCAAAGTCTGCACTCACCTACCGGCTCAGATACCTGAGCAACATCTACCGACATGATCGCACCCCGATCAGAAGTCCGAAGTCAGTACTCCGGTTCAATCCGCACAGCGGTCTGTTTGAACCAGAGCAAGAGTAAACATCTATCAACCACCCAGCCGGGGCCAAGTCGCCCCGCTGGGTGCTTGGCTCCCTCTCTCAGCAAGGAGCCCTCAATGAAAACGGGTACTCGTAAAACCAAGTCTGGGACTCTGTTCCCTATTGGCGCATTGGTTTTCAGCAAAGGGGTTGATCAACTGGTGCGTGAGGGCCGTCTCGACCCTATGCCATACGTTCGTCGACACGCGTGCGGTGATTGGGGAGCTGGCGATGATTTCGTCTGGCAAGCCAATAATGCTGCCGTCAGAACAGGCGAACGCCTTGACTCGTTTTATTTAGTCGCTAGTGGCCTGCAGATATTGATTATCACCAACGCTGAACGCAGTTCGACTCGTGTGCAGCTTCACGGTGAGGATTAAGCAAGTTGCGATTTATCGATCAGATGCATGACGCATTGTAAAAACAAAAGTTGAAACGCACGGCCTCTTTTTGAGGCCGTTCTTAGTTAAAATACAGCTGCCATAAACATCGACCATGCCGAGCCCATCAACGCTTAGTGCCCTGATTCCTGACGCGCCTTAAGAACTATACTGACGCAGAACCATTCACACTCATGAGGTGCCTCACCCCGAGCAAAGACCATCTGTTCAAGTCATTATTGGCTCTGTCCTCGCCCCTCGGCACTCCGGCTGTCCCCATGCTTCAACTCCTCAAATACTTTCGGCGTTTCTGCTCATTGCGACATTTGGCCAGATAAGAACACTCCGGGCACCAGCGACCTTGGGTAATGGAGTGTGGGATCGCATACCAGGTATGTCCGATACTGCACTGCCATTGCAATTTGGTTGCTGAGTCAACGTACTCTTTCGAGAGGCAGTCGCCGCCACGAGCCCGGGCCATATTTTTCATGGCTTTAATGTTGCTGCGCATGCTGTCGTAATAGCATTGACGGCACCAAGCACCTTGCAGAACTCCAGCAGCGGGGGCCTCCCAAGCATGGCCTTTGGCGCAACGCCAAGTTAACGGGGTGGTGCCATTGATGTATTCAGTGGACAAGCATTCCCCCCCACGCGCTCGGGCGGCGGCCTGAACGTCTTCCAAGGTGCGACACCTCTTTTTTACAACGCACACAGGGCACCAACTACGGTGTTTGACACTGGCGGGCACCGCTTTCCAGCGATGCCCTTGCTCACACTCCCAGAGCAAGGCATGGGCGCTATCGATATAGGAATCGGATAAACAGCGTCCCCCACGCTGAGTAGCGATTTCCTGCATCTCTTCCAAGGTGTCGCGCTTTCTCATGCGAAAACAGCTCGGGCACCAACTGCGTTGCTTGATGCTGCCGAATGTCGCCAGCCAACGATGCCCCAAGTGGCATTGCCACTCCATGGGTACCCGACGTGACTCGTAGTGCGTTGAAAGACATCGCCCACCCCGCTCCGCAGCGACCTGCTGCGCAGTTTCCAAGGTGTCACGACGTTGCAGGCGAGCACACACCGGGCACCAACTTCCCCGAATGATTCGATAAGGATCAGCCAGCCACTCATGACCCACTGCGCAGCGCCAGGACAGCCGAGTAGCCAGGTTGTGATAGGTCTCCGACAGGCACACGCCTCCTCGGGCCAGGGCCAGTTGTTGCATACCCTCGATAGTCTTGACGTGTTTTTCGGTCATGGCATTTAAACGTTGGGCGGGGCACGAAGCTTAAACACCACTGTTCTTGATTGGAGGCAGCATTTTTAATGCTCAGAAACTTCAAGCGACTTTCCAGACTCATCCCATATTAGTTTTTGCGCACCCTTTGCTAGGTTGAGCGCCACTTTGCACCCGGGCCAGGTAAGGCGCGGGTCTGGCCTCTCTCAAGCTTAAGGATGAGCCTATGTTCGCGCCGGCCGACACTGCGCATTTCGTGCTGTCCATCCCTGCCGTTCGCCACGACTTCAAGGTGCTGGCCTTCAAGGGTCGCGAAGCCATCAGCGAGCTGTATGCGATCCACATCGAGCTGGTTTCGGACAACCCCAATGTCGATCTGGAAAGCCTGCTCAACCAGCCGGCGTTCCTGCAGTTCGGCCTCAAGGGTGAAGGCATCCACGGCCTGATCGACGACATCGAAATCGGCGACAGCGGCAAGCGCATGACCCGCTATCACCTGATCCTGCGTCCTCACCTTTATCAGTTGCAGCACCGCCACAACCAACGGGTCTATCAGAACCTGACGGTGCCGCAGATCATTGCCAAGGTGCTCAAGGAACACGGCATCCTCGCCGACCAATACCGCTTCAACATTGCTCCCAAGCCTTCGGTGCCCAGGGTGTATTGCGTGCAATACGGGGAGACGGATTTCCAGTTTGTGCAACGCCTGTGCTTCGAAGACGGCATTCACTGGCACCACGAACACAGCCTCGACCAGCACCTGCTGGTATTTTCCGACAACCAGACCGACTACCCGATCCTCGCCACCGCGCGCTATCAGCAAGGCAGTGGCCTGGCCGCCGAAGACCCGGTGGTCAGCCATTTCGCGGTGCGTTTCAGCACCCGCACCAGCCAGGTGGTGCGCCGCGACTACAACCTGAAAAAGCCCGACCCGCGCAGCGCCTCCAGCGGCGCCCCGCTCGATCCGGTGCCCAGCACCCTGCACAGCTGCGCACAGAGCGAGGCGCTACCAATCCTTGAGGACTATCGCTACCCCGGCCGCTACAGCACTGGCGCGGTGGGCCAGCAACTGAGCCAGATCGCCCTTGAAGGCCATCGCGCCGATTACCAGTTGGCCAAGGGGCAGAGTGATCTGTCGAGCTTTCGCTGCGGCCATCTGGTCACCCTCAGCGAGCATCCGCGCGGCGAATACAACCAGATGTGGCTGCTGGTCAGCGTTGAGCATGAGGGTCGACAACCGCAGGTGCTGGAAGAGTCGGTCACCAGCGACGATCGCCACGGCGGCTTTACCCAGGGTTACCGTAACCGCTTCAGCGCCATCCCCTGGGACACCTTCTTTCGGCCGCAAGAGCCCGCCCCCAAGCCTCGCCTGAGCAGCCAGACCGCGCTGGTGACCGGTCCTGCCGGTGAGGAAATCTGGTGTGACGAATTCTCACGGATAAAGATTCAGTTTCATTGGGACCGCGAAGGCGAGCGCAACGAGTTCTCCAGCTGCTGGGTGCGGGTGGCCACCAGTTGGGCCGGTGAAGGCTTTGGCCACGTGATCATCCCGCGGATCGGCATGGAAGTGCTGGTCAGCTTTATCGGCGGTGATCCCGAACAGCCCTTGGTGACCGGCTGCGTACCGAACCAGCACACGCCCGTGCCTTATCCGTTGCCTGCAAACAAGACCCGCAGCGTGTTCAAGACCCGCAGCAGCCTGGGCGGCAATGGCTCCAACGAGTTGCGCATCGAGGATCGCGCCGGCCAGGAGCAAATCTACATCCATGCCCAGCGCGATCAGGACTGCACCGTCAGGAACAATGAAAGCCATTGGGTGGGCGTCAATCGCATGCACTCGGTCGGCCAGAACGAAAGCATCACCATCGGCCAGAACAGCCTGAGAACGGTCAAGGTCGACGACACCCTGCAAGTAGGCGCCACCAAAAAGGACAGCATTGGCACCCAGTACCTGATCGAAGCCGGGGAAAAAATACGCCTGGTCTGCGGCCAGAGCGTGATCGAAATGCTGGCCACGGGGGAAATCAATCTCTACGGCAGCGCCTTCAACTTCTCGGTGACCGGCGACGCGCAAATCAACACCGGCGGCCAGCTCGACATGAATATGCCCGGCGGCGCCGCCGCCACAAGCCCCGAAGCGGATGGCGTCAAAGGCAGCATCGAGGCCGAAGTGGAGGCCGCCTTCGCGCCAGCACCGGCCCCCGCTTCCTGATGTTCACCTCTTAAGAGCAAGCACCTATGGACTACCTGATCCAGGAAGGAAAACTCACGCTGCCCAGTGGTTTTCAAGATCGCAGCGTCAATATGTTCATCCCGGGGGTAACCCTGCCCGCGCCTTTCAGCCTGACCCTGTCCCGGGACATCACGCTCCCTGGGGAAAGCCTGGCGGAGTATGTCGAGCGCCAAGTCAGCCTGATCGCCGCCAAGTTGCGCAAATACAAACGTCAGGACCTGCAAGAAGTCTGGCTTTCGACGCAATCCCCGGTGCCGGGTCTGCAAGTCGACGCCCATTACCAGAGCGACGGACGCCCGGTGTACCAGCGTCAGGCCGGCTTTATCGTCTCGCCCCAGCGCGTGCTGGTGTTTTCGGCCACGAGCCAGCAGCCCTTTGATGATTCGTTGAATCAGCTGTGGACGGACGTCCTGGCGAGCTTCGAGGCCCATCCTCCGCCCCCATCCAAGCCATAAGGCGCCTGCGGACTCAAGGAACGAGAGGCCTGGGAGGCCAAGCATGTTTGAAGCGGCACGGTTAAACGACGAACTGGCCCACAGCAACGCGCTGGTGGGGTTTCTAGTGGGAGCGGCGTTGGGGATCGCCTTGATTGCGGCTGTGGCCATAATTACCGTTGCCACCTGCGGATTTGGCACCGCCTTGCTGGCCGGGGTGCTTGCGGGTGTGGGAGGTATGGCACTGACCTCAGCGGGCGAAGCCATCGGACGAATGTCCAAGGCTCCCGCCGGGGGCATTACCAGTGGTTCACCGGACGTCCTCATCAATGGCCTGAATGCTGCACAAGTTCAGGACAGCCTGGGTATCTGCACCAAGCATCCGGCTCCTCCGATGGTGGCGGAGGGCTCGGCCAAGGTGTTTATCAACGGCTTACCGGCGGCGCGCAAGGGCGACAAGCTGACCTGCGGCAGCGTCATCGACAGCGGCTCGGACAGCGTGTTCATCGGGGCCGAAAAAGAGCAGTACCTGGAGATCGAAGACGAGATTCCAGAGTGGCTGCGCACCACGGTCGATATCCTCATGGCCGTGGCCGGCGCCGCTGGCGGGCTGCTGAAACTGGCGCTGACCGCCGGCAAGATTGGCCTGAAGGCCGTCGCCCCTTGTGCATTGAAGTTTGCTGCCGGGTTTGTCGCGGGTGAACTGGCGGGACGCTTCGTCATTGGCCCGGCCATTGGCCGTGTGGCCGGCGGCCTGATCGGCAACCCGGTGGACGCCATCAGCGGGCGCAAACTGCTGCTGGAAGAGAGTGAAACCGACTTCAGCCTGCCGGGATTGATGCCCATCACCTGGGCGCGTTTCTATGCCAGCGACATTACTCACGAAGGTTTGCTCGGGCGCGGCTGGGTGCTGCCCTGGGAGCAGAGCCTGCGCCTGGAAGATCAACAGTTGTACCTGCGCGACAACCAGGGGCGTGACCTGCCCTTGCCGCAACTGGAGCCCGGCGAGCGCGCCTACCTGACGGACGAGCAACTGTTCGTGGTGCGCTCCGAAGGTGGGCACTACCTGCTGCAAAGCCTGGACAACACCTTCTTCTATTTCGGCGAACTGCCCGATGACGGTCAGCCATCTCCCCTGCGGCGTATCGAAAACGCCCTCGGCCATTTCCTTAATTTCAGCTATGACAGTCAGCAGCGTCTGAGCGACTTGTGCGCCACGGGCGGCATTCGCCTGCACCTGTGTTACGAGCAGCACGAACGGCGCCTGAGCCGAGTCGAACGGGTCGTCGATAACCAGCCTGTCGAAACCCTGGTGCATTACCAGTACGACGCCAACGGCCAACTGCGCCAAGTCATCAACCGCAACGGCGAACGGGTGCGAGGTTTTGCCTACGACCTGGGCCTGATGATCGCCCATGAAAATGCCCTGGGCCTGCGCTGTCACTACCGCTGGGCAACCCTGAACGACGGTCAGCCCAGGGTCACCGAGCACTGGACCAGTGACGGTGAGCGCTACTTGTTCAGCTATGACCTGGCACAACGTCAGACTCATATCAAAGACGTGCTCGGTCGCACCGCGCGGATCGACTACAACGAAGGTCAGCGGGTTATCGCCAGCCGCGACTTTGGTGGCGAGCAGTACCGCTTCCAGCTCGATGAATCCGGCAACATGACCGGTCTGGAGTTGCCCGACGGCAGCACCCTGAACTTCACCTACGACAAGCTCTCGCGACTGGAGGAGGAAACCGATCCCCTGGGCCGCTCCATCCGCTACAGCTATCACCAGGACACCGACCTGATCACCGCCATCGAGCGTGCCGATGGCAGTTGTCAGCGCTGGAGCTATGACCGTCACGGTAACCTGCTCGACAGCACCGACCCTTTGGGTCAGGTGACCCAATTCTTCAACACCGACGCCGGCTTGCCCCACACCCGCATCGACCCCCTGGGCAACCACACCCGGCTATGGTGGAACGAACTGGGGCAGATCGAGCAATACCAGGACTGCTCCGGACAGCTGACGCGCTATAGCTACGACAGCCACCTGCACCTGGCGAGCATCACCGATGCCCTGAAGTGCACCACGCGCCTGACCCGCAAAGCCGATGGCGAAGTGCTGCGCGTCGACCACCCAGACGGTAGCCATGACCAGTACCGTTACAACGCCCTTGGCCAGTTGCTCAGCCACACCAATGCCGACGGTCACACCACCAGCCTGACCCGCACGCCACGGGGCCTACCCAGCCAGCGCAGGGACGCCCGTGGCCAGCAGGTTCATTATCAATACGACAAAGCCCAGCGCCTGATAGCCCTGCTCAACGAAAACAAGGCCGCCTACCGCTTCAGCTACGACGCCAGCGATCGCCTGCAGGAAGAAGTACGCCTCGATGGCCTGCGCCGCCGCTTCAGCTACAGCGTCAACGGCCAACTGAGCCAGTTGGAAGAAATCGCCACCAGCCCGACCCTGGTCCAGGTCACTCGTCAGCAACAATTCGAACACGACGCTGCGGGGCGTCTGCTCAGCCGGGTCACAAGCGATGCCCGCCTGGATTATCACTACGACGATGCAGACCGTCTGATCGCCGTCGAGCGCCTGCCAAGCAAGGTGGGCGAAGCCCTGGGCATCCGCCCCGATCGCCTGGCCTTCAGCTACGACGCGGCCGACCAACTGCTGAGCGAAAGCAGCAGCACCGGCGATCTTGCCTACCACTACGACGCCCTGGGCAACCTCAGCGGGCTGGCCCTGCCCGACGGCCGTCAGCTGAACCAGCTCTATTACGGCAGCGGGCACCTGCACCAGATCAACCTCGACGGCCACCTGATCAGCGACTTCGAGCGCGACGCCCTGCATCGCGAAACCCTGCGCACCCAAGGCTCCCTCACCAGTCGCTACGGCTACGACAGCCAGGGGCGCAAAATGTGGCAAGCCGCGATCCGCCTGCCCCACGAGCAACTGAGCCAACTGCAGGAAAAGACCGACAGCCTGCTCGGCCTCCCACAACATCCCGCCACCGCCCTGCACCGCCGCTATCACTACAGCGACGGCGGTGAAGTACAACGGATCGTCGACAAACAGCGCGGTATCACCGACTTCCATTACGACGCCAGCGGCCAACTACGCAGCCGCCAGCCGAACCACCCGCAACTGCACACCGAAGACTTTTCCTACGACCCGGCCGGCAATCTTTGCGGCAGCGGCAGTTGGCAATTCGATCGCATCCAGAACAACCGTCTGGTCGCCTTCAAAGACCTGCGTTTTACCTACGACGACTGGGGCAACCTCAGCGAAAAGAGCAGCACCAACGGCGCAATGCAACGCTTCACCTACGATTGCGAAAACCGCCTGATCCATGCCCAGACCTGGCACGGCGCAACCCTGCACAGCGAAGCGCGTTACCACTACGATGCCCTCGGGCGCCGCATTGCTAAAGAGGTCACGCAAAGCGGCCAGACCCAAGACACAACCTTTCTCTGGCAAGGCCTGCGCCTGCTTCAAGAACAACAACCCCAGCGCCACAGCACCTACGTCTACGAGCCAGACAGCTATGCTCCATTAGCGCGCATCGACACGGATCCGACGCTGCCCGGACAGCCTGGCCAGATCTACTACTTCCATACCGACCAGATCGGCACGCCGCAAGAAATGACCAACGCCCAAGGGCACGTGGTGTGGCGCGCGTACTACAAAGCCTGGGGCGGATTGGAAGCGTTATCACCGAATACGGTGGAGCAGAATCTGCGCTTTCAGGGGCAGTATCACGACCGGGAAAGCGGGCTGTACTACAACACGTTCCGATACTACGATCCGGCGGTGGGACGGTTTACCACGCAAGACCCGATTGGGTTGGCGGGTGGGGATAACCTGTATCGGTATGCGCCGAATGCGTTGGGATGGGTTGACCCTTGGGGACTATCCTGTCGTCTCAATTATATGGGAAGAACCCCAGGAAAAAATAGTAAGACCGGCCGCGCTGTTATTGAAAGAATGCGTGGGGAAGGTCGCATTCGTGGTACTGGCGACAGGATGCAATTTAAGAGTTCAACAGATAACCAATGGTATCGTGTTCAGGATGCTGATATGGCTCACCTAACAGATGCTGTTAAATATTGGAATCAGAAAGGTGGTTATTACGGCCCTAAATCCAAAGAAGTTAGAGCCTTTATGCGAGACTCCAAAAATTATGAACTAGAGTATTTTGGCCATAATCGTTCCCAAGGCGCAAACTTGCCTGACAGGTATATAAACCCAAGTGAATTTATTGGACCTGCAGAGAAATCACAATACTTTCCATAATTTAAGGAAATAACTAATGAAAACTCTTTCCGAAGCAAACAAAAAGCTAGAGGAGCTAATCGTCTCCACTGTCGAGAAAGGCAATGAGTCTCATGATAACAAGTCTTATGAAGACGCACTAAAAGAATATTTCCGAGCTTGGGCACTACTTCCTGAGCCCAAACTTGAGTGGGAAATTGCCAGTTGGATTTCGGCCTGTATGTATAGTGCATATTTTGATATGGCAGCCTTTGCCAAGGCTAAAGAATGGGCTGAAATAGCATTGAAGACAAGAGGGTCAGATATAGACACAGCTCCATTGGTTGATCTTGGAATGGTTTGCTTTGAACTAAACAGCCTTGATGAATCATACAACTACTTTGATGCTGCTTATAATTATGGCAAGGCTCGCTCCTTTAAAGAAAGGCCTAAAAAATATCTAGACTTCTATTTGTCCGAAAAGAAAAAACGTTAACCTCGGGTTTCCTGGTGAAAACCCGATTAAAAACCAATACAGTGTCCAATACTAATTATTGGGGCGTTACATTTAGCTTTGCGCCCCCTTCTTTTATATCTACGAAAAATAAATTCTTGCACTAGGGTCGAACAAAGTGGCCGAAACCATAAAACGAAGCTTCTCTGGCAACACCTGAGCCTGCAACATGAACAACAACCAGGGCTACAGCACCTACGTCTACGAGGCCCTCAGCTAGGTACCCCTGGCACACATCGACACGGATCTCACACTGCCCGAACACCTCGTTCAAGCCTAATACTTCTACACTAACCAGATAGGCACACCGCAGGAATTGTTCTGTCGAATGCAAAAGACGTTAGGATGCGTTGGCTTCGTAGAAGGATGGATAGGCTGGGAATAGATGTAAACTCCACCGAGAATGGAATATTTTTGCCTTCGAGCACTAAGGTTAAACAGGCTGCCGAAAGCACTTTACCTGCCCACTCAAACATTCACACCGAAGCATATAAACAAAATATGTTCGACCGATTGAGAACAGTTACGGATCAGATCAGCTTTGAAAAAGGGCCAAACAAAATCGCTTCTAAAACATCCAAAGGAAACCTATCATTTTAATTGCAACCAAATAAAAAACAACAAAATCAATTAAACCAAAGACACCAAACTACGTTAATAATGCTATTTCAGCTGCCTCCCAACATATACAGCACAACTATAACCAGCAAACATAATGCTTTCACAGCTTTGATTCTAAAAACCTGCCCCCTAACTCACCAACAATGAAAAATCAGAAACCCATATCAAATAACGTAGATCTTTATGAAAACCGGACTTCAAGAATTTAACAAAAGAGTTTTACGAAACCCAATCAAAGCCTGATGTACTTCTTAATTCACTCTTAAAAACTACCAAAGAGAAAGCAGCACGAAAACCATAAGCAAGGAGCTTTATTTAATTTGAGGCCATTTGAAATTCAGAGAGCCGAATTTAAGATAGAAAAATAACTAAAAACCCTCCCAAAAACCATTAAAAACACCCATACTTACTACTTTAATAAACGCGACAGAGTAGTGATGATAGATATCTACGAACAATCCGAATCCATTACAAATAAGAAATTTTCTCATGACAAAGAAAATACAAAAAATATACACATATACAGCAAAAAAACAATAATAAACATAATCATTAGCTCTATAGCCGATGGGGGAATTTTGCGCGACGCTAATTTCGGAAAATATGGCAGCAGCACTTCAGACTATCTATACGATGGCGAAAGACTAAGCTCGATATCGGTTATGCAAAAACAGCATGACCAAGAGATTTTTTTCAACATATCAAGTCCTGCTCTATTATTTGGATGGCGCAGCAAGTAAAATTGTTAATTAATTCCCTAATGACTATTAGGATATCCGCTACCCATGGGAAATTAAGTCACGACAAAAACCACAAGTAAAATCTCACCCAGAACCAATTACGACTTCTTGAGCCCTTTAGATAAAAATACTGACCGGGATGCCAAGCTAGTCTTACAAAACCCCATTAAACCTTCATAGATTTTGGAGCACTGGCTATAAAAATAAACATCCCTCCGCCCCCTAAAGACAAACTGACAAAATAGGTAAACACCTACTTAAGAAAAACCACCAGACCACTAAAAACCAGGATCTTTCAGGGTGTACATCAGATGATCTAGACCTAATTGTACAGATATTCGAAATCCAGTTTCCCCTCCCACTCCAGTGGCAATAACCCGGATCATCAGAAATACCCATTGTTTACTGAGGACTAACACATAGAGAGCGATGGTGGCACATCACCGAACCCGGGGATTTGCCGCATGTGCACCTTCACCTTTCGCTCACTCACCTCACTGCTCAGCTTGTGGTTGCTGTACGGATGCGTGGCACCTCAGCTCCCATCACCTTCAGCCGACATTATTCCATTTGAAACAGTCAAGGAAGCGATCCCGAGTACCGTGCCCGTGCTCCGCTACGGACGTTACACCCTCGTCGAGCTGGTTCCAGAGTCTCACCAGCGCGACTTACTGCAGCAAGTGGTCGAAGTCGCTATTCCTCCCAGACTGGATGCCACCGTAGGTGATGCGCTGCAGCATATTTTGTTGCGATCCGGCTATCAGCTCTGCGACCTGAGTGGAATAAGTTCACTCGCCACCTTGCCCCTGCCAGCGGCTCACTATCGATTAGGGCCATTGTCATTGCGCGATGGATTGCTGACCTTGTCAGGAGCTTCTTGGGAGCTTCAGGTTGATGACGTCTTACGCCAGATCTGCTTTGTCCGCGCAATACCTCCAAGAATCGATGTCGGCGGACCAACAGCGTCTCCGCTCGTGTTTCCGGCTTTTGATAGCCAGTCCCAGATGGAAACACCACAGGCAGCACTGGAGGATCGGTCATGATTCTGATGACAGGCCCTACACGTGCGTGTCGTGTACGCAGACTGCTGAGCATTGGTGTCATCGTTTGTGCGCTTTTGCTCAGCACCTTGGTTCTACTCAATCAGGCCGAGATATCTCGACTTGCAGGCCAGGATGAAGCCAGCACGCAGGATGCAAAAATTGCCCTTATGGAGACTCAAATCGCAAACCTGAGTCAAGCCATCCAAGACAACCGCCAGCAAGCGACCGAGCAGCTGAAAACGCACGCCGATAGAGCGCACCTGGATTTGAAACAGAAACTGGCAACCATCGAATCAGCACTGAATGAACGCTTGGCTCCTTCCAGTTTGCTTCCACTGCAGGCACATATCGAAGCGCTGGCGGCTCGTGTAAATGCCCCACGCGAAGCCGCCTCCATCACTCCACCGCGGCACATTGCCCAGACCAAGAAGATCAAGCCCCAGGTTCCGCCTTTCACCATCAATGGAGTTGAATTGCGTGGTAGCGAACGCTTCCTGGTCATTCTGCCGAGCGGTTCATCGACACTTGGCGAAGCCACATTACTGCGCCAAGGCGAGAGCACTGCCGGGTGGCAACTGGATGCCATCGATGGCGCAACCGCAGTGTTCCTCCGTGAAGGTCAGGCACTACGCCTGGCCATACCCTAGGAGGGCAGGATGAAACCTACAGTCCTTTCCACCTTATTGGTGCTCACCCTGTCCAGTTGGGGTACTTCTCCGGCCATTGCCCGCAATACCGAAGTAATCTCCTCCCACACTCGCTCAAGCCAGGAGTTTCAGAGCCGGTCCACTGGCGACGATGAGTATCAGGCGCAGGCATGGGGTCTGAAGCAGGATGAGTGGGCACGCTATCGTCAGCTGATGCAGGGCCCGTTGGGCGTGTACTCCCCCAACATCGATCCGCTGACCGCCCTGGGAATCGAGGCACGGAACGATGACGAGCTCCGTCACTACGCCCAGTTGCAGGTGCAAGCCGAAGCCATACGTGTCGAAAAGTTGTTGGTGTACCAGCGAGCCTACGATGAAGCCTGGAGGCTCCTCTACCCGGACCTGCAGCGGGTCAGCCTGAGCGACGAAAGTCCGACCCTCGGTTCCCCCTCGATGCCAACAGGGTCTGGGCGGCTCGCAGTTTTCGTAAAGGAAAACTGCAACGACTGCGAGCACCTCATCAGTCGGCTGACAGTCACGGGGGCTGAGTTCGACCTCTACATGGTTGGCGACTCACAAGATGATGCAAAAATCCGCGAGTGGGCACGTCGCGCCAAGATTGCCCCGAACAAAGTGAATGGCGGACAGATCACCCTGAACCATGATGCCGGTCGTTGGCTGTCGCTCAATCTGCCGGGAGACCTGCCCGCAGTGGTGCGCTGGGTGGACAGCCAATGGCAACGCCAATAACCCTCTATGTGGCCGGCGCATTGCTGCTGATCACCACATCAATCGATCACGCGACGGCTCAGCCTTTGCTTGTGCCTCCGCCGGCCTACCAGATGGCAGCCCAACAGGCTG
Source organism: Pseudomonas sp. RC4D1 (assembly GCF_018390395.1). Classification (NCBI taxonomy): domain Bacteria; kingdom Pseudomonadati; phylum Pseudomonadota; class Gammaproteobacteria; order Pseudomonadales; family Pseudomonadaceae; genus Pseudomonas; species Pseudomonas sp. RC4D1. Next base: position 387,291 of record NZ_JAHBAW010000002.1, read on the forward strand.
GCATTTCATCCACCGTGCTCTATGCCATTGCCCTGCAGGAAAGCGGGTTGAAACGCGGTTCGCGACTGGTCCCATGGCCCTGGACCTTGAACGTAGCGGGAGCGCCCCAGCGTTACAAGAACCACCAGGAAGCCTGCCAAGGCTTGCTCAGAGCCCTTCGCAAGACAACGCCGACCCGCATTGACGCGGGGCTGGGTCAGATCAACCTGGGCTACCAAAAACATCGCTACCTGCATCCCTGCGAGTTGCTGGATCCCTACCGCAACCTTGCGATCGCAGCGCAGATTCTGCGCGAACAGTACAAACCCGGTGAGGATGTTTTGCTCGCCATCGGCCGCTATCACCGACCTGCAGGCGGACAACCCGCCGCGCGCTATCGACGCAGTGTCATCCACCACCTGTCGCGATTGCAGGATGAACCCGCCGCAAAACAGACACCGAACAGGAGGTCCCCATGAGACTCCATCGTCAAGTATTGGCCTCAAACATCACGCTGGTGGTGATTACCCTGCTGACTCACCCAGTGGTAACCGCGGCGCCACCCTCCTCCCTGATCGTTGTTGAAGACCGAGGCGGTATTTCCGCGCTGCCTTACTACCATGCGCTGGATCCCGAACAGGAAGATGCCAATGGCTTCCGATCACCGTCAGTCAATCCGCAGGTGGTTACCATCGACCCCGTTAGCGAAGCGAGCATGCTGCCGGTTCGCTCTATGTTGCTGTCGCCTGGTCAGGTAGTACGCAAAGCCATCAAGGCGCCTGGGCTGATGTCGTTGTTTCTTGTAGGCGACGATGAGCACTCCCGAGCCTGGCTGCGCCAGCGCGGCACAACGTTGCAGGAGTTGGGCGCAGTAGGGCTGGTCGTCAACGTTGCAACCCCACAAGCATTGGCCGAACTGCGTAGCGAAGTGCCGGAGCTGAAGCTGATTCCTACCGCGGCTGACGACATGGCTGAACGCTTGGGACTTAAACACTACCCGGTCTTGATTACGCCGACCGGCATTGAGCAGTGAGCGGGGGCCTTGGCACAGCCTCACGCTGTCGAGGTCCTTCTCAGGCCTGCGGTCGAACTCTATAGCGTCGCTGTCTGCCTCAGCGCTGCGGTCCTGTGCTTGATCGCCCCCTGGTCCGTTGCGTTGAATCCGTCCATGGGCCTGGGATCGGCCCTGGGCTTTCTTGGCTTTGGCGTTATGCGCATGCGTGATGCCTTAATCATCCTGCGTTACCGTCGCAACATCCGGCGCCTGCCCCGCTATGTGATGACCAGCCGCAATGTGCCGGTCAGCCAAAAGCGTCTGTTCATCGGTCGAGGCTTTCTATGGGATCAGCGCCACACCCATCGACTGATGCAGACCTACCGCCCGGAGTTTCGTGCCTATGTTGAACCCACACGGTTGTATCGCATGGCCCGACGCCTGGAGGAGCGTCTGGAATTCGCGTCGCCCCCATGGTCCGGACTCGCGCGCCTTACCGCCTGGGATCATCCGTTGAACCCTGCCCAGCCGCTTCCACCCGTCGGCGGCCAAGCTCGCCTGCATGGTATCGAACCGAATGAAGTGGACGTGACATTACCCCTGGGCGAACGGGTCGGGCACTCCTTGGTGCTGGGAACGACTCGCGTCGGAAAGACTCGGCTCGCCGAACTGTTGATCACCCAGGACATCCGGCGACGCAACGCCCAGGGCGAGTTCGAAGTGGTGATCATCTTCGACCCCAAGGGCGATGCCGACCTATTGAAAAGAGCCTATGTCGAAGCCAAGCGCGCCGGACGTGAAGGCGAGTTCTACGTTTTCCACTTGGGTTGGCCGGATATCTCGGCGCGCTACAACGCTGTTGGTCGCTTTGGCCGGATATCCGAGGTCGCATCCCGTATCGCCGGGCAGCTATCCGGCGAAGGCAACTCTGCCGCCTTTCGCGAGTTCGCCTGGCGCTTCGTCAACATCATCGCCCGTGCACTCGTGGAACTGGGACAGCGCCCGGACTACCAACTGATTCAGCGTCATGTGGTCAACATCGATGCATTGTTCATGGAGTACGCCGCACAGTTCTTTGCCAGGACCGACACCAAGGCATGGCAGGTCATCGTTCAGATCGAGGCCAGACTCAACGAGAAGAATACCCCTCGCAACATGATCGGACGCGACAAACGGGTCGTCGCGATAGAACAGTACCTGTCCCAAGTGCGAGTCTACGACCCGGTACTCGATGGCCTGCGCAGCGCGGTTCGCTATGACCGGACCTACTTCGACAAAATCGTCGCGTCTCTCCTGCCACTTCTGGAAAAACTCACCACCGGCAAGATCGCTCAGTTGTTGGCACCAAATTACTCCGACCTTGAGGATTCGCGGCCTATCTTCGACTGGATGCAGGTCATCCGTAAACGCGCGGTGGTCTACGTCGGCCTTGACGCTCTGTCAGATCCCGAGGTTGCTGCTGCGGTCGGAAACTCGATGTTCAGCGATCTGGTATCAGTTGCCGGGCACATCTACAAATTCGGTATTGATGATGGTTTGCCGGGCGCCACAGCGGATACAAGGGTGCCGATCAACGTGCACGCCGATGAAGTCAACGAACTGATGGGCGATGAGTTTGTACCGATGGTGAACAAGGGAGGTGGCGCCGGATTGCAAGTCACCGCGTATACCCAGACGCTAAGCGATATCGAAGCGAAAATCGGCAATCGGGCAAAAGCTGGCCAGGTAATCGGCAACTTCAACAACCTGTTCATGCTCCGCGTACGTGAGACGGCGACAGCCGAGCTATTGACCAAGCAGGTACCAAAAGTCGAGGTCTACACCACATCATTGATGAGCGGCGCCACCGACAGCTCGGACATTCGTGGACGCACCGATTTCACATCCAACACCCATGACCGCATTACCACATCCAGCGTTCCGTTGATCGAGCCAGCACACATTGTCGCCCTGCCCAAAGGACAGGCCTTTGCCCTGCTCGAAGGTGGGCGCCTGTGGAAAGTCCGCATGCCACTTCCTGCCCCCGATCCGGACGAAGTGATGCCCAAAGACCTGCAACAGTTGGCAGACTACATGCGTCAGCACTACGTGGACGCAGGGGATTGGTGGGAAAGCGCAGGTTTGCCTGGATTGCAGAACGCCCCTCTTCCCGATGACCTGATCGATGACTTCAGGCAGATGGCCGCAGGTGAGCTTGCCCAGGACGTTGTCTCGACATGAGTTCATACTCTTCGACGGCACCCCCTCAGCAAAACCAGAATCGCGGGTTGATTTCAACGCTCATCGCCCTGCCCTTTCATCTGTTCGGTGTCCTGTCTGGCTCATTACTTTTGAGCATCACAATCGAATGCCTGGGCATGCATTTTTTCTGGCCAGAGGAAGGCTGGCAGCATGCCTCCAACATGCTGAGCTTTGAGCTGGCCCAGCTTTCCGAACACTTCACACGCAGCGCTGTGGTGCAGGAACCCGGGCGGACGGCGCATCAACTGGTCCAACAGGCCTATGAATGGATCTTCGTGAAAAGCCATTTGGCCGACTGGATACGTGAGAAGTCAGCCAAGGCCGCAGCGGCAGCCAGTAGTGCCAAGGACTTTAGATACTTCGTCAGCCAGGCCTACATCTGGCTGGAGAAATATTTGATCGCCACGGCCTTCATCACACTGGTGGTGATGGTGCGCGTGCTCATCCTGGTGCTTGCCGCGCCGCTGTTTCTGCTCAGTGCCTTTGTCGGCCTGGTCGATGGACTGGTGCGGCGAGACATTCGACGCTTTGGTGCAGGGCGCGAATCGGGGTTTGTCTACCACCGCGCCAAGGCGTCGGTACTGCCGCTGGCCATGCTCCCGTGGGTTGTGTACCTCGCCTTGCCAGTCAGCGTGAATCCGCTACTTATTCTGCTGCCCAGCGCGATCATGCTGGGGATTGCGGTAAATATAATGGCTGGGAGCTTTAAGAAGTACTTGTAGGTGCCCTCTACGGCCGTGAGGGCGAGCTGACCTTTGGCGATGCGATCCAGGTGAACACGGAACGAATGTCCAAATGCCCCTGGGCTGGTTTGTCCAGGTGCCGTGGAGTCCGCAATCAAGCGTGCAGGAAAAACGCGGTCTATGCAGACGCAGATTACAGTCAGCTATCTGTTCAGGCTGATCCAGAAGGCGGTGCATGGTGACTTTCCAAACCAGGCGGCACAGAAGACCAAGCCACCGCGGACAGTGCCGCCGGTCGAGGTTCCCTCCGCATCGACACCAGCTGATCCCAAGGTGGCAAACGAACACATTGCGCAACGCTGTACATTCAAGGGGTTGGCCTGAAACTCATTAAGACATGCACAAAAATAGAAGCCGTACAGCAATACTTATTTTTACGCAACCAAATAACAGGCAATAATCATATTTCACAGCTATTCACCAGCCGTCCGTAGCCTTGCCCACCCCATACCTTGATATTCGCATCCTTCTTTTTTAACGGATGTGCATCTTATATGACATTTCACAAGCTGAGGCGCCTGACCATACTGGCCGCCTCTCTGGGTTTTGGGCTTCCTATGGCCGTTCAGGCGGCCCAATTGCCGTCTGCTGGCAGCTTGGGCAATCAATTGCAACAAGATCCAGTCAAACCCGAAGATCGATCACTACCTATCGAGTTCGACATGTTCGCGCCTTCAACGCCTCCTGATGGCGAAGATGTTGCCCCATCGAGCAAGACAGTACGCATCACGCACGTTGTCTTTGAGGGGGCTCAAGGCCTGCCTAAACTCTCGTTGGACGCCGCCGTTGCGCCTTGGCTCAATCAAGAGGTCAGCATCGCCGATCTTCGCAAAATGACCGTGGCGGTTGAACGGCTTTATGCCCAGCGCGGTTTCATGGCGGTTCGCGTTTTGATCCCCAAGCAACGTATGCAAAACGACACACTGACCTTACAGGTCATCGAAGGCCGTTATGCAGCACCCAAGGTGAGAGCATCATCCCCTAGAGAGCTCGAAACCGCACAGCGCATTATCGAACATGCAACCTGCCTAGCACCTTGCTCCACTCCTCCTTATGTCATGAGTGCGGACATCGATCGCGCCATGTACTTGCTCAACGATCTGCCTGGCATTTCCGCAGCAGCAACCTTAAAGGCTGGCGCTTTGCCAGGGACGACCTTGCTCGATGTCGAGGTGGCGCCCATTAAACACCTCAGTGGTTACGCCGGGGCGAACAATCATGGCAACGCCTATACAGGACGCAATCAGCTCAATGCCGGGGTGGCGCTCAATAGCACACTGCTTATTGGCGACCAGGTAACGCTGGATGGTGTGACCAGTACCGAAGCCTTGGAGCATCATACCGGCCTGCAGCAGTATGGCGTCTCCTACAGCCTACCGGTTGGCCCGTATGGCACTCGCGTGGGGGGTGGGTATAGCCACCTTGATTATGTGCTGAACGGCGCCTTCGATCCTCTGGATGCCGAAGGCGACTCTGATGCCTACTCGGCTTGGATCAGTCATCCGCTTTGGCTATCTCATCTTGGCCGTTTAGAGGCACGGGCTGTTTATGAGTACAGTGATTTCAGTGACCGCCTGTTGCACGTTGTGGACCGTAGTCGCAACACTCAAACAACAACCGCCCAACTGTCGGGCTATCGTTTCTGGGACAACAGCGTGGCTGGCTTTAGCCTCGCATCAACAGTGGGTCGCCTGCATTTTGGCGACCCACTCGATCAGGCCATCGACAGACAAACGCGTCAGAGCCAGGGCAGCTTCTTCAAACAACGTATCGACGGCTATTGGCAACAAACACTGGCCCCGCAATGGTCTGCCTTTGCTGCATTACGCACTCAGTTGACCAACAGTAACCTGGATAGCTCCCAATCACTGGTGTTAGGCGGTCCTGGCGGTGTGCGTGCGTTTGTTGCGGATAGCACCCTGGTCAACCAGGGCGCGCAAGGAACCTTTGAGTTGCGTCATACCCCCTCGCTCTTGAATCAGAGTTTGACCGCTGCAGTGTTTTACGACCGAGCCGAAGGCCGCGTTAATCGCCATAGCTGGGGTACCAATCCAGACAGCAATAGCCGTATGCGCCTGGAAGGTGCCGGGGCCTACTTCAATGTAAATGTCGCTCAAAAATACAACGCCCGCCTGACCTATGCCCAACGCCTGTCCGACAACCTGTCGACATCCCAGGATGCCAACCGCATCTGGCTGGACGTAAGCACATCGTTTTAGTCATTCATCATTTGTTCATCCATAGGTGCTTACCATGAACTCGAATCGTTTTAGAGTGATCTTTAGCCGCGCCCTGAACCAGCCCGTTGTAGTCTCTGAACTGCAAAGCAGTCAGGGTAAGGCCTCTGCCTCTGCGCGCCCTGGCGCGCAACCCCAGCGTCTGTATCTACAACCAACACGCCTAGCTGTTGCAATGTTATGGGCCCTGGGGTTCATGACGTCAGTTGAGGCCGCCTCAATCCTGCCAACCGGAGGAGTTGTCGCTGCCGGCAATGCTGCGATCGCCACCCAAGACGCAGGCATGACCGTCACTCAGCAACCCGGCAACGCGGTCATTAACTGGAATACGTTCAATATTGGCAATGCAAACACCGTGACGTTCCAGCACGCCAATGCCACCGATGTAACCCTGAACCGTGTCACAGGCGCCAAGAGTCAGATTGATGGCTCGCTGAATGCCAATGGCCAAGTATTCCTGCTCAACCCCAACGGGGTTGTATTTGGTAAAACAGCACAGGTCAATGTGGGTGGCTTGGTGGTATCAACGCAGGAGATTAGTAACGACGCATTCATGGATAAAAACTATACGTTTGCCCCGGCAACCGACGTTACTACCGCAGGTGACATCATCAATAACGGCCAACTGCTTGCAAACGGCCTGGGCGGATTTGTAGTGTTGTCAGGGGCAGGCAATGTCACTAATACCGGCACACTCAGCGCGACCAAGGGCACCGTGCAAATGGCTTCCGGTAAAAACTTCACGCTCACCATGCCTAGTGGCACCAATCCGTTTCTCAGCGTTGAGCTAACCGGGGTTGCCCATCCAGAACCCGCTGTTGGCGTACACAATAATGCCGGTACCCTCAAGGCCGCCCATGTAGAGCTCAGAGCTCATGAAGGTTGGGTCAAAAATAGCGTTGGCACCATTGAGGCCACCGCTATTTCCGACCTGATGGATTCGTCCGCGCAAAACAAGAACGGCTCGGCCAAATTGGTAGCGGATAACGGCAGAGTAGAGGTAATCGGCACTAATGCAGTTTCATCGACCATCAAAGCCGACAAAGACATTGTCGTTGCCGGCAATGGTGACGGCGTTAAACTCAACGTCAATGCTAAGCTAAACGCCGGCAACAACATAGAACTAACAGGTAGCTCCAAAAAAATAGATGGTGTAGCGATAACTTCGTCATCGAGCTTGGTTGCAGGCAACGACATTACGATCACTGGCGCTTCTGAAGATTTAGGTGGGGTTTATATTAGCCAGGGTGATATTACAGCTAAAAACAACATCAATATCACGGGCTCCTCGCAGAAAAATAGAGGCGTCAACACTACATCAACGCTCTCTGCAGAAGGGGATATAAATATCACTGGCAAATCGACCAGTCACACAGGGAGCGGTATTTCTGGAACAATGAATTCAGGCAATAATATCAATGTTACAGGGCTGTCTGATGCAGGCCACGGGATAGAAGATTCAGGTCGACTAAACGCCAAAAACAATATCAACTTTATCGGGCGTTCTAATAAAGGCTCCGGCGTAATCTCAGGAGGACAAACAAAAGCCCAAAACGATATCAGTGTTACAGGCAGTTCTAATGACGGCAGAGGCACAAACCAGCCTTATTATGGCGTCTTCAATGCAGGAAGAAATTTAAATATTACTGGCACTTCGCAGAAGAGTTATGGCGCATATATTAGAGGAGTAAATTTTGTTAAAGGCGATGTGAATGTTTCGGGCTCCTCAACGGACCTAATCGGCGCCTATGTTGTATCAGGGCTCACTACCGGAAGTAATATAAATATCACGGGCTCCTCGGAAAAAAGTAACGGCGTTTATGATCAATCAACGCACACTGCCGAAAAAAATATCAATATCACTGGCTCCTCAACGGACGGAATCGGCGCCTATGTTGTATCAAGGCTCACTACCGGAAGTAATATAAATATCACGGGCTCCTCGGAAAAAAGTAACGGCGTTTATGATCAATCAACGCACACTGCCGAAAAAAATATCAATATCACTGGCTCCTCAACGGACGGATTCGGCGTCGGTATTGCATCAACGCACACTGCCGGAAGTGATATAAATATCACGGGCACCTCGGAAAAAAGTAACGGCATTTATGATCAATCAACGCACACTGCCGGAAGTGATATAAATATCACGGGCACCTCGGAAAAAAGTAACGGCGTCTATACTAGGGTAAAACTTACTGCCGAAAACAATATCAATATCACTGGCTCCTCAACCGATGGCGCAGGAGTGCTAGTAGCCGTTATTGATAACACCACACTAAATATACCCAAGAACACCAATATTCACGGCGCATCAAAAAATGGCAATGGGATTTCATCCGGGAATTTCGATGTAAATACCACTTTAAATTTTGCAGGAACTATGCATGGCGAAAGTACCAATGGTAATGGTGCAGTATTTAACTCCAATATGGTTCTATTGCCTGGTGCGGTCGTACAAGGAAATAGCATCGCTGGTAGCGGTTTAGTAATCACTGGACAACCTGTTCAGATGACAGACGGTGCCACCTTGACCGGGACAAGTCAGCTAGGCGCAGGCATTGTTGCAAGCAACCAGTTGATATTGGATCAGGGTGGTACGGTGAACGGCACCAGCCAATCTGGAAATGGCGTAGAGCTCACCAGTGATTTTGTAGTTCCCGCAGGTGCAACTTTAGAAGGCACAAGTATTTCGGCGGACGGCATACTGGCCGAGCACGATCTGACCGTCGGCAAGGGCGGTACTATCATTGGGAACACCACAACCGGTGATGACATCGTAGGTAATATCATCGTGGCTGAGGGGGGGACAGTGATTCGGCACAAGCCTCTGAAGCAGGCTCCGGCAGCGAATATTGATATTGATTCCCCACGAAATGTTTCCGCAAGCTTGAAGCATGTAAAAATGCAAGAAGCAAATAAGCATTCCCCTTATGGGTTAGCCATAGAGCCTAACGAAGAGCAAGATATACAAATTCTCCTGCCCTAACTTCGATTCAGGTCACATAGAACCGACCACAGGCACTTTCAACCAACAGACTAGAGCCACGCAAATGCAGCTCTAGCCTGTTGGTCTGTGTGTAAAATCGATTCCATCAACGCAAGAGTCCGGCAAACAGACTTTCCGAACTCCAGTATTAAGGATAAGGCTGTTTGATGCATTCGCTGAGTCTATTTTCCCGCGCATGCACTATCGACGAAGAGAGTATTCAATGAAGGGTATTTTTCCTTCGAGTAAGCCACTGCGTCACCCACTGCGTCGCGATCCTGCACATAGCGATGTGCGTCGGAGGGTTTTCGACTTACCACAATCTTGCGGCAAGTTGATCGGAGCATCCTTTACTGAATTCGCCAAGACTCGACAACGTCCGCACCAAACTCTGCTTTCCATTCTTTCAACTGACGGTGATTACCACCCTTGGTCTCGATCAGCTCGCCCGAATTAGGATTCTTGTAAATCTTCACATCCCTCGCCTTACGGACTGTTTTTACAGCTGCTGATTTTGACGTCAAGGTACGGCTACCAACCTCTGGATCCAGAATATTAATAATGTTCTTCAAGCTGAATCCATACTCACCCAGTAACGCACGCAGCTTGCTTTCAAATTCCATCTCTTTCTTCAGACCGGAATCGCTTTTCATCGACTCGAGCTCTGCGAGTTGGGTGGCGAGCTGCTGCTCCAGTTTACGAAACTCGGCTAGGCGGGACATTCTATAAATTCCTCAGTGGGTTAATTCAAAATTCAACTCGACCATATTAAGACTTATAAACCGCCAAGTCATCACTTGCAGTGGCTTAAACTTTATTTTTTTATGCATAGGAACGAAGAGTAGAGCGGAAGCCCAACTATTCTCCTAAAATCCCCCCGCACCTCCCCCTTAACTAGTCACCTAAATACGGTGAACCCTCGTTATCCATTCATTGCAGTAAGAAGTCTCACACCCTTTCACCATTGTGCCGTTCACGTCAAACGAGCACGACGCAATGAAGTTGATCAGCAAACACTCCCTGTTCTCGAACCAAGTGCTGCCGATGTTCGTCGTCATGGCAATACTGATGGCTCAGCCTGTACACGCCAGCGAAATCCCATCCGAACCGGAGCTGCTCGCAGCCCTGCTACGCCAGCTCGCTCTGGTGGATCGAATGGCCAAGCAGTCGGCTGACTCCGCCCCGCAAGAAAGATCCCGCTATCACTTCGACTACAAGCGACTGAGCGCTGACTTGCAACGCATTCAGGTGGGTGTTCACGACTACCTGACGCCGCAACGAGCCCAACCAAGAGACACCAACGCTCTGCTCGGTAACTACCGCCAGGAAGCAAAGCCGGAGGTCATCAAATGACAGCGATGCAGCTCGCTGCCTTTCAAGCCAACAGTGGCTTCACGCCCTTTGCCACCGCGTCGGTGCTGATCGGATTGGTCTTCGCCGTTCTGTTGCTGTGGGGTGTCTGGGCACTTAGAACCGCTTACGTCGGCTGGTCCGAGCAACGTATCTCGCAGCGTCAGTTTCTCGGTGTCGCTGTGCGTTTTTTTGCGCTGTACCTCGTTCTGACGTTCTTCCTCCTCTCTTGATGAAAAGGGTTCCAACCATGATGCAGACAATGCACTCCATCTTGACCGCCCAACGCCCGCGCCGGGCTTTTGCCCTTGCTGTGACCTGGATGTCTTCACTGGCCCAGGCTCAGGGTCTGCCCACACTGGAAGACCCTTCCCGGGGTTCTGGGAAAGGGATCATGGACACCCTGCGCAACTACGGATACGACATCGTAATGCTCGTCGCGCTGCTGGTTGTCGCATCGATGTTCATCGGCGTTTGCTACCACGCCTATGGCACCTACGCCGAGATCCATACCGGACGTAAAACCTGGGGCCAGTTCGGTCTGACCGTGGCCATTGGCGCGGTTTTACTGGTGGTTGGCATTTGGCTGCTTACCGAAGCCACTGGGGTTCTTTAAGGAGATCGTCATGGGTCAATCTCACGATGTCCGGCCAGACGGTACCGTCAGCTTCCTGCCTAACCGTCTCAACCACCACCCTGTTGTGGTGCGGGGGCTGACCGCAGACGAGTTGTGGATCTGCTCCGGACTGTCTGCCGTCGTCGGCTTGGCTGTAGGCATTGCCCTTGCCCTCACCTTTTCGACCATCGCCATGGTACCTACCGCCATCGTCCTCGCCATCAGCATCGGCGTGTTTGCCGGAGGGGGATTGCTTCGTCGCCAGAAACGAGGTCGACCCGATACCTGGCTGTACCGCCAGATACAGTGGTGGGTATCACTGCGACATCCAAGCCTGGCCAGGTATGTCGGCGGCCAAGTACTGGTCCTGCGCTCTGGTTTTTGGAGCACAAGGAGAACGCAGCCGTGAGCCGGTTCAAGAATGAGATCACCCACCTGCAGTCGCACATCAAGACGTTGCGCGGCGGATCAGGAGCATTGCTACTCGTTGCGTTGATCATGGGGGGCGGTTGGTGGAGTGCCCCGCGCGATCTGACCATTCATGTGCCACCCGACCTGCGCTCCGGGAGCGTCAGAAAGTGGTGGGAAGTGCCGCCGGAAAGCGTCTACGCCTTCACCTTCTACATCTGGCAGCAGCTCCAGCGCTGGCCCACCAATGGCGATGAGGACTATGCCCGCAATATCCAGGCGCTATCGGCCTACCTCACGCCCTCCTGCCAGACCTCGTTGCGTACCGAGTATGAGCAGCGTCGTGCCGCTGGAGAGCTGCGCCAGCGTGTACGGGGGGTTTATGAAATTCCGGGGCGTGGCTATGGCGACGATCCAGCTGGACGCGTTGAAGTGGTCTCGGACCGGGACTGGATCGTGACCCTGGACCTGACGGCCGATGAGTACTTCGGCTCGGAGCAAGTCAAGCGGGCCCTGGTGCGCTACCCGATCAAAGTGTCGCGGGCCGACCTCGATCCCGAGCGCAACCCATTCGGCCTCATGCTCGACTGCTACAACGGCGCACCTCAGCGTATCGCTCACCCCGATTCCGTCACGCCTGTCGCCCCTGCGTCGGGGCTGGGTAGCGTCATGGGAGAAACACAATGAAGCGCCTCCACATTTCTTTTTTTCTTCTAACTGCGGCCCTCTCAAGCGGCGCCCAGGCGCTGGAAATCCTGCGCTGGGAGCGGCTGCCGCTGGCGGTTCCATTGCTGGTAGATCAGGAGCGCGTGGTGTTTATCGATCGTAATGTGCGTGTCGGTGTACCACCCGCCATCAGCGACAAGCTGCGGGTGCAAAGTGCTGGTGGCGCGGTCTACCTACGCGCCAGCGCACCGATAAAACCAACCCGTCTGCAACTTCAAGATGCCGACACCGGCACGTTGATCCTGCTGGATATCGCCGCCGAAGCTTCCGAACCTGGACAAGCAGCTCTGGAACCCGTTCGCATTGTCGAGGCCAAGGGCCCTGCCCCGCGCTACGGAGGGTCACCGGCTGATGAAGATACCGATCAAGCGGGATTGGCTGCCGATCTCGTCCCCCATGAAACACCAGTGCCCGTGGTACTGACACGGTATGCGGCGCAAAGCCTCTATGCGCCACTGCGCACCCTTGAGCCTGTCCCCGGGATCACCCAGGTCAACCTTCGCCGCTCACAGCCTCTGGACACTCTGCTGCCTACGCTACCGATAAAAGCAGTGGGCCTCTCGGCCTGGCGCCTGGGCAATCTGTGGGTGACCGCAGCACGCCTGAAAAACACCTCTGTTCGCTGGCAAGAGCTGGACCCGAGGGCCCTGCAGGGCAATTTCGTCAGCGCAACCTTCCAGCACGCCGCTCTGGGACCCGTCGGCACGCCGGAGGACACGACAGTCGTCTATTTGGTGACCCGATCGGGCGGACTGGATAAAGCACTGTTACCGGCCATCAACCAGATCGACGCCACACTGACCCTGCCGGCCGCTAGCGACCAAGGAGACGGCCATGAAAGGTAACGGTCTGTTGAAGTGGCTGATGATCCCAATGGCATTGCTGCTGGTTTTCGTCGGCATCAAAGTGTTTTCGGGCAGTGGCAGCCCCCGGGATCACGCCGCCACTCCCAAGCTCACCGCTGAGGAAGCTAAGGCCCTGGGTATCGAGGGTGACACGGCCCAGGACACGGTTGCGACACTGGTCGGTCATGTGAAGCAACTGCGCCTTGACCTGCAGGGTGCAATGTCGGAAACCAAGGAGCAGCGTGCGGAAAACGAAAGACTGCGCCTGCGCGAGGGCACCATCGAACGACGTATCGATAGCGCGCTTGAAGCGGAGAAAAAGAAGCTCCAGAACGATCACGAGCAGATGCTCAATGAACGAGAAAAGACTCAGAAGCTGCTGCAGGATCTGCAACGTCAGTTGGAGGGGCTGGGTGGCCAAAATGGTCACGCTGACTTGCCCGTGGGTCTAGGGCTTGAGGCCGGCGACGCCGAGGGCATCGACTCAGGCGTCAGGTGGATCGAGCCCGAGGACGCCCGCTCTGAAGGCAAGACACGCTCAAACAAAGCTGACAGTTTCAGTTTCCCCACCAGCTTCAGCCCTGCACAAAAGACCCTCGACAACACTCGGGAAGCGCTGGCTGAGCCGGGCCGTCAGATCGCCAGGGAACCTGTAAGCGGCAGCAAGTCTCGCGCCAAACCGGTTTACACCGTGCCGAGCAACTCGACCTTGATAGGCGCCATCTCAATGACGGCACTGATCGGTCGCGTGCCCATCGATGGGACCGTTAATGACCCCTACCCCTTCAAGGTACTTGTCGGTCCGGACAACCTGACCGCCAACGGCATCGACATTCCCGACGTGGCAGGCGCCGTGGTCAGCGGCACAGCCTCCGGCGACTGGACCCTCTCCTGCGTACGCGGCCAGATCCGTTCGATCACCTTCGTTTTTCATGACGGTACGATCCGCACCCTGCCGGAAGACAACGAGCGAGGCAGTAGCCGCCAGAACAGCTCCAATCTCCAGGATGGTCTGGGCTGGATCAGCGACCCCCATGGCATTCCGTGCGTCAGCGGTGACCGCCGGAGTAACGCGCAACAGTACCTCGGTACCCAGGCGCTGATCACTGCTGCAGGTGCCGGCGCTGCCTCCCTGATTAAATCGGACAACGGCAACGTGGCCGTTGTCGCCAGCAACAACGGCTCACTCGGCACCGTCGGCATCAGTGGCAATGAGGCCATGGGGCGCATTCTGGCCGGTGGCGTTCAGGAAATGTCGCAATGGGTGAACCGCCTATATGGGCAGGCCTTTGCCGCCATCTACGTCAAACCCGGCGCTCCGGTCGCCGTGCACATCGAACAGTCTCTCACCCTCGATTACGACCCGCAGGGGCGCAAAGTCGATCACCGCCTTGGAGGTGCCCAATATGCTCCGGACCTGGACTAAGCCCCTGTGGATTTTGGTTGTACTCGTAGCGTTGGCCGGCTGTTCAACCAGCAAGGAGGAGCTGCTGCCCCACGACAAGCGGACCATGCTGAATATCTGGCATGAAGAGACCGGGGGTAGTACTCAGGGTGGGCAAACATCCCGGCAATTGCTGGATGCTCGGCAATCACTGCGCCGCCCATTCGATCACGAGGTCCAGAATGCGGCTCCGGCTCATAACGCCATCTACACACGCACAGCGCAAACGGAAATTCATCGCCAATTCCACCGGCTTCCGAATCCCGACCTGCTGATGTACGTGTTTCCGCACTTGGCCGGCACCGATCCGGTCCCCGTCCCTGGCTATACCACCGTCTTCCCGCTGTACCAGCGAGTGCAATACGCCATGCCCGGCGAGCGACTGGAGGACTACTGATGATTCAGCCATTCTGGAGGCGTCGTGCCGCCGCAACCCTCGAAGAAACCTCACACACTGGGGCCTGGGAGCAACACGTCGCGGACCTGAGGCCCCATGGCATTGCCATGCCTGACGGCAACAGTCAGCAGCGCACACGCCCCGCCACGCTGGCGGACGAGCAAGCCCTTTATCGGGTTGCGCCTTCATTCGCCGACTTGCTGCCCTGGGTCGAGTTCCTGCCTGAATCGCAATGCATGTTGCTCGATGACGGCGTCTCGGTCGCGGCGTTCTTTGAGCTGTTGCCAATCGGCACCGAAGGACGTGAGGACAGCTGGCTTGCCCAGGCCCGCGATGCCCTGGAAAACGCCATTCAAGACAGTTTCGATGAACTGGATAACGCCCCATGGATCATCCAGTTTTACGCACAGGACGACACTGACTGCAGCCCTTACCTGACGGGGCTGCACTCCTACATCCAGCCTCGCGCACGCGCAACCGCGTTCACCGATTACTACCTTCGTTTTATGGGGCACCACCTGCAATCGGTGGCAAAGCCCGGCGGGCTGTTTGAGGACAACACCGTGACCCGCCTTCCATGGCGCGGGCAGACCCGGCGCACTCGACTGGTCGTCTATCGTCGAGCCCAGGGGCTGGCCCGCCGCGGTCAATCCTGCGAACAAACGCTAAATATCATCTGTGAGCGCCTGGCGGGTGGCCTGGCCAACGCAGGTGTAAAAGCGCAGCGCCTGGACGCTGGGGCCATTCACGCCTGGTTGTTGCCCTGGTTCAACCCGCACCCAACGCACCTGGGACCCGATGCGCCAGACCGCGAGCGCTTCTACCAAGTCACCCGCTACCCCGACAATCTCGACGCTGGCGAACTGGAGCTAGCCTCCGGTACCGACTTCTCTCAGCGGCTGTTCTTCGGCCAGCCCCGTTCCGAGGTCGAGAGTGGCCTGTGGTTTTTCGATGGCCTGCCTCACCGCACCATGGTGGTGGACCGATTGCGTCTGCCCCCCACAACGGGCCACCTAACGGGCGAAACCCGCAAAAGCGGTGACGCCATCAACGCCCTGTTCGATCAGATGCCGGAAGACACCGTGATGTGTCTGACCATCGTCATCACGCCACAAGACACCCTTGAAGCCCACCTGAATCACCTGGCCAAGAAAGCGGTCGGTGAAACCCTAGCCTCGGAGCAGACGCTGAACGACGTCAAGCAGGTGCGTGGCCTGATTGGTAGTGCACACAAGCTCTATCGCGCGTCGCTGTGTTTCTACCTGCGCGGTCGTGATCAGGCAGAACTTGATGCGCGAGAGCTGCGCCTCGGCAACGTATTGTTGAACGCCGGCCTGCAACCTGTGCGAGAGGAAGATGAGGTAGCGCCACTCAACAGCTACCTGCGCTGGCTGCCGTGTGTATACGACCCCACCAAGGACAAGCGACAGTGGTACACCCAACTGATGTTTGCCCAGCATGCCGCAAACCTCGCCCCGGTGTGGGGCCGGAGCCAGGGCACGGGAAACCCTGGAATCACCTTTTTCAACCGCGGCGGCGGTACCGTCACCTTCGACCCGTTGAACCGGCTGGATAGGCAGATGAACGCGCACCTCTTCCTGTTCGGCCCCACCGGCTCAGGCAAGAGTGCAACCCTGAACAACATCCTCAACCAGATCACCGCCATTTATCGGCCACGCCTGTTTATCGTCGAAGCCGGCAACTCCTTCGGCCTGTTCGGCGATCTTGCAGCTCGCTTAGGCATGAGCGTCAACCGCGTCAGATTGGCCCCGGGCGCTGGAGTCAGTCTGGCACCCTTTGCGGATGCCCTGCGCCTGGTCGAAACGCCAGCAGAAGTTCAAACCCTCGATGCCGACGCACTGGACGACAAGGAGAGCACTGCCATCGAAGGCGATGAACAGCGTGATGTACTCGGTGAGCTGGAGATCACTGCACGGCTGATGATCACCGGCGGCGAAGACAAAGAAGAAGCACGGATGACCCGCGCTGATCGAAGCCTCATCCGTCAGTGCATTCTCGATGCAGCGCACCGCTGCAAAAACGAAACCCGTAGCGTGCTGCCCAGTGATGTGCGTGATGCCTTGCGTGACCGGGGCCGAGATGCCGCGCTGCCGGAGATCCGCAGCGCCAGATTGCTGGAAATGGCCGACGCCATGGACATGTTCTGTCAGGGTGCTGATGGCGAGATGTTCAACCGACCAGGAACCCCCTGGCCCGAAGCCGATATCACCATCGTCGACCTCGCGACCTTTGCCCGCGAGGGCTACAACGCTCAGCTGTCGATCGCCTACATCACCCTGATCAACACCGTGAACAACATCGCCGAACGAGACCAGTTTCTCGGGCGCCCGATCATCAACGTCACGGACGAAGGGCACATCATCACCAAGAACCCGTTGCTCGCCCCCTACATCGTCAAGATCACCAAGATGTGGCGCAAGCTCGGCGCCTGGTTCTGGCTCGCGACCCAGAACCTGGACGATTTGCCCAAAGCAGCAGAATCCATGTTGAACATGATCGAGTGGTGGATATGCCTGTCGATGCCACCGGATGAGGTCGAGAAGATTGCGCGCTTTCGCGAACTCAATGCTTCGCAGAAGGCGCTGATGCTCTCCGCACGCAAAGAGGCCGGCAAGTTTACCGAAGGCGTGATCCTCTCGAAGTCGATGGAAGTACTGTTCCGTGCCGTCCCTCCAAGCCTGCACTTGGCCCTGGCCATGACCGAGCCCGAGGAAAAGGCCGAGCGCTTCCAACTGATGCAAACGCTGGGCATCAGCGAGCTGGAGGCGGCGTTCAAGGTTGCAGAAGGGATTGATCGGGCACGAGGCATTGAACCTCTGCCCCAGTAGAAATGCCTGCTGACGTAGTCAGCGACATGCCCAGATAGCCACGATCTTCAAGGCTATGACACGCGTTGTTGGTGTTGATCGACAGCGTTCGCTTCGCATCTGTTGCGCGAACAGCCGTCACGAGCGTGACGGTAGATGCACAATGTTCACATCCTTGGAGGGTTCGCCCCTCCGGGAGCGCTCGCCTCCAGTTATGCCTATGGAGGCCCCTCATGAAGGCACCACTCCTCACTCAGTTGAAACGCTACGTACCAACGAGCCTCACCATCACCCCGGACGACTGGATCGTCGCCTACGCGTTGCAGATATTGGAGCAACGTACCTTCCAACGTGGGCCTGAGCTGACAAGCCCACAGGAGGTCAGTCAGTTTTTACGACTCAAACTCATGAAAGAGCTGCGCGAAGTCTTCATGGTGACTTTTCTCGACAGCAAGCATCGCGTTATTGCCTGCGAAGCACTTTTCCATGGGACGATCGACTCAAGCACGGTCCACCCAAGAATCGTGTTTCAGAAGGCCATGGAGCACAACGCTGCCGCTGTGATCCTCTGCCACAACCACCCTTCTGGTGATACCGAGGCAAGCAACGCCGACAAGATCATCACCGCACGACTGAAGTCGGTGTTGTCGGAGATCGACGTTCGCCTGCTTGACCACTTCATCGTGGGTCAGGGACAACCGTTCTCCTTTGCCGAAGCGGGTCTGATCTAGCTCCGGCGCCTCATTTTTCCAGATTGACGATCTGGCTGACATCACCTCCCCTGCGGACTCCTTTGCCCGCCAGGGACTATTGGAGTCCGATTTCTCAAGAGGAACTCCACATGCAACCCAAGATCCTTTTCTTTAATGGCGAGCCTTTTGTAATCAACCCTTATCGACCCAGTTCCTACGTCCGCCAAGACGTTTTCCACAAGCGACTCTCCGTCACCTGCGTGGGTGAAGTGGAGTACCGGGAGGACGATCCCATCTACGGGACCTGGTGGAGTTCAAGTACCCTCCACATAGGACAATGTGGTCTCGTCGAACAGGCGATAGCCCTTGCTGAAACAGCGCTGGCTAACGACTTGTTTGATCTCAGTGAGGATGCACTAGCGTTGTGTTTTGCTCCTCAGCTCTTCTACGTAAAAGACCCTGCCCATCACTTGGTACTCTGTGGAGAGTCGACAGGTCACCGCATCAGGTGGATCAGGCCGGTCGACTCCGATGATCAGGCCACGTCTGTCATGCAAGAGGTCGAAAAGCTATACAGACAAGCCTCATTCGAGTCAGGCTGGGACAACTACGATTCGGCCAAGCAGCTGCGGAAAACAGCAAGCATACTGGCTGGCCGCCTCGTCCACTCGAACTGGCGGGAGCATTCTCGCGCAGCCATTGAAGCACTAGCGAACTAATCCACTCGGGAGCTTATAGCTCCCGATTTTTTTGCAGCTTCCGATGAAGAGAGATAACTGAACCATCGGGCACAAGACTGCGCTATCGATCATACAGGCATGCAATGCATCCATCGCCGGCACAGCCTGTTCATGCTTTCTTTAGCGTCATTGCGGTGCCGCTACGCAGCGAGCGAGTGAAATCGATCAGCTACTGCCGCATAAGTGGCGACCGAATTAACTACGAAAGACAGATTGATGCACTCATCGTTTCACCACGCCTGAGGGCCACAGAAGCTGCGTACATCCTTAACGAAGGGCTAAAACTCCCGGTCAAGATAATGGACTGCTTCCAAGAGCGGAACGTTGGCGTTTTTGAAGGATTGACTCAAGCTGACGCAAGAGCACGATATCCAGAGCTGTGGTCGCAAAATATCACTCGTCGCTGGGATAACGGGCCAACCGGTGGTGAGTCAGTATCAAGGAAAACAGCGAGTCGAGCATTTCGATAATATTCCGTCCACTCCATCGCTAAGCTGTCCATCATCACCAGGAACATCTATCGCATGAAGGCCGACAGTCATCCAACCTCTATAAGGCTCCGTCTCGCTAAAAAGTGTGAGTAGGTCGTGGTAGCGATGGGGTCATCCATAAAGCGGTTTTCACGAGATGCTCATTCTCGGCAGCTGTTATCTCCGATCCCCGATCAAATCCGGTACTCCTTCGAGATGAGCTGCCTACCGGGGATCTCACATGCCGCACTTACGCTTTCCTTGCTCAAATCTATGCGGCCTAAAATTGCTGCGCGTTTGTGCGCTGTGCATCGGACTCTGGATTGCCGAAGCCAACGCTTCGCAGGTACGTGTCTACAGCGACAGCAATATCCAACTTGAGGCACTCGGCGACGTGCAAGTGGTGCAACTCGATCGCGCCCAACAGATCGAGACAAAGCTGGAGGAGAACCTACCGACTGATCCACAACGCGCCGCCGTTATCGTTCGCCACCGGCTAGAGCAAGGCGGTCCTGATTTACAGCATGAAATCGATCGCGCCTATCAGGGCATCACTGATGCCTGGCAACAAGGTATTACCAGCTTGCCCGCTGTCGTTGTCGATCGCCGCTACGTCGTCTACGGCGAGCCGAATGTACAGCGAGCCTTGCAAACCATCGAGGCGTTTCGGAGCAGTGAAAGATGATGCGTCATAGGTCATTTCTCTGCAGACAAAGTCGACGGTTGCTCAGCGCATTATTATTGATCACGTGCCTGCCGGCCGTTGCACTGACCACCGCCACCCTCCTCCCTTCCACCCTATCGCCGGACTGCCTGGACTACCGCGTGGTAGGCGTCTGCTACTGGCTGCAATGCACCCCGTTTGGATGTCGGGTGCGGACGTCAGTGAAGGTCCGTCACTACATTCCGGATGCCGTAGTCTCGGCCTACTCAAACACTGGCCAAAATCCCTGGTTAGAGGTCCGCCCCATGGGCACGCCGAATCCTGCAGCCAAGGCCGGCGGAGACGGCACCACAAACCAGGAACATGAAAACAACCTAGCGAAATTCAAAAACGCCGATGTGATAGGCCACCCCGGTGGCACCGTGTTCAGTCAATTCGCCAGCGCTTCAGGCTATAGCTGTAAAGGTGCCGGTTCGGCCTTTGCTCCATACTTCCTGAGTACGCTTGACGCTCTCGCCTGGCGCAACAACGTGCCTGAGATGGTGTATCCGGAGTCGCTTGCTCCAGGGCAACGCGAGATCGGCCACCGAGGCTCGTTAAACCTCTGGGGCACGGTCTACCCTCGCGGAGGGTTCCTGCACCAGGCCGACGACTACAAGGCCGCTGCAGTGGTCGCCCAGCGCGCCGGCGACATCGTTACACGCCGGGGGCAACCCCACGTCTATCAACCACTGCTAGCCCGTGCCAGCGCCGGTTACTGGCCTGCCGGGACACTGCTCGAGAGCGATGCAAAAACCGGCAAGTGGCAAGCACTGACTCCACGCCTCTCCCCCTCATGCGCCGTTTTCCCCCACACAACCCCCTTGGTACAAGCCAAGCAGGGAGATTACGCGTGGGCGTTATGGCGTCCCTACAGCTGCTGCCGCAAGCGCGGCCAAGTGCTCCTGAGCAGCACGGATCTCAACTGAGGCCAAACACCATGAGTCGTCCCCCAAGATTCCTCCGCATCTGCCGCCCCATTGGGGTTGGCTTGTTGATGCTGGGCCTGGCATCGGCAAGTCTTGCAAAACCCAATGACTACGGCTTGCAACACCACGGCAGCGTGATTGGCGATGACGTGCTCTACAGCATCGGCGGCGGTCGGGCGGTGACGATGACCGGTGCTCCGCGCATGCGCTCGATCGGCGTTGGCGCAGGTTGGAACAGCAACCTGATTTGTGGCGATATGAGCCTGACCACCACGCTGCAAAATCAGTTGAACGGCATGACCAATGGCTTTCAGAACATCATGTCGTCGGTGATCCAGAGCGCGACCAGCGCGGTTGCCTCGCTACCGGCGCTGATCATCCAGCGTGCGGACCCTGGCCTGTACAACCTGCTGACCAATGGCGTGCTGCAAGCCAGGATCGACTTTGACCGTTCGAAAATGACCTGCCGGGCCATGGCGGAGCGTATGGCCGACGCCGCAGGTGGCCAGCTTGGATGGGGGCAATTGGCCGAAGGGATGGCGCTCAAACAGTCACTGGCCAGCAAAGACGCGGTGTCGGCCATTGAGAAGGCCGAGTCCAGCCGGGGCAATCAGGGGGTGCCATGGGTCGGCGGCAACAACTCCGGTGGTTCCGGACAGCCCTCGATCAAGGTCATCAGCGACGTGACCAAGGCCGGCTATAACCTGGTTAATGGCCGCAGCGTCACCGACACCTCGACTATCGATCCGACCTCCTGCGACAACCGACTGGCGTGCCAGACCTGGAGCTCTCCGCAAGCCGCCGCCGACTGGGCCGTGAGGGTGCTGGGTGAACAACAGCAACGCACCTGCGAGAACTGCACCAAGACCCAGACCACTCCAGGCGTTGGCCTGACACCTCTGATCCAAGAAGAGTACGAACACAAGCTTGAAGCCTTGCAGGAGCTGATCACGGGCAGCCGCCCTACGAGTTTCGGCAACCTGGAAGCGGCCAGCAGCGCTTCGCTACCGATCACTCGCGGCGTTATAGAGGCACTGCGCGACGAACCGGATCAGGACATTCTGGCCCGTCGCCTGGCGTCAGAAGTCGCACTGGCCAGCGTGATGGAGAAGGCCCTGCTGCTCCAGCGGACCCTGCTCACCGGTCGCCTGGAACCCAACGTGGCCGCAAACGAGCTGGCACTGGCGGCGGTCACGCAGGAAAGCAACATCCTCGATCGTGAAATCCGCAACCTCAAAACGGAGCTGGAGCTTCGCCGCGAGCTGGCGAACAACTCGCCCATGGCCATTATCCAGCGGCATAGCACTCGCGCAGCCGCCTCGCGGGCGATCTATCAAGGTGATCCGGCCCGTGATCGCCTCAACCAGCTACAGAGCCCACAGAAACGTCCAGGGATGGAGGACTTGAAATGACCGTCGGTTGGCAGCGCCTGATTCGTTCATCGGCGCGCGCCTTGCTCTGGGGCTTGGTGGCGCTGACTTTTGCGGTCTTGGCCAACGTGCTGGGCATCCAAATGTTGGGGAGTATCCCTGCCTGGAAACTCTGGCTCGACCAACAGGCCCCGTGGTTAGTGGCCTGGCGTCTAATCCTTTACATCGGCACTGCCTATGGCTGGTGCTGGATGCGCCGACGACTTCTGGCCCGGGAACACGGAGCAGCGTCCTCTCGCCGACTGATGCGTGCCGAGATCGCCATCGCAGTGACCGTAATTGCACTCGAAGGCAGCCAACTGCTGTCACTTGGATAGGACGGAGGAAGCCATGACACTCCACACCAGTGATTACCTGGAGTACTACCTGACGCTGGTTGGCTGGATTGTGCACAACGGCATCTGGAACGTGCTCGTCGCCAGCGGCGTATTCGCCATCCCCTTCCTCGCCATTGTTGTCCAGGAGTGGCTCAAGGCACGTACCGAAGGCGCCGACGAGGGCAACAAGGGCGTGCTCTCGGCAATGCGCATCGAGAACCGTATCTGGGTGGCCATTGTGGTAATCATGTTCGCCGGGATTCCCATGATCGACATCGATCTGCACACCATCGAGTTCGACCGCGGACGCTCTGAACAATGTCAGGTCAAAGTCCCCAATCCCTCGGAGACGGGGTGGTCGCAGTCGTTTTCAATGATCAACCATCAAAGTGCCAAAGTACCTGTGTGGTGGTTCCTTACCCATGCACTTTCAAGAGCAATTTCCGGCTCCGCCGTGGCCGCTATTCCCTGCGGCACGGACCTGCGCCAGATGCGGATGGAAATCGACAGCACACGAATCGACGATCCGATCCTGGCCCAGGAAATCGCCGACTTCACTCATGATTGCTATGGTCCGGCACGTGCCAAACTCTTTATGAGCCGCCCAGTTCTGACTGAAGAGCAGATGCTCGACGTAACCTGGATCGGCTCGAACGTATTCCTCAACAGCCCCGGTTACTACGACACCTATCGCTCCAGCACGCCCCGTGATGCCTGGGCGTACAACACCAGCAGAGATGCGGGCCTGACGCAGGTACCCAGCGGTGGAGGTTATCCCGTCTGCCAAGACTGGTGGACATCCGGCAGCAATGGGCTGCGCGCCCGCGTGCTTCAGCAAGTTGATCCGGATCTGCATATGCGCTTGGCGTTCTGGGCCGGCTTCATGCCCCGTCAGGATCTCGATGACTCGGTGATCCGAACCCTGGTATCACCCCGACAACAGAAGTTGAACCAGGGCGAGGTATATACCGATTACGGCGGACAAATCGAAAAAACCGTCCCCAACATCATCGCTCGTGGCGCCGGGGATCTGGGCCTGGCCATTGGTTCGTTGGGCGCATTCCCGGCGATGGATGTTGTCCGCCAGGCCGTGCCCATGGTGCTGTCCTTGCTGAAGATGGCGTTGGTGGTGTGCATCCCGTTGATACTGATACTCGGTACCTATGATCTGAAAACCGCCGTCACCATGAGCTGCGTTCAGTTCGGACTGTTCTTCGTGGACTTCTGGTTTCAGTTGGCGCGGTGGATCGACAGCACGATTCTTGATGCGCTCTACGGTTGGGGCTGGGGCTGGAACCGACCAGTGACGAACTTTGACCCGATCATGGGGTTGAACAATGCCTTCGGCGACATGCTGCTCAACTTCGTGATGGGGACGATGTTTATTGTGTTGCCCTCATTCTGGATCGCAGCAATAGGGTGGGCTGGATATCGACTGGGTGGTGTTGTGCATGGACTGTCTGCAGGTAGCAAACAGGCAGAGCAGGCAGGTACGAAAGCGTCTGATATGGCAGGACGAACATTGCGATAGTAACGGAGCACCACCCGCTAATCGGGGAAGCGTGAATCTGTGTGGTCAGTGAATTCGTTGTGGGGATTGATCGGATCGTAGGAAACACAGTCTCTGGGATCTTCCAATCTGTCTGGTGCACCCTTGCTCCAGCGGACTGAGGAGTTTCCAACAACCCAAGCGGCCGCCAGAGCAAACACAACGATGAGCGAAAGCCAGAGAGCGACGTAAAACAAGAGACCAAAAAACGCCAGGCGTAGAAGCCAAATCAGGGTCTTGGTTGCCACAATAGACAGGCCTTTGTCGTTAAGCCAAACAGCAAGCCTAGCATCACGACGAACCAGACCTCGCCATGCCCCGCCGAACCACCGTCCCAATCGCTCGGCCTTGGTGGGATGCTTGATCTTGCTCATCGCCATCACCTCAAACGTTGAACACTATTCCTCAGTGTTGATCCAGTCGGTTTGGCTGGCCGCAATCAAGGCAGCCCAGTCATCTGGTGGATGACCTTTGCCAAGCATCTTCTCGAATACCGCATAGGGGTCGGACCTGCTGCCTGACGAGCGCAGCGTCTGCTCATCGTTGACCCAAGCGAACACGATCACCCTGGCTATGGAGTCATAGCGGAAAAACAGCCTGAAGCGCCGACCTATTTTAGCCCGCCTCCAGTGGCGGTACGCAGGCCCCAATGTGTTGCCTTGTCTGTACTCATCACGCGCTGGATTTCCCGGAACCACCTCGATGATGAGCTGGCTCAACGCTCGGAACAGCTTGACGTTGGCATTGGAAGCAAAGCCCTCGGGGTCACTCCGCTCGGCTCGCTGCGCCGCTGCATGCAGCTTTTGCAACTGCTGCACCACGCACTCATGAAACAGCAGCGTCCATCCGTGGCTTTGCATCAAAGCTCCACATCGCCATCAATTGGCGCATCCAAGTCAGCGTGATGCTCAGCGTTCATCAACAAGGCTCGAGCAAGATCTTCCGGCAATACCTGCACATGCCGGCCGGCCTCGATATCCGCCGTCAGCAGACTCAGAAAGGCCCCAATCGCCGGGTCTTCATGTTCGTCATCAGCCCGCGACACCACGATCTCGCCGTCGCGCAGATCAAACGCAACCTTGCCACCGGTATCGACGCCCAGAAGCTGGCGGACCGATTTCGGCAACGTGATCTGGCCTTTGGAGGTCAGGGTCGCAAGTTCGTGGATGGGCATGGCAGGCTCCTGTGTGGGTTACGCTCAAACAGTAAGGAAGTATTCTTACACCGTCAAGCAAGCCAAATACCGGGGCTCGGGACACGCCATGATTCCTTCGAGGCGAGTCCTGCTACACACCCCCATCAAAGAAAAAGCGCTTGTGACGCTGCTCCTATACCGCCAGGGTAGATGGCAGGCAACCCAGATTCAGCAAAGGGTCAGGCAAAGGGATAAATGGACTGAGTCTCAAGGGAAAGGATTCAAGGGGAAAGGCCCTACCCGGAAAGGAAACGCATCCACGCGCTCCCTTGGCTGCGGCTGCATGGAGAACGGTCTAGTATTGAGACCGACACTCCACGCCCCATACAAGGCCCTGCCCCTTGAGCAAAACAACCGGCATTCGTGCCCAGCAAGCCAGACAGACTCGCGCACGCATTCTCAAGGCAGCCATCAAGGTCTTCACTCGGGACGGCTACTCCGGCGGCCGGATCAAGAGCATCTCCCGTGAAGCAGACTCCAACGACCGCATGCTCTACTACTACTTCAGCAGCAAGGAACACCTGTTCACCTGTGTACTGGAACGGACACCTCCGGCCTGCCCTGAAAGACTTTGCGGCACATGCTAGGGCCTGTGGTTCCCGACCACTGCAACCCAGCCAGGAGGTTCTCGCAGGATCAATGGTTGATGCCGCAACTGCCCCCCCATTTATCGCTCAGGTGCTTGCCGGCATCGGAGGCTCACATACCGATGGCCGATTGCCGCTTATGAGTATGCTGAGGAAGCTGGCTAGACCTATCTGCAAGTCCATTCCTTGCCGAGTAATGCAGTGAAACGCTGAAGTGTAGGCGAGCCGATCCGGAAGAATGGCCCTCAGCCGACCTTCTTCGACCCAGTTTTTTGCATAGTGGGTGGGTAAGTAGCCGATGTATGTCCCTGAGAAAACCAGCAGTGCGATGGCCTCCATCGAGAAGGCGCTGATCATGTTGTTGAAGCGCAGTTCGTAAGGCCGGCGGTTTTCTGCGACGTAGCCGCGATCCACGTAGTCCGAAGCACTGATTTCTTCGATGGATAGTGTTTCATCTGCTCGATCAAAGAACGGATGATCACTGCTGCAGTAGAGGTTCTGCTCCTCGTTGAACAGCGATCTGTAGTCCAGGCCTGAGAGCCGATGGTGAAAGGCTCCGATCGCCAGATGCAGGCGTTCTTCCAGGACTGCTTGCTCCAATTCATCGGGACGCATCACATGCAGTTGCAGGCGAATCCTTGGGTGTTCTTTACGAAAGCGAGCAAGTGCATGCGGCAGGGGGCTCTTCGGCATCGTAGCCAGGCTGTCTACAGTACCCAACTGAAGGTGTTCCTGGCTTCGGCCGTTCATCTCCACTGTTTTTTGTCGAAAGCGTTCGATGTCGGCAAAGAGTTCCTGGGCAGCGCTGTAGGTGGCCAAACCTTCTTCTGTGAGCTGAAAGCCGGACTTGCCTCGCTTGCACAACGAATAGCCCACACGAATCTCTAGGTCGCGGATCACGACACTCAGCCGCGGCAGACTCATGTTCAAACGGGTCTGGGCTGCGGTGAACCCCCCAGCCTCAACAATCGTGCAGAACGTGCGGAGCATCCGCAGATCCACGTCATTCAGATTTCCAAGCATGACCACCTCTAGTCGCGTGGGCTTTCTGAAGCCCTGCTACCGAGATAGCAGGACTGAAGGGCTGGCCTTACCCGTTCATCACGCCGCCACCGTTCACGCCCAGTACCTGGCCTGTCGTGAAACTGGCTTTCTCGGAGGAAAGGAACACCACAGTATGAGCGATCTCGTCTGCAGTCCCGAGGCGCTGGAGTGGATACCGAGCCGCCTCTTCTTTCACGTAAGCCGGCCCAAGTCGCTTGACCATTGGCGTAAGTGTGCCACCCGGTGCCACCGCATTTACCCTCACCGCATGAGGCGCGAGCTCTCTGGCTAGCGATTTGGTGAAAGCGATAATCCCACCTTTGGCGGCGGAGTAGTGACACAGATTGGCGCAGCCCAACTGACCGAGGTCAGAGGCAATGTTAATGATCGAGCCGCTGCCTTGTCGGGTCATGAGTCGAGCTGCTTCCTGGGCAAACATGAAGGTGCCGTACAGATGCACGCGTATCATCAGATCCCATTGCTCGAATGCCATCCGAGTGATCGGCGCTTCGTTCAGGATGCCAGCATTGTTCACCAGCACATCCAGCCGTTCCAATCCGCTGAAGGCATGCCTCACCGTCTCCGGCGATGAAACGTCACCCAGCGCTATACGAGCTGTGACACCTTTGGATTCCAGTTCCTGGACCAGAGATTCAAGCTCATGGCTGAAGCTCAAGTCATTCAGCACTGCCGTGTCGCCAGTTTCGCCCAAAGCGAGGGCAATAGCGCGGCCAATGCCATAGGCGGCGCCTGTCACAAGATAGGTTTTCATAGGGCGGTTCCAGATCAGTAGGGATGATTTTCGAGCCAGCGTGCGTAGGTCACTAAACCATCAGTTAACAGAAACTCTGGGTGATAACCGAGCTGTTCACGTGCTGCGCAGATGTCGAATCGTGCGTTCTCATCGAGGACCTTAATCGTGCCTGGGCCGATGGTAATGTCCGCGGACGGATACAGAGAGCGCACGCGCTCGGCAACCGAGGAGTAGCTCTCTTGCTCGCCGGCGGTGACGTTGAACACACGCTGAGTTAATCGCCCATCCTCTACGGTTGCTGCCAGTAGGCAGGCCGCTGCGACGTCCGAAACGTGCACGTATTGCAGGCTGTAATCGCCACCTGCGGCTTCATCGAGTGGCTTTGCGTCGATGGCTGCACGCAGTAAGTCCTTGAGATAGCACTGCATGAATTGGCCTGGCCCGTAGATCCAGCCCGGGCGCAGTGAAACAACACTGACCTGGTAGAGGTCGGTGTAGACCTGGCCAAGCTTTTCGGTGAACACCTTGGTGCAGCCGTAGGGGGTGGTCGGTTGCAACGACGCCGACTCGTCGATCACCCCGAGTGCTTGGTTATTGCCGTAGGCACACTCAGAGCTCAGGTTCACCACTCGAGGTGTTCCGTTCAGGCGTGCTGCTTCCAGCACGTGAGTAGTGCCCAGCGCGTTGCTCAAAACGGTTTGAAGTGGAATGCGACGCGAATCAACGGGGTGGGAGATTGCTGCCGTGTGGATGACAGCATCAAACTTCTGGGTCTGAAAGGTTTCCAGCAGGCTGGCCAGGTCGATCAGATCGCCTTGTCGATACTGGTAGTCAGCAGCTTCGATAGCACAGATCAGGCTGCGATCATAGCCGGTCACGCGGTGACCTTGCTTTAGAAGCTGGCTCACGACTTCTTGTCCAAGGAATCCATTGGACCCTGTCACGAGAACATTCATGGAGAACCCTCTCAGTAGGGATGAATGGGCAAATCCAGCGCGCCCTTGCGCACCTGTTCGTACACGTCGTCAGGCGTGCACCACCAGGCATCATCATTCTGTTGAATACGTTGAATCAGGCGCTCCAACATCAGGAGTCTTGAGGGTCTGCCAATCAGCTGTGGATGCATGGTTAGAATGAAATGACCTCCATACGCGCGCATGCCTTCCATTTCTGCGGTCCAGAGACTCAAGACCTTGTCAGGCGCCTCGATCACGCCCCCCATGGCAGGCTCCGCGGAGTAGGCAAATTGCTCCCAGTCATCCAGTGCCCAACTGACCGGCAACTCCAGAAGTTGCCCTGGTTCACCGCCTACCAGGTAAGGATGGTCACCCCCCATCAGACTGCTGTCAGATCTGAACCCGAGCTCGATCAGTGAACTGATGACATCCGGCGTGATCTCCCAAACCGGAGCACGATAGTGGTTGACTTCGCGCCCAATGGTCCGTTCCAGCACTGCTTTGCTGTCGCGCAGGATGCGCAGATTCTGTTCCGGTGTTTGTTCGTCGACACGTTCGTGGAAATAGCCATGACAGCCAATGCCATGACCGGCTTCTGCGATTCCGCGAACGACGTTCGGGTCCCTCTCGGCGATCAAGGCCGGGATGTAGAACTGGGCGCGGACGTCGTACTTCGCAAGTAGCTCAAGAATGCGGGGCACACCTACACGACGGCCATAGGCGCCCATCGAGAGTAAAGTCAGTCGGCGGCCGTCCAGGCTGGACGATTCCCACGCAGTTTCAGCATCCAGGTCAAAGCTCAGGGTGACAGCGAAACGCTTTCGATCAGGCCACATAGTCATGGGGAAACAATCCTTTGCGTAGGCGCCTTGCGGCGCAGTCGGTTGTAAGTGAGCACGACTGCACCACTGGCTATGATGACGATGCCGCAGTACCAGACGTGATAGAGATAGGCAGGGTCCGCAGGTTGGGCACCTGCGGTGTAGGCAATGTAGGCCAGAGTTAGTAGCGCCAAGGCAGGCAAGCCAGACATTGCGAAGGCTTTATGAAGCGGCTGTTCGCGCAAGACCGCGAAGATGAAGCAGAGGATCATCGTGCCGTAGGAGATCATCATGGTGATCGACACCACATCGTAGTACCACTGCAAGTCACTCACTGGCTTAGCCCAGATCATCGCCAGTCCACAGACAGTGCCAATCACGGTCAGTCGAGCAGGAACTCGCCTCGGGTTCAGTTTCTCCAGCGCCGCTGGCAACTCGCCTTCGCGACTCATCCGATAGCCTGCACGAACCCCAGCATTCAGCGAGATGTTCAAGCAGTTGCAAGCTGACGTGATGATTATCAGGGACGGTAACCAGAGCAGCCAGGAAGGCAGGTAAAGCTGTGCAATGCTGCCGATTGCTTGTGCGCTGTCTGAGAACATGCCGGCGAGCGTGCTGGTAGGGACTGCCATTTTCCAGCCGACGGCTGCGATCGAGTAGATCACCAGCATTGCAGTCAGGGTCAGTAGGAATGACCGCAGGATGGTTCTTACGGGTGTTCTGGCCTCTTCAATGAAATTGATCGAAGAGTCGAACTGCGCGAGCATCCACATTCCAAACAACATGCCTGGACCAATGGCCGTCCAGAAACTGTCCAGTGACGAGGGCAGGTAGGAGCTCAGCACACCTGCACTGGGTACTTGTGGGTCGATGATGCCTGCCAAGCCCAGCCCCAAGAGCACCGCGAGCTCGAGAGCCAGCAGGCAGATGGCGACTTTGGCAGTAGCCTCAACCCCCCTCAGGTTCAGCACCATGAATACGAGGAGCATCGTGCTGGCCACGACCTGCCCGGTGTGAGTTGAGCCATCAAGGCCGAGGAGGCCTTGTGCGTATTGCGCCCCGACCAGCGCGCACATTGCGGTCACGCTGAAGCACATGATCACGTACGTCCAGCCAAGAATGGTGGCCGCTCCTGGTGTCAGATAACGCTTACTGAACACAAAAACGCCACCGGCCGCAGGAGCCCTGCGGACCAGGTACACAAGGCTGAAGGCAATCACCATCATTGGGAAAAAATACGCAGCGAGAATCGATAGCGGTGCGAGTTCTCCAGACAGGGTGTAAAGCAGGGGCATCGACGATACTCCGACCCACGCTGGGCCATTGAAGGCCAGTGTATTGGCACAGACGTTGAGCGTACTCAGCCGTCCCTTGGAGAGGGTGGTGTTGATCTCTCGAACCTCACCCTTTCGGTCGTAGCCTATGAAGTCACTGAAGCTCATGATGGCTTCTCCTCGACTTAGGCCTGTTCAGCCAGAGCATCGGCGAGGATGCAGAGCAGTTCGAACATCATCGTTGCGCCGACAAGCGCTGTCGCGCCTCCCAGGTCAAACGGGGGCGAAACTTCAACGACATCGGCACCGACCAAGTTCAAACCGCGCAGACCGCGGATCATTTGTTGGGCCTGCAGCGTGGTCATCCCGCCAATTTCTGGTGTGCCAGTTCCAGGAGCGAAGGCCGGATCCAACACATCGACGTCGAAGCTGATGTAGGTCGGGTCGTCGCCAATCACTCGGCGAATCTCTGCTAGGGTGCCTTCCACGCCAAGATCGCAGAACTCCTCCATGTGGATCACTCGGATCCCACACTCTTCGGCAAAGGCTTCATCTTCGGCTGAGTAGATAGAGCCGCGAATGCCGATCTGCACGGTGCGCCGCGGGTCCAGCAGACCTTCTTCAATCGCTCGACGGAAGGGCGTGCCATGGGTGTAGGGGTTGTTGCCGAAGTAGCGATCATTGGTGTCGGAGTGAGCATCGAAATGCACCATACCGATTGGGCGATGCCTGGCGAGAGCGCGGAAGATCGGCAGGGTAACCAGATGGTCGCCGCCTACAGACAAGGGGATGACGCCCGCCTGATGCAGTTTGCTGAAGAATCCTTCGATCTGCTTCAGCGAGTCCAGAAGGTCGATCGGATTGACCGGGGCATCGCCTAGGTCGCCGACGCGGACCAGGTCGTAGGGCGCAATGCGGCTCACATGATGAACCTTGCGCATGAGGCTGGACATGTTCCGTACTTCACGAGGACCGTGGCGTGCACCGGCGCGGTTGGTCGTGCCGCCATCCCAAGGTACACCTACCAAGCCAATACGAACCTGAGACGGGTCTTCGAAGGCGGGTAGCCGCATGAACGTGGGGATGCCTGCGAAGCGTGGCACCAGGGCCGCGTCAATAGGCTGTGGGTTCTTGTTAGCCATGATGGTCTCCATATCGACGCATATTGGTCGACTTTTTATGTTTGTCATTAAGGAGCGAGTTACAGGTGAAACCGTTTGAGTAATAACAGCAGGCAAGGCAATAGCCCGAGAGGATGGGGCAATAAAGTATGCTTTTTTGTTGTTACTCTTTACCCAGGTCAGAGTATGAACAGCTTGCGCTCAAATAAATCGCCAATTACGAAAGCTGGCTTATTCAAAAGTGAAACTGATCCATGGGTGCTTATTTATGTCGCTGATGGACTGAGTGATGTGCCAACAGGCACTAGCGGCCTGCTTTGGCATGCTGTTAGTTGGTGGGGTGTGTTTGGGCAGGCATGAGCGAAGTGTTTCGTTTCGCAAAGATGTAATACACAACGCCGGGAATGATAAGCCCAATGATCCAGGAGATATCTACTCCTCCCATTTTCTCGACAACGGGGCCGGTGTACAGGCTGGTCGAAATAAAGGGCATCTGGATTAAAACGCCGAAGATGTAAGTGCCAATACCCACGCTGTTCCAGCGGCCATACTGTCCGTTGGGGTCGAATAAGGCGTTGAGATTATATT
Source organism: Pseudomonas sp. RC4D1 (assembly GCF_018390395.1). Taxonomy (NCBI): domain Bacteria; kingdom Pseudomonadati; phylum Pseudomonadota; class Gammaproteobacteria; order Pseudomonadales; family Pseudomonadaceae; genus Pseudomonas; species Pseudomonas sp. RC4D1. Next base: position 420,258 of record NZ_JAHBAW010000002.1, read on the forward strand.
GCTCCTTGTTGATGAAGTAGAAGTCAACAAGGTTAATCGCGCTCCATGGGGTGAAGAAGGCAAGCAGGAACAAAATGAATGATTTGAAGGTTCCGATAAACGAATCCTCTCCGAGCAGTGCAACCGTCGTGGACGCGCCGACGATGCACAACACAAAGAAAATCCTTTGCGCCGCGCTGATTGCCACATCGCCACGCAAACCACTGATGACCGTGGCGGCGCACATGAAGCTGCCGTAGGCGTTGAGTGTCGAGATCGTGAGTTTGCCGAATGCAATGCTGAAGTAGATCAGCGCTGCTGTCAGGCCCGTGCTACCGAGCCCCACAATGACGGATACCTCATGACCGGCGAAGCTGGCTCCGGACAGAGCGGCTGCGAACACTCCAAGTACCATAGAAACTTGCGCGCCAATCACCGAGCCCAGTCCAACAGCCAGGATGGTTTTGAGAGGTGAAGTTTTGCTCGGAAGGTAGCGAGAGTAGTCCGCGACGTATGGGCCATACGCGATTTGCCATGAAGCTGAAAGCGACACAGCGAGCAGGAAGCCACCCCAGTCAAAGTGACGAATTGCCAAGAGCTGGCCGATATCTTTGGTCATCGTCAAGCGGACAAACAGATAGCAAAACGCGATGACACCCACCACGCTCGCTGCGCGACCTGCGATGTGAATGAAGCGGTAGCCCATGATTGTCATGAGCATTGTCAGCCCGGCAAAAATCAGAATACCGACACTGTTGCTTACCCCAGCCAATTGCGCCACGGCCTGGCCGGAGAGAATAGCGCCTGTGGCGTTGAAGCCCAGGTACATAAGGGCGACCAGGACGATAGGAATCGTTGCCCCGTACACGCCAAACTGGACACGACTTGAGATCATCTGGGGCAAGCCGAGCTTCGGCCCTTGAGCGGCATGCAGGGCCATGACGGTGCCACCAAATATCTGGCCGACCAACAGCCCGATCAGTGACCAGAACACGTCACCACCCAGAACTACGGCAAGGGAGCCGGTCAACAGTGCAGTAATTTGCAGGTTGCAGCCGAGCCATAGCGTGAACTGGCTATAGAGGCTGCCATGTCGTTCTGATTCTGGAATATGGTCGATAGAGCGTTTTTCGAGCAAGGCGGGTTGATGCAGTTCAACCGAAGAGCTGGGCATTTGCTATCTCCACGGGACATTTAACTGTCCTCGTAATTATTGTTGGCGTAAGAGATGGGCAGTAGCAAACTTAACGAAAAATACGTTGTACTTGTTTTTTGTGGATACCAGTCAAGACTACCTTCGTAAAAGACAGCTGTATACGCTCAGTTGGTTAAGCCAGCTTTATGGTTCCGTTAACTGAAGGGACAAATCGGAGGAAGACCGGCTACGCCATAGTTGGCCAGCTTTTGTAGTTATCGCAAGGAGCTTGTGGTATTTGAGTTGTCGTGGCCTTCGCTGACTTTGAAAACAGCGACTGGACTACGGCCCGGCTATCCATGTCATATAGACAGCGACTCCACACTTACGGAACTTTATACTTTCTTCGACACTCAGCGACGGACTTGACGATTGAGAGATTGAGCATTAACCCAGCTTGCGCGGTCATCGATGGTGTCCAGAGCACCGCCTGACTCAACAGCAGATCAACAAACTCCACGCGACCCTGGAGATCATCTTCAATAACCTGCCGGAAGACTGATGACCACTGAGAGCACAGGCTTGCGGTGAAGGGCTATAAATCCGCGCGGAGCGGCTCAGTTTGGAAAGCCTCATGCTCGTCTCGTGCCTGGTTTCCTAGATAGATCCATCAAGCTGTGACGTTGTCGCCCCCCCCCGACCGCCAGGAGCAGCTCGGGCAATACCACACCAGCACTTCCTTTCAGCATTATCTCGTCCGCGCCAACCCATCCAACCTCCTCAAGGTTGACATGGATCAACGCAGCCCCGGCTGCGAGCGCCATTTCCGGAATGCCAGCTGCCGGCATGACTACGCCGGAAGTCCCCACTGAAATCAGCACATCACAATCTCTCACGAGCCGTACTGCGGACCGCCAGGCGTCCTCGGGCATATTCTCCTTGAACCAGACCACCCCTGGCCGAAGCCTTTCGTTGCAATGCTCACACCGAGGAGGCTCGATCCACTGTCCTTCCTCAGAAACCCTCAGCTGGTCAGGTGTTAATTCGCCTGGCCGGTGACACGCAAAGCATTTCGCGCCCATCAAGCTACCGTGAACGTGAACCACGTCCAATGAACCTGCCCGCTCATGCAGGTCATCGATATTTTGGGTAATGACGGACACCTCCCAGCCGGCATGTTGAAACCGGGGAATGCACAGGTGGGCCGCGTTTGGCTTTGCCCCGCTGACCTGGTGCCGCCGCCACAAGTACCAGCCCCATACGAGAGCCGGGTTCTCCCGAAAGGCGTCCGCTGTTTCCAGGCGTTGAGGGTCGTGCTTCGCCCATAACCCAGTTAGTTTGTCGCGAAACGTCGGTATTCCGCTCTCAGCCGAGATACCAGCGCCCGAGAAAAAAACGATTGTCTTGGACCTACGTAAAACATCAGCAGCTCTTTGCATTTGGCTCACGAAACACCCCTCGGCTCTGCAGCGACGAATACTGTTGAGTAAACACGGGAAAGACCTATGACCCTAGTTTAGGCACTCGCGGCTGAGCGGAAAATGAAACGCATTGACCCAGGCGAATACGATCATCCTGGCGCAGCACAACCCTCTGGGTCGCTGCGACCCTGCGATCGGGCCTGCGTGACGATGGCCGCATCCCAACGAATACGGCCACGGACTGCATCAACTTACGGACGAATCCAGGCGGGAGCTGCAGCCGGCGCCAGACCGGTACGTGCGGTCTCGGCACAGGTCGCCAGCCCCGCATAGTGAATGCCCAAGCCGGAAATTCCGGGACCGTAATGCGCGTACTTGCCGGAGTTGGTCATCAGTGAGCGGGCGTTGGGCTTGAGCAGCGGTTTTTCGATCATGCACCAGCAAGTGTCGGTCATGAACGCCACGCCGAAGGCTGCCAGGACATCGATCGCACCGGCCGCCTCGGCCTGCTCGAACACCGTCCTGCCGCAGGTAACCATGATCGAGACCTGCGGGTGCTTGCGCTGACCGGCGCACAGTTGTGCCAGGCGCTTGAATTCGTCGAGGGAAAAATGCGGGTTGCCCAGGGAGATGATGTTCACCTGTCGATCATCGGCCGAGTTCAGTTCCTGCCAGCTGCGGTACAGGTCGTCACGGCTGACCCTGATGGTTTCCAGGGGGTGGGCAAGAACCTGTAGCGTCGCCAGGGACAGCGCTTCGGGGGTGACCCCGAAAATGTGGAACATGGGCGCCGCAGAGGTGGTTGCAAAGGCAGCACCAAAGCCTTTCAGATCGTCCGCCGTGACACTGTGCCCATCCAACCCCATCACCAGTGGTATGCGCTGCCCCGCGATCAGGCCGACATGGTAGCCGAGCAGCGGATACAGCGACTCGTCGAAATCCGCCAGCTGCGGCACCTCGATCACCACCGCCGCCTGGCGATTCTTGTCGATATGGCAGCCGCTCAAGGGTGCGCGCCCGGTCAGTGCAATACAGATATCCAGGTAGTCCGGATACTTCATGGTGCGAGCGCCCAATACGCTGTTGGCGTAAACCACGGCATTGGATTCAGCCCAGACAATCTGCTCGCCCAAGGTCGGCGCGGTGTCGAGCAAGTACGGCGCACAGGTGAATGTCGGTCGACAACCCATGTTGACGTAGGCGTCCGCCAACGCACTGGCCGGCTCGCCCAGTTCGGACCTGACGCCCTGGCTGCGCCAGCGTCGCTGGTCCACCGATACCGAGTTGAGGCTGGTGGGCACCACGACTCTGGCGCCCCATTCACACAACTGCTGGGCAAAACGCAGGCTGGCCGGACCGGTGTAGATGCAGCCATCGATATGCGCCTGGGTCACGTCGATGAGTTCACTCGCGCCTTGAATTCTGGCCATTTGCAGGATGATCTGCATGGCCACTTGGCAGGCCTTGCCGGACTGACCGTCGAGCATCGCCCGATCACTGGCCGAGAGCTGCACGGCCCCGACCGCCACCACCGCGGCATCGATGGGCTGCTCATCGCCGCCGCCATCAATCTCCACCAGCGCGCCAGTTATTCGGACCGATCGGGCATTGGCAAACCGCCCAAAGCCCTCCTCTGCGACACTCACTACAGGAATCGACACCTGGAAGATTTCCTGGGCGACCAGGGCCCCCAAGGTGAGAATATCTTCGTCTTCGGCAAACACCAAGGCCGCTGGCGCCTTGCCGTTCAACAACAACTCCATGATCACCGCGCTGCCGGAACACGAACCACGCCCGCTGGGAATCACCAGCACCTTGCCGGCAAGATGCTCACCAGACAGCGGATGGTGCCGATCAATCACCTCACTGGTGTAAGGATCGACACCTCCCCACAGGCTCAATGGAACGCTGGAAAACAGCACCTCTCCCTGGGCAACCCCATGCACCAACGACTTTGCCTGCAGACGTGAACCGCTCATATCATCTCATCCTCAAAAAATAAACCTGGAAACGGCTACTCAATTGAGCGCGCGTTGCAAAAACTGCTGGGTTCGCTCTTGTTGCGGATGATTGATCACCTGCCTGGCCTCTCCTACTTCACAGATGTTGCCATCGTCAAAAAAGGCCACTCGATCAGCCGACTCTCGAGCAAAGGCAATGTCGTGAGTCACCATGACCAACGTCATGCCCGTCTCCTTGAGCTTGCGAATGGTGTCCAGCACCTCGCCCACCAATTCGGGATCGAGCGCCGAGGTGACTTCGTCGAACAGCATGTAACTGGGCTCCATGGCCAATGCCCGGGCGATGGCCAGGCGTTGCTGCTGGCCACCCGACAGATTGCTGGGACGCATATCGGCCCGATTGCCCAAGCCGACATATTCGAGGTGCTTGCGTGCCAGCTCCAGAGCTTCGCGCCTGGGCAGTTTCTTGACCAGACGCGGGGCCAGGGCAACGTTTTCCAACGCGCTCATATGAGGGAATGCGTTGTACTGCTGGAACACGATGCCCAACTTTTGCCGAAGCTGGTTCAGATCAGTCGCGGGATCGTGAACACGGATGTTGTCGACCAGTATCTCGCCGCTCTGAATCGGCTCCAGCCCATTGATGCACTGCAACAAAGTCGACTTCCCCGAGCCACTGCCACCAATCAGGCAAAGTACCTCGCCTTTGGCGATCGTCAGGTTGATGCCCTTGATCACTTCCAACTCGCCATAGCTTTTACGAATATTCTTGATTTCAATCATATTTCAGTACCTTTTCCAGGCTGCGGCTATAACGGGAAATCGGGTAGCAGATAAGGAAGTAGAAAAGACCGGTTCCGGCGAGCACCAGAAGCGCTTCATTGGACCTGTTGATGAGGATTTGCGAAGCACGCAACAGCTCCACATAACCCACCACGCTGACCAGGGCCGTATCCTTGGTGACCCCGATGACCGTACCAATCCAACCCGGCAAAAGGGTTCTGAACGCCAAAGGCCCTGAGATATGAAACAGCTCCTGCCAATACGTCAGGCCCAGGGATCGACTGGCCTTGCGCAACTGCGGTCGAACCGATTGCAAACCGGACCGAACCAGCTCGGATGTCAGCACGCCCATGTAGATACTCAGTACCACCGCACCGACTGCCAGCGGCGGCATGGGATATCCGGCCATGGCAAAGAAGCTGTTCACCAGAATGAACTGAATGATCAGCGGTATGCTTCTGACCACGTCCACCAGTGGCCAGAACAGCGCCTTGGCAAACCGGGAGTTCTCCCTGGCCCAGCCGATCAGAACACCCAACAGTGTGCCGAAGACCACGGTGATCAGGGTCAGCAGCAGGGTGTGGTAGATGCCCGTGAACAGGAACGGAATATCGCTCCACTGCAAACCTGAATAAGGAAGCTGGAATTGCATGGGGTTACTCCTTCACCAGTTGCCAAAAGGAGAGTCGCGCTCCACCCTGAATGAGCTTCGACAAGACGTAGTACATGACGGCAGCAACGATGAAAAACTCAAAGGTGCGGAACGACTCCGATTGCGCCGCCTGAGTGGCACCGGTCAGCTCACGCAGACCAATCACCATACCCAACGAACTGTTCAGCAACGCCCAGTTCAACTGGTTGATGTAGGGGAAATAGACCACCCGGAACAACTGTGGAAATACCACATGGGTGTAGGCCTTGAAGGCCCCCATGCCCAGTGACCTGGCTGCCACATATTGTTGCTTGGGAATACTCTGCAGACCGCCACGGAATATCTCTGCCAGGAAGCCGGCATTGTTGAAGGACAGAGCAATCAACATCGCCATATAGCTGGAAAGATGCAGGCCAATGGCGCCCAAACCGAAATAGATCATGTAGATCTGAAACAGCGCTGGCGTATTGCGCGCCACTTCAATCCAACTGGCGGATACCCGCAGACCAATACCCGAAGACTGGCGACGCAGAATAGAAAGGACCAGGGCCAGGAGCGTGCCGATGATCATCGACAACACCGTCAGTTCCAGCGTGGTCTTGGCCCCAGCAATCAGGTCCGGGAGCTTTTCCCAGACCATTGACCAATAGAACGTATATCCGAACATATCGTGGCCCATTCGTTTAAACGGCCACACCTGGAAAGCGTGGCCTGATTAGAGTGCATGGTGTTCAGAAATCGCTGTTCTGCACGGTTAATGTCGGGGCTTCTCCAGCTCCGAAGTACTGGGCGTAAAGCTCCGCGTACCGACCGGTTCTGGCCTGGGTCCAGACGAAGACCTTGAGCCAGCCCAGAAAATCGGCATCATCCTTGCGCACCGCGATGCCACACAGGTCGGCGGGCGTCGGCGCCTCCCCCTTGACCACCAGCGAAGGAAACTGGCCGCTTTGTATCAGCGCGGCCGCCGACGCCACGTTCAGGATCATGCCGTCGATCTTGCCCTGGTTCAGCGCCAGGTAACTTTCCGACTCGGTTCCAAAGCCCGTGTAAGTCCCCTTGGTGTCATTCCACTGCTTGCGCGCCGAGAGCATTTCCCTTTCGGCAGTGGTGCCGGTTACGCCCCCGACATTGCGCCCTTTGAGATCCTCGAAATTTTCAATACTGGTGTTCTTTCGAGTCAGGACGATATGCGAGTAGTTGACATAGGGTTGAGTAAAACTCACCGTCAGAGCCCGCTGCGGATTGATCGTCGTGGAGGCAACCAGTACATCGACTCGCTTGGAGACCAGGGCCGGAACCCGCTCACCTGCAGTGGTTTCCACAATCTCCGCCTTTACGTTCAGCGCCTGGGCCATGTCCTTGCAATACTGGACGTCGTAGCCATCAGGTTCATTGGCCTGGTTACGAAAACCGGCCGGAGGAAAGTCCAGTTGCACACCACAGCGCAGGGTTTTCGATGAGATGATTTTTTCCAATGTCGTCGCAGCATTGGCCTGATACAGAGGCGCTGTTGCGGCAAGCGCAACAAAAAGCGAGCTGTAAGCGTATCGAGCGATACTCATGGGCTTTCTCCAGTTCATAGCTATTGGTTTTTATTAGGCCGATTGATTGCTGGATAGATCAGTGATCGCGCTGACTGCCGAACCTCTCCCTTCACAACTTGTGAGTAAAACAGGCGTAGCGCTGCTCGCCCGATTGGTTATTACTCTTTTCCAGTTCAGGCGCATTTGGTCGATTTACGTACAACTTTATGCGATTCTGAGCGGCATGGCCGACTCTATCCGCAAAGAGGTTAGCCAGCAACCAATACCAAGGAACAGGTCATTTTTTCAGACAAGTCCTAAACTATTGGTCTTTTTTTTGATCTCTGGAGGGGACATGACAGTAGTGAATTCAGGCTTTCAGGCCAAACAGATCTATGAGCAGGTGGCCGATACGATCCGCGCGAAGATCCTCGATGGCACGTTTCTGCCGGGCAGCCGCTTACCCTCCGAACGCGACCTAGCAGGGCAGCTGGGGGTCAGCCGCCCCGCTGTTCGCGAGGCCATCGGCGCCCTGCAGAATGAAGGCCTGGTCGCCACACGCCATGGCTCAGGAACCTACGTGACACAACCTTCGACAGCCAGCCAGCAGGCACCGGCACAGGCTGCGACAGCAGTCGCCTCAGCTGCCGATCTAAGTCCGGTGTCGACACTTGAGGTCAGGATGATCCTCGAGCCGGCGATTGCCAGGCTGGCTGCCAAACACGCAAAACGCGACCCTCTGGCAGAACGCTATCTGTCGGCGATGGCTGATGTTCACGACATCGCAGACCCGCTGCAGCAGGCCCTGTGGAAGGAAAGCGATCGGCTGTTTCATCGGCAACTGGCAGCCATGACCGAAGATCCGCTGATCATGAGGATGGCTGATGTCATCGCTCAGACCATGGAACAGCCACTATGGAACCGTCTACGCGACGACGGGATTTTCGATCCCGAAAGAATCAAGCTGTACGCCGCCGAACACCGCCTGATCTACGAAGCCATCATCTCCGGAGACGCAGACGCGGCCGCCTTCTACGTGGAAGGCCATATCAAACGGGTCCGGCGCGACATCGCTCCGCAATAAACCGCAAGCACAATGAAATCGCCCTGCGCCAACGTACCCTTGCGACTGACGAGCCACGACCCCTTGCGCTGCCTGAACAGCCACCTGATCAACCACTTTTTTAAATTGGTTGTAATTAAACCTCTAACCGTCTAGCTTTGGTTTCGAATGAGACCAGAAAGCCCTTGACTCTGGTAATTTCTGCCAGAGTCACGCCCCGCGCCATCCTGGCCATCTCAACCTCAGTTCCAAGACCAATAACGACAATATGAGGCTCAGAATGACTCTTTCTTTAGCTCAAGACTCTCGTGACGAATTCATTGTCTGCGACAGAGCGAACACCGCCGCTGCGCTGGATTTCCACGCCTTGGTCGAGGGCGTCAGACAAGCGATGCTGCAATACGAAAACGGAGAAATCATCAGCCCGGAACGGATGGTAGTGCTCTTGGGCCGGGATGCCGTGCTGCTGAGCATGCCCGCTACTGCCGCGGACATTGCGGTACACAAGCTGGTCAACGTCTGCCCTGGTAATCAGAAACTCGGCCTGCCCACCATTCATGGCCAAGTGACGGCCTACAACGCCGAGACCGGGAACCCGCTGTTCACGCTTGACGGCCCCGAAGTGACGGGACGCCGCACCGCCGCCGTGTCGATACTGGGTATTCGCACATTCCTCGCGACAGCTCCTGTCGAGATCCTGATTATCGGCACGGGCACCCAGGCTCACTACCATCTCCAGGCGCTGAGCACGGTTTATCCAGAAGCCCGCATCTGGGTACGCGGCGTCACTTTCGACGATGCTCAAGCGTTTTGTATCCGTAACGCCGAGCTGCACCAGAAGTTGTCACCTTGCGCGCCCGACGTGGTTCCCGACGTTCAAGTGGTGATCACTGTCACCACCAGCAAGAGTGCCTTCTATGAAGAAACTGCGATGGCTGGCCGTCTGATTATCGGAGTGGGTGCGTTCAAACCCGAGATGGCAGAAATTAGTAAGCACACGCTGCAAGGCAGTCAGATCTTTATCGATGACCTGCATGGTGGAAAACATGAAGCCGGCGATCTGATCCAGGCCGATGTCGACTGGACCACAGTACGCTCCTTTACCTCGGCCTTGCAGAACACACCCGATCTGTCCCGCCCCATCGTTCTTAAAAGCGTGGGGACTGCTGCGTGGGACCTAGCCGCGTGCCGGATTGCACGCAAAGCCTTGAACCGTTGAGCCCCCCATAAACCTCTGACGTGACCCGACAGCTTGCGTTGTCGGGTCCAGCAGCCTGAGTTGCGTGATCGCCAACACGCTGACGGGGTCAGCACTGCCACTCTCGAGCAGGATGGTTGATGAACACGGTCTTTGATCGGCGAAAGGCGTTGAGCCCGCACAGACCTACGTCGCTTCCGAGCCCCGACAACGTCCATCCATCAACCGTCAACGCCTCGTTGTAAATCAAAGGGTTGTTGACCCAGATCAGACCTGCCTCAAGCCGATCTGCGGCCGTGATTGCTTCGGCCAAATCGCCGGAAAACAATACAGCTCCCTGCTTGCAGGGTGAACTATTAGCCAGCTCCAGGGCTTCATCAAAGTGCCGCACACGGCGAACGGCGGCTACTGGGCCAAAACATTCCTCATGGTAAATATCCATGTCATCGCTGAGCTCGGTAAGAAGGGTTGGTTCATAAAACCAGCCAATAGGGTGATCGGCGGGTATCTGTCCACCACAGACTCGTGTCGCCCCTTTGGCCAATGCATCCTCCACAAGGCTTATCACTTTTTTTCGTGCTTCCTCGCTTACCAACGGTCCAATCTCCGAGTAACCACGGCTGTAACCAGTACGCAGCGCACGAACACCTTCTGCAAACCTCTCGACAAATAGGTCGTGTACTTCATCCACGACAAAGAATCGTTTTGCCGAGGTACAGGTCTGTCCACCCAGACGAAACGCGGCAGTGACCGCACAGGCTGCTGCAACATCCAGCAATGCGTGTCGCGAAACGATCACCGGAGCACTGCATCCGGTCTCGATCACACAAGGTTTCATCAGCTCCGCACAAGTCACGGCTACGGCGCTAGCTGCTGCGGCACCGCCACTAAAGGCGACAACGTGAGTAGCAGCAGACTGCACCAGCAATTGTGCCGTTAAGCCATCCCCTGGAAGACAGGAAACCAAACCCGAAGGCAATCCTCTGAAGTACTCCATGAACTTCAAAGTACAGAGTGCAGCGGTCTCTGCAGGTTTCACTATGCAGCTGTTACCTGCGGCCAATGACGCCGCTACGGTTCGGCACATCAATAGCAGCGGCTGACTGACTCCGAGAATATGCACACTGATTCCATAAGGCTCATAGTGCCTGTGTTGCAGCGTCAGAGACCGCAAACTACTGAGGACGTCATTGGACCCTTCACTGGCCAGTTCGGCGTAGTGTCGAAAAACCCGTGCACAACCGGCCAGCTCAGCCATAGCGTCAGAAAATGACCTTCCCGTCTCCGCCCCCATCAGGCAAGCAACCTCAAGGCCATGCTCAACTGACTGCTCGATGGTCTCGGCGACTTCATGCAGTAACCGGCCACGCGCCCTGCCGTCGAATGCTCGCCACTCGATGCGTGCAGCGTCGGCGACGGCGATAGCCGCGTCGACGTCGGCTTTATCACATAACGGGATGACTCCAATGCGCTCCAGCGTCGCCGGATCGAAAACTTCCCGTGTGCGACGACTAGCAGAAGGCAAATACCCAGGATTGACGAAATACAGAACCGCGTCAGCGTGAGCAGTGTTCATCGAAGCATCCTTGTTCAAGTCATTAAGGGTATCCGTCAACATCAAGAAAAGCGGACCACCCAGACATGTTCTCCATAGGGACCCACCGGCCACAGCCGGACCAGTCAGTAAGGACGGACGCTACCAAGCTCCAGCTGACAATTCGATTTCACAGAGCTTACCTTCAGGTAACCAGATAATTGACCGTGACTAGAACGCTAGGAGGCAATGCTTTCCAAGGCTTGCAGGTAGTGATCCAACAGCAGGTTTCCTGCTTGGTCGGGGCGAGTGATCACCGAAAGCTGAGTACAGTATCGGTAGTGCTCCGGACACAAAGCACGCATGCGTTCAGCATCGACCCAACGCTGAGCGTAATGGCTGGGCAGATAGCCAATGTATTCACCACTCAGAATCAAGAACGCCACCCCCTCGCGATCGCTGGACGTCGCCATTACCTTCAGCTTCTTGGAGTACTTGATGACCTCCGGTTCCTGGGATTGAGCGATGGTGACCGCGTCACAAAGGGGTAAGCGTTCGAGGATCGAGCTTTCATCCTCAACCCCGAACAGAGGGTGTTCATGGCTGCAATAAAGCTGCGACTCCTCGGCATACAAGGGTCGATAGTCCAAGCCATTCACTCTGTGAGTAGTGGGTATCGCGCCAATGTGGAAATGACCATCGAATACGCCGCGGGCCACGCTGCTTGGCGTCGTCATATGCACATTGACCTGAATATCGGGCCCTTTGGCCCTGAGAATCTTGAGTGCCTCAGTCATTCGCATGTGAGGCGATGTCACCAGATTGTCAGTAATTCCAATGTTGAGCTCCCCCCGCAGTTGAGTGGTGGCGGAGTTCACCTGGGTGCGAAAATTGCCTATGGCCGCGAACAACTGGAGTGACGCGTCGTAGATGCTCTGCCCGGCAACCGTCAAAGCGAAACCACTGCGCCCACGTTTGCAAAGACAAACACCCAGACGGCTTTCCAGATTGGCCATGCTCAAACTGATAGCCGCACGACTGATATTCAGCTCTATCTCGGCAGCGGAAAATCCGCCGCACTCAACCACCGCGCGAAACACCCGCAGCAACCGAATATCGATGTCACTTACCTGACCCACTCTCATAAGAGACCTCCGCAGCCAAGCCACAAGGTTCAGAACATCCAGCGAGCCGGCACTATAGAGGTGCCACCGCCCTTGTCGCCATGCTTCAGCAGACAGATCAGAAACGGCTTAGATAGGTAAGCCTCTGGTTACCTGAAGGTAAGACAAGAGCCATTCTTTAATTCCTTCGAGTTACGTAGCTTGGTCCTCCTGATCCGGCCGACAAATGTCGGCTTGGATTGCGTATTGAGTTCATACATCAAGCAAGGAGCATGACGATGAAATCGATGGCAGGAGCAACGGCTCTGGTAATGATGCTCAGTTCATCACTGGCGGCTTATGCCGATCAGGAGATCCGCATAGGTGTAGCCGGCCCCTTCACCGGCAGCTACTCCAGGCTGGGCGCGCAGGTCTGGAACGGCACCAACGCAGCGGCCAAACAGATAAACGCCGCGGGCGGCATTAACGGCAAATTGATTGTCCTGGTCAAAGGAGACGATGCCTGCGAACCCAAGCAAGCGGTGGCGGTAGCCAACCGGATGATCGATACCGACCATGTACAGGCCGTCATCGGCCACGTCTGTTCCTCCTCCACCCTACCCGCCTCGGAGATCTACTCGGACGCCAACATCCTGATGATGACTCCTGCGTCTACTGCCAACACCATCACTGAACGTGGCCTGGACACTGTGACCCGAATGGTCGGACGCGACAGCCAGCAAGGTGAGGTTGCTGCCAATTATCTACATGAACAACTCCAGGCCAAACGCATCGCCATCGTGCATGACAAGGACTCCTACGGCATGGGAGTAGCCCTGGCCGTACAACAGCGCCTGGGAGAAATGGGGATCAAACCTGTCCTGTTCGAAGGCCTCACACGCGGCGAGAAGGATTTCAATGCCCTGGCCACCAAGATCAAGGGCTTGCAAGTGGACGCGGTCTTTTATGGTGGTGTCGCCGTGGAGGCTGGCACCCTGGTCCGACAGATACGCGAGTCGGGGGTCGACGCTCCCTTTGTGGCTGGCGATGGCATCGCCTCCGATGACTTTCCGGTTGCGGCCGGTGGTGGGCAGTTCATCAAGGGGGTCTTGATGGTCTTCGGCCAAGACGCACGACAAAATAGTGAAAGCCAGATGGCAGTAGCCGCGTTGCGCAAGGAGGGATTCGAACCTCTGGGATACACGCTGTATGCCTACGCGGCGCTTGAAGCCATTGCTCAGACCATGCAAGCCACCCAATCCCATGACGGCGCGGTACTGGGACAGTGGCTAAGGGACAACAGTGTAAAAACCGTTGCTGGCAATAAGCGCTGGGACGCCAAGGGAGACCTGGCGACGCCTGACTTCGTGATGTATCGCTGGGATGATCAGGGCGAATACAGCGTCTTGCGCTGATTTTTTTTGTGGGGCGCCAAGATCAGGCGCCCCAAACAGAATGCCGCGCATTCAGCCAATGTCTCCCACAGCCTTTACTCGGGCGGTGCTCAGGGGTAAGGGCAAGAAATACACAATCCCTAAACTCCACCCGACAGGCTGTTACTACCCGAACATATCGGCCGCCCGCCACATTCGTTGTCAGAAGGACGCTGCCGTTAAACCCAAATCGCCCCCCCTAGCTGCTGATACAACGCCATGGGCAAGCTGATCCCCTCTTTCTGCGCCCGGACCCAGGCTTGCTGCTTGGCTTGCCCAGGTGGATGGACGCCCAAACCTTCCAGACGCTGCATCTGCTGTGCCAGGCGGCTCTCGAACTGCTCGTCGAGCAGGTGCGGGGCGATAGCGATCACCAGCAGCCCCGCACCCGGCGATTGCCCGCCGCGGCGAAAATCCGGCGCATCCAGCGACCAGTTGGCACCGCTGACGCCGCCGGCGAGCACTTCGACCAGCAAGGCGATATTGGCCCCGCGACTGCCGCCGAATGCCAGCAAGGCACCGTGCATGGCCTCCCGGGCACTCAGGGTGGCAGCGCCCTGGGCATCCACCGCCCAGCCTGCGGGGATCGTCTCCCCGGCCTCGGCCGCCTTGAGCAGGTTGACGAAGGCCGTGGCGCTGCTGGCCTGGTCGATCAGCAGCAGGCGCCCGTCGCCGCAAGGGGCGGCGAACGCCAGGGGGTTGGTCGAATACATCGGCTGGCGCTGACCGGCCACGGTCAACAACGGCGGGCCATTGCAAAAGGCCAGTGCCACCAGGCCTTCGCTGGCCAGACGCCGGGGGTAGTAGCCCAGCTCGCCACAGGTAAAGCCGCTGTGCTGGGCAAACAGGCTGATCCCCAGCTGCCTGGTGTTGTCGCACAAGGCGCCAAAGGCCCGCTCGAAACCCACACTGGCCAAGCCATGGCCATGGGCCGATACCGTGGCTTAGGCCAGGGCTTGGGCCACTTCCTGACTGCTGCCGGCGTCGAGCCCCTGCCCCGGGAAGCTGGAGCGCTTCTTTCAGCGCAACGGTTTTTCAGCGGCCGAACTTCAACATTGAAACGGGCCGGATCAGGGGCTCGACTATCGAGAGGCATCCTCAAGAATCAGGTCGGCGCCCTTCTCCGCCACCATCAGTACCGCCGCGTGGGTGTTGCCGGAAGTAAGCGCCGGGGCCTGCATGATCTTGCGCAGCTGCCAGCAGTCCTGGATCACCTGGACAATGTCCTTGTCGGTGCTCAGGTAGTTGAGGTCTATCAGCGCTGCATACCGAGGGTTGTTCGAGGCGATTGGCTTCCGGGACTCGGACTACTTCTTCCTGAAAATCAAGGCCGCCTTCCCCGGGAAGGCACGATGAACCAAACATGAAGCCGGCAATCTGATCCAGGCGGATAATGTCCGTCTGCGCTGACGAGAAATGATGGCTCATAATTACGCCGCACAGATCAATCCGCTACAGAAAATCTCCATAAATTAAGCCACCCCCAGACCAGAAGAACAAAAACGCAAGTCTTGGGAACCTATTTTCAGCTGCTCTGATAGCGTGGATTTGAGAGTGTTCGCTCGCTTTGACATGAGGACGCTCATGAACCTGCGGTGCCCCACTCGTACCACGCTAACCCTAAGTTTTTGCCTCACAGTCATGACGGGGTTGCTGACCCACAAACATTGTAGGTACCCACATGCTTGGGTTGTTCAAGCGCAAAAACATGGCCTTGAGTGTTGAACCACCAGAATCAAAAATCTCCCGCGACCTACCCAATGGAATGAGACTGGCAGAACCAGCCGAATCGCTGCTGGCAACCTCGCGCCGACAGAAAATGCTGGCACATATCTGGCAACGCACCTCGCTTTCACGTGAACAGTTCGCCTTGCTGTATTTGCAGCCGCTGCAGCGCTACGCGGAACTGGTCCAGCACTTCCCCGCCTCAGAAAGTCATCATCACGCCTATCCAGGCGGCATGCTGGACCATGGACTGGAAATCGTCGCCTACGCGCTAAAGTTACGGCAATCGCACTTACTGCCCGCAGGTGTAACACCTGAGGACCAAGCAGCCCAGGCGGAAGCCTGGACCGCCGCCATCGCCTATGCAGCTCTACTGCATGACCTTGGCAAGGTCGCCGTTGATATCCATGTCGAACAGGAAGAAGGGCGAGTCTGGCACCCGTGGCACGGACCACTACAAGGCCCCTACCGCTTCCGCTATCGCAAAGATCGCGAATACCGGCTACATGGAGCTGCTACCGGACTGCTCTACCGCCAAGTGCTCGACGAGCGTATCCTGGATTGGCTAAGCCAATACCCCAATCTTTGGACACCACTGCTCTATCTATTGGCTGGCCAGTACGAACATGCAGGTGTTCTGGGCGAACTGGTAATCCAGGCCGATCAGGCATCCGTCGCTCAGGAGCTGGGAGGTGATCCAGGTAAAGCACTGGCAGCTCCACGCAAAGCGCTGCAGCGCAAACTGCTCGAAGGCCTGCGCTATCTGATCAAGGAAGAACTGAAGCTGAACCAAGCCAAAGCGTCAGATGGCTGGCTGACAGCAGACTCACTGTGGCTAGTGAGCAAGACCGTCTCGGACAAGCTGCGTGCACACCTATTGGGCCAGGGTGTCGAAGGTATTCCTACTAGCAACACCGATGTGTTCAACATATTGCAGGACCACGGCATTCTCCAGGCCACTCAAGACAACAAAGCCATCTGGAAAGCGACTGTCACCCATGGTGATTGGTCACATACCCTGACGTTACTGCGACTGACTCCAGCACTGTTCTGGGAAAAGGACGAACGTCCCGATCCTTATACCGGCACGATCAAAGTTGTAGAGGAAGAAACCACTGCCTCGACTCCCGCTGTAAAGGCAATTGACGAGCGATTCGCAGTCGATAATCAGCCACCGATCGACCTTCCTTACGGCATCAATGACCTACCAGAGTTTTTTGCTCCCATCGACTATACGTCGGATGCTCCAGATCTAGACAGTAAAGATCTAGCGCTTCAAAGATACTTTCCGCCGGACCACTCGCCAGCATCCCCGAAGCACAACGCCCTTCCTTCAGGCGAACACTTCATCAACTGGCTGAGCCAACATATCGCGTCGCACAAACTCATCATCAACGACACAAAAGCCCTGGTGCACACCGTCGTCGATACTGCCTACCTGGTAAGTCCAGGCGTGTTTCAGCGTTACGCGCAGGAACATCCCCAAACAGCTCACTTGGCCAAACAAGATAAGATTTCAGACTGGCACTGGGTGCAAAAGCGCTTCGAGCAGTTACAGCTACATCGTAAACAGTCCAACGGTTTGAACATCTGGACCTGTGAGGTGACAGGACCGCGCAAGTCCAGGCGACTGCATGGCTACTTGCTCAAAGATCCAGGTCTACTGTTCATCCAATTACCATTGAACAATCCCTATCTGACGCTGGCATAACGAACTGCTGCCGCTCACAACTCAGCAGCGCACCGGGGAGGAACCTCCCCGCGCAAGGTGTTTTTCTACTGAGGTTCCAAACGAGGTTGCACTTTATTTGGTGAGCTGATCGCACTCAAATTATCTGAGTGTTTGTAATGCTAATCACCGACCTCACAGACTTGACCAATGCGTTTCGAGACCATAGGCGGCAGGAGCCAGCCAAATGTGATCTGGACTGCCCCCGCCCTCATAGACATCTCCAACCTATGAAAGCGTCCTGCCTTATCCTTAATGCTGGAGTTCGGAAAGTCTGTTTGCCGGACTCTTGCGTTGATGGAATCGATTTTACACACAGACCAACAGGCTAGAGCTGCATTTGCGTGGCTCTAGTCTGTTGGTTGAAAGTGCCTGTGGTCGGTTCTATGTGACCTGAATCGAAGTTAGGGCAGGAGAATTTGTATATCTTGCTCTTCGTTAGGCTCTATGGCTAACCCATAAGGGGAATGCTTATTTGCTTCTTGCATTTTTACATGCTTCAAGCTTGCGGAAACATTTCGTGGGGAATCAATATCAATATTCGCTGCCGGAGCCTGCTTCAGAGGCTTGTGCCGAATCACTGTCCCCCCCTCAGCCACGATGATATTACCTACGATGTCATCACCGGTTGTGGTGTTCCCAATGATAGTACCGCCCTTGCCGACGGTCAGATCGTGCTCGGCCAGTATGCCGTCCGCCGAAATACTTGTGCCTTCTAAAGTTGCACCTGCGGGAACTACAAAATCACTGGTGAGCTCTACGCCATTTCCAGATTGGCTGGTGCCGTTCACCGTACCACCCTGATCCAATATCAACTGGTTGCTTGCAACAATGCCTGCGCCTAGCTGACTTGTCCCGGTCAAGGTGGCACCGTCTGTCATCTGAACAGGTTGTCCAGTGATTACTAAACCGCTACCAGCGATGCTATTTCCTTGTACGACCGCACCAGGCAATAGAACCATATTGGAGTTAAATACTGCACCATTACCATTGGTACTTTCGCCATGCATAGTTCCTGCAAAATTTAAAGTGGTATTTACATCGAAATTCCCGGATGAAATCCCATTGCCATTTTTTGATGCGCCGTGAATATTGGTGTTCTTGGGTATATTTAGTGTGGTGTTATCAATAACGGCTACTAGCACTCCTGCGCCATCGGTTGAGGAGCCAGTGATATTGATATTGTTTTCGGCAGTAAGTTTTACCCTAGTATAGACGCCGTTACTTTTTTCCGAGGTGCCCGTGATATTTATATCACTTCCGGCAGTGTGCGTTGATTGATCATAAATGCCGTTACTTTTTTCCGAGGTGCCCGTGATATTTATATCACTTCCGGCAGTGTGCGTTGATGCAATACCGACGCCGAATCCGTCCGTTGAGGAGCCAGTGATATTGATATTTTTTTCGGCAGTGTGCGTTGATTGATCATAAACGCCGTTACTTTTTTCCGAGGAGCCCGTGATATTTATATTACTTCCGGTAGTGAGCCTTGATACAACATAGGCGCCGATTCCGTCCGTTGAGGAGCCAGTGATATTGATATTTTTTTCGGCAGTGTGCGTTGATTGATCATAAACGCCGTTACTTTTTTCCGAGGAGCCCGTGATATTTATATTACTTCCGGTAGTGAGCCCTGATACAACATAGGCGCCGATTAGGTCCGTTGAGGAGCCCGAAACATTCACATCGCCTTTAACAAAATTTACTCCTCTAATATATGCGCCATAACTCTTCTGCGAAGTGCCAGTAATATTTAAATTTCTTCCTGCATTGAAGACGCCATAATAAGGCTGGTTTGTGCCTCTGCCGTCATTAGAACTGCCTGTAACACTGATATCGTTTTGGGCTTTTGTTTGTCCTCCTGAGATTACGCCGGAGCCTTTATTAGAACGCCCGATAAAGTTGATATTGTTTTTGGCGTTTAGTCGACCTGAATCTTCTATCCCGTGGCCTGCATCAGACAGCCCTGTAACATTGATATTATTGCCTGAATTCATTGTTCCAGAAATACCGCTCCCTGTGTGACTGGTCGATTTGCCAGTGATATTTATATCCCCTTCTGCAGAGAGCGTTGATGTAGTGTTGACGCCTCTATTTTTCTGCGAGGAGCCCGTGATATTGATGTTGTTTTTAGCTGTAATATCACCCTGGCTAATATAAACCCCACCTAAATCTTCAGAAGCGCCAGTGATCGTAATGTCGTTGCCTGCAACCAAGCTCGATGACGAAGTTATCGCTACACCATCTATTTTTTTGGAGCTACCTGTTAGTTCTATGTTGTTGCCGGCGTTTAGCTTAGCATTGACGTTGAGTTTAACGCCGTCACCATTGCCGGCAACGACAATGTCTTTGTCGGCTTTGATGGTCGATGAAACTGCATTAGTGCCGATTACCTCTACTCTGCCGTTATCCGCTACCAATTTGGCCGAGCCGTTCTTGTTTTGCGCGGACGAATCCATCAGGTCGGAAATAGCGGTGGCCTCAATGGTGCCAACGCTATTTTTGACCCAACCTTCATGAGCTCTGAGCTCTACATGGGCGGCCTTGAGGGTACCGGCATTATTGTGTACGCCAACAGCGGGTTCTGGATGGGCAACCCCGGTTAGCTCAACGCTGAGAAACGGATTGGTGCCACTAGGCATGGTGAGCGTGAAGTTTTTACCGGAAGCCATTTGCACGGTGCCCTTGGTCGCGCTGAGTGTGCCGGTATTAGTGACATTGCCTGCCCCTGACAACACTACAAATCCGCCCAGGCCGTTTGCAAGCAGTTGGCCGTTATTGATGATGTCACCTGCGGTAGTAACGTCGGTTGCCGGGGCAAACGTATAGTTTTTATCCATGAATGCGTCGTTACTAATCTCCTGCGTTGATACC
This sequence comes from Pseudomonas sp. RC4D1, assembly GCF_018390395.1. Lineage (NCBI taxonomy): Bacteria > Pseudomonadati > Pseudomonadota > Gammaproteobacteria > Pseudomonadales > Pseudomonadaceae > Pseudomonas > Pseudomonas sp. RC4D1. The sequence goes on from NZ_JAHBAW010000002.1 coordinate 440,371, forward strand.
ACCAAGCCACCCACATTGACCTGTGCTGTTTTACCAAATACAACCCCGTTGGGGTTGAGCAGGAATACTTGGCCATTGGCATTCAGCGAGCCATCAATCTGACTCTTGGCGCCTGTGACACGGTTCAGGGTTACATCGGTGGCATTGGCGTGCTGGAACGTCACGGTGTTTGCATTGCCAATATTGAACGTATTCCAGTTAATGACCGCGTTGCCGGGTTGCTGAGTGACGGTCATGCCTGCGTCTTGGGTGGCGATCGCAGCATTGCCGGCAGCGACAACTCCTCCGGTTGGCAGGATTGAGGCGGCCTCAACTGACGTCATGAACCCCAGGGCCCATAACATTGCAACAGCTAGGCGTGTTGGTTGTAGATACAGACGCTGGGGTTGCGCGCCAGGGCGCGCAGAGGCAGAGGCCTTACCCTGACTGCTTTGCAGTTCAGAGACTACAACGGGCTGGTTCAGGGCGCGGCTAAAGATCACTCTAAAACGATTCGAGTTCATGGTAAGCACCTATGGATGAACAAATGATGAATGACTAAAACGATGTGCTTACGTCCAGCCAGATGCGGTTGGCATCCTGGGATGTCGACAGGTTGTCGGACAGGCGTTGGGCATAGGTCAGGCGGGCGTTGTATTTTTGAGCGACATTTACATTGAAGTAGGCCCCGGCACCTTCCAGGCGCATACGGCTATTGCTGTCTGGATTGGTACCCCAGCTATGGCGATTAACGCGGCCTTCGGCTCGGTCGTAAAACACTGCAGCGGTCAAACTCTGATTCAAGAGCGAGGGGGTATGACGCAACTCAAAGGTTCCTTGCGCGCCCTGGTTGACCAGGGTGCTATCCGCAACAAACGCACGCACACCGCCAGGACCGCCTAACACCAGTGATTGGGAGCTATCCAGGTTACTGTTGGTCAACTGAGTGCGTAATGCAGCAAAGGCAGACCATTGCGGGGCCAGTGTTTGTTGCCAATAGCCGTCGATACGTTGTTTGAAGAAGCTGCCCTGGCTCTGACGCGTTTGTCTGTCGATGGCCTGATCGAGTGGGTCGCCAAAATGCAGGCGACCCACTGTTGATGCGAGGCTAAAGCCAGCCACGCTGTTGTCCCAGAAACGATAGCCCGACAGTTGGGCGGTTGTTGTTTGAGTGTTGCGACTACGGTCCACAACGTGCAACAGGCGGTCACTGAAATCACTGTACTCATAAACAGCCCGTGCCTCTAAACGGCCAAGATGAGATAGCCAAAGCGGATGACTGATCCAAGCCGAGTAGGCATCAGAGTCGCCTTCGGCATCCAGAGGATCGAAGGCGCCGTTCAGCACATAATCAAGGTGGCTATACCCACCCCCCACGCGAGTGCCATACGGGCCAACCGGTAGGCTGTAGGAGACGCCATACTGCTGCAGGCCGGTATGATGCTCCAAGGCTTCGGTACTGGTCACACCATCCAGCGTTACCTGGTCGCCAATAAGCAGTGTGCTATTGAGCGCCACCCCGGCATTGAGCTGATTGCGTCCTGTATAGGCGTTGCCATGATTGTTCGCCCCGGCGTAACCACTGAGGTGTTTAATGGGCGCCACCTCGACATCGAGCAAGGTCGTCCCTGGCAAAGCGCCAGCCTTTAAGGTTGCTGCTGCGGAAATGCCAGGCAGATCGTTGAGCAAGTACATGGCGCGATCGATGTCCGCACTCATGACATAAGGAGGAGTGGAGCAAGGTGCTAGGCAGGTTGCATGTTCGATAATGCGCTGTGCGGTTTCGAGCTCTCTAGGGGATGATGCTCTCACCTTGGGTGCTGCATAACGGCCTTCGATGACCTGTAAGGTCAGTGTGTCGTTTTGCATACGTTGCTTGGGGATCAAAACGCGAACCGCCATGAAACCGCGCTGGGCATAAAGCCGTTCAACCGCCACGGTCATTTTGCGAAGATCGGCGATGCTGACCTCTTGATTGAGCCAAGGCGCAACGGCGGCGTCCAACGAGAGTTTAGGCAGGCCTTGAGCCCCCTCAAAGACAACGTGCGTGATGCGTACTGTCTTGCTCGATGGGGCAACATCTTCGCCATCAGGAGGCGTTGAAGGCGCGAACATGTCGAACTCGATAGGTAGTGATCGATCTTCGGGTTTGACTGGATCTTGTTGCAATTGATTGCCCAAGCTGCCAGCAGACGGCAATTGGGCCGCCTGAACGGCCATAGGAAGCCCAAAACCCAGAGAGGCGGCCAGTATGGTCAGGCGCCTCAGCTTGTGAAATGTCATATAAGATGCACATCCGTTAAAAAAGAAGGATGCGAATATCAAGGTATGGGGTGGGCAAGGCTACGGACGGCTGGTGAATAGCTGTGAAATATGATTATTGCCTGTTATTTGGTTGCGTAAAAATAAGTATTGCTGTACGGCTTCTATTTTTGTGCATGTCTTAATGAGTTTCAGGCCAACCCCTTGAATGTACAGCGTTGCGCAATGTGTTCGTTTGCCACCTTGGGATCAGCTGGTGTCGATGCGGAGGGAACCTCGACCGGCGGCACTGTCCGCGGTGGCTTGGTCTTCTGTGCCGCCTGGTTTGGAAAGTCACCATGCACCGCCTTCTGGATCAGCCTGAACAGATAGCTGACTGTAATCTGCGTCTGCATAGACCGCGTTTTTCCTGCACGCTTGATTGCGGACTCCACGACACCTGGACAAACCAGCCCAGGGGCATTTGGACATTCGTTCCGTGTTCACCTGGATCGCATCGCCAAAGGTCAGTTCTGTCAAAATCAAAGTACCGTTCGCTTAGAATCTCTATTACGTCATCAATTACTTGGTCTCAAATGCCAGTTGCCAACTCGAGGACTTCGCGTGTCGGAGAGCCCTCCCGATCCCACTCGTAGGTTGACTCTTTGTCCCGCAGCAACCGGAGTTGCCAGTCGTCGAGATCAGGTGCTGTTCGAGTGTAGTGCTCGGCAAATGCTCGCTCGATGTGATCCGCAAGCATATCAATTGACCAAGTACGCCAGCTCACTTTCGGTACAGGCGTGCTTTCGATCGTTGAGCTCGAATGTGAGTTTGTATAAAAGAAGACCTATATGCTCTAAGTGATCGGGTTCTTCAGGGGAGAGGAGAAGATGAAGATTGATTCCCTTCGTTTTTTCGATTTTGATGTCGAGTCTCATTTCCACGCTGGGAAAGATCAACCCCACTTCTGACAGTCGACCCAGCCATTTCCATCGCCGGATCGTCCGATAACTTTCGATAGAGAAATAGTCCGTTATGCCTAAGGCTTGGGTAGTAGGAGCGGCGGCCTCTAGCGCGGTTAGGTATAGATTCCAATCACCATCAAATTGGTCCTTGAGCAAGGTGCCAGGGGTGTGGATGTGTGGACCCCAACGTTTCCAAGAAAAACCAGTAAAGCTAAAGGGTTGTCTTGAGGGCGCATACGCGATCCATTGCAAATTCTAGGGAATCATTCAAAAGCAATGTGCCACTAGGCAAGCGAAATTGTAAGCCCTATATGGCTGCCATCTACCGGCAAGAATCGGCCAGTTCAAACTGCAGGTGCAATAAGATAATTATTAGTTCGATTGGGACGACCACCGTGCGATATATGAGAATCAGAAGTGAAAATTTTTATCCGGAAATATGAATGTCCTGTAACAGAAACTCAGTTACATGCGGTCTCATCCAACATCTATTGGGACTAAAGGGGTGTCACAGTAAATATGATTACCTTTTTCAAGGAAAAGCTGTGAGCATGGAAATCCCCTCTGGAACTCAGCTCTCGGGCATGAGCTGTCCGCACCGTTTACTGTTCTGTGTGCGTATCCTCTGCCCGACACTTCAGTGCCGGGCAGTCTGCTTTACCGCGCAGCCCAAGCGTTAAAGCGCTCTTCAAGCTCTGTTCCGTGATCAATCCAGAAGTCGCTATCAACCTTCAGGGCCTGAGCCATGTTCTGCTCAGAGCTCGGAAAACTATTGTGCGTTTCGGGAGCGATCAGTTCCATGGTCTGCTTATGAGTGGGACCGTTGAACATCTTTTCGGCGAATATCTTTTGCTGCTGCGGCAAACTCGCGAAGGCTATGAATTTCAGCGCTGCTTCCTGGTTCCGGCTGCCTTTGACTATGGCCCAGCTATCTATGTCATAGAGACTGCCATTCCACACTAACGGGAAGTCGTATCCCTCTTTTTGGGCACTTATTGCCCGGGTGATGTACACAGACGTCATGCTGACATCTCCAGCCGCCAGCCATTGCATCGGCTGAGCGCCTGACTCCCACCACTGTATCTGTGTTTTGATCTGGTCCAGTTTGCGAAAGGCCCGGTCTACGCCACCGGGTTGTCGCAGCACCTGATAAACCTGATCACGTGGTACGCCGTCGGCCATCAGGGCGATTTCCAGAGTCAGCTTCGCGCCTTTGCGCAGAGCCCGCTTGCCAGGAAAGCTCTCCAGATCCCAGAGGTCCGCCCATTCTTTTGGGGATTTCGACACCGCTTTAGGGTCATAGACCAGAGCCGTAGACCAGATAAAAATACCGACCCCACATTCGCTTACCCCGTCTTCGACGAAGTCCTCCTTGCGCACTCCGGGAATCGCCGGCAAGCGCTCGAACAATCCTTCCTCGCATCCGCGCTGCAACTCCGCATGGTCAACTTCAACGACATCCCAGGTAACGCTTCGGGTATCCACCTGAGCTTTGATCATGCCGATTTCGCCGTTGTATTGCGCTGCTCGCACGACCACAGAATGCTGCTTCTCAAAAGGCGTGTAGAACGCCTCCTGCTGAGATTATTTGTTTATTCCACCCACGGAGACGACCGTCAGTGCCTCGGCTTGGGCGCAAGTACCTAGGGCGACCAGGGTCAGGCTGGCTATCGCAGTTTTAAACATGGCAGATCATCCTTTTTCTGGTTTAAAAAACCTCGAAGAGGATGCTAACCAAGGTGACAAGCTGCTATCGGGAATAAAAGGCTCAAGCGGCGGGAATCTTTTTCCTCCGCCGCTGTGCGGATAGAACGACTCAACTCACTCAGGGGCCGTAAGATCGAAACCCGAATAGACCTTAAACAAAGCTAGAAAACCGAACCATCGTTCGAGCTCTGGTCGTTAGGAGGCCATGAAGAATGAAGAGCTGCAACGACTATCGACTCCCCTCTCTCGATGCACTGCTGGCCTTTCAGACTGCCGCGCAGTTGAAGAGTTTTGAGCGTGCAGCCGAAGCCCTGTCGCTGACCGCAAGCGCACTACGAAAACGTATAGCGGGTCTTGAGCAACTGCTTGGCTTGGTGTTGTTTGATCGTCAAGGCGGAACCCTCGCGCTGACGGCGCAGGGGCAAATGTACCTGGAACAACTCACCCCCGTACTGACTCAACTGATCGCCATACCGGTGCATCAACGCCCGGCACAACGCAGGCAGCGCCTGACACTCAGTTGTCCACCCACGTTTGCCCGTCAGATCCTCATCCCCCGCCTTGCAGAACATAGCCAACATTACCCGGACATCGATCTGGAAATTCAACTAAGCGCTCCCATGTCTGGTACAGAAGCACCGCTGCGAGACATCCAGGTATCTGGAGAAAGCGCCACCGTGGAGCCTCAACACAGGCTACTCGACGAGCTCTTGCAGCCCTTGGCTGCACCAGAACTGCTAAGCCGTTACCCAGACATACAGCTACCGCAGGAGTTCGCCTGCCTGCCGCTGATGCGCTCACTGCTAGAGCCCTGGCAACCCTGGTTTCAACAAGCGCACCTGGCCTTGAACGAGCCAGACCAGGGACCGTCCTTACTGGATCTGGGGATGATGCTAGAGGCTGCGGCCAACGCTCAGGGGGTCGTCCTCGCGCGCCCCTCGCTGGCTCGTGATTGGCTGGAAAGTGGGCGACTGGTCGCGGTCGGCAATGTTCGTAGTGTTCCTTCCTATCCGAAGCCTTGATGAGGCTGGTACTCAATAACCTGCAAGGGTCTTATGTCCGGATTGTTGTAGTTGAGATGCCCCCTGCCAAAAACAACTAACTTGCTCTGATAGAAGATTTCAGGCGCCTGTTGATTTGCTGGGTGCATACCCACCTCCGGAGCAGAGGTTGGAGATGTATAAGATGCGGGGTAGTCCATTACTGACCTACCATGCTGCTCACAATGCCAACAGCCATACTAACGTTGTTTGGCGTGAGCACATCAATAGGCGAACGTCCATTTAACTGCTCATGAGGCTCACTGAGCGCCCTATACAGTCTCCACACATCGACACCAGGTGACTGCTCCAGCACCGTAACTACCAGCTCGTGACACAAAGGATCGAGCTGCCAGTCAGGTATGCGCTGACCACGATTACCAAGACTGAGTGCTAGTAAGCGCCGGTTCTTGATGTCCCGACCGACTTGATCACGAGATTTTCCAGCCAACTTGGCGAATGTCAGAAGCGGCAAATTACACGGAGCTTCGTAGGTGGCAAGCATCTCAGCACGTTCACGTTGTATCGCAGACATCGGGGATTTGTTGAGTTTTCCAACCTGCGCCGGAGCGAGTACTACTGGCGGAGTATAGGAGGCGACAAAGTCAGGTTTTACACTGACATGTCCAGGTTCGGTATCACGAGCGAATTTTTCGCCGTACAAGACAGGACTGGGATCAGAACCTTCAGACCCACCTAATGAAGCGGCCCCCTCGAGGCGGATCGTCAGTGGAGAACTGGCTGCCTTCACCCGACCCAGCCTGCAAAGATCCAGTCGATTCGCCCAATCCTGCATCATCGTCCGCCGCTGCTCGATGTACTCTGCGTGGTTATAGGCCGCACTCACCTGGTCTTTATCTGCATGAGAAAGCTGGGCCTCCACCCAGACCTTCGGGTACCCGATCTCGTTGAGCGCTGTAGAGATCGTTGCCCGCATGCCATGACCTGTCAAGCGGTCCGCATACCCCATCCGCCGCAATGCATTGTTCAGAGTATTCTCACTGATACGTTTGCTGAGGTCGCTGTAATGCGCTAGCAGATAACGTTGAGCGGGCACAACGTTGCTCAGCAGTTGATGCACTATTTCCAGCGCCTGAACTGATAAGGGAACGATGTAAGGAGGAATATTTGCGGCCTGCCGCCCAGACTTTCGCATCTCGCTCTGCAGCTGTTTCACGATCTCAGGCGGTATGACCCACAAACGATTCTCCAGATCAAACTGATCAGGTGTCGCCAGGCGCAGTTCACCTGTACGGACACCGGTCAGCAGCAACAACTGAAGGCCGAGCCGAGTTTGATTAGCCCCACCGTAGCCTTGGATTGCCGCCAATAACGCTGGCAGCTGGTGCATACGCAAGAATGGATTATTCGCAACAGGCGGTTTGGGCAACGCGACAACATCAAGATCCGAGGCTGGGTTCTGCTCAAGCCCCTCAACCTTAACCAGTGCATATCGGAACAGTTGATTAAACCAGGTGCGACATTTTTCGGCAGTGGTTAGCGCCTTACGACGCTCAATTCTGCCTAGCACATCCAACAGATCATGACGGTTGATGTCGAAGATCGAGCGCAAACCCAGAGTCGGCAGGATGTCTTTATTAAAAGTCCTCAAAATCTGAGAGAGCGTGCTCTGTCGGCCCTCCTTCAGGCTAAGCCTGCGGAACTCAATCCACTGTTCAAACACTACCTCAAAGGTATGTTCTTGCGCACCCAGCACAGCACGTCGTCGTTGCTTACGGTCTTCAAGGGGATTGACGCCATGGGCAACCAAAGCACGTGCCTCATCACGCTGCGCGCGGGCTTCCTTCAGGCTGATTTGCGGATAGCCGCCCAAGGACATGCGCTTCTGCTTGCCCGCCCAGTAATACCTGAAATGCCAGATCTTGCTGCCACGGGCTGTTACGTTGAGCGCAAGCCCATCAGTGTCGCCGAGAGAATAATCATGACCGGTGATCCGGGCTTGCCGAACGGCCATATCCGAGAGTGCCATCGTGAGCTCCTGAACAGAGTCAGTGGCCGGATGCTCATCTCGATGCTCGCACCGCTCCAGCAACAAACCGATTCAGCGCTTGCCCGGATTCAAGCCTTTAAAGAAGGACTCATTTCTGGACTTAAAAGCACTGGATGGTGCTGGATTTCAGTGGAACCCGCCGGAACGAAAAAAGGACCCGAAGGTCCTGATTTCAATGACTTACAGAATTCAGTGGAACTCTGCAGCACTATATTTGGAGCGGGAAACGAGACTCGAACTCGCGACCCCGACCTTGGCAAGGTCGTGCTCTACCAACTGAGCTATTCCCGCATCGTCTTGGTGTTGCGCATTCTATAGAAATCCGAATGCGCGTCAAGCCCTTGATTCAAAAATACTTATTTTTTCTCGTTGTCGATTTTCAGATGCGGCCAGGCGGCCCGCAGATACTGCAGCATCGACCACAAGGTTAGCCCCGCCGCTACCAGCAGCAAGGCATAGCCCACCAAGACCCAGAAGCTGAAGTCCGAAGGGTTGGCCAGGAGGATCACCAGCGCCAGCATCTGCGCTGCTGTTTTCCATTTGCCCATATTGGACACTGCCACCTGGGCCCGGGCGCCAAGTTCGGCCATCCATTCGCGCAGTGCCGAAACAACAATCTCGCGACCGATGATCACGGCTGCCGGCAAGGTCAGCCACAGGTTGCCGTGCTCTTGCACCAGCAGCACCAGGGCCACCGCCACCATCAGCTTGTCGGCTACAGGGTCGAGGAACGCGCCAAACGGCGTGCTCTGCTGCAGGCGTCGCGCCAGGTAGCCATCCAACCAGTCAGTGGCAGCCGCGAAGGCAAAGACTGAACTGGCCGCCATGTAGCTCCAGCTATAGGGCAAATAGAACAGCAATATGAAAATCGGGATGAGCAGGACGCGTAGAACGGTGATCAGATTAGGGATATTCATCGGCACAACTGGCTACGAGGTGATTGGGCATTCTACTCGCTGTGCAGGTTTGCATAAATCAACTCTGCGAGCTTTTTACTGATTCCCGGTGCTTTGGCTATCTCGTCGATGCTGGCACGAGACAGTTCTTGCAATCCACCAAAATGTTTAAGAAGGTCCCGCCGACGCTTCGGGCCAACGCCCGCCACCCCTTCCAGGGTCGAGGTACGCCGGGTTTTGCCACGTCGAGCACGGTGACCGGTGATCGCGAAGCGGTGAGCCTCATCGCGGATTTGCTGAATCAGGTGTAACGCCGGTGAGTCGCCTTTGAGGGTGAATTCGTGAGCGGCGTCATTCAGGTACAAGGTCTCGAAACCCGCCTTGCGGGTCGCCCCCTTGGCTACGCCGAGGAGGATCAGGTCCGGTACCGCCAGTTCATTGAGCACGTCGCGAGCCATGGACAACTGCCCCTTGCCGCCATCCACCAGAAGGATATCCGGCAGCTTGCCTTCGCCTTCCTTGAGCTTGCTGAAGCGCCGGGTAAGAGCCTGATGCATAGCCGCATAGTCGTCTCCGGCGGTGACACCCTCAATGTTGTAACGGCGGTAATCGGATTTCAGCGGCCCTTCCGGACCGAAAACCACACAGGAAGCCACAGTCGCCTCGCCGCTGGAATGGCTGATGTCGTAGCACTCCAGGCGCTGGGGCGGCTCGTCCAGATTCAGAACTTCAGCCAGGGCTTCAAAGCGCGCGGCTACGTGCTGGCGGTTGGCCAAGCGTGCACTCAGAGCCTGTTCGGCATTGGTCACCGCCAGTTGCTGCCAGCGGGCACGGGTGCCACGGACCCGGTGACTGATGGTCAGCTCGCGGCCCCGCAGTTCGTAAATGGCGGCGACCAGCGTCGGGAAGTCTTCGTGCACCACGTTGACGATCAACTCCGCAGGCAGATCGCGCTCAGGACTGCTGACAAAATACTGACCCAGAAAGGCCGACATGACTTGCGCCACGTCTTCCTCGATGCCCACCTGGGGAAAGAAGTTCTTGCTACCCAGCACCCGACCGCCACGCACGCTGATCAGGTGCACGCAGGCGCCACCCGGGTTGACGAAGGCCGCGACCACATCCACATCACCGGTGCCACCTTCCATGCTTTGCTGGTCCTGGACTCGGCGCAGCAGGGAAATCTGGTCCCGCAACTCGGCGGCCTTTTCAAAATCCAGAGTGCCGGCGGCCGCCTCCATCGCACTGGAAAGTTCGTCGGTCAAGGCATTGCTACGCCCTTCCAGGAACATGACCGAGTGGCGCACGTCTTCGGCATAGATCTCGGGTTCCACCAGACCGACGCAAGGTGCCTTGCAGCGTTTGATCTGGTACTGCAGGCAGGGCCGCGTGCGGTTTTTGTAATAGCTGTCCTCGCACTGGCGGACCATGAAGGTCTTCTGCAACAGGCTGAGGCTTTCACGAATGGCACCGGCACTGGGGTATGGTCCAAAGTACTTGCCCTTGTGCTTCTTCGCCCCGCGATGAATGCTAAAACGCGGAAAATCGCCATCCGAAAGAAACACATAGGGATAGGACTTATCGTCGCGTAAGAGAATGTTGTAGGGCGGCCGCCACTCCTTGATCAGCGTCTGCTCCAGCAGCAGCGCTTCGGTCTCGTTGGCGGTAATGGTGGTTTCGATCTGCGCGATACGCGCCACCAGGGCTGCGGTCTTCGGTGCCTGGCCGGTCTTGCGAAAATAGCTGGACAGCCGGTTTTTCAGATTCTTGGCTTTGCCCACGTAAAGCAGGCGTGCATCGCTGTCGAACATGCGATACACGCCGGGACGGCCACTGCAGGTAGAAAGAAAAGCACTGGGATCAAACAGGTCAGTCATTTCAGAGGCTGGCATCAACCATGCCATGACGAACCGCCAGTAGCGTCAACTCGACATCACTACTGATCGACAGCTTCTCGAAAATACGATAGCGGTAGGTGTTCACGGTTTTCGGCGACAGACACAGCTTGTCGGAGATGATCTGCACCTTCTGGCAACCGACAATCATCAGCGCAATCTGAATTTCCCGCTCCGACAAGGCATCGAACGGGGAATCGCTGGAAGGCTGGAACGATTTGAACACCAGTTGCTGAGCGATCTGCGGGCTGATGTAACGCTGACCGGCAAAAACCAGGCGAATGGCCTGGACCATTTCATTGAGGCCCGCGCCCTTGGTCAGGTAGCCCGCCGCCCCGGCCTGCAGCAACCGAGTCGGAAACGGATCTTCCTCGCAGACAGTCACTGCCACGACCTTGATGTCCGGATGACTGCGCAGCAATTTGCGCGTGGCCTCAAGGCCGCCGATCCCGGGCATCTTTACGTCCATCAGGACCACGTCGGGCTTCAACTCCCGAGCCTTGAGCAGGGATTCTTCCCCTGACTCCGCCTGCCCGACTACTTGCAGGCCATCGATGTCAGCCAACATTCGTGTAATGCCCGTACGAACGAGATCATGGTCATCGACTACTAGCACCCTAATCAAGCAGACACCTCGCGATTTGGTCTTTATAGGTTGCCGGATACCTTAGCAAAAAGCGACGTACAAACCTAATCACAAGCGCTATATAAAAAACATCGGCAAGCGATAAGAGATGCCGCCAACCAGAAGCAAGAAAACGCTCTGGCTTCAGGGCTCGGCGATCAGGGGCTTTTTGCGCAGACTCTGGATCTACGACAACTCGCCAGGGTCCTGGTCAGACGAAAGATTGCCCTCTGATCGTCCTTGAACAGTAACCTCCAGCAATTTGAACGGTTTTGAACTATGCCCGGTATCCGCATTGCCGCACAAGCCAAGCCAGGCGCGAACTTCAAGGTAAATCGGTTCAACACTTTTCCCACTGGCAGAGGCTCGATCCCGCGCATACCTTCCCACCTCTGGCGGGCTGCAAGAACAGCAAATGGGATTGAACCCACAAGGTTGCGCTCAATTGCCGCAGGAGCCTTCCAGAGGATCTGAGGCGCATGAGCATTCCATCCGCAAAAAGCACTCCTCCTCACCCACCACCTTCAACCCCACCCGCTCGTATAGACGCTGTGCCGGGTTGCCCTTGAACACAGTCAGACGCAACAAGCCCCGCCGCTCCGAACGGGCCTTTTCCATCACCTGCAACAGCGTCCAGGCTCCGGCGCCCCGCCCCCGCCACGCCTCCAGTACGTGCAACTCACGGATGTAGACGGCGCGCAGGTCCCTGCTCAGGCTGACAAACCCCAATACCTCGGTTCCCGAGCAAATCAAAAGATTCTCGCGACCGCCCCACGCCACATCAAACGCCTCATCAAGCCACAACAGATCGTTGCGAATGTAATAGCGCAGCATTGTGGAACGCGTCAGATCCCGGGCGAAGGCCAAATCCGCCTCAGCCGCCGGACGCAATTGAAAGGCGCTCATCAACCCGCAACCGCCCGCACTTCGACCCGCCATTGCCCCCCATCGCGCTGGGCGATCAGCAGCGCTTCGCCGACACCTTCCACAGCACCCAGCAATTGTCCCTGGGCGCCCCAGATTACGCTGCGCCCGGCACAGGACCAGCCGCCGCTGGGGCCGCCATGGTTGGCCATCAGCACCAGAATCCCGTGGTCCCGGGCATATCCTTGCAACAGAGCACTGTCGACGGCATACCCGCCTTCACTGATCAACACCCCGGCGGCGTAGATGCCGGCGCCAGCGTCCACCGCAGCCTGCACATGGCTGGCATGACAGAAATCCGCGCATACCGCCAAGGCCAGGACCTCATTCCCCAACTGCAACGGCGCGCCACCGCTACCCGGAGCAAAAACCCGCTCCTCTCCAGGGTGCAGATGCTGCTTGCTATAAACCGCCAGCGAGCCGTCCGCCCCCAGCACCAGCGCGCCAATCAGCACCGGTCCATCGACGGACAAGCGAATCGGCATGCCCACCACCGTCGTCAGCTTCAACTCGCGGGCCAGATTGCGCAGTGGCTGCAGCCGCGGGGAGTCGGGCGGCAGCGCCAGTTCAGCGACCAACTGCGGTTCATAACCAGTCAGGGACAGCTCAGGAAACACCAGCAACTGCACCCCCTGCTGCGCTGCCAACCCCATCAAATGCTGATGTCGGGCCAGATTCGCCGGCAAGTCTCCAGCAATGGACACCGATTGGGCGACAGCGAGGGTCAGCATGGTCATGGACATTCCTTGGCGAGACAACGAAAGGCAGCGGCGAGTGTGGCATAAATCCTTTCACGGCTTAATCCATGGCTCATTGCATCAGCTTCCATAGAAATTACTGATTGAATCGCGGCCCCGGCCTCTAGTAAGCTCGCCCCACTTCACGGAGAAACTCATGTTGTCCCAGACCCTTTCCCTGCATCGCCACACTGCCAGCGCACTGCGTTCGGTTGCGGCTGCTCGGGTCAACGGCACCAGCGCTCCGGCGAGCTTTTATTTTGGGTATTGGTTTAGCCACTGGCGCGCCTGATACCCAACCGGCGCCCACTTTAACGGGTCGCCTACCAGAGAATTCTCAACCCCCGGTCGGCCTCCCGACCGGGGGTTTTGTTTTTTCAGGCTCGACGTTTTTAACCACGACTTTCAGCAACACACCGAACTTACCGAGGATTTGCCCCATGAACTACGCCACCTATTACCGCTACGACATGTTCTCCACCTGGCGATTTAGCAGCCTCCGCTCGGGACAGCCTGCCGCCTCCGATCGGTCACCTACCGGTGGCAATTGCACACTTGTGGCCAGTACGGCCAACTGTCGAACACCCCAGTAGGGCCGCGCGCGGGACATCACCCGCCGCCCGCCCAGGAAGACCGAACATGAACTCGTCCGTATCCGCTCTGCCCCTGTCCGCCCACGTCAGCGCCAACGAAACCCTGACCCAGCGCCTGCCCAGCTCTCTGGAGCTCAAGCAGCAATTGCCCCTGTCACTGGCCCTGAGCCAGCAGGTCGCCAACCACCGCCTGGCGATACGCGCCATTCTCGAAGGACAAGACCACCGCCTGCTGGTAGTAGTCGGTCCCTGCTCCATCCATGACCCGCAATCAGCCCTGGAATACGCAGCCAACCTGGCCCGCCTGGCCGAAGAGGTGAGCGACCAGATGCTCCTGGTGATGCGCGCCTACGTCGAAAAGCCCCGCACCACCGTGGGGTGGAAAGGCCTGGCCTACGACCCGGACCTGGATGGCAGCGACGACATGGCCGGCGGCCTGACCCTGTCCCGGGAGCTGATGCGCGAAATGCTGCGCCTGGGCCTGCCGATTGCCACCGAATTGCTGCAGCCCATGGCCGCCGGCTACTTCGACGACCTGTTGAGCTGGGTCGCCATTGGCGCCCGCACCACCGAATCGCAGATCCACCGCGAGATGGCCAGCGGCCTGGAGATGCCCGTAGGCTTCAAGAACGGCACCGACGGCGGCGTCGCCATCGCCTGTGATGCCATGCGTTCGGCTGCCCACCCCCACCGTCATTTCGGCGTCGACAGCCAGGGCCATCCGGCGATCATCCAGACTCCGGGCAACCCCGACACTCATCTGGTATTGCGCGGCGGCCACAGCGGCCCGAACTACGACCGCCAGAGCGTGGCCCAGGTCCAGCGCGACCTGCACAAGCTGAAGATACCGGCGCGGATCATGGTGGACTGCAGCCACGCCAACAGCGGCAAGGACCCACTGCGCCAACCGGCCGTATTCAACGACGTACTGGAGCAACGCCTGCAGGGCGACACTTCGCTGATGGGGGTGATGCTGGAAAGCCACCTGTTCGAAGGCTGCCAGCCCCTGAGCGGCCAGCTGCGCTACGGCGTCTCCGTGACCGACGGCTGCCTGGGCTGGAGCGCGACCGAGCAATTGCTGCGCAATGCCGCGCAACAACTGCAGCACGCACACAAGGTCGCTGCCGTCCCCGCCTGACCGCCCCTGCTACAGGCACTGGCTTGCCAGCGAAGACGTCCCCAAGAGCAGCGACTTCTTCGCCAGCAAGCCGGTTTCTGTAACACCCACCGCGCCCGCAGGAGCGTGGCAGCCCGCGAAGGCGCCAGACGGCAACGCCTTGAAGGAACTTTGAGAAGAAATAGCCACCTGAATCCGGTAGGCTCTCAACTTTCTTGAAAGGAGCAACATCCATGGCCAAAGCCACTGCCCGTCACATCCTGGTTGCCAGCGAAGCCAAGTGCAACGAACTCAAAGCCGAGATCGAAGCCGGCGCCGACTTCGCCGAAGTCGCGAAAAAGAACTCCACCTGCCCGTCCAGCCGTGACGGCGGCAACCTGGGCTCCTTCGGCCCGGGCCAGATGGTCAAGGAATTCGACACCGTAGTGTTCAGCGCTCCCGTGAACGTCGTGCAAGGTCCGGTGAAAACCCAGTTCGGCTACCACCTGCTGGAAGTCACCAGCCGCCAGGACTGATCCCCTCGCGACTGCGTCTGCTCAACGGCCCGCCTCCTGGTGGGCCGTTGTGTTTGTGAAAGCGGCTGGCCAGTCACGCGCCGCTAGCGTACAAATCGTGGTCATCGATCACCCGGCTCGTAAGGCTGACAATGCGACTGCTTTTCCCCACCGTGCTTTTCACCGTCCTGTTGCTGGGGGCCACGGGTGCCCAGGCGGCCCCGCAACACGCCATGACCGTCTACGGCGAACCAGCCAAGTACCCCCAGGGCTTCAGCCACTTCAACTACGTCAATCCCCAAGCCCCCAAAGGCGGGACCCTGCGCCGCTCGGCCATCGAGATCGGGCGCTTTGACCACGTGCTGCCTTATATAGACAAAGGCATCGGTGTGTCCCAGCTCGACGGCCTGGTCTATTCGCCCCTGGCCCTGCGTTCCCTGGATGAGCCCTACACCGTCTACGGTCTGGTGGCCGAAAAGATGGAACGTGCCGAAGACGGTCTGTGGCTGCGTTTCTACCTCAACCCCAAGGCACGTTTCGCCGACGGCACCGCGATCACCGCCGAGGACGTGCGCTACAGCTACGACCTGCTGATGACCCAGGGCAGCATGCGCTACCGCACCCAGTTCGAAGACGTCAAAGGCGTCACCGTGGAATCGCCACGAGTGGTGCGCTTCGACTTCAAAAGCAATGAAAACCGCACCCTGCCCCTGGATATCGCGACCCTGCCGGTGTTCCCCGAACACTGGTGGAAGAGTCGCGACTTCGCGGGTGGCGGCGGTTACGAAGCCCCCCTGGGCAGTGGCCCCTATCGCGTGGCCAAAGTGGATTCGGGCAACAGCATCACCTTCGCCCGCAACCCCGACTGGTGGGGCAAGGACCTGCCGGTGAGCCGCGGCTTGTACAACTTCGATCATTTCAGCGTCGAGTACTTCGGCGACATCGACGTCGCCCGTCAGGTGCTGCGCGGCGGCGCCTACGACTACAACCGCGAGTTCTCCGCCACCGGCTATTCCATCGGCTACGACAGTCCGGCCCTGAACGACGGCCGCCTGCAAAAGGCCCACCTGGCTCAGTCGGCGCCGCAACCGGCCCAGGGCTATGTGTTCAATCTCGACCGGCCGGTGTTCCAGGACCGCCGGGTGCGCCAGGCCCTGGCCCTGCTCTGGGACTTCGAATGGAGCAACCGGCAGATGATGCGCAACCTCTACATCCGCCAGCAGAGCTTCTTCTCCAACACGCCCCTGGCCGCCCGCAGCCTGCCGGACGCCGAGGAGCTGAAGATCCTCGAACCCCTGCGCGGACAGATCCCCGACGAAGTCTTCACCCAG
Organism: Pseudomonas sp. RC4D1; assembly: GCF_018390395.1. Lineage (NCBI taxonomy): Bacteria > Pseudomonadati > Pseudomonadota > Gammaproteobacteria > Pseudomonadales > Pseudomonadaceae > Pseudomonas > Pseudomonas sp. RC4D1. Next base: position 456,926 of record NZ_JAHBAW010000002.1, read on the forward strand.
GTTTTCCAAGCGCCAAAAACCGACGGCAGCGGCGTGATCCGCGACAAGCAACTGCAAGCCCTGGCCCTGTTGGAACAGGCCGGCTGGAAAGCCGAAGGCGACAAACTGGTCAACGCCGAAGGCGAGCCCCTGAGTTTCACCTTCCTCATCACCCAAGGTTCCATCGAGCGCCTGCTGCTGCCCTACAAGCGCAACCTGGCGCAGATCGGCATCAGCCTGAACATCCGTCGCATCGACTCCTCGCAGTACGTCAACCGCCTGATGGCCCGGGATTACGACATGATCGTCACTGGCTACCCGGTGACCACTTCGCCGGGCATGGAGCTGTACAACTACTTCGGTTCGGCGGCGGCCAACGATCCGGGCTCCAACAACTACATGGTGCTCAAGAACCCGGCAGTGGACCGCCTGCTCAACGGCCTGGTGAAGGCCACCAGCCAGCCGGAGATGCTGCGCTACGCCCACGCCCTGGACCGGGTGCTGCAGTGGAACTACTACTGGATCGCCAACTACTACCCGCCCGGCACCTCCACGGTGTGGTGGAACCGCTTCGGCATGCCCAAGGTGCCGGCGAGCAACGACGAAGCCATCGAAAGCTGGTGGGAAGTCAGCAGCACCGCGCTGACCAATGAACAAATGGCCGCCGAGCTGATCCGCCGTGGCAAACCCGGAGGACGCCACTGATGCTGGCCTACATTCTGCGGCGCCTGCTGCTGATCATTCCGACCCTGCTGATCATCCTTCTGGTCAACTTCGTCATCGTCCAGGCGGCCCCCGGCGGCCCGGTGGAACAGGCCATCGCCCGCCTGCAAGGCATTGGTGGTGGCGGCAGCGTCGGCGGCTCCGCCGATGCCATGAGCAGCAGCGGCTCCCGGGCCAGCCGCGGGCTCGATCCCAAGCTGATCCAGGACATCGAAAAACAGTACGGCTTCGACAAGCCGGCCCATGAACGCCTGTGGCTGATGCTCAAGAACTACGCCCAACTGGACTTCGGCAAGAGCTTCTTCCGCGGCGCCACGGTCACCGACCTGATCCTGGAGAAAATGCCGGTGACCATTTCCCTCGGTCTCTGGGCGACCTTGATCACCTACCTGGTGTCGATCCCCCTGGGGATTCGCAAGGCCGTGCACCACGGCAGCCATTTCGACATCTGGAGCAGCACCGCGATCATCATCGGCTACGCCATGCCGGCCTTTCTGTTCGCCATGTTCCTGATCGTGCTGTTCGCCGGCGGCACCTCGCTGAACTGGTTCCCGGTACGCGGCCTGGTCTCGGACAACTTCGAACAGCTAAGTACCCTGGGCAAGATCGCCGACTACTTCTGGCACCTGGTATTGCCGGTCAGCTCCCTGGTGATCGGTGGCTTCGCCACCCTGACCATCCTCACCAAGAACTCCTTCCTCAACGAGATCACCCGCCAGTACGTGGTCACCGCTCGAGCCAAGGGCCTGAGCGAGCGCCGCGTGCTCTATGGCCACGTGTTCCGCAACGCCATGCTGCTGGTGGTCTCGGGGATTCCCCAGGCCTTTATCAGCGTGTTTTTCGCCGGTTCCTTGCTGATCGAGGTGATCTTCTCCCTCGACGGCCTGGGGCGCATGAGCTACGAAGCCGCGGTGTCGCGAGATTATCCGGTGGTGTTCGGTTCGCTGTTCATCTTCACCCTGTTTGGCCTCCTGATAAAACTCATCGGCGACCTGTGCTACACCCTGGTCGACCCGCGTATCGACTTCGCCGCGAGGAATGCCTGATGCTCAAGCTTTCTCCCGTCGCCCGCCGACGCTTGGACCGCTTCAAGAAAAACCGCCGCGGCTGGTGGTCGCTGTGGCTGTTCATCGGCCTGTTCATCCTGACCCTGGGCGGCGAGCTGATCGCCAACGACAAACCCCTGGTGGTCAGTTACCAGGGCTCGCTGTACTTCCCGGTGTTCAAGCGCTACACCGAGCAGGAATTCGGCGGCCAGCTGCCGTTCCAGGCCGACTATCGCAGCGATTACGTGCAGCAACTGATCCGCAAGGACGGTGGCTGGCTGCTGTTCCCGCCGATCCCCTTCAGCGAAGACACGCCCAACTACGACCTGACCCAGCCGGCCCCCAGCCCACCGAGCCAGGTCAACTGGCTGGGCACCGACGACCAGGCCCGGGATGTGGCCGCGCGGGTGATCTACGGCGCCCGGGTATCGATCCTGTTCGCCCTGGCGCTGACCGCCATCAGCGCCCTGATCGGCATCGCCGCCGGCGCCCTGCAAGGCTATTACGGCGGCTGGGTCGACCTCTTGGGCCAGCGCCTGCTGGAAGTCTGGTCCGGGCTGCCGGTGCTCTACCTGCTGATCATCCTCTCGGGCTTCGTCGAGCCGAACTTCTGGTGGCTGCTGGGAATCATGGCGCTGTTTTCCTGGCTGGCCCTGGTGGACGTGGTACGCGCCGAGTTCCTCCGAGGGCGCAACCTGGAATACGTCAAGGCCGCCCGGGCCCTGGGCCTGAGCGACCGCAAGGTGATCCTGCGGCACATCCTGCCCAATGCCATGAACGCCACCCTGAGCTACCTGCCGTTCATCCTCACCGGCGCCATCTCGACCCTCACCGCCCTGGACTTCCTCGGCTTCGGCATGCCCGCGGGCAGCGCTTCCCTGGGCGAACTGATCGGCCAGGGCAAGCAGAACCTGCAGGCGCCATGGCTGGGGCTGACGGCGTTTTTCACCCTGGCGCTGATCCTTTCGCTGCTGGTGTTTATCGGCGAAGCGTTGCGCGATGCCTTTGATCCACGATCTTGAAGCGGACTGTAGAAATGCCTGACAACCTTATCGAAATCCGCCAGCTCAAGGTCACCTTCGGCGAGCAGACCGTGGTCCGCGACCTGAGCCTGGACATCCGCCCCGGCGAATGCCTGGCCCTGGTGGGCGAGTCCGGCTCGGGCAAGTCGGTGACCGCCCACTCGATCCTGCAACTGCTGCCGCAGACCGGCTGTAGCAGCTCCGGCAGCGTGCGCTACCGCGGCCAGGAGCTGATGGGCTGCGATCCGGCAACCCTGCAAAAACTGCGGGGCAACCGCATCGCCATGATCTTCCAAGAGCCCATGACCTCCCTCAACCCGCTGCACAGCGTGGAGAAGCAGATCGGCGAAACCCTGCTCCTGCATCGCGGCCTGGGGGGCAAGGAGGCCCAGGCGCGAATTCTCGAACTGCTGGAACTGGTGGGCATCCAGAAACCCAAGGAGCGACTCAAGGCCTACCCGCACCAGCTTTCCGGCGGCCAGCGCCAGCGGGTGATGATCGCCATGGCCCTGGCCTGCGAGCCGGAGCTGCTGATTGCCGACGAACCCACCACCGCCCTGGACGTGACCGTGCAGCGCAAGATCCTGCTGCTGCTCAAATCCCTGCAACAGCGCCTGGGCATGTCCCTGCTGCTGATCAGCCACGACCTCAACCTGGTGCGGCGCATCGCCCAGCGGGTGTGCGTGATGAAGGCCGGGGAAATCGTCGAGCAGGCCGATTGCGACACCCTGTTCAACGCCCCACAACATCCCTACAGCTGCGAACTGCTGCACGCCGAGCCCGAGGGCCGACCGTTGTGCCGCGACAGCCGCGAAACCGTGCTGGAAGTGAACAATCTCAGCGTTGACTTCCAGATAGGCGGCGGCCTGTTCCGGCGCAAGGAATACCTGCGGGCAGTGGACGACATCAGCCTCAGCGTGGAACAAGGCAAGACCCTGGGCATCGTCGGCGAGTCCGGCTCGGGCAAGTCCACCCTGGGCCAGGCGATCCTGCGGCTGCTGGATTCCCAAGGCAGCATCCGCTTCCAGGGCCAGGCCCTGGACGGCCTCAACCAGAAGCAACTGCGGCCCTGGCGCAAGCAGATGCAGGTGGTGTTCCAGGACCCCTTTGGCAGCCTCAGCCCGCGCATGTCGGTGGCGCAGATCATCAGCGAAGGCCTGGAAGTGCACAGCCAGTACGACGCCCGCCAATGCGACGAACAGGTGATCCGCGCCCTGGAGGAAGTCGGCCTCGACCCCGGCAGCCGCCACCGCTACCCCCACGAGTTCTCCGGCGGCCAGCGCCAGCGCATCGCCATTGCCCGGGCCCTGGTGCTCAAACCGGCGCTGATCCTGCTGGACGAACCGACCTCGGCCCTGGACCGCACCGTGCAGAAACAGGTGGTGGCCCTGCTGCGCCAGTTGCAGGAAAAGTACGGCCTGACCTACCTGTTCATCAGCCATGATTTGGCGGTGGTGCGGGCCCTGGCCCACGACATGATCGTGATCAAGGACGGCCAGGTGGTGGAGCGCGGCGCCAGCCATGAAGTATTCGCCAACCCGCAACACCCCTACACCCAGGAACTGCTGGCCGCCGCCCACCCCGGCTGACCCGTCGCCGACGTCCCTTTTTCGCAGCCTCGCCAAGGCTCGACAGCGGCTACAGAAGGCGCGCTGTTCTTTGTAGCCGCTGCCGCAGGCTGCGAACGGCTGCGCAGCAGGCGCTGCCCTCAAGGCCGCCGAAGGTCCTGCGGCCCTTTGCGCAGCCTCGCTGGCGCTCGGCAGCGGCTACAGCGCAACAACCGGGGCAGACTGCGGCATAATCGCCGCGCCCATTTTCAGGATGCCGCCATGAACGACAGCGAAAGCCTCAAGGATTACCAGCGTGTGCGCCAACTGGCGATCCGTTCGCTGTTCGAGATCATCGAGCAGTCCAGCGAAGGCACGGTGATCGTCGATCGCGACGCCAATATCGTCTGGATGAACGAGCGCTACGCCCGGCGCTTCGGCCTGGAATCGGCGGCCTTCGCCATCGGCAAGCCCTGCGAAAGCGTGATCCCCGGCAGCCTGCTGCGGGAAGTGGTACGCACCGGCCGCCCGATCCTGCTGGACATGCAGGACACCCCCAAGGAACCGCTGGTGGTGATGCGCCTGCCGATCCACGACGCCGCCGGCACGGTGATCGGCGCCATCGGCTTTGCCCTGTTCGACGAATTGCGCAGCCTGTCGCCGATGCTCAAGCGCTACCTGAGCATGCAGGAAGAATTGGCCTCCACCCGCTCTCTGTTGCGGGCCCGGCAGACCAAGTACAACTTCGCCCATTTCATCGGCACCAGCGCCGCCAGCCTGGAAGTCAAACGCCGGGCCCGACGCAGCGCCAGCGCCGAATCCCCGGTACTGCTGCAAGGCGAGACCGGCACCGGCAAGGAGCTGCTGGCCCAGGCCATCCACGCCGCGTCGCCCCGTGCCCACAAGCCCTTTGTCAGCATCAACAGCGCGGCGATTCCCGAGGCGCTGCTGGAGGCGGAGTTCTTCGGCACCGCCCCTGGGGCCTTCACCGGCGCCGACCGCAAGGGCCGCGCCGGCAAGTTGCAGATCGCCCAGGGCGGCACCCTGTTCCTCGATGAAATCGGCGACATGCCCCTGCCCCTGCAAAGCAAGTTGCTGCGAGTGCTGCAGGAAAAAGAGTTCGAGCCGGTGGGCTCCAACGAAGTGATTCATAGCGATGTGCGGGTGATCGCCGCCACCTCCTCCGACCTGGAAGCGGCGATCAAGCGCGGCGAGTTCCGGGCCGACCTGTACTACCGGCTCAACGTGCTGCCCATCCAGGTGCCGGCCCTGCGCGAACGCCTGGACGATCTGCCGGCCCTGAGCGAAGGGATTCTCGAAGAGCTGCGCAGCCAGCATGAACTGGATCGCGAAGCCCTAGCCCTGCTGGCGCAACATGCCTGGCCGGGGAATATCCGCGAACTGCGCAACGTGCTGGAGCGCGCGGCGCTGCTCAGCGACGACCTGATACTCAATGCTGCGGACATTCGCGCGGCGATTGGCAGCTTCAGCCCGGTGCAACGCAATGCGGCCCCGGTGCCGGCCGAGTCGTCGAACCAGGACACCTTCGCTGCGGCCCGGGAGCGATTCGATCGGCAATTGATCAGCACCACCCTGGCGCAATGCGCCGGCAAGGTGGATGAAGCGGCCCGACGCCTGGGGCTGGGGCGCTCGACGCTGTACAAGAAGATGGCGGCGCTGGGAATCGCCGAGTCTCAATAACGAGACATAGATCCCGATTTAGAGACAGCTGCTTTTGTCGCGAGGGGTTTACTCCCACTGGGCCGGACAGTGCCCCCAAACCCTTTGATTGCGGACTTTCTGATACAACCCGACGGCCAGCCTGGGGAGTGCCGCGCACTCCAGCGGGAGCCTGCACCTTCGACTTACTGTCTCCATTTGGAGAATAAAATCTGGACAACACTTAAAAAAAATAAAAAATACTCATATATTTCAATGACTTATCCATTTGGCACAGTTCTCGCTATAACGCTCTCCACACGCAACACCCGACAAAAATAACAATCCTGGAGAGACACACCATGAGTGTGATCATTGCCTTGGCAGCCCTGGCGCTGCTGATGCTGGCTGCCTACCGTGGCTACAGCGTTATCCTCTTTGCCCCCATCGCCGCCCTCGGCGCGGTGCTGCTCACCGATCCCTCTGCCGTGGCGCCCGCCTTTACCGGGGTGTTCATGGAGAAGATGGTCGGCTTCATCAAACTGTATTTCCCGGTATTCCTGCTGGGCGCGGTGTTCGGCAAGCTGATCGAGCTGTCGGGCTTTTCCCGCTCCATCGTCGCCGCCGCGATCCGCCTGCTGGGCACCCGCCAGGCGATACTGGTGATCGTTTTGGTCTGCGCCCTGCTGACCTACGGCGGGGTTTCGCTGTTCGTGGTGGTGTTCGCGGTCTACCCGTTCGCCGCCGAGATGTTCCGCCAGAGCAATATCCCCAAGCGCCTGATCCCGGCCACCATCGCCTTGGGTGCATTCTCCTTCACCATGGATGCGCTACCCGGCACCCCGCAGATCCAGAACATCATCCCCAGCACCTTCTTCAACACCACCGCCTGGGCCGCGCCCTGGCTGGGAGTGATCGGTACCATTTTCGTGTTCTGCGCCGGCATGCTGTTCCTCCAGCGCCAGCGCAACAAGGCGCAGAAGGCCGGTGAAGGCTACGGCACCGAGCTGCGCAACGAGCCGGAAACCGCCGAAGACCTGAAGCTACCCAACCCCTGGCTGGCGCTGTCGCCGCTGCTGCTGGTGGGCATCATGAACCTGCTGTTCACCCACTGGATTCCCCAGTGGTACGGCAAGACCCACAGCCTCAGCCTGCCGGGCATGGCGGCGCCGGTCACCAGTGAAATCGCCAAGCTGACCGCCATCTGGGCGGTGCAGGCTGCGTTGCTGGTGGGCATTGTGATGGTGCTGGTGTGCGGCTACTCGGCGATTCGCAGCAAGCTCGCCGAAGGCAGCAAAAGCGCGGTCAGCGGCGCCTTGCTGGCCGCCATGAACACCGCCTCTGAATACGGTTTCGGTGCGGTAATCGCCTCCCTGCCAGGGTTTCTGGTGCTGGCGGACTGGCTGAAAAACATTCCCAACCCACTGGTCAACGAAGCCATTACCGTGACCCTGCTGGCGGGCATCACCGGCTCGGCCTCGGGAGGCATGAGCATCGCCCTGGCGGCCATGTCCGAAAGCTTCATCAGCGCCGCCCATGCCGCCAACATCCCCCTGGAAGTGCTGCATCGGGTGGCCTCCATGGCCAGCGGCGGCATGGACACCCTGCCCCACAACGGCGCGGTGATCACCCTGCTGGCAGTCACCGGGCTGACCCACCGCGAAGCCTACAAGGACATTTTCTGCATCACCCTGATCAAGACCCTGGCGGTCTTCGTCGTCATCGCCACTTTCTACGCCACCGGCATTGTGTGAGGTATTCATGACCACTCTTTCTGGCAAGACCGCCCTGGTCACCGGCTCCACCAGCGGCATTGGCCTGGGCATCGCCCTGGTCCTGGCCAAGGCCGGGGCCAAGCTGATTCTCAACGGCTTTGGCGATGCCTCGAAGGCCATCGCCGAGGTCGCACAAGTCGGCGGCCAGGTCGGCCATCACCCGGCGGACGTCAGCGACCCGGCACAGATCGCCGAACTGTTCGCCTACGCCGAACGGGAGTTTGGCGGCGTCGATATCCTGGTGAACAACGCCGGCATCCAGCACGTGGCGGCGGTGGAGGAATTCCCCGTGGAGCGCTGGGATTCGATCATCGCCATCAACCTGTCCTCAGTGTTCCACAGCACCCGCCTGGGGCTGCCGGGGATGCGTGCCAAGGGCTGGGGACGGATCGTCAATATCGCCTCGGTGCACGGCCAGGTGGGTTCGGTGGGCAAGGCCGCCTACGTCGCGGCCAAGCACGGGGTGATCGGCCTGACCAAGGTGGTGGGCCTGGAAACCGCCACCAGCAACGTCACCTGCAACGCCATCTGCCCCGGCTGGGTGCTGACCCCGCTGGTGCAGAAGCAGATCGACGACCGGGTAGCGGCCGGGGCTGACCCGCAACAGGCCCAGCATGATCTGCTGGCGGAAAAGCAGCCGTCCCTGGAATTCGTCACCCCGTCGCAACTGGGCGAGCTGGTGCTATTTTTGTGCAGCGAAGCCGGCGCCCAGGTGCGTGGCGCAGCGTGGAATATCGATGGCGGGTGGTTGGCGCAATAACCCCACGCCCTGCATCCGGCATTAAAATCGGTTTGCGTGCAATTCAAGAAAAATAAGAGGCATCCCATGTCCGAAATACTCTGGCAACCCAGCGCCGAGCGTATCAGCAAGACCCGTATGGAAGCCTTCCGGCGCCTGGTCAACCACCGTCACGACCTCAACCTGGCCGACTTTCCCGCCCTGCACCAGTGGAGCATCGACCAGCGAGAAAGCTTCTGGCAGGCCATCGTCGACTTCTTCGAGGTCAGCTTTCACCAGCCCGCTGAATCTGTGCTGCGCGAAGGCCCGCAAATGCCCAGCGCCCAATGGTTTCCAGGGGCCACGCTGAACTTCGCCGAGCACCTGCTCAAGCGCCGGGACGACGCCGTGGCGGTGGTGGCAATTAACGAGAACGGCCAGCGCGAACCACTGACCTACGCCGAACTGGCGGCCCAGGTCGCCGGCCTGCAGCGCAGCCTGCGGGCTGCCGGGGTCGGCCTCGGCGACCGAGTTGCCGCCTGCATGCCCAACACCTGGCAGACCCTGGTGGGCATGCTGGCCAGCACCAGCCTCGGCGCGGTGTGGTCCAGCTGTTCGCCGGATTTCGGCACCCAGGGGGTGATCGACCGTTTTGGCCAGATCGAACCCAAGGTGCTGATCACCTGCGCCGGCTATCGCTACGCCGGCAAGGACATCGACCAGACCGCCAAGGTCAACGAGATCCTTGAGCGCCTGCCGTCCCTGGAGCAGTTGCTCATCGTGCCCTACGCCCGTCCGCAGACGCGGGTCGAGGACTACCGTACCCAGGCCCGGATCAGCCTCTGGGACAACTTCTATCAGCCCGGCGGCGAACCCGAATTCGTCCCGGTGCCCTTCGCCCATCCGCTGTACATCCTCTATTCCAGCGGCACCACCGGGGTGCCCAAGTGCATCGTCCACGGCGCTGGCGGGGTCTTGCTGCAGCACCTCAAGGAACACGGCCTGCACGCTGATCTCGGGCCCGGCGAGCGATTGTTCTACTACACCACCTGCGGCTGGATGATGTGGAACTGGCTGGTCTCGGCCCTGGCCACCGGCGCCAGCCTGGTGCTCTACGACGGATCGCCCTTCCATCCCACCAACGAGCGCCTGATCGACCTGATCGATAGCGAAGGCATCAGCGTCTTCGGCACCAGCCCCAAGTACCTGGCCGCCCTGGAAAAGGCCGGCAGCCGACCGCGCCTCAGCCACCGCCTGGACAGCCTCAAGACCCTACTCTGCACCGGCTCGCCGCTGTCGCCACAGAGCTACGACTACGTGTACCGCGAGATCAAAAGCGACCTGTGCCTGGCCTCGATGTCCGGCGGCACCGACATCGTCGCCTGCTTCCTCGCCGGCAACCCGATCCAGCCGGTGCGCCGAGGCGAGATGCAGGGCAAGAGCCTGGGCATGGCCATCGAAGTGTGGAACGACCAGGGCCAGCCGGTGACCGGCGAAAAAGGCGAACTGGTGTGCACCCGGCACTTTCCGAGCATTCCGGTGAGCCTGTGGCACGACCCGGACCAGAGCAAGCTCAAGGCCTCGTACTTCAGCCTGTTTCCCGGGGTCTGGGCCCAGGGCGACTACGCCGAACAGCTGCCCCATGGCGGCTGGCTGATTCACGGACGCTCGGATGCGGTGCTCAACCCGGGTGGAGTGCGAATTGGCACCGCGGAAATCTACCGCCAAGTGGAGAAGCTGGAACCGGTGCTGGAAAGCCTGGCCATCGGCCAGAGCTGGGAACATGACGTGCGGGTGGTGCTGTTCGTACGCCTGCAGGATGGCGTGGTGCTCGATGAGCCGTTGCAGGAGCGGATTCGCCAGGTGATCCGCAGCAACACCACGCCGCGCCATGTGCCGGCGAAGATCCTCGCAGTGACCGACATTCCCCGGACCATCAGCGGCAAGATTGTGGAGTTGGCGGTGCGCAATGTGGTGCATGGCCTGCCGGTGAAGAATACCGACGCCCTGGCCAACCCCGAAGCCCTGGAGCAGTTCCGCGACCGCGAGGAATTGCGCCACTGACGACGGCCAACCACCGCCGGCGCAGCCCTTCGCGACGCAGGACCTGTAGCCGCTGCCGAGCCTGCGAGGCTGCGCAAAGGGCCGCAGGACCTTCAGCGATCTCAAGAGCAGCGCTTCCTGCAACGCAGTGCCGCCCAGAGCGTTCGCAGCCTGCGGCAGCGGCTACAGAGACCGTTCAGCCCCTCTAGACTGGTCATCTGCCGCAAAAGCAGGTGAAAATAACCCCGCCAAAAACACCTACAATCCATCCGTTTGAATATGCACGGCATGTCCATGCGACTTTTCCAGTACGCGAGCCATGACCTTGCCGCGTAACACCGCTGCGCCCAGGACACACCCGAGATGAATGCCCCCCACTCCGGCAGCGAAGCCGCCCACCTGATAGCCCGTCTGGACTGGTCCGCCACGGCCCTCGGTGAATCCGGCCACTGGCCCCAGAGCCTGCGCACCGCCGTGGACATCGTGATCCATTCGCCGATGCCGATGTTGCTGCTGTGGGGCTCCGAGCTGACCCAGATCTACAACGACGGCTTCGCCCTGCTGGCAGGCAACAAGCACCCCCAGGCCTTCGGCCAGCCGGCGCACCTGATCTGGCCAGAGCTGATGGACTTCACCGACCCGGTCTACCGCGCGGTGCTCAACGGCCAGGTGCGCAGCTTCAGCGAGCAGCGCTTCAGCCTGCAACGCAGCGACGGCACTGCACACGACCTGTGGCTGGACCTGACCTACAGCCCGATCCGCGATGAACGCGGCGACGTTGCCGGAATCCTGGTGACCGCCATCGAGACCAACGAGCGCCGGCGCATCGCCCTTGAACTGCAGCAGCGCTCCGACGACAGCCTGCGGGCCCAGCACGAGACCGAGGAGCGCCTGCAACTGGCCCTGGCGGCCACCGATGCGGTGGGCACCTGGGATTGGGACATTGGCGAAGATCGCTTTATCGCCGATACCCATTTTGCCCAGCTGCACAGCGTCGACCCGCAGCTATCCCGACAACTGCCCATCAGTGAGTACCTCAAAGGCGTGCACCCGGAAGACCGGGCCATGGTGGCCCGGAGCATCAAGCACTGCATCACCCAGGGCAGCGAATACGCCGAGGAATACCGCCTGCAACTGGCCGACGGCCAGGTGCGCTGGGTGTTCGCCCGGGGTCGCTGCTACAAGGATCACCACGGCCGACCGACGCGCTTTCTCGGCGCCGCCCTGGACCTGACCGAGCGCAAGCAGATGGAGCAAGCACTGCGCCAGAGCCAGACCGAACTGCAACTGATCATCAACGCCATGCCAGTGCTGATCGGTTATGTCGACCACGAAGAGCGCTTTCGCCTGAACAACAGCGCTTATCTGGACTGGTACGGCCTGACCCCGCAGGAGCTGTACGGCAAGACCATCCGCGAAGTGGTGGGCGACGAGATCTACGCCACCCGCGCCGAGAACATTGCCGCCGCATTGGCGGGCAAGCCTTGCAGCTTCGAAGCCAACTCGCCCCACCGCGACGGCCGCCCGCGCCACGCCCTGATGAAGTACCTGCCCCGCCATGGCGCCGACGGTGCCATCAACGGTTTCTACATTTTCGTCATCGATGAAACCGAACGCAGACAGACCGAGGAGGCTCTGCGCAACCTCAACGAAACCCTGGAAGAACGGGTCAACCGCCGCACCGAGGCGCTGGCCGCCGTCAACCAGCGCCTGCAGAACGAAATGTTCGAGCGCGAGCGCGCCGAGGATGCCCTGCGCCACGCGCAGAAGATGGAGGCTGTGGGCCAGCTCACTGGCGGCATCGCTCACGACTTCAACAACATGCTCACCGGCATCATCGGCAGCCTGGACCTGATGCAGCGCTACATCGACAACGGCCGCAGCGATGAGATCGGTCGTTTCACCGAAGCCGCCATGTCCTCGGCCAAACGTGCCGCGTCCCTGACCCACCGCCTGCTGGCCTTCTCCCGGCGCCAGTCCCTGGACCGCCAGCCCCTGGACCCGAACCAGCTGGTGCGCTCGCTGCAGGAGCTGTTCAACCACACCAAGGGCGAACACATCCAGCTGCAGATGCAACTGGCGGACGAGGTGTGGCCGGTAAACACCGATGCCAGCCAGCTGGAAAACGCCTTGCTCAATCTGGTGATCAACGCCCGCGACGCCATGCCCGACGGCGGCCGACTGCTGATCGAAACCGCCAACAGTTACCTCGACGGCAGCGACATCAGCACCCTGGAGCCGGTCAAGGCCGGCGACTACGTGATGCTGGGGGTCAGCGACAACGGCGCTGGCATGAGCCCACGGATTCTGGCCAAGGCCTTCGACCCCTTCTTCACCACCAAGCCCATCGGCCAGGGCACGGGCCTCGGGCTGTCGATGATCTATGGTTTTGCCCAGCAGTCCGGCGGACACGTGACCATCAGCAGCGAGCCGGGCCAGGGCACCTGTGTGCGCCTGTACCTGCCGCGCCTGCACAGCGCGCCCCTGGAACCGCTGCAACCCACGGGCAGCAGCGAGGCGCCCCAGGCCATGGCCGGGGAAAGCGTGATGGTGGTGGAGGACGACCCGGCGGTGCGCATGCTGGTGCTCAACGTCCTCAGCGAACTGGGCTACCGCGCCATTGAGGCCGAGGATGCACGCAGCGCCCTGCCGTTGCTGGAATCGCCACTGCGCGTCGACCTGCTGGTGACCGACGTCGGCCTGCCGGGCATGAACGGCCGACAGCTGGCGGAAATCGCCCGCCAACAGCGCCCGGGGCTCAAGGTACTGTTCATGACCGGCTACGCGGAAAAGGCCGCCGAGCGCCAGGGCTTTCTGGAGCCGGGCATGGACCTGATGGCCAAGCCGTTTTCCATCGAAGAACTGGCGCAGAAGATTCGCCAGATGATCGGCCGCGAGTCCTGAATTCAGGCATAATCCGCGGCCGCCGATTTCCCGCTACAAGGTCACGCCATCATGAAAGCCCAAGCCCGCCACATCCTGGTGAAAACCGCCGAAGAAGCCGAGCAGCTCAAGCAGCGCATCGCCAAGGGCGAAGCCTTCGACGTGCTGGCCAAGAAATACTCCACCTGCCCGTCCGGCAAGCGCGGCGGCGACCTGGGGGAAGTGCGTCCGGGGCAGATGGTCGGCGCCATTGATCAGGTGATTTTCAAGAAGCCCCTGCGCACCGTGCACGGCCCGATCAAGAGCAAATTCGGCTATCACCTGGTGCAGGTGTTCTTCCGCGACTGACCACTCAAGCCCCGCTCTGTGGGAGCTGGCGTGCCAGCCGAAGCGCCCGCAACCGGCAAAGGCCTGTTCGTCGGCCAGCCGGCTCCTACAACGCGGGCTCCCGGGGAAGCAACGCCCCGGGATGCTGAATCACCCGACTCGCCAATCGATGCCCGGCCTCTGCGGCCTGCACCGGGCTGCCGCCGCGCAAACGACAGGCCAGATAAGCCGCGCTGAAGGAGTCTCCCGCCGCCGTGGTGTCCACCACCTGCGCCACTGGCAGCGCCGGTATCTCATGACTCTCGCCGCCGCAACGCACCAGGCACGAATCCGCCCCGCGCTTGACCACCACCTCGGCAATGTTCGGGTAGGCCGCGAACACGCCATGGGCATAGTCATGGCCAAACAGTGCATGCTCGTCCTCCAGGGTCAACAGCGCCAGGTCCACATGCTCCAGTACCTGCAGATAGGCCGCTCGCGCCTGCTCCACCGAGGCCCAGAGCCTTGGCCGATAATTGTTGTCAAACACGATCTGCGCCCGACGGATGCGCGCTTCCACCAGCAGGTCAATCAGCTTTTTGCGTCCCACCTCCCCGAGCACCGCCAGGGTGATGCCGCTGAAATACAACACATCGTAATCGCACAAGTCCGCCAGGATCGGCCCCGCCGCCGCGGTGTTGAAGCAGTCTCGTACCGCCGCCTCATTGCGCCAATACAGAAAACGCCGCTCCCCCCGGGCATCGGTCTGAATGCAATACAACCCCGGCAAACGCCCGGGCAGGCGCTGAACCTTTCCCAGGCCGATACCCTCCTGCGCCCAGCTCTGGCACATGGCATCGCTGAAGCTGTCGTAGCCCAGGGCAGTCACGTAATCCACCTGCGCCTGCTGCCCGAGCTCCCGGCACAGATACACCGCAGTGTTCAAGGTATCGCCACCAAAGCTCTGTTGCAGACTGCCGTCGTGACGCTGTTGCAGCTCGATCATGCATTCGCCAATGGCGGCAATGCGCTGCTTCCCGTTCATATTCTTGACCTCTCCTCAAAGCACACACCACCTTGTAGAACCTGGCTTGCCAACGAAAGCGTCCTCAGAGTTGCGCCCTAACCCAGGGTCTGTTCGTCGGCGGGCCGGCTGCTACGTTCAGAAGCAGGTTTCCAGACTCTCGATCACCTGCAGGCGCTCATCCACCAGCAAACCGGTGCGCCACTTGTCGAAGGTCAGGCACGGGTGCGATGTACCAAAGGAAATGATGTCGCCAATACGCAGCTCCACTCCCGGCGCCACGGTGAGAAACGCGTGCTGATCCATCACCGCCGTCACCTTGCACGCCGCGACATCATCACCGGCACCAGCCTCGGCTCCCGCGCGGTAACGCCGCAGCGGCACCGGCAAGCCAGCGTCATAGGCGACATCGCGCTTGCCCAGGGCCACCACCGCAAACCCCGGCTCCGGCAGCGACTGCACATGGGCCCAGACCTCCATCGCCGGACGCAGGCCTTCGTGCAGATCACTGCGTCGATCCAACACACAGCACTGAGCCTCTTTGTAGATGCCGTGGTCATGGGCGACATAACTGCCCGGACGCAGCACGCTGAGGAAACGCCCCTTGGCGTTATGGGTCTCGAAGGACTCGGCGATCAGGTCGTACCAGGCCGAACCCGAAGCGGTGATGATCGGCCGCTCGATGGCAAACAAACCATCGTTGTGCAGATCCACCGCCAGACGCACCAGGGAATCGGCAAACTGGCGAATGCCACTGATGGCCTGGTCGCCGTGGATCACCCCTTCGTAACCTTCGATACCGCACAACGCCAAAGCTGGCTGCGCCTGGATCGCCTTGGCCAGGGCCAGTACTTCCTGCTCGCTGCGGCAACCGCAACGACCGCCCACCACGCCGTACTCGATCATCACCTTGAGGGTGACGCCACGCTGGGCAAAAAACGCCCCCAGATCGGCCACGTTGTCCGGGTGATCCACCATGCAATAGAAATCGAAATCCGCGTCCGCCAACAGCTCGGCGATCAGCGCCATGTTCGGCGCCCCCACCAGTTGGTTGGCCATCAACACCCGGCGCGCGCCATGGGCGTAGGCGGCGCGAGTCTGTACTGCCGTGGCCAGGGTGATGCCCCAGGCGCCGGCGTCCAACTGCCGCTGAAACAGCGCGGGCATCATGCTGGTCTTGCCGTGGGGCGCCAGCTCGGCGCCGCTGTCACTGACAAACTTCTGCATCCAGCGAATGTTGTGTTCCAGCGCCTCGCGGTGCAGCACCAGGGCCGGCAGGCTGACGTCGCTCAGCAGACTCGCGCCGATAGCAGCGGCGCCCTTTTCCACCAGGGTCAGATTCAAAGCAGAAGACATGTTGGCACTCCTTATCAAGGCGGCTGCGCACAGCCGCGACAAAGTCATCAATCGTTGATACGCCGGGCCAGGCGGTTGGCGCTGTCGATCAGCACCCGGCGATAGTCCTGGTAATGGCTCTGTGCATCGGCCCTTGGCGCGACGATGCACAGGGTGCAGATGCACACCCCGTGCTCATCGCGCACCGGCGCGGCAAAACAATGGGTGAAGGTGTCGGCGACGCTGTCGAAGGAAAAGAACCCCTCCTCGGTGGCCTGACGGATTTCCTTGAGGAAGGTCTCCAGCGGCAGCCGCTCACCATTAGGCAGCATGAAGTCCTGGTCATCGACCATCTCGACGATCTGCTCATCGCTCATATGCCCCAACAGCAACCGCCCGGAAGCGGTCCAGGGGATCGGCGCGTTCTCGCCAATGTCCGAGGTAATGCGGAAATTCCGCTCGCCCTCCTTCATCAGCGCCACGGTGTATTTGCGCCCGTTGAGCAGGCACATCTGCGCGGTTTCCCGGGTCTGACTGACAATTTCCTGCAACGCCTGATCAGCCTCGCGGCTCAGATCGAAATGGCGCAAATGAGCCTGCCCGAGAAAATACAGCTGGCGGCCCAGATACACATGACCGTCCTTGCCCACCGGCTCCAGAACCCGCCGCTCCAGCAAGGACGCCACCAACTCATAAACCGTGGACTTGGGACTGCCAATGCCCTTGGCGATATCGTTGGGCCGCAGCGGCTGACCGATCTCCTTGAGGAAATCGAGAATATCGAACGCCCGATCCAGGCCCTTGGCCCGGCGCTTGATGCTGTCTTCAGTCATCTACCCACCCCTATGCAAAACACAATTCCTGTAGCCGCTGCCGCAGGCTGCGAACGCCCTGAGCGACACGCCGTCGCAGGGGCCGCAGCGATCTCATCACCCTGCGCCCGCGTTGCGGTCGATCGCAGCCTCGCCCAGGCTCGGCAGCGGCTACAGAAGCGCACTCAAGGCTTCTTCTTGTAGGCCACACAATCGATCTCGACCTTGCAGTCCACCATCATGCTGGCCTGCACACAGGCCCGGGCCGGCGCGTGTTCGGGCTTGAAGTACTCGCCGAACACCTTGTTGAAACTCCAGAAATCCCGCGGGTCTTCCAGCCACACGCCAACTCGCACCACATCCTCCAGGCCGTACCCGGCCTCTTCGAGAATGGCCAGCAGATTGCGCATCGTCTGATGCGTCTGCTCGACGATCCCACCGTGAATGATCTCGCCATCCAGCGCCGGCACCTGGCCGGATACATGCAGCCAGCCATCGGCTTCGACGGCGCGAGCGAAAGGACGCGGCTGGCCACCGCCTGCGGTGCTGCCGGTGCCGTAACGGGTGATGCTCATGAGAGATTCTCCTGGTTGAAGGTTGGCCATCTTGACGGCCATGCCCAAGAACGCTGTCCCACTCACCGTGCGTTGCTGCGCAGTCAATACCGCAGCAAACAACGATGGCCTGGAAAACGCCAAGGCTCTAAACAAAGAAACTCCGCCTAAAATATTCCGCTACAGCGGAATAAAATATGAAATAACGGAATTCGTGCCCGAGTGTGCCATGGAGAACAAAGGAGATAACAGAGGGAATGGCAAAACTTTCCGCAACGAGGAATGAGAGAGTATTAGAAACAGTCGTCAGCCTATGTCAGGCATTTCTGTATTTGCGGAGAACACGCTCAAGTGACCTGTGACGACGCTCGCCACCTTCTACATCCCGTTGCGTCGCGACAGCCCGCGACCGGGTTTGGTCGTTCGAATATCCATGTGTTGCACGTGGCGGAACAACAAGCGCTGCAACTGCCGGAGCAGTAACCCAAGGCACAGCAACGGCTCCTGCTTTGCTCTGCTCAGATTTACTCTGCTTTGGCTTTTGATCCTAAGTGCCCCGTTAACCACGATGGCCGAACGCAGGCATTGATCCGTGGGCAACCCGGCAGGACGCCGGGTTAGCCGCCATCCGGCCAGGGACGGCCGGTGGCGGCGGCCCACGGATCAATGCCGGAGAGAGGGAATGCCGAGCCTCGGCGAGGCACCGAGTGGAGGGGCAAGACTTTTTGGTTCCTTTTGTGTCGTTTGACAAAAGGGACTCGCCGTAAGGGCGAAACCGCCAGTGGCCACACCCAAAGCAACGGATATGTACACCTGCCAAATCGGAGACTCAGGTTTACACGCGCCGAAACGCCAGCCGATCGACCGAGGGCAAGCTCCCTCGCCACAGAGCTTGTGTTGCCATGGCTGACAACTGGGTGACAGCGCAGCAACCGCTACCTACAACACCCAATCCACCGGTGTCCTCGATGCCGCTTTCGCTGGCAAGCCAGCGCCTACACAAGAAGCCCCATCGTGGGTGTCACCCCCGTGCCTGACCCAGACTGTTACCCATGTGGGCAAACGACTTCCCCCATGGAAAGCCTGGCGCCCACAAGCCATCAATCAAACTCAGCAACGCACAACACCCACCAAAGATTCCGCGCCCCCTGGCAGGCGACATAGGCAGAAGAAATAGTCGAATCCCTGGTCAACTCACACCAATCGGAACTATTGAACCGATACACCACCAGCTCGGAAAACGGAGCCGGAAACACCGCCTCCAGCGCCTCATCCACCAACTTCCGAGCGTTGGCCAGGCTTAATCCACGGGTCGAGTGATGACACCCGCCCCGCAGCACCACCGCCAGCAACGAGCCCTCGAACTCGTATCGATTCAGCATGGAAAAGGGCCCGAATTCAGGCTCAATCTGCCCAATAGCCGTCGACCTGGCGAGGTTGCTGAAACGCTCCAGAAACTCGGCCAGTCGTTGCCTCTCATCCAACGCCTTGATTGAAGGATCTGGCTTGAAGAAGCTGGACACCACCTCGCCACACTGAGCAAGCACGGCAAGCAGTTCGACAAGGGGGGACTTGTCGACGACGAACTCGCTGGCTCCGGTAAATGGCGCTACAGCATCGCGCTTCAGACTTTCATCTTGATTCATGATCGAGCACCCGACTTTGGCCACAAACAGGCAATCACCAGAGCGACTACCGTGCCCTGGGCTTTTGCGGCCGCAGATAAAAACCAGAAATAAGCGCAATCAGCACCAGCATCAACGCCAGGCTGGGATCACCTTTAGGCAGCATGAATTGATAAAGGCCAGCGCCCATCGAGAGCATCGACCCCATGCACAACACAAACCAAACAGCTTTTTTAACCCGCTTCACGATCTGATGACGTCCCTTCCACAGATAACTTCAACGGCACCACTCAGAACGACCAGGCCGGGGGGACGACAATGTATCGGCCGCACTGTTGCACGGCAAACCCGAAAGCCATCCCCGCCCCACAGCTCCTTCGTACTTACGCCTTGAAGGTCAAGATCGGCGAAAACCGCGCCATCACCGATACCGTCCCTTCTTCCACCTGGGAACGAATCACCTGGCCAATTTCCTTGTAGGCCCCTGGCGCCTCTTCGATCATCCGCTCTTCCTTGGTGGTGATGCACTCAACGCCCTGCAAGCCGAGGAAAGCCTTGTCCTTCTTGGCCTTGAACACGATCTCGCTGCGCGACATCGAGCGCCCGGCGCCATGACTGGCCGAACGCAGCCAGCGCTCATTGCCCAGCCCGGTGAGCAAGTAGGAGTCATGCCCCATGCTTCCCGGAATCAGCAGCGGCTGCCCGGCATAGGCCGGTGTCGCGCCTTTGCGATGCACATTGCCGCCCTCTTCGCGCAGCACGATGTTGTGCGGCACATCGACAATCAGCGGCGCTTCGATGCCCGCGCCAAACACTTGCCGGGTGCGCTGGCGGACCATTTCCGCGATCAGCGCGCGGTTGGCGTCGGCGTAATGGGCGGCGCTGTGCATGGCCAGCAGGTACTCGTCGGCCATCTCGCCGAACAGGGCGAAGATCTTCGAGTCGGGATGCTTGATACCTTCTGGCCACAGGGCCTTGGCCTTGTCCATCCAGCGCCGCCCCACATAGAAGCCCACGTCCCGGGAGCCGGTGTGAATCATCATCACCACCTGCCCCACGGACAGGCCCTGAGCAAAGCAGGCCTGACGATCCACCAACTCGGTGACCACCTGGATCTCGACAAAGTGGTTGCCGCCGCCCAGGGAGCCCAGGCCCGGGTCGCGAAGGATTTTCCGCGAGCGGTCCTGCAAGGCTTCCGGCGCATAGTCGGCGCTGCCGCGGGCGAACGACGACTCATGCAGGCCCGACAGCTCTCGCTGCAATTGGGCGAAATCCGCCCCGGCGAACAGACCGATGGGGTCCTGCTGCTGCACCTGGGCCCAGAAGTCACCCAGTCCCGCTTGAAACAGCGCGGTCATGGCCGTTGGGCTGGTGGGAATGTTGCGCGTACCCTCCAGCAAATCACCACGTACCAGGGCGGTCCACTTGGCTTTCTGGGCCATGAACTGTTCGTAGTTCAGCCCCAGCTTGTGCAGGCGCATGCCGCAATTGATGTCGGTGCCGATGGCTTGCGGCACCACCATGTCGTGGCTGGTGACAATCACACTGCCCACCGGAATCGGGCTGCCGGTGTGAAAGTCCGGCGTGGCGCAGGCGCACTTCACTTCGCCGCCATGGGGGTGGGCGACCTTGGCGAAATCCATCAGTTGGAGGATGGCTTTCTCTTCGATGGCAAAGCTATCGGGCAGCAGCAGATCCACCTTGAGCCCGGCGTCATTGATCGAAGAGATAGAGAGGGAATTGGAATTCAGGCGTTCGATGGCCACCCCGGAACGGGCGAGCTTGTGCTGAATTCTTTTCAGAGGAGTCTTGGTCATTTTCAACTGCTTTTCTTGGACGCAACAAAACAACCACCCTTTTGGTGGCTGGAATTGTCTGGTCAGCAGCGAAACTTAGACGGCGCGGATAATGGGGAATGACGGCGTGGATGTAAAGAGCCGGGGAGCAATTATTTGACGAGGCGCCTGCCTGGCGACGTGACGTCAGTGTGGCTTCGGCCCGCCTTTCCACGGCGTGTAAAACACGCTGGCATGGATCGGCGGCACCTTGCCCTGCTCGAGCGCAAAACCCGGTATCTGCCCTGGATCCTAAGGCCGCTCGCAGGTTGAAAGCCAACGACAATTGCCGGCGATGACCATCGCTCCTCCAAGCCGGCGATTGTCGCCAAAGCTGTAAAAGCTTCTCCAGGTGCCCGGCAAAAACGGGTTACCCTGGCGCTCCCCACCCGCTCATCGCCCCAAGCAAGGAAGCTCCATGACCCGCGCCATCACTATCATCTGCGACAACTTCGCCGACTGGGAAACCGCCCTGATCAACGCCACCGGCCGTGGCTACTATGGCTTCGACTGCCGTTACGCTTCCCCCAAGGGCGCTATCGTGACCTCCATGGGCGGCCTGCGGGTGACCCCGGACCTGGCGTTGGAAGACATTCGTCTGGACGAAGTGGATCTGCTGATGGTTTGCGGCGGGAGCGTCTGGCAAAGCGACAAGGCGCCGGACATCGGCGACCTGCTGCGCGCCGCCCAGGCACGCCACCTTGTGATCGCCGGCATTTGCGACGGCACCCGCGAATTGGCTCGGGCCGGGGTGCTGGACGCGGTGAAGCACACCTCCAATTCGGCGGCCAACCTGCTGGCAGTCGGTTATGCCGGCGCCGCGCACTACCAGGATGTGCCCCACGCGGTAGCGGACCAGCGCGTGATCACCGCTCCAGGCAGCGCGCCGGTGAGTTTCATGGCGCAGATTCTCGGCACCCTGGGCATCAACGACGACAACCTTCGCGCCTACCTCGGCATGCATGCCGCCGAGCACCAGCAGAAGATCTGACCTCTCCCTTGTAGGAGCCGGCTTGCCGGCGAAAACGATCTCACGGCCGCCTTCGCTGGCAAGCCAGCTCCTACGGAAGATGGTGGGTGGGGCGACAGTGCGGGCATGTAGCCGTGGACTATTTCACCAGTCGGAAATCCCGGTGGCCCAACCAAGCCGCAAAGTCCGCGGCGCTGAAAATGCTCTCACCCTCATGCTCGATGATCGCCAGCCCCGCCAGAAATTCGGCATCCCGAGTGTAGGTATGGATACTGGCGCAGAAGGCCACCACGCCATCCAGACGACGGACCAACGCCAGCGCCGCCTGTCCTAGTCGTTGGTGATCCAACTGATCTTTATCCATGGCCGCCAGGCTCAGGATGCCTTCAGGGAGCCATCCAAGCTCCCCGGCCAGCCCGGCATATTCCGCCAGTTCCTCCGGATAATCGGCCCCCAGCGCGCAAAGCATGGGACTGCCTTCAATAAAGAACGCCCCCCTACCCGCCCAGGGCTGATCTGCAAGCTCGGCCAAGCAGGCGCGCACCAGGCTTTCGACCAAGCCATCGATCTTGCGCGGCAACAGCACCCTGACAGTTGGCCCGGACATTGATTGATTTTCTCCAGCGGACCGCCTCCGCATGATAGGGAGCGGCAAGACATAGTGGATTGCATCCGCTCCGATGCCCCGGAGCAGATCACTTCATTCACCGGACCGAGAGCATACAGACAGCAACAGACGTGTACAAAAACCTGTGCCACATTGATGCGACTCAACGCCTGGAGCCATTGACCGCCAACCAGCTCCAGGCATTTGTCCCAAACGCCCTGGCTGGACAAGAGCAGTTCCCGCTGCTTTGATTCAACCTTCGTTCCGATCGCATCGCACCCAAGGAGGGGAACATGCCTTTTAAAGTCGTGATGGTTTTCGGTACACGCCCTGAAGCCATCAAGATGGCGCCACTGGCCAGGGTGCTAAAACACTGGCCAGGTCTGCAACTGCACATTTGCTCCACCGGTCAGCACCGGGACATGCTCAAGCAGGTACTGGACTCCTTCGAGCTGCAAGTCGACAAAGACCTGGAAGTGATGACCCAGGGCCAGTCCCTCAACGGCCTCTCGCAGCAACTGCTGATCCATCTGGATACCATCTTCGAACGCCTGCAACCGGACATCGTCCTGGTGCATGGCGATACCACCACCAGCTTTATCGCCGCCCTCGCCGCTTTCCACCGCCAGTTGCCCATCGGCCATGTCGAAGCCGGGCTGCGTACCGGCAACCTCAGGGCGCCCTGGCCCGAGGAAGCCAACCGGCGCCTGACCGGGATTATCGCCGACCTGCACTTCGCTCCGACCGCCGAGGCCCGGACCAACCTGCTGCGGGAAAACGTGCCCGCCGACACCATCGAGGTCACCGGCAACACGGGGGTCGATGCGCTGCTGTGGATGCGGCATCACCAGCAACAGACCCAGTGGCGCCCCGCCGCCGATTCGCCCCTGGCGGTGCTGGAACGCCAGCGGCGCATGGTGCTGATTACCGGCCATCGCCGGGAGAATTTCGGCGACGGTTTGCGCAACATCTGCGAAGCCGTGGCGACCTTGGCCCGGCGCTACCCGGACGTGCAATTCGTGTACCCCGTGCACCTCAATCCGCAGGTGCAGAGTGCGGTCTATGGCGTGCTCTCGGACACGCCCAACATCTACCTGATAGCGCCTCAGGACTATCAGCATTTCGTCTGGCTGATGGGGCGCTCGCACCTCATCCTCAGCGACTCCGGCGGCATCCAGGAAGAAGCACCGGCCATCGGCAAGCCGCTACTGGTACTGCGGGACGTTACCGAACGGCCACCGGAACCAGAGGGCGGCACCGTGTTGCTGGTGGGCACCGACCGCGAACGCATCGTGCACCATGCCAGCGAACTGCTGGACGATGCCGAGCTCTATGCCCGCATGAGCCGAGCACACAGCCCCTATGGCGACGGCCATGCCAGTGAACGCATCGCTCGCCGCCTGTACACCTGGCTGGAGGCAAAAGCCCTGCGTGGCAGGGCATGAATCTGGGCCTGAACCTCTGCGCTCAAGCCACGCAACGGCATAGCACCTTACAGCGCCAACTCCAGGACTTCTCCCGTCAGGCAGGCACCTGCCGAGACAGCTGGACCTGGGTCACGCGGCGCTCTTCCACCGCCATCACCTGAATGTTCCAGCCCTCCCATTCCAGGCGGTCGCCCTTGACCGGCAGACGGTCCAGCAGGCTCATCACCAGCCCGGCCAGGGTCTGGTAGTCCTCGGTAGGCTCGGCGCCAAAGCCGGTACGCTGGCGCACCTGGGGCAGGTTCAGGGCGCCATTGACCAGGAACCTACCCTCGTCTTCCACCACATCCGGCCCTTCGACCTCGCTGGCATCCGGCAGCTCGCCGGCAATGGATTCGAGAATGTCGGTCATGGTCAGGATGCCCATGAAGTCGCCAAACTCGTTGATCACGAAGGCGATGTGGGTCGACGCCTTGCGCATCTGTTCCAGGGCGTTGAGGATCGAAAAACTGTCCAGCAGGTTGATGGTCTTGCGCGCCAGGTGCTCAAGGTTCGGCTCGTTGCCGGCCAGGTATTCCTTGAGCAACTCCTTCTTGTGCACGAAGCCCAGCGGCTCATCCACCGCACCATCGCGAATCAGCGGCAGGCGCGAATAGGACGAGTGCATCAACTTGGTCCGGATGCTTTCCGGGCTGTCCGTGAGGTCGATGGAGTCGACCTCGGCGCGCACCGTCATCAGCGTACGGATCGGCCGCTCCGCCAACTGCAGTACGCCGCTGATCATCACCCGTTCGCGGCGGTCGAACAGCTCGCTGCTCGGTGCATCACCGTCTTCCAGCAAATCGGCAATTTCCTCACCCACCTCTTCCGCTGCCAGCTTGCGGCCACCCAGCAGGCGCATCACCGCATAGGCCGTGCGCTCACGCATCGGGCGCAGGCCCTGCATGGACTTCTTGCGGCGGGCCCGGGCGATCTGGTTGAACACCTCGATCAGAATCGAGAAGCCGATGGCCGCGTACAGGTAGCCCTTGGGAATATGGAAGCCCAGGCCTTCGGCGGTCAGGCTGAAGCCGATCATCATCAAGAAGCCCAGACACAGCATGATCACTGTCGGGTGTTCGTTGACGAAACGGGTCAGCGGCTTGCTGGCGACGATCATCACACCGATGGAAACCACCACCGCGATCATCATCACCGACAGATGCTCCACCATGCCCACAGCGGTAATCACCGCGTCCAGGGAGAACACCGCATCGAGCACCACAATCTGCGCCACGATCGGCCAGAACAAGGCGTAGGTGGCACTGCCGGCCCGCTGGCTGACATGCCCTTCCAGGCGTTCGTGCAACTCCATGGTGGCCTTGAACAACAGGAACACACCACCGAACAGCATGATCAGGTCGCGGCCGGAAAAGCTCTTGTCGAACACCTCGAACAGCGGCTGGGTCAGGGTCACCATCCAGGAGATGCTGGCCAGTAGGCCCAGGCGCATCAGCAATGCCAGGGACAGCCCGATCAAGCGGGCGCGGTCACGCTGCTCCGGCGGCAGCTTGTCGGCGAGGATGGCGATAAACACCAGGTTGTCGATGCCCAGCACCAGCTCCAGGACAATCAGGGTCAAAAGGCCAAGCCAGGCCGTGGGGTCTGCGATCCATTCCATAACGACGACTCAAGTTCTCCAGAAAATTCAAACGGCCAGGCGCGACGAAGCACCAAGGTGCAGGACAGGTGCAACCTGGGTGACGGGCTGGTCAGTGCGGGAAGTGGCAAAGGCCGGGGACGTGCGGCCGGGAGAATGACTGCCTGAGCGTCTGCGTCTCAATGGGGCCGGATGGCGCGAGAAGTCATGGGGCAAAGCGAAGAAAGAGCGCCGACTGGGGGGCTCCGAGAGCGTGTTCATGCAAGTCCTGAGTGAAAAAACGGACTTGGAGGTTACAGGGGCAGCGGCACTTTTCCCCAGCGGGAAATCATTACAAAAGTTTATCCGGGACACCCCCTCAAACCGCCTACACCCGCTCGGCAATCTCGATGAGGTTCAAGTCCGGGTCCCGCAGGTACACCGAGCGGATCGGTCCCGTGGCTCCGGTGCGCGCCACCGGGCCTTCGATGATCGGCCAGTTGACTTGCAGCAGATGGGCAATCACCTGCTCCAGGGGCACGCTGGCGATAAAGCACAGGTCCAGCGCCCCCGGTACCGGCAGGTGGGCCTTGGGTTCGAATTCCTGGCCACGCACATGCAGGTTGATCTTCTGCTGGCCGTACTTGAAGGCCTTGCGCCCGCCGGCAAAGGTTTGCAGTTGCATACCTAGCACCCGAACGTAAAAGTCCTCGGCGGCCACAGGATCGATGGTGGTCAGTACCAGGTGGTCAAGGTGGTCGATCATCGAGGACGCAGCTCCTGAAGGAAGAGAAATAGCCCGGCGGATTATGCTCGCCGGGCGCAGTGCTGAACATGCCGTATCAGGCCGAACGCCGGTACTCGCGCTTGACCTGGTCGATGTAGCGCACCACCGCCGGCGCCTGCTCGAAACGCCGGTAAATCAGCGACAGCCAGGACGACGCCGAACTGCCGCCGATCGGCCGGTACACCACATGGGGCAGGCTCAAATGCCCCACCACCGATTCGGGCACCACCGCCACGCCCTGCCCCAGGGAAACCAGGGCCAGCACCGCCACCAGGCCGCCGGGCTGGGCACCGAGCTTGGGGGCATAGGCCCCCTGGGCCGCCACTTGCAAGGTGCCGCTGATCTGCTCAGGAAGGATGAAGGTTTCATTGAGCAGGTGCTCGGAGGCGATCTGCGGCAGCCGGCACAGCCAGGACTCGGCGGACAGCGCCAGGACAAACCCCTCGGCGTCCAGGCGAATGGCCTCCACGCCGTCGGGCAAGGTCATGGGCGAACGAATGTAGCCGACGTCCAGGCGTCCGTCGGCAATTCGCGCCGGCAGGGTTGCCATCGGACACTCGCGCACATTCAGGCTGACGTCCGGACAGTCACGACTGAAGCTCTGCACCTGCTTCTGCAACAACCCGGAATACACCGCCGAGGCCACATAGCCCAGCTCGATGTGGCCGATCTCTCCGCGCCCGGCGCGCTGGGCGTTGCGCTGGGCGAACTCGAACTGGCGCACCGTGGCTTCGGCTTCCAGGAGCAAAGTGGCACCGGCCTCGGTGAGACTGACCTCGCGCTGCTGGCGCAAAAACAGCCGCGTACCGAGGGTCTTCTCCATGTCCTGGATCTGTCGGCTCAAGGTCGGCGGGGCAATCCCCAGTTGCTCGGCCGCGCGGGTAAAATTGCGCTGCCGGGCCACCGCCAGGAAGTAACGAAAGTGACGAATTTCCATAAAAGGCATTAGCTCAAAGGTAACGAACTGACCGCCAGCAGCTAACAAAGACCCACAAAGGCCAGGATAAGCTGAGCGGACCTTCACAGTAGAGAGCCTTTGCCATGCGCGTCAAACCCCTGATTCTGGCAATGATCGCCTGCTGCTACCTGCAGAGCGCCGTGGCCGCAGAGATCCAAGCCAACGTTGCCCACAAAGCAATCCTGCCTTTGAACAGCCCCCCAATCCCGCTCAAGGCCGGCCAGCAAACCACCCTGGCCAAAGGCTGCCCCTGTGCAGTGGTCATCCTCGATGACGGGGTACCGGTGGTGGCGAGCATCGAACTGACAGCACTGTCCATCCTCAGTCGGCGGACAGCGCCATGAGCCGCCTCATCAATCCCCGCCTGACCCTGCTGACTGCTTCCGGGGTCTGCTCGCTGATCGTCCTGGACACCAACATCGTCGCCGTGGCCCTGCCGAGCATCGCCCGCGACCTGGGGGCCAACTTCGCCGATATCGAATGGGTGGTCAGTGCCTACATGCTGGCCTTCGCCGCCCTGCTGCTGCCGGCGGGCAGCCTGGCGGACCGCTTCGGACGCAAGAGGACCCTGCTCTGCGGCCTCGGCCTGTTCATCCTTGCCTCCCTGGGTTGCGGCGCAGCCCCCAACGCCCTGCTGCTGGACCTCGCTCGGGCCCTCAAAGGCGTGGGCGCGGCGCTGCTTCTAACCTCGGCCCTGGCCTCCATCGGCCATACCTTCCATGACGAAGTGGAGCGGGCCAAGGCCTGGGCCTTCTGGGGGGCCTGCATGGGCATGGCCATGACCGCCGCGCCCACGGTCGGCGGCTTGATCACCGAATACTTCGGCTGGCGCTGGATCTTCTACTTCAACCTGCCGGTAGGCGCCCTGCTGCTGTGGAGCGTGCTGCGCAACGTGCCGGAATCCCGGGATACCCAGGCGGCGCGCCTGGACCCCTGGGGCAGCCTGGCCTTCAGCGCCAGCCTGCTGTGCCTGATCTGGGGCCTGATCGAAGCCAACCGCATCGGCTGGAGCCACCCAGCCACCTCCACCCGCCTGTTGGCCGGAGTGGCGCTGCTGGGGCTGTTCGTGCTGATCGAGCGCCTGCAACGCCGGCCCATGGTCGATCTGCAACTGTTTCGCCATCCGCGGTTCATCGGCGCCCTGCTGGGCATGTTCGCCTACGCCGGCTGTGCCCAGGTGATGATGACCCTGCTGCCCTTCTACTTGCAGAACGGTCTGGGCTTCTCCGCCATTGCCTCAGGCCTGGGCATGCTGCCCTTTGCCCTGACCATGCTGATCTGCCCACGCATCGGTGCCCGCCTTGCCGGGCGCTACAGCCCCGCCGCCCTGATGGCCGCCGGGCTGACCCTGGTGGGCTGCGGCAACCTGCTCAGTGCCTGGGCGGTGCATGCCGGGGGCTACCTGAGCTTCGCGGCGGCGATTGCCGTGACCGGTGCCGGGGCCGGCCTGCTCAACGGCGACACGCAGAAAAACATCATGGCCTGCGTGCCCCGGGAACGCACCGGCATGGCCTCGGGCATGAGCACCACCATGCGCTTCAGCGCCATCATGCTGGCCATCGGCGTGTTCGGTGCGCTATTGGCCAGCCATACCCTGCAACGGCTGCAAGGCAGCCTCAGCCAGGTGCCCGGGCCTTGGCTGGCCCAGGCGCCGGACATCGCCTCGCGGGTGGTGGCCGGGGATATGCAGGGCGCCTTGGCGAGCCTGCCGGAAAGCACCCGCGCCCTGATTGAACCCCTGGCCCAGCAAGCCTTTGTCGGCGGCTTCGGGTTGGTACTGACGGTGGCAGGCATTCTCGCCCTGCTTGGGGCCCTGGTGGTGGGCCGGTTGATGCGCAACCCCCTGCCCCAGGCCCAAGGCCTGGTGCTGAAAACCCAATGAAGCATGGGGATGCCGATTGGCTCTCGGGCCGCCGCCCAGATGGGCAGCGGCCCGCTGCTTGCAATTTCAGAACAATAAACAAATGGCTTGAACAACAAATGGCCGGCTAAGGTACGGCCTTCAGTAGACGAGGTCAGTGTGAAACCTACAAACGTGATTGTGGTCGGTGCCGGCATCGTCGGTGCATCCATCGCCTACCACCTGGCCAGACAGGGCGCGCAGGTCACGGTGGTCGAGCAAGCCAGTCCCGGCTCCGGGGTCACCCGCCATTCCTTTGCCTGGATCAACCCCCACGGCGAGTTCCCGGCAGCCGCTCGGCCGCTGCGCTCCCTGGCGCTGGCGGACTATCGACGCCTGCAGCAGGAGTTGCCCCAGTTGCAGATTCAATGGACCGGAGCACTGACTTATGCCGAAACCGGCCCGGACTCGACAGACACCGATACCCAGGGGCCGATGTCGTCCGCCCATTGGATCGACCGTGACCGGATCGGTGAACTTGAACCCAATCTGCAGGAACTACCGCAACGAGCCCGGTACGCCCCCGGCGAAGGCAGCCTCGACCCGGTAGCCACCACCCAGACGCTGCTCGAAGGGGCCCGGGCCCACGGCGCCCGGGTGCTTACCCAGACGCCGGTACAGGGGTTGCTGGTGGAGGGCCGGCGCGTGCTCGGCATCACCACTGCGGCCGGGCCTTACCTAGCCGAGCACATCGTCCTGGCAGCGGGCTGCGCCACCCCTGCCCTGTTGGCGCCCCTGGGAATCCAGCTGCCGGTGCAGGCCTCGCCGTCGATCCTGATCCGCTTCGATGCCCCGCGCGGCCTGGTCAAGACCCTGGTTTCCAACAGCCTGCTGGAGATTCGCGAAGCGGCGGACGGCAGCCTGCTGGCGGCGGAAGACTACATCGACGACAGCGGTCCTCAAGGGCCCGAGGCCATAGCGCAGCAAGCCATGGCCTCGATCCGCCGCCTGTTCCGCGGCGCCGAGAAGATAGCCCTGCGCAGCGTTGAGGTCGGTCAACGCCCAATGCCCTGTGATCAGTTGCCGATCATTGGCCCGAGCCAGCAGTACCTGGGCCTGTACCTGGCGGTGATGCATGCCGGGGTGACCCTGGCGCCCACCGTCGGCCGCCTGGTCAGCCAGGAGTTGCTGCTGGGCCAATGCTCTGCCGAGCTTGCCTCGTGCCGCCCGGCACGTCTGGGCTGACGGGGTTCAGCGAGCTCGTCATCGGGCGTCCGTTCTTCGAATCAAGCCACCCGTGAGCTTGAGCCGGGTCATGACCTGAGTGGCTCAGCCATCCCTGGCTCCTGGTTGCGGACAGCAAAGTCAGGTCCGGAAATTTCAAGCGACTTTCCAGACTCATCCCATATTAGTTTTTGCGCACCCTTTGCTAGGTTGAGCGCCACTTTGCACCCGGGCCAGGTACGGCGCGGGTCTGGCCTCTCTCACGCTTAAGGATGAGCCTATGTTCGCGCCGGCCGACACTGCGCATTTCGTGCTGTCCATCCCTTCTGTTCGCCACGACTTCAAGGTGCTGGCCTTCAAGGGTCGCGAAGCCATCAGCGAGCTGTATGCGATCCACATCGAGCTAGTTTCGGACAACCCCAACGTCGATCTGGAAAGCCTGCTCAACCAGCCGGCGTTCCTGCAGTTCGGCCTCAAGGGTGAAGGCATCCACGGCCTGATCGACGACATCGAAATCGGCGACAGCGGCAAGCGCATGACCCGCTATCACCTGATCCTGCGTCCTCACCTTTATCAGTTGCAGCACCGCCACAACCAACGGGTCTATCAGAACCTGACGGTGCCGCAGATCATTGCCAAGGTGCTCAAGGAACACGGCATCCTCGCCGACCAATACCGCTTCAACATTGCTCCCAAGCCTTCAGTACCCAGGGTGTATTGCGTGCAATACGGGGAGACGGATTTCCAGTTTGTGCAACGCCTGTGCTTTGAAGACGGCATTCACTGGCACCACGAACACAGCCTCGACCAGCACCTGCTGGTATTTTCCGACAACCAGACCGACTACCCGATCCTCGCCACCGCGCGCTATCAGCAAGGCAGTGGCCTGGCCGCCGAAGACCCGGTGGTCAGCCATTTCGCGGTGCGTTTCAGCACCCGCACCAGCCAGGTGGTGCGCCGCGACTACAACCTGAAAAAGCCCGACCCGCGCAGCGCCTCCAGCGGCGCCCCGCTCGATCCGGTGCCCAGCACCCTGCACAGTTCCGCACAGAGCGAGGCGCTACCAATCCTTGAGGACTATCGCTACCCGGGCCGCTACAGCACCGGCGCGGTGGGCCAGCAACTGAGCCAGATCGCCCTTGAAGGCCATCGCGCCGATTACCAGTTGGCCAAGGGGCAGAGCGATCTGTCGAGCTTTCGCTGCGGCCATCTGGTCACCCTGACCGAGCATCCGCGCGGCGAATACAACCAGATGTGGCTGCTGGTCAGCGTTGAGCATGAAGGTCGACAACCGCAGGTGCTGGAAGAGTCGGTCACCAGCGACGACCGCCACGGCGGCTTTACCCAGGGTTACCGCAACCGCTTCAGCGCCATCCCCTGGGACACCTTCTTTCGGCCGCAAGAGCCCGCCCCCAAGCCCCGCCTGAGCAGCCAGACCGCGCTGGTGACCGGTCCTGCCGGTGAGGAAATCTGGTGTGACGAATGCTCACGGATAAAGATTCAATTTCATTGGGACCGCGAAGGCGAGCGCAACGAGTTCTCCAGCTGCTGGGTACGGGTGGCCACCAGTTGGGCCGGTGAAGGCTTTGGCCACGTGATCATCCCGCGGATCGGCATGGAAGTGCTGGTCAGCTTTATCGGCGGTGATCCCGAACAGCCCTTGGTGACCGGCTGCGTACCGAACCAGCACACGCCCGTGCCTTATCCGTTGCCGGCGAACAAGACCCGCAGCGTGTTCAAGACCCGCAGCAGCCTGGGCGGCAATGGCTCCAACGAGTTGCGCATCGAGGACAAAAAGGGCGCCGAAGAGATCTACGTCCACGCGGAGAGGGATCAGAACATCGAAGTCGAACACGACGAAACCCACTGGGTGGGACGTGATCGCACCAAGACCATCGACCGCCACGAACGTGATCGCATCAAGCGCAACTGGTCGATCAATGTCGACTGCTTCAAGACCGAGACCATCAACCTGGCCTCTCTGCAAAACGTCGGGCTGGCCAAGATGATGAACATCGGCACGGTCTACAGCCAGAACGTCGGCCTGCACATGAACACCCTGGTGGGAATCAACCAGAGCACCCAGGTGGGCCGTAGCCAGAGCACGGTGGTGGGCACGTCCTACAGCCTCAAGGTCGGCGATGGCAGCGTGCAAAGTGCCGCACCACCTGCGGGTGAGGAGCCTGCGCCGGAGGCCAGCGGACCAGGATCGAGCATCAAGCTGGACGGTGAAAGCATCACCTTGCAGGTCGGACGCTCGAAAGTGGTGATCACCGATGCCGGGATCTACCTCGACGGACCGGACATTCATCTGGTGGCAGGCAACACGGTCAACGCCGATGCCCCCGCAGACGTGCACCTCAACAGCGGCACCGCACAACCGGCGCCGAACCTGCCGGTGGACGCCGAAACCACCCAGCTCAAAGGCCTGGATGTGACCGATGCCATGCCGCTCTTGATCGACGGTAGCTGGTGATGGGCGTCATCCACATCGAGAACCACACCGGGCTGCCACACCTGCTGTATGAAAAAACCACCCCGGCGGGCGTGCCCATGGACATCCTGGTGATTCGCGGCACCTTTGACTTTGCCCAGGGCTTGGCCATGCCCTTGAGTGCAGATCAGAGCGCGATTGTCCTCGGCGATCGCTTCGATGGACCGATAGCCACTTTTCCCTTGCAGGCGGTGATCGCCGAAGAAGGCGATCTGCTGTTGGGCAAGCCCGGCACCGATGTGTTGCTGCAAGGCAGCGTGCACAGTGCTGAAGGGCAGTGGCGCACGAACTGGCCGGTCGAGGTGCAGGTCGGAGCGGTGCGCAAGAGCTTGCAGGTCCATGGCCCGCGCACCGTGCACAAGGGGCTGATGGGCTGGACGCTGAGTGCCCCCGATAAAGTGGAAAAGGTCACGCTGGATTACCGCCTGGCGTTTGGCGGCTGCTTCTACGACCCCGAGCCGTCACCCGGGCAGACGCCGATTCCCAGCGTCAGCTACCCCAGCAACACCGCCGGTTGCGGCTGGCTGCCGGGCGCGGCTGAACTGAACACCCTGGAGGCTTCGGTGCGCCAACGCATCGAAGCACAGATCGCGCAGTTGGACAGCCTGCCCGCCCCTCAGATTGAAGACCCAGCACATCCCTACAAAGCCCCTTCGCAGCGTTTGCCGCCCGTGGGCCTGACCGCGCTGGCGCGCTGGTGGCAGCCGCGCGTGGGCTTGCAAGGCACGCTGGACGCGCAATGGCTCGCTGAACGCTATCCACTGCTGCCGGACGACTTCGACCCACGCTTTTACCAGAGCGCCCCGGCCGACCAGGTGGCCGTGCCCTATCTGACCGGTGATGAGAGCGTGCGGCTCAAGGGCTGTCTGAGCGAGGGCGACTACCTCATGCAGTTGCCCGGAGTTGCACCGCTGGTGGTGTGTGAAAGCACGGACGCTGAGCCCTTCGTCAGCGTGCCGGTGCTCGACACCCTGCGCCTTGACCTGGACCAGCGCCAGGCCGTGCTGCTCTGGCGCCTGCCCGTAACGGCGGGTATCAGCCAGATAACCATGGCGCTGGTAGGCACCGCCGCGTTGCCAGGGAAGGCTTGAACATGACGGACAGATTGACGATCTCCGACAGCGCCGATGATGCGGCAGCGGAACAACGCTTGATGGATGAGCGCAGGCTCAGTGAGTTGCAGCAGCTGAAAGCTGAGCTGGACGCGCAAAAAGCCGCCGCCACTCAAGCGGTAGCCGCCGAGTCGGCGCCGGTGGATAGGGACGCGGCCGCCACCGCCAAAGGGGGCAGCAAGCGCCACGTCGCCCATGACAGCAGTGAATGGCAAGCCGTGTGCAGTGTGCCGGACTTCTGCTGGGTCGGACCGGTGGTGGTGGCTTTCGACTCGTTCGCGACATTGGACAAACCGGTGCTGGCTTCCAGCGACGTCAAGGCCCGTGGCACCAAGGTCTATCGGCTGGGGGACCTCTTCAATCAGGTCCAGGCCGATGCCGGCGCCCATGTGGTGGCCGGCACCTCGCTGGGCGCGGGCAACGTCAAACTGCTGGAGGGCCACAGCAACGTCAAGGTCAATGGCCTGCCGCTGGCCCGGCATGACAGCGCCTGCCTGATCAACTGCAACGCCGCCGGTGTAGGCGGCACCCTGGGCAAGATTGTGACGACGGCCCAGTCGGCCACTGCGGTTGCCAGCGAGACGAGTGACCTGGCCCCTCCCGGAGAACGCACCAGCGAACGCCTGCAAGCATTGGAGGCCGAGCGCGAAGCCCTGAAACAGCAGCAACTCGACATCGATGGGCTGGATAAGTACATCGATTTTGACGGCTGGAACAAAAGCGCCGATGAAGGCATCGCCAGCATCAAGCAAGGGGCGGTGCTGAGCTCGACGCCCATGGGTCCGCTGATTGCCCATTACTTTCCGGCGGTGGCGGACGCCGATGCGCAAGTCACTCGTGGCGTGACCGGGTTTGCCAAAGACACAGTCATGGGAATCGGCGAACTGGCCTACACCGGGGCCAAGCATCAAGCCAAGAGCCTGCAGAGCAACTACACCGCAGACGGTCTGCGCGGCCGTGCCTTGGATGCGCAGATCCTCGCGGAGAACATGCGCCTGGGCAACATCACCCCGGGGACTGTCGGAACAAGCATCAGCAACGGAGCCAAGGCCGTGGGTTCTGCCTTGGTCAAACCAGTCACCGATGCCTGGTCCAAGGGCAATCACATCGAGGCCGCGACCCGGGCGGGCGTGGAGATCCTGACCTTGCCCTGGACGCTGTTCAAGGCAGGCAAGGCTGCGGAAGCGGCCAAAGCCGCCAATGCCTTGAAAAACGCCAACCGCACTGAAACCGTCGCCCATGGCGGCGACGGCGTTCACGTCAGACCCCAAGGTGCCGCCCACGGCAGCGCAGAAGACGTGAAAACCGGGAGGACCTCCGACAGCGGCAAAAACTGCGAAACCAGCAAATGCAGTCTTGAAGGCGAACCGGTGGACGTCGCTACCGGTGACTACCTGCAAACCTGGCCAGTGCTGGAGATCCCCGGCAGCCTCCCGCTGAAACTCTCGCGCCTGTATCGCTCGCGGGCAGACTTTCGCGGGCTATTTGGGTGGAAATGGGCGGACGATTGGTCCCAGCACTTGGTGCTCGATCACCAGCGCATTACCTATCACACGGTCGACGGCAGCACCCTGGACTACGAGGCGCCGGACGACGAAGTCCAGGCCCATAACCGACGTAACGGGCGCTACCTGCTCAGCGGCCAACGTTCGGGCACCTTGCGCCTGTATGACCGCGCGACCCAGCAAACCCTGAGCTTTGCCCACAGCCCGAACCACACTCGCCCCCTGACCGCGATCGAAGACAGCAACGGCAACCGCATCCGCTTTATCTACGGTCCACAGCAGCGGTTGCAGCGCGTCGAACACAGCGACGGCTATCAGCTGCACATTGAGCTCAGCAGCACGGGCCTGCTGACCGGCGTCGCCCTGCACGACGGCGAACAACGCCCGCGCCGCTTGCTCAGTTGCCGCTATGAGCAACACAGCATGCTGACCGACTGCGCCAGTCACCAATTCGGCACCCTGTACCACGCTTATAACAACGCCGGCCACATGACCCAGTGGCACGACACCGACAAGACCCATTTCCACATTGCCTACGACGCCAAAGGGCGAGTCATTCGCACCCATGCCGACAGTGGTCATTACACCGACCGCTTCGAATACCACGATGCCAACCGCTGCACCGACTACCACGACGCTGAAGGCGGTAGCAGCCGGCACTACTACAACAGCGACTTCCTGGTGGTGCGCAAAATCGATGCGCTGGGCCACGAATGGCTGACCGAGTGGGACGAATACACCAACAAGGTCGCCACCACCGACCCTCTGGGTCGCACCACCACCTACCGCTACAGCGACTTCGGCGAGCTGCTGACTCAGATCAACCCGGACGGCACCCGGCACACCTTTGACTACAACACCCAAGGCCTGCTGACACGCTACGTCGCCGCCGACGGTGTCACCTGGCAAATGGCGTACGACGCCCAGGGCAACCTCAGCAGCGTCAAAGACCCCGATGGGCGTACCACCACTTACCAACACGGGGCCCATGGCGAGTTGCTGAGCCAGACCTGGCCGGAGGGCACCCAGACCCTTTACCGCTACGACCGCAAACAACGCCTGAGCGAAATCCAGCAACCGGACGGCCAGATCAGCCGAGTGCAACTGGACACCCTAGGCCGCCCTCTCCAACAGCAAGACGCGCTGGGCCAGATCACCCGTTATGCCTACCACAGCCAGCACGCCCATCCCCGAGGTTCCCTCAGCGGCGTGACCCTGGCTGATGGCACTCAACAACACTGGGCTTACGACAGCGAACACCGATTGGCCAGCTTCATCGATGGCGAAGGCCATCGCACCCGCTACGCCTACGGCGCCTTCGACCTGCTGGAAAAGCTCACCTACCCCGGCGGGCAAAGCCTGACCCTGGGCTACGACAGACTCACCCGCTTGACCCGCCTGACCAATGGCGTCGGCGACGTGTATCAATACGCCTACGACAAGGCCGGGCGCTTGATCGCCGAACGCGACTTCGCCGGCACCCTCACCCGCTATTGCTACAACGCCGTCGGTTGGCTCAGCGAAAAACACTGTGCCGACGGCGCCCGCGTGGCCTACCACTACGACATCGCCAGTGCGCGCCTGCTGAACATCGCTCACTACCGGGCCAACGGCGAACTGAGCGAACAGACCGAGTTCAACTACAACGACGTCGGACACCTGATCCGCGTCAACAGCCCGGGCGCCCATATCGAATACCAACGCGACGCCGTGGGCCGCTTGCTCAGCGAACGCATCAATGGCCGCCTGATCGAACACCAGTACGACCCCGCCAGTGGCCTGCCCATCGGCCAGCAAGCCGGTGCCATCGCCGAACAGGCCAACGCCCAGGAAGCCTTCGCCGCCCTGCCCCAGGTGCAGTGGCAGCACGACCGCAATGGCGGCCTGGCACAACTGCTGATCGCCGGCCATGCACCGCTGCAGATCAGCCGCGACGCCCTGGGCCGCGACATCCAGCGCAGCAGCGCCGCCGGCTTCAACCTGCACCAGCACTACAACAGTCTCAGCTTGCTGACCGAGCAAAAGGCCGGCGCAGCAACAACCTCTTTTGTCGAGCGCCATTACCGCTACGACAAAGCCTTCAACCCGATCCAGATCGACGACAACCGCTGGGGCCAGAGCCACTACCGCTACAACGCCAACCAGCAACTGATCGCCGCCCACCTGGGCCAGGGCCAGCCACAGCAATGGCTCTACGACAACGCCCTCAACCTGCTCAGCGAAGGGCAGATCCACAGCGCAAAAGGCATGGGCGTCAAGGCTGAGCAAAAAGGCGGGCGCGTGGTCAAATCCGGAGCCAACCGCTACCGCTACGACCCCTGCGGCCGCCTGGCCGAAAAAATCGTCGACCGCCACGGCTTCCGACCCCAGCGCTGGCAATACCGCTGGAACAGCGACAACCGCCTCACCGACCTCTACACCCCCAACAACGAACACTGGCGCTACGAGTACGACGCCTTTGGCCGCCGCACGCGCAAGTTCAACTTCAGCCGCAGCAACAAACGCAACTCGATCTACGCCCACAGCGAACAACACATCATCGGCGAGGAATACCTGTGGAGCGGTGAACAACTGCTCGAAGCCGCGCCCATCTACGCCGACGGCACCGTCGCCTTCGAACACGCCACCCGCTGGAGCTACGCCCCGGGCGGCATCACCCCGCTGGCGCAGCAGCAAGGCGAAAAACTCTGGTACATCGTCACCGACCACCTTGGCACGCCCCGGGAGTTACTGGACGAAAGCGGCCAACTGGGCTGGAGCAACAGCCCCAACGTCTGGGGCCAGGCACGGCTATGGCAAGCCGCGAATGACGAGTTCGCCAGCAGCAACGTGGTGCCGATCAACAAGACCACCTGCCCGATTCGCTTTCCGGGTCAGTACTACGACGAAGAGAGTGGCCTGCACTACAATCGGCATCGGTACTACGATCCGGAGACGGCGCAGTATTTGAGTCCGGATCCGCTGGGGTTGGGTGGTGGGACTCGGCCGCAGGGGTATGTGGATAATCCGTTGAGTTGGGTTGATCCGTTGGGTTTGGCAAGCTATGACGGATTAAGACCTGAGCCCGGATATGAAAGAGGGAAAGTACATGGAATAAAGTGGCAAGAGTCAGATGCAATAAAACGAGCTCAGGAAACAGGAAACCCTCAAGGCAAATGGGGAAATAGAGATGACTTAAAGTATGCTGGACAACAAGCATCAGAGTTGCCGACTGGACCAAACGGTAAGAAGGGTCCATTTTTTGACATCCCAATAAACCCTGATCACAAATCGGTAGTATATAATCCCGATGGTTCTAAA
This sequence comes from Pseudomonas sp. RC4D1, assembly GCF_018390395.1. Lineage (NCBI taxonomy): Bacteria > Pseudomonadati > Pseudomonadota > Gammaproteobacteria > Pseudomonadales > Pseudomonadaceae > Pseudomonas > Pseudomonas sp. RC4D1. Next base: position 495,651 of record NZ_JAHBAW010000002.1, read on the forward strand.
AGCATTCCCGACATGATTAGAATCAGGAATAATGGCAATGGCACGTTCCATGGATTTCCTATTGACTCTAAAACTGCCGGTCCAATCTTCAACTAGAGACACATCCAACATGTTTAAACTGGAAGTAATCAGGGACACACTTCTCGGGACAAAAGACAGTGAAGACACCTCTGTTTCAGAGGCCATATTCTCCACCTACCTAGAATACAGTCCAGACATATTACTACATTGGAATGACTTAACCTTATGCCTTAGCAGAAGGGGCGACATTAGTGATATTTATGATGACATAATCGACATACTAACTCAGCTAGAGCATAGAATTGAATCTTTTTTTATGGCATTCTTATCAAGCTCATTTACAGCTCACTGGGACTTTAAAATCATTGATTCCAACTTAATTAAAGTGGATGCCAAATGGATTGACGTTGTTTATCTCGATAAAAGCAAATCCAACATTAAGAGATCAAGCATGGTGATTTCCATATCTGACTTTACAGAGCAATGGAAGAAAATACTTAGATCAATAAAAAAAGACCTTCTTTCCTTAGGATATGACAACACCCTTGATGGCTTTGTTTTTTTAGATACTCTGCAATAAAAAAACCTCAGCCAAAACCAATTTTAGTAACAAAAAAACAGAACAGAACAACCCTATCAAAGCACTTCACTATCTACCGCGCGACAATGCTACTGGGCTTATAGAATACATACAGCGTTTGAAATGACGCGAGATCAAATCCGGAGCCAACCGCTACCGCTACGACCCCTGCGGCCGCCTGACCGAAAAAATCGTCTACCGCCACGGCTTTCGCCCTCAGCGCTGGCAATACCGCTGGAACAGCAACAACCGCCTCACCAACCTCTACCCCCCACCGAAGAACACTGGCGCTATGAGTACGACGACTTCGCTCTCTCCCTTGCCATCCGCCAGCCCCCACCTAAAGAGTTCGTAAAGACTGCCCGGCCGCCACTGACCCAGCCAGGCAAATGCGCTTCAATTCTCCTTGAGCAAAGCCTGAAACGCCCGGAGAAGCCCATGAGCAAGCTTGCCCGCTATCTGCAGGTCGAGGACATCCTCCTCGACGTCAATATCTCGAACAAACAGCGCCTGTTCGATCAGGTTGGCCAACATCTTCAAGAGACGCGGCAACTGCCCGGCGATTGGGTCACGGCCAGTCTGTGGCGCCGGGAACTGGCCGCAAGTACCGCCATCGGCGATGGTGTGGCTGTGCCCCATGCGCGGCTCGCCGAGCTCGACAGCATCCATGCGCTGTACCTGCGGCCGCAGACCGCCATGGCCTTTGCCGCACCCGACCAGCAGCCGGTGAGCGATATCCTCGTGCTGCTGGTGCCCGCCCCCGCCGATCAGCAACACCTGGAACTGCTGGCGGACACTGCCCGGCTGTTCTCCAATCCACGCTTTCGTCAGGCGCTGCTGCGGTGCCACGATGCGTCGCAGGTCAAGCAACTGGTTGACCACTGGTAGTCCCCCAAAGGTCCTGGTCCGAGGTGCTGGCCAGGTGGTGGGGCTTCCAGATCTAAAATGCTCGCCTCAAAAGGCTGCAAGAAGGCCCCGACTGTCCGTTACCAACATGCGGCCCGAGGCTATTGCCCCGTCACCTTCCTGAAGCGCAGATTGCGCGCCACGCTGCTGGTCAACACGGCACCCTCCTCGGCAAAGCTGATCACCCCCAGTTCACCGGCGCGAAAGCGCTCCGTCGTCAGCGGCTGCAAAGGGTAGCTGTGCTGGCCGATACGTACGTAGAGCTTGCCTTGCCGGGGGTAGACCTTGAGCTGTCCGGGGCTGGTTTGCAGCGCGTAGAGGCCGACATAACGACGAATATCCTCGGGTTTCCAAGCCGGGGCCAGGACGTAGGTCGAGGCCGGGTTGTTGCTGACGATCCGTGCCCCCGGTGCCGCCGCGAGATAGATCGGGATGCCGTCGTTGTCCGCCACCATCAGTTGATCGCTCTGGCGGAGCAACGGCAGGACCTCATGAAAGGTGTCCAGGACAAACCCCTTGCCGGTGCGTTGCAGCTGGAACTGATGACCGAGGTCATCCAGGTAGGTGCCGGCCACCAAGGTATTCAAGAACGCCTTGGGCACCGCCTTGATGCTCGGCGGCGGCGCCGGAATGCCCGTGTCCCGGGGCAACCAGGACGGGCCCAGCAGGACATCCAGCAAGCGATGCCCGCGCTCCGACGCCTCCCCTTCCGTGCTGTTGCACAGGACCACAGTGGCCACATCCAGCTTCGGGTACCAGGCCACATCGGTGCTGAAACCGGCCCAACTGCCGCTGTGGGACACCTCTTGCAGGCCCCGATAACTGCGATTGGCCAGGCCCATGCCGTAATAGCCCGGGTCACCGTCGTTGAAGGGCTCGGTCTGGCGCATCTTCTCCACCAGCGCCGTGCCCCCGACCCGCCCCGTGGACAGGTTGCGCAACCACAGCATCAGGTCCGCCACAGTGCTGTGCACCTGACCGTCGCCGGTCTGTTCCCAGCGGGCGTCCACGGCTTCGGGGCCCTTGGACGGTTCGTCCTGTTCATAGCCCTGGGCCAGGTTCGGCAACTGCACCGGGTACTGATCGACAATGCTCGAGCGACTCATGCCCAGGGGCTCGAACAGATGGGCTCGACTGTAGTCCTTGAGGGGCATGCCGGCGGCTCGCTCGGCGATGCTCGACAACAGTACATAACCGCTGTTGCTGTAGCTGAATTCGCTGCCAGGGGGAAACATCAGGGCGTTCTGCTTGAACAGCAGATCCAGGGCCTGTTGCTGGGTGAAGCGCTGGGTCAGGGGAATCCCCGCCAACTCCGCCAGCAGCATGTAGTCCTGCAGGCCCGAGGTGTGGTGCAGCAGATGACGGATCTGGATGCCCTCGGCATAGGCCGGCAGCTCCGGCACAAAGCGCCGGATCGAGTCATCCAGATCCAGGCGGCCTTGGGCTTCTAGCTCAAGGATGACAAAACCGGTGAACTGCTTGGACACCGAGGCCAGGTTGAACAGGGTATCGGCCTGGATCGCCCGGCCCGTGGCCAGGTCGGCAGCGCCGTACCCTGCGCTCCAGATCGTTTTGGCGCCGCGCATCACCCCGGCGGCGCAACCGGGCTGGTCAGGCTTGATGTCGTCGAACACCTCGTGAAACGCCAGAGGCTCGGTGGCATGAGCCAGGGGCATCGCGCCCAAGGTGCTGATCAGCAAGGTTGCAAGCATGGAACGCATGGGGGTTTTCCTCTGGTCACGTCGATCCTTCAGGCTCCCTGGGAGGCTCCTCGGAAGGCGCACCAGTATCACCATCGCAAACATTGGAATCTGTCTGCAGTCAGTGATTTTCTGTGAATAAACGTGCAGGGATATGAGGCGCTGCAGGCCCATGAACAAAGCCTGCAAAAATGCCGTTATCATCCACCGCTCGAACGCCATCCTCACCGCGTCCCTCGACCCGGCCCCACTTTCACTCGATGGAACCTGCCATGCACCTGCTGTATCCCAGCGACCCGTTCGACCCCAAACGCCCGGACGAGCACTACCTGGACGAGTACGAGGCGGTGCTGGCCGCTGGCCTGAACGCCTCGCTGTTCTCTTTCGAGGATTTCGAAAGCGGCCGTTTCAAGGCTTCCCCGGCCCTGCCAGACGACGAGCCGGTGCTCTACCGCGGCTGGATGTTGACGCCCGAGAGCTACGGCGCACTGCTCGAGCACTTGCACGCCAAGGACGCCAAGGAGTTCACCTCCCTGGCCCACTACCGGCACTGCCATCACCTGCCAGAGTGGTATCCGCTGCTGGCCCGGTACACCAGCGAGACCCGGGTACTGGCGCCCGACACCGACTTTATCCAGGCACTGGCAGACCTGAACTGGCCGGGTTATTTCATCAAGGACTACGTCAAGTCGCTGAACACCGGCAGCGGCAGTCTGGTGGATTCGCCGGCAGACATAGCCCCATTGGTAGAGCGCATGCGTCAGTATCGCGGCCAGATCGAGGGAGGCATCTGTGTCCGGCGCCGGGAGGACTACCTGGAGGACAGCGAACGGCGCTACTTCGTGCTCAACGGCAAGGCCCATGCTGCACAAGGCGAGGTGCCGGCACTGGTGAGCGAGTGCGCTGCGCTGATCGACAGCCGGTTTTTTTCGGTGGATGTGGTCTTGCGGGCCGACGGCGTGCTGCGTCTGGTGGAACTGGGAGACGGTCAGGTATCGGACCGCAAGGAGTGGTCGGCGCAGCGCTTTGCCGCCATGCTCGGCGCTGCCGACTGAGCACTGCGCAGCGCAGCAAGCACCGCAGCCCCGCTTCAAAAGCGCCCTCAAGCCCCTGCTGCGCCTGCTGGGGCTGTTCGATCCGCTGCTGCGGGAGATGGTGGAGATGCACTACCTGATCAGCTCGCCGCTGATCCTCGATGACTCGGCCCTGCAAGGCTTGATCGGGCCCATCGCCAAGACGTCCTATGCCGAAGGCGTGCGCCGGGCCTTGCAGGCGGCGCACAACGCCCGACAGCCGTGAAGTCGCCTAGAAGACGGCCACCTGGTCAGCGGAGAATTCCAGTAACCGGGGTTCGACTCAACGGGCCGGTGCCGGGGCAATCGCCAGGCGACTGGTGGCCTTGATCTCCCGCAGCGCCAGGCTCGACTGGATCGAGGCGATGCCCGGCTGGCGCCTGAGCACCTGCTCGACAAAATCGCTGTAGCTGTCCAGGTCCTGGGCCAGCACCTGCAACAGGTAGTCGGCGTCACCGGTGATCTTGTGGCAGGCCTGGACCTCGGGCAAACGCATGATCACCGCCTCGAAGTCATCCGGAGTCTGGTCGGAGTGGGTGGCAAAACGCACATGCACGAAGGCCATGATGTCCAGCCCCAGCAGGCGCCGGTCGAGGTTGGCCTGGTAATCCTTGATCACCCCCTCCTCTTCCATGCGTTTGCGCCGGCGCCAGCAGGGGGTGAGGCTCAGGGACAGGCGCTCGCTGAGTTCGGCGTTGGAAATGCTCGCGTCCTGCTGCAACAGGGCGAGGATTGCCAGGTCGGTTTCGTCCAGGGATACCCTTCGAGTCATTTTTTTCACAAGCAGCCACTCAATGGAAAAATATTACCCAAAACTCTAATTCCATCAGAACAAAAAGCAAAGAAGTCGCAGCCATGCCGGAACAAACTATTTGCACCGGACAACAACAATGGATGCGTTCAGCATGCTTACCGTCTTCAGCGAATCCCACCGCCTGCACCACGGCACCGAGTTGAAGGATGGGGTGCTCAAGCCCTCCTTCGAGCAACCCAGCCGGGCCGATACGGTCCGCGACCGGGTCAGGCACGTGGGGCTTGGCGACATCATCGTCCCCCGCCGTTTCGACCGCTCCTGCTACGTCGCCGCCCACAGCGAACGCTACGTGACCTTCCTGGAAAGCGCCTGGAGCGAATGGCGCGCCACCGGCCGCAGCCACGACGCCTTGCCCCTGGTGTGGCCGGTACGCGACCTGGCCAACCAGCAGGTGCCGGAGTTCATCGACGGCAAACTGGGCTTCTTCGCCATGGATGCCGGCTCGCCCATCACCGCCACCACCTGGAATGCCGTGCGCACCAGCGCCGATATCGCCCTCACCGGCCTGGCGCTGATCGACGAAGGCCAGGACAGTGCCTTTGCCCTGTGCCGTCCGCCGGGCCATCACGCGGCACGGGAATACATGGGGGGCTACTGCTACCTGAACAACGCCGCCATTGCCGCGCAACACGCCGTGACCCGGGGCGCGAAACGCGTAGCGGTGCTGGACGTGGACTTCCACCACGGCAACGGCACCCAGAACATTTTCTACCAGCGTGATGACGTCCTGTTCGTCTCGCTGCACGGCGATCCGGCGGTCTCCTACCCCTACTACTCGGGGTTCGCCGCGGAGCGTGGGGCCGGCGCCGGCGAAGGCTGCAACCTGAACTTCCCCCTGCCCCGAGGCACCACCTGGCAGCGTTACCGGGAAGCACTGATCCAGGCCTGCGCCCGGCTTCGCGAGTTCTCCCCGGAGCTGCTGGTGGTGTCCCTGGGCGTCGACACCTTCAAGGACGATCCCATCAGCCACTTCCTTCTGGAAAGCGAGGATTTCCTCGGCATGGGCCAAGTCATCGCCGGCGTTGGCGTACCCACGTTGTTCGTCATGGAGGGCGGCTACATGGTGGATGAGATCGGCATCAACGCGGTCAATGTGCTCCACGGCCATGCCAACCGCTAATGCACCAGCGTCGCACTGCCCAGCAGTTTTCAACGTTCTGACCGAGAGGGAAAAGACATGACCTTGTTCATCGATGTGGATCACGCAGCGGACCTGTATTCGCGCCTGGGCATAGGCCGGGCGATCCGGGAAATGGCCGGCTACATCCAGGCCGACTACCAGCGCTGGCAAGCCTTCGAGAAATCCCCGCGCACCGCCAACCACTCCGCCACCGGCGTCATCGAGCTGATGCCCGCCGACGATGGCCAGCAGTACGCGTTCAAGTACGTCAATGGCCACCCCGGCAATCCCGCCAGGCACCTGCTGACGGTGATGGCTTTCGGCGTGCTGGCCCAGGTCGACAGCGGCTACCCGGTGCTGCTCAGCGAGCTGACCCTGACCACCGCGGTGCGCACCGCCGCCACTTCAGCCCTGGTGGCGCAATCCCTGGCCCGCAAGGACGCCCGCCGCATGGCGCTCATCGGCAACGGCGCCCAGAGTGAATTCCAGGCCATCGCCTTTCATGAAATGCTCGGCATCAGCGAGCTGCGGATCTTCGACATCGACGTCGAAGCGTCCCACAAGCTCAAGCACAACCTGCAGGCCTGGCCGGGGCTCGAGGTGCGCATCGCCGACTCGGTGGCCGATGCGGTCAAGGGCGCGGACATCGTGACCACGGTCACCGCGGACAAGGCCTACGCCACCATCCTCACCCCCGAACTGATCGAGCCAGGCATGCACCTCAACGCCGTGGGCGGCGATTGCCCGGGCAAGACCGAGCTGCACGCGGACATCCTGCGCAACGCCCGGGTGATCGTCGAGTTCGAACCCCAGACCCGCATCGAAGGCGATATCCAGCAGATGCCGGCGCACTTCCCGGTCACCGAGTACTTCCGCATTGCCCAGGGCCTGGCGCCGGGCCGCGAGCATGAGGCCCAGGTCACAGTGTTCGACTCGGTGGGTTTCGCCCTGGAAGACTTCGCGTCCCTGCGCTACCTGCATGACCTGGCACGCCAGCACGGCATCGGCGAGCAGATTCAGCTGGTGCCCACGCCGGCCAATATCAAGGACCTGTACCAGTTGCTGCAACAGCGCCCCGCCCCCCTGGCGACGGCACCACGACGGATCACCGCCGGCTGAAAGAACGCTCCTGTGGCCCATGAACAGGGAACCGGCCTGGTGCCCCTGTTCACGGGCAATACCTGACCCGGCTGCACCACAACAATCACAGACTGCAGCCCCCAACGACCTTCCACTGCCAAAACTCGACAACTATAAAATCAAGAGGTTTTGTGATGAATCCAGATACCTTCGGGGCCTGCGAGCACCCGACGCTGCAACGCACCCTGCATAACCGTCATATCCAGCTCATGGCCATGGGCGGCGCCATCGGCACCGGGCTGTTCATGGGCTCGGGCAAGATCATCGCCATGTCCGGCACCTCGATCATCCTGATCTACATGATCATCGGCCTGTTCGTGTACCTGGTGATGCGCGCCATGGGCGAGCTGCTGCTGTCGAACCTGAACTTCAAGAGCTTTGCCGATTTCGCCGGTGCCTACCTGGGCCCCCAGGCGGCGTTCTTCCTCGGCTGGTCCTACTGGCTGAGCTGGAGTGTCGCGGTGGTGGGCGATGCCGTGGTGGTGGGCGGCTTCTTCCAGTACTGGTTCCCCGATGTACCGGCCTGGGTTCCCGCCATCGCCATGATGCTGACCCTGTTCGCCCTCAACGTGCTGACGGTGAAACTGTTCGGCGAGGTGGAGTTCTGGTTCGCCATCATCAAGATCATCGCCGTGGTCACCCTGATCGCGGTGAGCCTGGTGCTGATCGCCACCGCCTTTGTCTCGCCGTCCGGGGTGAGCGCCTCCCTGAACCACCTGCTGGACCGCCAGGCCGCCTTTCCCAACGGACTGCTGGGCTTCTTCGCCGGTTTCCAAATGGCGATCTTCTCCTTTGCCGGCACCGAGCTGATCGGCACCGCCGCGGCGGAGACCCGCGACCCGCGCCGGACCCTGCCCAAGGCCATCAACGCGATTCCGCTGCGCATCATCCTGTTTTATGTGCTGGCCCTGGCATGCATCATCGCCGTGACCTCCTGGCAGCAGGTGTCGCCGAGCAAGAGCCCGTTCGTGGAGTTGTTCCTGATCGCCGGCTTCCCGGCTGCGGCGGGCATCGTCAATTTCGTGGTGCTGACCTCCGCGGCTTCCTCGGCCAACAGCGGCGTGTTCTCCGCCAGTCGCATGCTCTTCGGCCTGGCGGACCAGGGCAACGCACCACGCGTGTTCAAACGCCTGTCAGGCCATAGCGTGCCGGTGATCAGCCTGGCCTTCACCAGCCTGCTGATGCTGCTGGGGGTGCTGTTGCTGTACGTGGTTCCGGAGGTGATGACCGCCTTCACCCTGGTGTCGACGGTGTCGGCGATCCTGGTGATCTTCACCTGGTCGACCATCCTCGCGTCCTACATCGCCTACCGCAAAAAGCACCCTGAACTGCACGCCGGCTCCCAGTACAAGATGCCGGGCGGCGTGCCCATGGCCTGGTTCGCCCTAGCGTTCCTGCTGTTCGTCCTGGCCTTGCTGGCCCTGCGCCCGGATACCCGCCTGGCCCTGTGCGTGATGCCGGCGTGGTTCGTCTGGCTGGCCATTGCCTATCGCCTGACGGCCGGGCGCAAGGGGCGGACACCAGTGCAAGCGGCGGCGCAATACCGCTGAGGCGCGAGCCTGAAAGACTGGGCCAGGGAGCGGCCCTGTCGGAGCCCGGTCCTGCGTGCAAAAGCATCGACAGAGCCCCCTCGTCTTGTTCTACTCCCGCCGCCATCGCCGTTGCCAGGGAGTGCCCACATGCAAGTCGCAGGACCCACCTTTGAAGAGGTGTTCAGGAAAAACCTCAAACGCGTCCTCAACTACTGGAGCCAGATCGGCACCGTCATCGGCCTAAGCGCCGCCGCGCTGGGGCTGTTCAGCCTGTACATGTACACCCGGGCCATCGGCCGCACCGACCTGTTCATGGCCTCCATCGATGCCAGATCGGCGCTGGTGGTCTGGCTGGTCATGGTGCTGTTTCTCATGCTGATCTACTTGCTGCTGCTTACGGTCACCACCCTGCTGTTCGGGCTGGCAAACGATGTGTTTCGCAACACTCCAGAACACATGAACGATGTGGTGGTATGGCTGACCTTGCCGGTCCTGGCAGGCTTCCTGACCCTGATCGTGCTCAGCTACTACGTGCATCCGGGTGAGGCACTGGCGTCGCTGATACTGGTGGCGGTGGTGGTACTGGTGACAGGGCTGGTGATGTCACGCCCCGCGTTCAAACGCGTGATCCACAGCAGTCTGGAGAAACACCCCGCTGCGGGCAGGGGCACCTGGGGTGGCCTGTTCGTGACCCTGACACTCTGCCTGCTGGGCACGGTGATCTCGGGGATCTTCACCAGCCTGCTGATCATCAATGCCTACAGCAACGAAGCGTCCAATGACTCGCCACACTTACCGGCCTTGTTGAACTTCCTGGGGCTGCTCTTCTCCTTGCTGCCCATCGTGTTCTTCTACTGCAAGGCCGGTAGTCCCTACAAACGGGTCTTCTATGCCCTGATGTGCACCCTGCTCCTGACCGCAGCCTTTCTTCTGGTGCTGCCCGGAGCCATGAGCCAGATCACCTACAAGGCCGCCGGCAGCCTGGATGTGCGTCAGGACGGAATCGAACGATTCGTGCTGCACGATGACCTCGAACTGCATGACCTGGACCCACTGATGTGGAACACCCGCCTGACCTCTGAGCGGCGCCTGGAAGTTCAGGGCTTTCAACTCTTCTCTTTCGGCGAGGCCCTGTTGATCTGCCCCAAGGGGCTGCGCAACCTGGCGCTGAACCAGATGCACCGCTATACCCGCACCTGCATCAGGACCCGCAACAGCGCGGTAACCCGCAAGCCGGCAAAACCGCTGTATGGCCAAAACCGCGCCTGTGCCGGTGCCACGCCACCGGCGGCATGCTGGAAACCCCAAGGCTCCTGAATCCCCCACCTGCTGAACCCCCAGACCGCAGCCGGCCTGCTGGCTCAGGGCGCCGGATTGACCATCAACGAGGGTGCCAGGCTGTCTGGGGTGTGCAAGCCAGGAGCGCAGGCGACAAAGTCCTCCTTGCGCAGCACCACCAGGGCAATCAACGACACCACCCCGGTGGCCACGTAGAAGTACCAGGGCGAGGTGATGTCGCCGGTGAGCTTGATCAGCCAGGTGGAGATCAGCGGTGCACTGCCACCGAACACCGCCACGGGAATGTTGTAGGCCACGGCAATCCCGGTGGAGCGGATGCGGGTCGGCAGCAGTTCGCTCATCAGGGCATAGGTCGAGGAGGCGTAGAGTCCGAACAGGATCGCCACCGCCATCAGCGGCCAGAACAGCGTGGCCGGGGTGGCGTTGGGCGCCGACTTGAAGAACCAGTACATGGCCAGGGTGGCCAGGGTGCCGATCACCATCAGGAACGGCTTGCGTCCGTAGCGGTCGGTGAAGGCGCCGCCCAGGGGCATGACCAACGCCGCCGAGAGGCTGGCGACGAACACATAGAGCAAGGTAGTGCCGCTGTCGAACTTGAGGGTGTTGGACATGTAGGTCGAAGCGAAGGTCAGCACCAGGTAAAAGATCGAGCTGTGCAGGGTGATGATGAAGAACACCAGGGCAATCGAGCGCTTCCACTGCCAGACCTCCCGCAGCGGTGCCTTGGAGGTCTCTCCGGCGTGCACCAGGGCCAGGAACTCCGGGCTGTCTTCGAGCTTAAGGCGGATGTACAGCGAGATGAACCCCAGGGGTCCGGCGATCAGGAACGGAATTCGCCAGCCCCAGTCCTGCATCAACTCGGCCCCCAGGGCCCAGGTCATGCCATTGGCCACGGCGCCGCCCAGCAACAGGCCGAGCACCGCGGTGACCATCAGCCAGCAGGTGGCAAAGCCCCGGCGCCCGGGCCCGGCGTACTCGGAAATGAAGCTGGTGATGGTGCCGATCTCGCCTCCGGCGGAAAACCCCTGCACGCAGCGGATCAGCACCAGGAGGATCGGCGCGGCGATGCCGATGCTGGCGTAGGTCGGCAGCAGGCCCAGCAGGCAGGTGGAACCGGCCATCAGCATCAGTACGGTGATCAGGGTCTTGCGCCGACCGATCTTGTCCGCCAGGGGGCCGAAGAACAGCCCGCCCAGGGGACGGATGAAAAAGCTCAGGGCAAAGGCCGCAAAGCTCGCCAAGAGGCTGCTGGTGGGGTCATCGGAGACGAAGAACGCCTTGCCGATGTACAGCGCCAGGAACCCATAGACGCCGTAGTCGTACCACTCGATCAAGTGGCCCGAGGTCGCGCCGATAAAGGCCCGGCGCCGCTGGCGCTGGGGATTGCAAGAGGTCATGTCCATGTTGGGAGACTCCTGTCGTATTGCTGTCCATGGAAAAAATCTTTCAGAGGTCGGCGATGGACCCTGTGGGGTCCTGCAACCACTGGCGCAAGCGGGTCTTGAGAATCTTGCCGTAGCTGTTCTTGGGCAGCTCGCGGCAAAACAGGTATTTCCTGGGCTTCTTGAACGAGGCCATGCGGGTCACGAACCATTGGTTGAGTGCCTGAGCATCGAGGCCGCCTGGGCAGCGCAGCACCACGAAAGCCACCACCGACTCGCCCCACTCGGCATCCGCCTGCCCCACCACGCAGACCTCGAACACCCCGGGATGCTGCATCAGCACCTCTTCCACCTCCCGTGGGTAGATATTGCTGCCGCCGGAAATGATCACGTCCTTGGAGCGGTCCGTGAGGGTCAGCAACCCGCGACTGTCGAGAAAGCCGATATCGCCGGTGAGCAACCAGCCATCCACCAGGGTCGCCTGAGTAGCTGATGGGTTGTCCCAGTAGCCGTGCATCACCGGGGCCCCGCGCACAGCGATTTCCCCGGGTTCGCCGGGGCCCAGGCGCTGTCCATCGGCATCGACTATCCGCACCTCCACACAGGACTGCGGCCGCCCCACCGAGGCCGCGATTGCGGGCCAGTCGGGATGCTCGCGGTCGGCGATCAGCTCCCGGGACAGGGCGCTGATGGTCATCGGGCACTCGCCCTGGCCGTAGATCTGCACCAACCGCGGGCCGAAGGTATCCAGGGCCTGGCCCAGGTCCGCCAGGTACATGGGGGCCCCACCGTAGACAAGGGTCTTGATCCCCGCGCCGGCATAGCCTTGCTGCCGGGCCTGCTCGACCATGCGCTTGACCATGGTCGGGGCGGCAAACAGGCTGACCTGCCCCAGTTCCTGCGCCAACCCGAACAGCTCCTGCGCATCGAACCCCCGTGACTCCGGCACCACATGCCGGGCCCCGCAGCGCACGTGAATGAAGTTGTAGAGCCCGGCCCCGTGAGACATCGGCGCGGCATAGACCACCGCATCAGTGGCCTGCACCGGGTCCACATCCAGCGGGTAGCACAGCGACATGGCCATCAGGTTGCCGTGAGACAGCATCACCCCCTTGGAACGGCCGGTGGTGCCTGAGGTGTAGAACAGCCAGGCCAGATCATCGTCCCTGCGCGGACAGGGTTCCAGCAGCTCTTGGTCCGGGGCTACCGTCGGCGCGGGGCTGGCGTAACCGGGCAACTCGCGGCAGTTGTCCGGCAAGTCCTTAAGCTCGAAAGTCCGCCCGCTGTCGGTATAGATCGCCCGAGCCCCGGCGTTGCCGACAATCCAGGCCGCCTCCCGCGGATGCAGCTTGCTGTTGACCGGCACCGCCACCGCCCCGCTCCACCAGATGGCGTAGAGCAGTTCCAGGTAGTGGCAACTGTTCTTCATCAGCAACGCAACCCGCTCCCCCGGGGCGATGCCATGGCCGTGGCGCAACTGCAGGGCCCGAGCCCGGACCCGGGTTGCGAAGTCCTGATAGTCGGCCACCTGGCGGCAGCCCTCGAACAACGCTGGACGCTGAGGCCAGCGTTGAGCCGCATCCAGCAGCCAATGAGCGATGTTCATGCTCAGGTCCTGACCGCTTGCAGGACCGAGGCGTAGTTGGCCACCGCCATCCCGCCCATGTTGAACAGCAAGCCGAACTCGGCACGGGGCACGCCCAGGCCAATGGGCTCGCCGATCAATTGGCGAAAGCCCAGGGCATGCATCGAGACCCCGGTGGCGCCCACCGGGTGGCCCTTGGCCTTGAGCCCACCGGACAGGTTGACCGGCAAACGACCGCCCTGGCGCACGATGCCCTCGTCCAGCGCCCGATGGCCTTCGCCCTTGGGCGCCAGACCCATGGCCTCGTAGATCAACAGCTCGGCGATGGTGAAGCAGTCATGGACCTCGGCGAAGTTCATGTCCCCCAGGCTCACCCCGGCCTCGCGCAAGGCGACGTGGATGGCCCGCTGCGGGCCGTCGAAGGCGAGGATGTCGCGACTGGCCATCGGCAGCAGGTCATTGACCTGGCTCAGGGAGCGGATCGCCACCTCGCGCCGGAACGAGCGGGCGCGCTGCGGTGACGCCAGGACAATGGCCGCCGCGCCGTCACTGATCAGCGAGCAGTCGGTGAGGCGCAGCGACGGCGCGATCAGCGGATTGCTCTGGGACACATTGTTGCAATGCTCGAAGTCCATCGGCCGATGCATCTGCGCCAGCGGGTTGGCCATGGCATTGGCGTGGTTCTTCACCGCAATCGCCGCCATCGAGGCCAGCGGGCTGTGGTAGCGCTCGGTGTACTGCTGCGCGACCCGGGCAAACAGCTGCGCAAAGCTCAGGCCGGCCTCCTGCGGATCATTCTGGTAACCGGCTCCGGCCAGGGCTTGGGTGACCTCGGCGGTGGAGTTGCCGGTCATCTTTTCCGCCCCCACCACCAGCACCAGTTCAGCGGCGCCGCTGCGGATCGCGTTGACCCCGGCCTGAATCGCCGCCGAGCCCGAGGCGCAGGCGTTCTCGCAGCGGGTGGCCGGTTTGAAGCGCAATTGCGGGTCGGCCTGCAGCATCAGCGAAGCCGGGAAACCGTCCGGCACCAGGCCTGAGTTGAAGTGTCCGAGGAACAGGGCGTCGATCTCGGCGGCGTTAATCGCAGCATCCGCCAGGGCTTCACGAGTGACCTGGACAATCAGGTCCTCGAGGGTCGAGCCCTGCAGACGGCCGAAAGACGTGTGGGCAGCAGCAACAATGGATACGGAAGCATGGGTCATGGTGATTTTCTTCTGTGCTTGAAGCGGGCATTCCATACAATGGCGAGCGCCGAAATCAGACGCTAGTTGGGGCAACTACGTACAGCAGTAAGTAGTACCCCGCTCGCCAGAGCGGCGCACCGACTTCCACGAGGCAGGATGCCCCATGACCGTATATGCCCAGCAGCTCCAGGACCTCGAGCGCCTGGCCTTTCAGGTTTCACCCGCACCGCAGTTGATCACCGGGCATCGGCGCATGCTCGATTGCAACCAAGCCTTCCTGCGCCTGTTCGGCTATGAGCGCGAACAGCTGCTGGATCACCTGACCCTGTTGCTGTATCCCTCCCAGGCCGATTACCAGAGCATTGGCGAACGCAGCGAACACTGGCTGCGCAACGGCCAAGGCGCGTCCTATACCGACGAACGCTTTATGCAGCACCGCAATGGCGAGGTGTTCTGGGCCCGGGCCCACGGCTTTTCCCTGACCCCGGACGACCCGTTCGGGCTGATGATCTGGCACTTCGAACGCCTGGATCGGCCGTTGGCGCCGACCGTGCGCCTGACCCCTCGCGAGCGGGAAATTTCCCTGCACATCGTCAACGGCCTGACCTGCAAGGAAGTGGCGCGCAAACTGGCGATTTCCCACCGCACGGTGGAGGTGCACCGCGCCCGCCTGATGAAGAAGCTGCAGGCCAAGAACAGCGCCGAGCTGGTGTCGAAGATCATCTACATCCGTTGAAGCGCCACCCAGCGGCGCCTGCCGCTAAGCCAGCAGCTCGCTGGCGCTCATGCGCAGCAGACGCGAAGCCCCCAGCGTGGTGCCCTGCAGTGATTCACCCGCAAACAGCAGCTGATTGGCAGCGGCCATTTCGGCGCTTCTGTTGGCGACGAGCTCGTAGGTCTTGCGCGGCAGCACCTCGCTCCAGCCGTTTTCGAAGGTGTTGTATGCCAGGGTCAGCGCGGCGGTGAAGTAGTGCTGGCCGGCCACCGGAACCCGGACCTCTTCACCCTTCTCATCCAGGGCGATGAAGTGGTTGGGCAGGTGTTTCACCCCCAGGCGCTTGAGCACGATCCAGGCCAGGGCCGATGGCACGAAGGCGTTGAGTTTTTCCGCGGCGATGGCCGAGTAGCCACGCGCCTGCAGCAGTTGGACGATGTCGTCCTCGCTGGCCTCGGGGTGGTCGGCCATCAACCCCAGGGTATCGAGTACGCCCTGATGGGCATTGGCGTGATCCAGGCAGCAGCTGCAGTCCGGCGAGTGCGAATCGTCATGCATGATCGGTCGATGATCCCTATCGGTCTTGGTGAGGGGGCGCAGGATAAACCCTGCGCCCGCCTCTCCACCAGCAAGCGCCGGTTACTTGATGACGATGGGGTTCACCGGTGCCCCGCTGCCGCCGACGATCTTCAACGGCGCGGCGGTGTAGAGGAAGGTCCACTGGCCGTCGGCGGCGCAATCCTCGGCCAGGTCTTCGAGCAGCACGATCTCGGTGAAGGCGATCCCCAGGTTGCGCATCAACGCGCAGTGCAGCGGAATCTGCACCCCGGACACCGGGTCGGTGATCACTTCGTTGGCGATGGTGTCGGTCACCAGATTGGGGATTTCCATCTGGTTGAACCAGTCCACCAGTTCGCGACTGTAGGTCAGCCCCGGCTCCACCAGGTCCTTGAAGAACTCGGTCTTGCCGTATTCGTAGAAGGCGCCCATGGAACCGGTGCGGATGATCAGGATGTCGCGCTTCTCGATGGCCACGCCCTGGGCCTTGGCGGCGGCCAGCAGGTCCAGGTGATTGAAGGTTTCGCCGCGGCCCAGGTACTTCTTGCCGCGGTGCCGGGCCATGTCGATCAGCACCGCGCGGCCCACCACGCCGCGCTCGGCAATCGGCAGCACGCTGGCCTTGGCCATGCCGCCGACGGTGCTGCTGGCGTCGTAGCCGTTCCACAGCTGGTTGTCGTACCAGGCGTGGCCCAGGGCGTCGTACTGGGTCGAGCCCTGCAGTTGCATGAAGATCACGTCGTCGCAGTACTCGGCACCCCCGGTCATGGACGGCTGCTTGCCGGCCTGATAGTGGCTGCGGTCCAGGGTGTTGAAGCGCATCGAGGGGTTGCGCGCCGGCCACATCGGGTCGCCGCCGGGGTGGCCGATCTGCACCTGCAGGGTGAAGGTCTTGCCCTGGCGCACCGCAGCAACACCGCGCAGCACCTCGGCCTGTTGCAGGTAGTTGAGGGCGCCGACCTCGTCGTCCGGGCCCCACTTGCCCCAGTTCTTTGGCAGGCCTTCAAGCAGCTGCTTGGTATTGGGGTGGCTGGTGTTGTTATCGATCCCACACATGTCGAATGCACTCCATTGATTGGGTTGAAACGGGCGAAAATGCCCGCAGGGCCTTGCTTGGGTGATCAACCGTCAAGCCCCGGCGCCCTCTGGAACTTTGCGGCCCTGCGGGCCGTTCGCAGCCTGCGGCAGCGGCTACACCAGCCCGGATTGACACTGGCTGTAGCCGCTGCCGAGCCACGGCGAGGCTGCGAAAAGGCCCGCAGGGCCTTGCCCGGCGATCAACCGTCAGCCCAGGCGCCCGCTGGAACTTTGCGGCCCTGCGGGCCGTTCGCAGCCTGCGGCAGCGGCTACACCAGCCCGGATTGACATTGGCTGTAGCCGCTGCCGAGCCACGGCGAGGCTGCGAAAAGGCCCGCAGGGCCTTGCCTGGCGATCAACCGTCAAGCCCCGGCGCCCGCTGGAACTTTGCGGCCCTGCGGGCCGTTCGCAGCCTGCGGCAGCGGCTACACAAAGCACGGATTACCCGCGGGCCTGGAGGGTTTTACAGATCATCACACGCAACGTCCACCATCCACTTCCAGGCAGGTGCCGGTGATGAACGCGGCTTCGTCGGAGGCCAGGTACAGGCAGGCGTTGGCCACGTCCTGGGGGGTGGAGAAGCGCCCCAGGGGAATGCTCGCCATGAATTTCTGGCGGTTCTCCGGGGTGTCCGGCACGCCCATGAACTCACTGAGCAGGGCCGTGGCGCCGACCACCGGGTTGACGCAGTTGACACGGATGTTGTCCGGCCCGAGCTCGGCGGCCATGGTCTTGCTCATCACTACCACCGCGCCCTTGCTGCCGTTGTACCAGACCAGCCCCGGGCGCGGCCGGATCGCCGCGGTGGAGGCAATATTGATGAACACCCCACCGCCCTGGCCGCGAAAATGCGGCACGAAGTGCTTGGCGCTGAGGTAGATGCTTTTCACGTTGACCGCAAACACCCGGTCGAACTCGGCCTCGTCCACTTCCAGCATCGGCCGGTTGCGGTGGGTGGTGCCGGCATTGTTGACCACGATGTCCAGGCCGCCGTATTGCTCCAGGGTATTGCGCAGCAAGGCGCCAACGCTGGCGTCCTGGGCCACGTTGACCTCGATGAAGTGGGCCTGGCCGCCGGCGGCGCGGATCTCGTCCACCACCCGCTGGCCGCCCGTGGCGTTCATGTCGGCGACGATGACGTTGGCGCCCTGCTGGGCGAAGGTCTTGGCGATGCCCTCACCAAAGCCGGAACCGGCGCCGGTGACGATGGCAGTCTTGTTGGCTAGACGCATGGGAGTGACTCCTGTTTTTGTTGTTATGGGCCGCCGTCGTGGCGGCCATCAGTCGTGACGAATGGCGATGGTCTTCAAGGTGGTGAAACCCAGCAGCGCCTCGAAGCCCTTCTCCCGGCCATACCCGCTGGCCTTGACCCCGCCGAAGGGCAGTTCGACACCGCCACCGGCGCCGTAGTTGTTGATGAACACCTGGCCGCAGCGCAGCTTGTGGGCCATGCGCAACTGCCGCGCGCCGTCCCGGGTCCAGACCCCGGCCACCAGGCCGAAGGCGCTGTCGTTGGCCAGGCGAATGGCTTCGGCCTCGTCCTCGAAGGGCAGCACCGCCAGCACCGGGCCGAACACTTCCTCCCGGGCCAGACGGCTGTCTGGCGGCACATCGCGAAACAGCACCGCCTCCTGGAAATAGCCGCCGTTGCCGGCCTCGGGCACCACCTGCCCGCGCGCCGCCACCGGGATACCGGCGGCCTCGGCTTCGCGGACGAATTCGCGCACCTGGCGCAGCTGCTTCTGGTTGATCAGCGGGCCCATGTCCAGGTCCAGCTCCGAGGGCCCGGCGCGCAGTTGGCCAAAGCACTGGGCCAGGCGTTCCAGCAGCGGTTCATAGAGGCTGCGCTGCACCAGCAGGCGGCTGCCGGCGGAACAGGTCTGGCCGCAGTTCTGCACGATGGCGTTGATCAGCACCGGCAGCGCCCGCTCCACATCGGCGTCGGCAAACACGATCTGCGGCGACTTGCCCCCCAGCTCCAGGGTTACCGGGCAATGGCGTTCGGCGGCGGCCTTGGCCACCCGGGCGCCGGTGCCGGTGGAACCGGTAAAGGAGATATGTGCGACGCCGGGATGGGCGCACAACGCCGCGCCGGCTTCGTGGCCATAGCCGCTGACCACGTTGATCGTACCCGCCGGAAAACCCACCTTGGCCGCCAGTTCCGCCAGCCGCAGCAGCGACAGGCTGGCGTCCTCGGCGGGCTTGACCACACAGGCGTTGCCCGCCGCCAGGGCGGCGCCGATGCTGCGGCCGAAGATCTGCATCGGGTAGTTCCAGGGAATGATGTGCCCGGTGACGCCGTGGGGCTCGCGCACCGTGAGCACGGTGTAACCGGCCTGATAGGGCAAGGTGTCGCCGTGGAGTTTGTCGGCGGCCCCGGCGTAGTACTCGAAGTAGCGCGCCAGGGCGGTGGCGTCGGCCCGGGCCACCTTCAGCGCCTTGCCGGTGTCCCGGGCCTCGATCTGCGCCAGCTCTTCATGGTGCTCCAGCACCGCCTGGCCCAGGCGCGCCAGCAGGCGCCCGCGTTCCAGGGCGCAAAGGCTGCCCCAGGGCCCGTCGAAGTTGTCCCCCAGGGCCCGTTGCGCGGCCTGCACCGCCAGGTCGATGTCCTCGGCGGTGCCCCGGGCGATACGCGCATAGGCGATGCCGGTGCTGGGGTCGAGTACCGGAATGTCCTCGGCCCAGGACGAGGCTTGCCATTGGTTGTCGATGTAGTGTTCGAGGCTCATGTTCATCAGTTCCTGTTTCCAGCCAGACATTCGGCTATGGCCCGCCCGACTTCCACGGTACTGGCATTGCCGCCCATTTCCCGGGTGCGCGGGCCTTCGGCGAGCACCGTCTCGATGCTTTCGACCATCGCTGCCGCGGCCCGCTGGTAGAGCTCATCCCCCTGCCCCAGGTGCTCGATCATCAGCGCCGCCGACCAGATCTGACCAATCGGATTGGCCACGCCCAGCCCGGCGATATCCGGCGCCGAGCCATGCACCGGCTCGAACAGCGAAGGGTACAGGCGCTCGGGGTTGAGGTTGGCCGAGGGCGCGATGCCGATGGTGCCGGTGCAGGCCGGGCCCAGGTCGGAGAGGATGTCGCCGAACAGATTGGAAGCCACCACCACATCGAACCAGTCCGGATGCTGGACGAAGTGCGCGCAGAGAATGTCGATGTGGAACTTGCGCGTCTCGACCTGGGGATAGGCCTTGGCCAGCGCCTCCACCCGCTCGTCCCAGAACGGCATGGTGATGGCGATGCCATTGGACTTGGTGGCCGCCACCAGGTTGCGCCGGGGACGGCGGCTGGCCAGCTCGAAGGCGTACTTCACCACCCGGTCCACGCCGTGACGGGAGAACACCGACTCCTGCAAGGCAATCTCCCGCGGGGTGCCCTGCCACATCCGCCCGCCGACGCTGGAGTATTCGCCTTCGGTGTTTTCCCGCACCACGATGAAATCGATGTCCCCCGGCACCCGCCCGGCCAGGGGGCACGGCACCCCGGGCATCAGGCGCACCGGACGGATATTCACGTATTGGTCGAACTGGCGGCGGATCTTCAGCAGCGAATCCCAGACCGCAATATGGTCGGGGACGATGTCCGGGGCGCCGACGGCGCCGAA
This sequence comes from Pseudomonas sp. RC4D1, assembly GCF_018390395.1. Taxonomy (NCBI): domain Bacteria; kingdom Pseudomonadati; phylum Pseudomonadota; class Gammaproteobacteria; order Pseudomonadales; family Pseudomonadaceae; genus Pseudomonas; species Pseudomonas sp. RC4D1. The sequence continues at coordinate 515,947 of NZ_JAHBAW010000002.1, forward strand.
GAAGATCGCCTCGTGGTCGCCGATCTGCTCGGCCCAGTCCTCGGGCATCATGCTGCCGTGGGCCTGGTAGTGCTCGCTGCACCAGTTGAAATGATCGAACTGAAGATCGATGCCGAAACGCCGGCTGACGGCTTCCAGCACGCGCAGGCCTTCGGGAACCACTTCGCGGCCGATGCCGTCACCAGCGATCACCGCGATGCGATGGGGAGGTTTTACAGCGGGATTGATCCTGGACAAGCCGTATCTCCTGGTCTGACGTGTTGTTGTTATCGAGGCAGGTCAAGCGCACGGGCGAGCCCATTCTGGGCACGGGGAAGCGCCCAGGGGAATTGCTCATTGTGGAAACCGCCTTCGCAAAATTCGAAGGCTCGCGGCGCCAAGCAGCCAGGGGCCCGCGACTAGGGCGGCGGCGCCGCGCTGCGATCGCAGTCAGCCAGGTAGTCGAACAGCTCGCGGCTGGCCAGGGAAGGTTGCTCCCGGCGTCGGCACAGGAACATCTGGCGATCGGCCCAGGGGTCGTCGATTTCGATAAAACGCAAGGCCATCTCCTTGCGAAAGATCTGCACCGCGCCCTGGGGCAACACCCCCACGCCCTGCCCGGCGGCGATCAGCCGGCACACCGCCTCGAAGCTGCGCACCTGCACTCGCAGGCGCAGGGGCATGCTCACCGCAGCCGCAGCCTCGGTGATCAACGGGGTGATGGCGGCGTTGTCTTCCAGGCCGACGAAGTCGTAGCCCAGCAAGTCCTGGAAACGCGCATGGCTCATCTTGAACGGATGAGCCTGGGGCACGATCAGGCACAGACGGTCACGGCAATAGGGCTTGAAGTACAGGTCCCGGGCCTGGGGCAAGGTGGTGACGATGCCCACATCGGCGATGCCGTCGCGCACCGCCAGGAGAATCTCGCGGCTGCGCTCTTCGCGGATGTCCACGCGAATCCCCGGGTGCAGGTCGCTCCACTGGGTCAATTGCCGGGGCAGTTCCTGGCTCATCGCCGAGCTGTTGGCGTACAGGCTGACCCGGCCGGTGGCGCCCTTGGCAAAGTCGGCCAGGTCAGCGTGCATCACATCCACCGCCCGCAGGAGGCTGCGGGCATGTTCGGCCAGGGCCTGCCCCGCCGCCGTCGGCTGCACCCCAGTGGAGGTGCGGGTCAGCAGCGCCACCTTGAAGTGTTGCTCCAGCAGCGACAGACGCCGGCTGGCGGCCGACAGCGACAGGTGCGACTGCTCGGCGGCCCGGGACAGGTTGCCCAAGGTCAGGGCCTTGAGAAACAGCTCGATGGAAGTCAGGTCCGGAGACATGGCGGAGTCCTTGTGCGCAGTGCGTGAAAACTACGCAGTTGGCGCCGCCCTGTCCAACGCTGCTGCGACGCTTCAAGCCCCTCGCAGAGCACCCCGCCAGCAGGCCCGTATATTGTCCGACAATAATCGTAAAAGCCCCGTATACACAGGCCGAAACATGCACTAATGGCAAACTGGCATTTCGCCAAAACTGGACAATACTGGTCGCGACGGACCTCCCTGTCCGCCTCCCAGCGAAAAGGACTTCAGCATGAAACCTCAAGAACTCGAACTCGATGTCGCGGTGGTCGGTGGGGGTGTGTCCGGCACCTACAGCGCCTGGCGCCTGCAGCATGAACAAGGTGAAAAACTGCGTATCGGCCTGTTCGAATACGGCGACCGGATCGGCGGCCGGCTGTTCAGCATCAACCTGCCGGGGCTGCCCAACGTGGTCGCGGAAGTCGGCGGCATGCGCTATATCCCCGGCCCCACCGGCCATGTGCTGGTAGACAGCCTGGTCAAGCAGTTGCGCCTGCCAAGCCAGAAATTCCCCATGGGCGCGCCGCCCCCGGTGGGCTCGCTGAACAACCTGTTCTACCTGCGGGGCAAGCGCTTTCGTTATCGCGACTTCAAGGAGGCGCCGCACAAGATCCCCTACGACCTGGCCTGGTCCGAACGTGGCTTCGGCCCCGAGGACCTGCAAGTCAAGGTGATGAACTACGTCTACCCGGGCTTCGACCAGCTCAGCCTGTGCCAGCAGATGCAGGTCAAGGTGTTCGGCAAAGAAATCTGGCGCTACGGCTTCTGGGACCTGCTGTACCGGGTCATGAGCAATGAGGGCTACCAGTTCATGAAGGACGCCGGCGGCTACGACGCCAACGTCGCCAACGCCAGCGCGGTCACCCAGCTGCCCGCCACCGAATACAGCGACGACACCGAGTTCCTCACCCTGACCAAGGGTTTCCAGAGCCTGCCCCTGACCCTGGAGGCCAAGTTCCGCAAGCTGCCGGGAATCTTGCCCGGCGCCCAACGGGTGCAGATGAACCAGCGCCTGGTGCAGATCAGCTACGCCAAGGACCGCGACTTCCCCTATCGCCTGCATTTCCAGAGCACCATCACCGAACAGGGCAGCACCCGGGACATCGACGGCAGCCAGGTGGTCAAGGCGAAGCAGATCATCCTGGCCATGCCCCGTCGTGCCCTGGAGCTGATCGATGCGCCGCTGTTCGACGATCCCTGGCTCAAGGAGAACCTCGGCTCGGTGCTGATGCAGTCGGCGTTCAAGCTGTTTCTGGCCTACGAACAGCCCTGGTGGCGTAGCCTCGGGCTGGTGGCCGGGCGCTCGGTCACCGACCTGCCGGTGCGCCAGGTCTACTACATGGGCACCGAGTGCGAACAGCCCGGCGGCCAGCCGAATCTCAACTCGCTGTTGATGGCCTCCTACAACGACATCGGCACCGTGCCCTTCTGGAAAGGCCTCGAAGGCGGTGCGCCCTTTGTCGGCCATGTCCCGGCCAGCCTCGCCGGGCAGTTGCAAGCCGCAGCAGTGGTGCCCAAAAGCGAGTTCCAGGTCAGCGACGAAATGGTCCGGGTGGCGCAGATGCAAGTCACTCAACTGCATGACCAGGTGGAGCTGCCACGTCCCTATTCGGCGGTCTACCACGCCTGGGATGCCGATCCCTATGGCGGCGGCTGGCACGAATGGAAGGCCAACTACCGGATCGACCAGATCCTGTGCCGCATGCGCAAGCCGGTGGCCGACCAGCAGATCCATATCGTCGGCGAGGCCTACTCCATGGGCCAGGGCTGGGTGGAAGGCGCGCTGACCGTGGCCGAGTCGACCCTGCAGGATTTCTTTGGCCTCAAGCGCCCCAACTGGCTGCCCAAGGACTATGCCCTGCTGCCGGTGCCGACCCCGGACGGCTGCACCCTGCCCGGCGACCAGCCGCTGCCCTGCCAGAACTGCGCCAAGACCCTGGACGGCGTCACCCAGTTCGCCTACGAGGGGATCGCCCATGGCCAGCAATGACCCCTTCAGCGTCGCCGACTACCTGCTGACCCGCCTGCAGCAACTAGGCCTGACCAAGGTGTTCCAGGTGCCGGGGGACTACGTCTCGCACTTCATGTCGGCCCTGGACGACTTCGACGGCATCGACGCGGTGGGCGAAGTCAACGAGATGGCCGCCGCCTACGCGGCCGACGGCTATGCCCGTTACACCGGGATCGGCGCGGTATCGCTGCAATACAGCGTCGGCACCTTCAGTGCCCTGAATGCCATTGCCGGCGCCTATGTCGAACGCAATCCGCTGGTGCTGATCAGCGCCAGCCCGTCGGCGCAGAACCGCGACCTGATCTGGTCACAGGATGTGCTGTTCCACCACTCCACCGGTGATCTGGATGTGGGCCGCAAGGTCTTCGAGCCGGTGACCGTGGCCAGCCTGATTCTTGACGACAGCCTGCGCGCCCCGGCGCTGATCGACGAGGCGCTGGTCAAGGCCATCAGCGAGCGCCGGCCGATCTACCTGGAAGCCTGGCAGAACGTCTGGGGCGAACCTTGCCCACGCCCTCAGGGCGAACTGCAACCGCTGCCCGCCCGCTGCGACGAGGCCTCGATGCGCGCCGCCATCGAGGCCAGCCTGCTGCGCCTGGGCAGCGCCCGCTCGCCGCTGATCATGCTCGGCATCGAGGTGGCCCGCTACGGCCTGCAGGAGCAGGTAATGCGCCTGATCGAGGCCAGCGGCCTGCCCTTCACCACCAGCCTGGAAGCCAAGACCGTGGTCGACGAAAGTCACCCGCAGTTCATCGGCACCTATGCCGGCACCGCTTCGCGCCTGTGGACCCAGGCCTTCATGCAGGACGTGGACTGCATCCTCGCCCTGGGGGTGATCTTCACCGACGACTACCTGCAACTGCTGAACCAGGACTTCAGCCGGATCATCCTGGTCAACAGCCAACTGGCCCGCACCGGCCTGCAGTACTACCCCCACGTACCGCTGCCGGAGTACGTGCAACGGCTGCTGGGGGCCCTGGGCCTGGACAGCGATTACCCCCTGCGCAACCACGTTCCGGAACCCGCGCGCCCGCCGCTGCTGCAACAGGGCGCACCCGACGATGCACTGGGTTATGACCTGTTCCTGGAGATCCTCGACGGTTTTGCCCGGCAACAGAACCTGTGGCCGGGCAGCAGCCTGATCCTCGGTGAAAGCTCGGCCCTGTATGCCGCCAGCAACATCAACGGCCTGCCTCGGGACAGCTTTGTCGCCGATGCCATCTGGGGTTCCCTGGGCCACGAAACCGGCTGCGCCCTGGGGGTGGCCATGGGCAGCGGTCGGCGGCCGATCGTGGTGGCCGGCGATGGCGGCTTCATGATGATCTGCCAGTCGCTGTCGACCCTGGCACGCAACCGGATCAACGCCCTGGTGTTCGTCATGAGCAACGAGGTCTACGCCATCGAACAGGCGTTCGTCGATATCGATGCCTTCGAACCCGGCGGCCAGTTCGCCCCGTTCGACACCCTGCCGACCTGGGACTACCTGGCCCTGGCCAAGGGGTTTGGCGCCGAGGGTTTCAAGGTCTCGACCCGGGCCGGGCTGGAGCAGTTGCTGCCCCAGCTGCTGCAGATCAAGGACCGCCCGGCGCTGATCCAGGTGGTGATTCCCCGGCAGGACCTGGCGCCGCAGATCAAGCGCCTGGCCAAGCCGGACGGCCCGTCGTTCGTCGCCCGTCACAGCCACGACAACGACAACGACAACGACTGAACCCTCGCGCTGCAGGAGCCGGCTTGCCAGCCCACACCTCGGCAAGCCGGCTCCAACCCAGCGTTTCCTGCAAGGAGCAACACAGCATGGACGTCCCCTTCCTGCGCTCGACCCTGGCCGCCGGCCTGCTGCTGGCCAGCGCCAGCGCCCTGGCCCACACCATGAACCACGGCAGCGATGAACACAGTGGCGGCTTCACCCCGGTGCCGCCGGACACGCCCTACCTGCAAGTGCTGCACAAGTGCGTCAGCCCCCAGGACACCGAGGGCGACCAACTGCTCTCGGGCCTGGGCGGCACCCGTTACCCCCTGGTCAGCCTCAAGCAGCCGGAGCAGGTCCAGGCCTTCTACAGCCAGGGCATGGCCCTGCAATACGGTTTCAATTTCTCCGCGGCGATCCGCGCCTTCTACCAGGCCAGCCGCTTCGACGAAGGCTCGGCCATGCCCTATTGGGGCATCGCGCTGTCGGCCAACTCCAACATCAACAGTGTCGCCACCACCGGTTGCAACCAGTTGGCCTACCGCTCGGTTCAGATCGCCCTGGAGCACGCCAGCGCCCGGCTCAAGGACAGCGCCGCACAAGCCACCTTCAGCCAGCGTCAGCTGCAGCGCGAGGTGGACTACGCCAAGGCGCTGCTGAGCCTGTATAGCGAAAAGGACGGCCAGGTCAGCCTCAGCGATGAGGGCAACAAGCGCTACGCCGACGCCATGAAAAAACTGTCGGAAGACTACTTTGACGACCTGGATGCCGCGACCCTGTACGCCGACGCCCTGCTGAGCCGCGACCCGTGGAAATGGTGGGACGGCACCGAGGCCGTATCCAATCAGGTCAAGCCGACCGACGCCGCCTACGAGGCCCTGCAAGTGCTCAACCGGGTACTGGTCCAGGACCAGCAGCACACCGGGGCCAATCACTTCTACATCCACGCCATCGAGGAATCACCCTTCCCCGACAGCGGCCTGCCCATGGCCAATCGCTTCCGCGACCAGAACCCGGCCATCGGCCATCTGGTGCACATGGCCTCGCACATCTACCAGCGCACCGGCAACAACAACCTGGCCAGCGTGGCCAACTACACCGCGGTCTCGGTGGACCGCGCCTACGCCCATCAGGTCCAGCCGCAAAGCCCCTATGCCTTGCACTACCTGGGGCACAACATCCACTTCCTGACCTGGACCCTGTCCATCGAAGGCCGGCAGAACGAATCCATGAACATGGCCGAGGAACTGGTGGAAAACACCACCCGCTACGCGGCCGTGCCCTTCCTTTGCCAGCAGTACCCCGAAGAGCTCAAGACCAAGAGCGACTACTTCTACGCGGTGCCCTACTACTTCGCCGTGCGCTTCGAGGACTGGGACGCCCTGGCACGGATCGAACCGAAGATCGACGCCGGCCTGGCCACCCTCAACCAGACCTGCCGCGAGGCCAACCAGGGAACGGACAAGCCCTGGCAGGACTTGACCAAGCCCTACACCCAACTGATGAAGGCCTATGCCCTGGCGTACCGGCAACTGAGCGCCCAGAACCTGAACCAGGACCAGGCCCGTGATGCCCTCAAGGGTTTCTGGCAGGCCGTCGCCACCTCGCCCCAGCCCCTGACCGGCAAGGACGCCCTGCAATATGGCAACAATCCCGCGCTGCAGCTGCTGCGCATCGCCAACCTGACCCTGCTCGACCGCGCCCTGACCCGTGCCGCCGGCCCACTGGATCTCGCAGCCTTCAAAAACCTGGGCAACCAGGTATTCAACAACGCCAAAGAGGGCCTCAACGCTGACCTGCAGGCCCTGACCGGCGATGCCGGCCAGCAGCAGATTGCCGCCTGGCGCAAGGCGGTGGAGGTGCAAGACGCCCTGGCCTACAACGAGCCGCCGGACTGGTACTACACCCTGCGCGAGTCCCTGGGTTATGCCTTGCTGGCGCAGAAGCGCTATACCGAGGCGGAACAGGTGTTTCGTGAGGATCTGGCGGGCAACCGCCTCAGCGGCCGCTCCCTCAACGGCCTGAAGCTGAGCCTGGAAAACCAGCCCGGCAAACAGGTCCCGGCGTTGCTCGAGGAGCAACTGCAAACCGCCTGGCGCAATGCCACGGTGAGCCCGGCGCCGCGGTTGTAGGCCTGAGGCAAAGGCTACCAGGGGCGGGATCGCAACCGCGGGCGATCCTGCCCCTGGGCAACCTCAGACAACGACTAGGACAAACCCCGCGGATGACGAGGCCAGGGCCAGTACCAGCGCAAGCCCCGAGGCCGCAACAGGCGTTCGTAGAGCATCCACAGCATGCCCAGCAGCATCAGCGCCACATGCCCCTGCTCCAGCAGCACCGGCAACAGCATCAGCGGCCAGCAGGAACCTACGCACCAAGCCCCGGCGGACAGGCCAAAACCCAGGCAGTCCCTCAGATAGCCCAGGCCAAAGGCACAGATCCGCGGCTGCCGGTGGCACTGGTTCAGGCAATGTTGCTTGAACGGCGAGGCCTGCCAGACCAGGCACAACAGCAACACGGCGAAAAAACCCTGCCACGCACTCAGGCCGAACCACACCCGGACCGCCACCACCAGCCCCATCAGCACCACGCCTGCCAGGCTCCAGACCGCGCCGAAGCCCAGCACGAACAGGGCAACGCCCTGCCAACGCTTGCGCCGCAAGCTACGGTGCCAGACGTAGAGCAAGGGCTGCACCAACAGCAGTGGCAGCATGGCAAGCAGCATCAGCCACCAGCCCTGCAACAATTGCTGCGGTGGATTGAACAGCAACGCCTGCTCGATGCCCCGCCAGCCCAAGGCATAACCGGACAACGGCAGGCTGCCGCAGAACGCCGGAATCGACAGCATCGCCGTCGACCCCAGCAACCACCCCCACCCCACCAGGCTGATCAGCAGCAACCACGTCCGCGGGTTCTGGCCCAAGGGTCGCAGGCCACGTAGCACGCCCCTCAACCGCCCAGCCGGGTGAGGCTGACCCGCGCTACCGTGATCTGGTCCTCGGCAGGCACCGCCGCCCTGGACACCAGGCGGATATTCAACTGATCCGCCGAGGTGATGCCCCCCAGGTGCAGGGCATCGATGATATCGGTGATCTCGAACACCTCGGTGATGCCGTGCCCACCATGCTCGTGGTCGGTACGACTGGCATCGCTCACGCCGAACAACGACAAGACCCCGGCCCGCAGCTCCGGATGCTGAGCCGGATCGGCATCGGCCGGCAGGTTGACATAGACCTCCAGCAACACCGCATCGCTGTTGCCGCGAATATTCTCCAGGTTGAGAAATACCCGGTCCGGCGGCGTAAGGCTGGCCGCGAACAGGTTCGACTTCAGGCTGCTGAACACCTGTTGCGCGCCCTGCTTGTCCAGTTGCACTGAGGTCTGCACCGAGTGCCCGACGATTTCCAGCGGTGCGCGATTGGCGCCTATCACTTCTGTTTCCGGTTCCTTGGCCATCAATGCTCCGCTGGCGCTGAAGTTCTGCAATTGATCGGTTGCCAGCCCCAGGCGCTGCAAGCGCTGGTGCAGACGGTTGCCCTGGCTCTTGGCGGGAGCCGTGGTGTCGTATCGATAGTTGAGCCTGGGCGCCAGGGTATCGAGCACCTCCGCCACCTTGAATTTCCATGGTTCGCCATCGACCTGGGGCACGATAAAGGGCCGGCTCAGTTTGTCGGGGCCGTTGTACCAGTTGGACTTGTCGGGGTTGCTGTGCTCCTCGGGGCTGTCCAGCCAGACCTGCCACAAGCGGTCGATATTGGCATGATGCAGCCAGAAGATCGGGTCCAGCGCGGCGGTATTGGGATAGCTCATCAGGCCACGAACCGTATACCGAGAACCGTCGGGAGCGGTTCGCACCTGATCGCGGCCACCGACTTCGGTATGCACGACGTTGTGCGGGCACGACTCCAGGCCGCCTGTGACACCGCTTCTAAGCAGGGTTTTCGGGGTACCGCCAAAGCCGGGCGGGCTGCCTTCGCTGCCGCCCTCGTACCTCGGGTCGTCCAGACAGCCGAGACCGATCAGGCTGCCATCGAGCACGACGTTGCCGTCGCCCAAAAGGCCAAAGCGCTTTTCAACATACAGCGGGTTGGGCCCCTCATTGTTTGGCAGGGTCTTGGCGGCAAAGCATGCGGGCAGGTGCAGGGACTGCTGCCCCTCGTTGTAATTCCAGTAAGGCAGCGCCCAATCCTTGGGACCACCCAGCTGGACGACCACATCGCGGACGATCTGTTCGAAGGACGCCAGGTAACCGCGGTGCCAGGGCAGGAAGAACCAGTTGCCATGCTGGCACTGGTCCCAGTACAGCAGCTGTTCCGCTTCGTTGGGCAGTGCCTCACCGGCCTTGAGGTAGCCGTCCATCCTCCACCACGACTCGGAGAATCCGTGAATCGCCGCGAGGAATCGCCAACTGGTGCGATCGGTGATCGGGCGCTGGAGCAGGACGCCAACCGCCCTGGCATACCACAACAGGGTCGGGTCCCAATCGCCGCTCAATTTCCCTACATCACGCCGTATATAAACCATGATTTATCTCCCTGAAAAGGCTCCGTTGCGGAGGGAGCGCTCGCTCCGCTGGCAACGCTAGATCAGGTGATATCAATCTGCCTGCCCGCCCCCGGTAAAAGCGGACCGATGGCAGGCCGTTCGGCGGCTCGGTTCAGCGCCCGGAAAAACGCAGGCGCGACAGCTGGCGCAGGTCGCCTTCCAGGTAATAGTCATCGCTCCAGTGGTCGTCCACCGCCAGAGGCCGGACCTGCTTGAGGGCCAACTGCCTGGCGAAGTAGCGAAACCGGTAATGCTCATAGAAGCGCAGCAGTTCCAGGCCGTAGCGATCCGCCAGATCGGTGTCGCCACGGATGATCAGGTAGTTCTCGTCATTGCTCTGGCTGGCGCCGACGCTGAGGTTGTGGCTGCCGCTGATGATCACCGGAGCCTCGCTGGTGAAGTCGGTCACCAGCGCCTTGGTGTGCACCAGCAGGTTACCCCTCTGGCCCTTCAGCCCCTCCTTGAGCCAGCCTTCCAGGCCCTTGTTGAGCAAGGCGGTGGCGGCAAACTCAGCGGTGCGATCGGCGTGGAAGCCGGTGATGCGACTGGCCGTGTTTTGCAGGCCATAACGCAGCACATCGTCGTGGGGCTGGCCGAGCAAGGCGTCGAGAATCCTGTCGGGCAAGGCGAAGGCGGTGACGAACAGCAGGTCGCGGCGGGCGCCGTTGATGATGTCGACGAACTCACTGAGATCGCCCTGCCCCCTGCGCGGGGAAAAACCGGCGAACAGCGGTGCATCCGGCTGCATGGGATTGTCCTGGGTCAACCATTTGCGGGTGGCCCCCACGTCCGTCGGCGCCTGCCAGATCTGCTCGAACACCTGTAGATAGCGCCCGGCAATGTCCGGGTGATCGAGGCTGTGCAGCACATTGGCCTGGCGGTAGACCCCGTTGGCGGTGAAGTTGGTGCTGCCGCAGAGCACCGCTTCGGGCTGACGCTGGCCGGCGGCGTCGAGGCGGCTGAGGACGATGAACTTGTCATGGAAGATCCCGTGGGTCACCCGCCCACGTTTGCTGTGCTCGGGCAGGTGCTGCAGGCTGGCCTGATTCTGCGTGGTGTCGTCGTCCCCGGGGCCGGCGTGGTACAGCACCCGCACTTGCACGCCACGGTCGAAGGCGGCGTTGACCGCGTCAACAACGGCCTGCAACTGGTACTCGTAGATGGCGATGTCCAGGCTCCAGCTGGCATCCGTGGCGCGCTGGATAAACCCCAGAAGCGCCTCCAGCAGACCGTTTTCCAGCCATTGCCGCGGGGCGTCGGGCCAGGACTCGATGGGCAGTTTCTTGTTGTTGCTGAGCAACGCATCCAGTTCCGGAAACTTGCGCGAGAAGGCCTGGCTGGCGGCCACGGCACGGTTGAAGATCACCTGCTGCCCCGGCGGCTGGCCGTTGTCGGCGGTGATGCTCAGTTCCAGAGCCTCCCCCAGTTGCGGCGCATCGGGGCTGCCGTAGGCCAGATGCACCCGATAGTTGAGGGTGGTGCCGGGGCGGACCGCGTAGTCGGCCCAGCGAAACTTCTGCAGCGGCGCCTGATCGCTGGGGGTGGCGTTGAATTGGGGGAAGGTATGGGTCTTGCCGGGGAAGGTCAGGCTATTGAACAGAAACAGCCAGGGCTTGCTGCCGACCTGCTTCTCGATGGCGAAGCCCAGCAGCCCCTTGCGCCGTGACGCATCCAGATCCATGGCCAGCAACACCCCATTGGTCCCGGCATAGGCCTTGACCCGGAAATCGTCCTTATCGTTACGCACCAGTACCCGCATCGCTTCACTCCTGTGTTGGCGCTGGCAGTGTAGCCGCTGCCGCAGGCTGCGAACGGGCCCGAAGGGCTCGCAGGGGCAGACTCCGCGTTGTTTCTGGGAAGGATTGGGGGCCTTTGCGCCGACTGCGTCGGCGGTCGCAGCTTCGCAGGCTCAGCAGCGGCTACAGGGTTAGAGGGTTAGAGGGTTAGAGGGTTAGAGGGTTAGAGGGTTAGAGGGTTAGAGGGTTAAAGGCTACAGATCGAGGTGGTGGTAGGCGGCGTTGAGACGTGTCGCCAGTTCGCGGGCGCGGCCCAGGCGGATCGGGCCGCGTTCAATGTCGAGCAATAGGGTCGGGCAGTTCAGGGGCTGCAACAGCGGCAGGGTTTTCAGGCGGCCGTCGGTGATCAGCAGTACGCGCTGCTGTTCCGCCGGCAGGCGCCGCTGGCGCTGTTCCAGCCACTGGGCCGCTTCGCTCAGGGCTTGTGGCAAGGGCGTGCCGCCAGCAGCACCGAGGCCATCGAGCCAGTGCCGCAGGTCCTTGGAGGCTTTCAGGCCCTGGACCTGCCAGCTCGGTGCGCGGCCACTGGCGGTAAGCAGGGCCAGGCGCGCGCGCTGGCGGTAGGCGTCGTCGAACAGTTGTGCCAGCAAACCCTTGGCGTCACTCAGCGCGCTGTGGCGGCGGGTCGAGGCCGAGGCGTCGACGATCACCAGCCACAGTTCATGGGGCGCGCGGCTGCGCAGGCGAAACAGCAGGTCTTGGCGCAAGCGCGGCCGGCCCTTGAGCAAGGTGCCGGGCCAGTTGATGGAACCGGCGCGGGCCTCGCGGCCTTTGCCTTGCCGGCCATGATCCAGGTGCCCCGCCCGGGGCTTGGCATCCGCCCCCCGATCAGTGCGGGGACGAATGCCTAGGGCTTTTTTGGCCAGCTGGGCACTTCACGCCGGGCGCCGGTGGGCAACGCCTGGGCCGGCATTTCGCCCCATTGGCCCTGGCCTTCACTGGGGTTGGCGTTGGCTGACGCCGGCGTCTGGGGGCTGGACTCCGATTGCGGCGCACTGGGCGCCGTCTCTCGGCGGCGGTGGCGCAAGGCAAACTCGGCGACCGCGTCGATGTCTTGCTCGGTGATGGCGCTGGCACCGCGCCAGGCGGCGTGGGCCCGGGCGGCTCGCAACCACACCAGGTCGGCGCGCAGGCCGTCGACGCCTGCAGCGAAGCAACGCTCGGTGATCAGCTCCAGGGACAGGTCATCGAGGGCGATGGCCGGCAGCAGTGCTCGGGCCTGTTGGCAACGCTCGCGCAACGCCGTTTGCGCCTCGCCCCATTGGCCGCAGAAGCCCTGGGGATCGCTGTCGAAATCCAGGCGCCGGCGGATGATCTGCCCGCGCTCCTGCGGCGCGGGCTGGCCGCTCAAGGCGACGTTGAGGCCGAAGCGGTCCAGCAGTTGCGGACGCAGTTCGCCCTCTTCCGGGTTCATGGTGCCGATCAGTACGAACTTCGCCGAATGGCGATGGGAAATACCGTCGCGCTCGATCAGGTTGGTGCCGCTGGCGGCCACGTCCAGCAGCAGGTCCACCAGGTGATCGGGCAGCAGGTTGACTTCATCGACATAGAGCACACCACCGTCGGCCTTGGCCAGAACCCCCGGTGAGAACTGCGCCCGGCCTTCGCCCAGGGCGGCGTCCAGATCCAGGGTGCCCACCAGGCGCTCTTCGGTGGCGCCCAGGGGCAAGGTGACGAACTGGCCGCTGGCCAAGAGATCGGCCAGGCCCCGCGCCAGGGTCGACTTGGCCATGCCCCGCGGACCCTCGATCAGCACACCGCCGATCTTCGGGTCGATGGCGGTCAGGCACAGGGCCAGTTTCAGGCTTTCGGCGCCGACCACGGCGGACAGCGGAAAATGGGGGGTGTCGCTCATGTCGGGGTCTCGCTCAAGGGTTGTGCAAACATCAGGGGGTGGCCGCTGCTACAAGTTGCGATCGGCACCGCAGAGCCGTCGCGAAGAGGTTCGGGGCGGTCGCACGTGACGTCGACGTCGGCGGCGTTCGCAGCCTGCAGCAGCGGCTACAGGCTCAGCTGTCTTCTTCAATATCCAGCAACAGGTGCTCCAGGGCTTCACGATAATCGCCGGGCTCTTGCCACAGGCCGCGCTGCTGGGCTTCCAGCAGGCGCTCGGTCATGTCGCGCAGGGCGTGGGGATTATGCTGGCGGACGAACTCGCGGGTCGAGTCGTCCAGCAGGTAGGCGTCTGCCAGCAAGGCGTACTGGTGATCGTCGATCAGCTCGGTGGTGGCGTCGAAGGCGAACAGGTTGTCCAGGGTCGCGGCCATTTCAAAGGCGCCCTTGTAGCCATGGCGCTTGACCCCTTCGATCCACTTCGGATTGGCCGCCCGGGAGCGGATCACCCGGTTCAGTTCTTCCTTGAGGGTGCGGATCTTCGGCAGGTCCGGCTGGCTGTGGTCGCCGTGGTAGCTGGCAGCCTTGGCCCCGCTGAGGCTTTCCACCGCGGCCAACATGCCACCCTGGAACTGGTAGTAGTCGTTGGAATCCAGCAGGTCGTGCTCGCGGTTGTCCTGGTTCTGCAACACCGCCTGCACCTGGCTCAGGCGGGTGGCGAACTGCTCGCGGGCGGCGGTGCCTTCGTCGTTGCCGCCATAGGCATAGCCGCCCCAGTTCAGGTAGACCTCGGCCAGGTCCTCGCGGCTCTGCCACAGGCGACCGTCGATGGCACCCTGGACCCCGGCGCCATAGGCCCCGGGCTTGGCGCCGAAGATCCGCCAGCCGGCCTGACGCGCGGCCGCGTCCTGCTCCAGGCCGGAGGCGATCAAGGCCTCGCGCTCGGCGCGAACCCTGGCCGCCAGGGGGTTCATGTCCTCAGGCTCATCGAGGGCCGCCACCGCTTGCACCGCTGCGTCGAACAGGCGGATCAGGTTGGCGAAGGCGTCGCGGAAGAACCCGGACACCCGCAGGGTCACGTCGACCCGAGGCCGGTCCAGCAGGCTAAGGGGCAGGATCTCGAAATCGTCCACCCGCTGGCTGCCGGTGGCCCACACCGGGCGCACGCCCATCAGGGCCATGGCCTGGGCAATGTCGTCGCCGCCGGTGCGCATGGTGGCCGTGCCCCAGACCGACAGGCCCAGTTGCAACAGGTGATCGCCGTGGTCCTGCAGGTGGCGTTCGAGAATCAGGTTCGCCGACTGGAAACCGATGCGCCAGGCGGTGGTGGTGGGCAGGTTACGCACGTCCACCGAATAAAAGTTGCGCCCGGTGGGCAGCACGTCCAGACGCCCGCGGCTGGGTGCACCGCTGGGTCCGGCGGGGACGAAACGGCCGTTCAAGGCGTCCAGCAGACCACGCATTTCCGCCGGGCCGCATGCGTCCAGGCGCGGCGCGACCACTTCGCGCAAGGCGTCGATGATGACCCGTACCGGCTCCCAGCCCGGCTCATCCAACTGCGCCACCGAGCCCTGGAGCGCGGCTTCGATCAGTGCTGCGGCGTACAGTTCCAGGCGTTCGCGCACATCGCCCGCCGTGCGCCACAAGGCATCGCTGAGCTGTCGCAACGGCTGCGGGCGGCGCCCGGTCCAGGGTTCGGCCAGGGCGCAGTCCAGCGGATCGAAGCCCAGGTCGAAGGCCTTGGCCAAGGCCCGCAGCAGACTGGCATGGGCGCCCTTGCCATCGCCCCGGGGAATGCGCAGCAGGGCCAGCAGGGTGTCGATGCGCAGTCGGCCGTCGGGGGATTCGCCGAACACGTGCAGGCCATCGCGGATCTGCGATTCCTTGAGGTCGCACAGGTAAGTGTCCAGGCGCGGCAGCCAGATCGCCGCGTCGGCGTCGCTGTCCAGCTGTTCGCCCAGTTGCAACTCACGGTCGATGTGGGTCTCGCGCACCAGTTGCAGGATGTCCCGTTGCAGCTCGCGGGCACGACGTGGGTCCAGCAGCTGGGCTTCGTAGTACTCGTCCGCCAGCAGCTCCAGGTTACGCAGCGGACCGTAGGTTTCGGCACGGGTCAGGGGCGGCATCAGGTGGTCGATGATCACTGCCTGGGTGCGGCGCTTGGCCTGGGCGCCCTCCCCCGGGTCGTTGACGATGAACGGGTAGATGTTCGGCAGCGGCCCCAGCAACGCATCCGGCCAGCAGTTCTCCGAGAGGCCGACACCCTTGCCCGGCAGCCATTCCAGGTTGCCATGCTTGCCGACGTGGATCAGCGCATGGGCGCCGTAGGTCTGGCGCAGCCAGAAGTAGAACGCCAGGTAGCCGTGGGGCGGCACCAGGTCCGGGTCGTGGTAGACCGCGCTGGGGTCCACCTGATAACCCCGGGCCGGCTGGATGCCGACAAAGGTCAGGCCAAAGCGCAGGCCGGCGATCATCATCCGCCCGTCGCGGAACATCGGGTCTTGCTGCGGTGCGCCCCAGCGCTGCAGCACCGCCTCGCGGTTGGCGGCGGGCAGGGCCTGGAACATCAGCGCGTAGTCGTCCAGGGCCAGGCTTTGCTGACACGGGCGTTGGTCGAGGCTGTCCAGGTCATTGCTGACCCCGCCCAGCAGTTGCCGGATCAGCTCGCTGCCACTGGCGGGCAACTCGGCCGGCAGCGGGTAGCCTTCGGCGTGCAGGGCCTTGAGGATGTTCAGCGCCGCAGCCGGAGTGTCCAGGCCGACGCCGTTGCCGATGCGCCCGTCGCGGGTCGGGTAGTTGGCCAGCACCAGGGCGATGCGCTTGTGGCCGTTGTCCAGGCGCCTCAGCTCGACCCAGCGCCGGGCCAGTTCGGCAACAAAGTCCATGCGCTCGGGCTGGCCGCGATAGCAGACCACGTCCGACTGGCTGCGCTCGCTGCGCCAGGCCAGGTCCTTGAAGCTGATGGGCCGGCTGATGATGCGCCCGTCCAGTTCCGGCAAGGCGATGTGCATGGCCAGGTCCCGCGGGCCCAGGCCTTGCTCGCTGTCGCGCCAGCCGGGTTCGTTGTCCTGGGCGCAGATGGCCTGGATCACCGGAATGTTGCGGCGGAACGGCCGCAGGTGCGGGGCTTCGGGGCTGGACTGGGCAAAGCCGGTGGTGTTGAGGATCACCCCGGCCGCGGTTGCCTCCAGCCACTCTTCCACCTGGCTCAGGCAGCCGGGCTCCTTGAGGCTGGCCACGGCGATCGGCAAGGGGTTGAGCCCCGCCGCCTGCAAGCGCTGGCAGAACAGGTCGATAAAGCCGGTGTTGGCCGCCTGCAGGTGGGAGCGGTAGAACAACAGCGCCGCCACTGCTTGCCCTTGCTGCCAATCGGCCTGCCAGTCGCTGAGAGTGGCCTGGCTCTTGTGCGGGTGGTAAATCGCCGTGCGTGGCAGGGTCTGCGGCTCGCTCCAGGGATAGTCGCGCCCCAGCAGGCCGCTGGCCAGGCAGCGGTAGAAATTCAGCGCGTTGTCGCGCCCGCCCTGGCGCAGGAACTGCCACAGGCGATCGCGCTCGACGGGGCCCACGGTGCTCAGGTCGCTGAGCTCCGGGTCCGGACGATCGTCCCCCGGCACCAGAATCAGCTGCACCCCGCGCTGGGACAGCTCCACCAGCCGCTCGACGCCGTAACGCCAGTAGCCGATGCCGCCGTGCAGGGAAATCAGGATCACCTTGGCGTGGCGCAGCACCTGGTCCACATACAGATCCACCGAAGCGTGGTTCTGCACCTGCATCGGGTTGGCCAGGCGAAAGCTGGGGTAATCCTCGGGCAACTGCTCGGCGGCATCCGCCAGCAGCGCCAGGCTGGAGTCGCCGCTGCACAGGATCACCAGCTCGGCGGGGGTTTGTCCAAGGTCGGCAATGTTGTCATCCGACACGAAACCGCCGGGCTGGGTCCTGAGCAGGTGCATGGCTTACACGCTGAGGGCGGCGCGCAGTTGCGCTTCGAGTTGGGCGGCGTCCAGTTCCTGGCCGATCAGTACCAGGCGCGTGGTCCGGGCTTCGTCAGCGCCCCACTTGCGGTCGAAGTGCTTGTCGAAGCGCGTGCCCACGCCCTGGATCAGCAAACGCATCGGCTTGTTGGGGATCGCGGCAAAGCCCTTGACCCGCAGGATGCCGTGCTTGACCACCAGCTGGGTCAGGGCGTCCAGCAGCAGGCTTTCGTCGGCCTGGGGCAGTTCGATGGAGATGGAGTCGAAGGCGTCGTGATCGTGATCGTCGTGGTCGTCGTCACCGTCGTGGTGGTGATCGTGGTGGCTGTGGCGACCGTCGATGTGTTCCTCGGAGCCGGCACCCAGGCCCAGCAATACGTCCAGGGGCAGGCGGCCGCTGCTGGCTTCGATGACCTTGACCGCCGGCGGCAGCTCTTCGGCCACTTCCAGGCGGACCTTGGCCAGGTCTTCGGGGTTGATCAGGTCGGTCTTGTTGAGGATTACCAGGTCGGCGCTGGACAGCTGGTCGGCGAACAGCTCGTGCAGCGGCGATTCGTGGTCCAGGTTGGGGTCGAGCTTGCGCTGGGCGTCCACTTGATCGGGGAACGCGGCAAAGGTGCCGGCGGCCACGGCCGGGCTGTCGACCACGGTGATCACCGCGTCGACGGTGCAGGCGCTGCGGATTTCCGGCCACTGGAAGGCCTGGACCAGGGGCTTGGGCAAGGCCAGGCCGGAGGTTTCGATAAGGATGTGGTCCAGGTCGCCACGGCGCGCCACCAGTTCGCGCATCACCGGGAAGAACTCTTCCTGCACGGTGCAGCACAGGCAGCCGTTGGCCAGCTCATAGACCCGGCCGCTGGCCTCTTCCTCGGTGCAGCCGATGGAGCATTGCTTGAGGATCTCGCCGTCGATGCCCAACTCGCCGAACTCGTTGACGATCACCGCGATGCGCCGGCCCTGGGCGTTGTCCAGCATGTGCCGCAGCAAGGTGGTCTTACCCGAGCCAAGGAAGCCGGTGACGATGGTGACGGGAAGTTTGGCCAGTGTTTTCATCGGATGCCCCTTGGCAAAGGTGGCGGGCATACGGGACGAGAGCCGCAGCGCAGAGGCGCGCGGAGATTTCGCCACCGGATCACCCCGCCCGGTTGTAGTGAGAATCTGGGATCGAGGCAGGTCTCCTGGCTGGGGGCTTGCCAGTCATTGGACTGGCGGTTTCTGCGCCTTCCCGCAGGCGTTACGAACGCCAATGCAGTGGCCTTGCAGAAATGAAACCCTTCACAGTTGCGGGGGCAGCCGCGGCATCGACCGCGTTCCCTTCTTAGCTTCGACCGCTGGCCGAAGAACCTCGAAGGCGCAAGGCTACGCAGAGCGCGGGGGACGGTCAATCGGCAATACACCGGCATCCGCAATTGACGACGTTACCCCGCCCATGATTTGCTACGCGCCTTGTTACGGGTGCCCTTCACAGGGTGAAACGGGAAACCGGTGAATCACGTGCTTTACTAAAAAGTCGTGACCAGTCCGGTGCTGCCCCCGCAACGGTAAGCGAGCGAAGTGTCAGATCCACTGTGCCAAGGCATGGGAAGGCGACACTTGTCGGCACGGCATGACACATGCCCTGCCCCTCGCAAGCCCGGAGACCGGCCCGCAACACACACATAACAAACCCGCGGTGGGCGGGCGCTGTTGCAAACCCTGCGTGCTCCTCACGCGGGGTTTTCCTGCGCTCCTCCCCCGCCGACACTCCAAAGGGAAGCGCCATGTCGATCATCAGCAGCACCAGCCACTCCGCCAGCAGCACCTCCACCCTGAGCCAGCGCCTGGTGGCCGCCATCGGCGCTTCGCTGCTGGGCGCCTGCCTGGTGTACTTCGCCGGTTTCTCCCATATCGAAGCGGTGCACAACGCCGCCCACGACACTCGTCACAGCGCTGCTTTCCCTTGCCACTGAGACCTGCCGACATGATCAAGCGTATTGCACAAACCGCAGGCTTCAGCGGATTGCTGGCGGCCTTGCTGCTGACCCTGCTGCAGAGCTTCTGGGTGGCCCCGCTGATTCTGCAGGCGGAAACCTATGAACAGGCCCCGGCCGTGGAGGCTCATGAACACGCCGCAGGCGCCATGGCCGGCCACAGCCACGACGCCGAAGCCTGGGAACCGGAAGATGGCTGGCAGCGGGTGCTGTCCACCACCGGTGGCAACCTGGTGGTGGCCGTCGGCTTCGCCCTGATGCTGGCCGGGCTCTATACCCTGCGGGCGCCCAGCCGCACTTCCCAGGGCCTGCTCTGGGGCCTGGCCGGTTATGCGACTTTCTGCCTGGCGCCGACCCTGGGCCTGCCGCCGGAGTTGCCGGGCACCGCTGCCGCCGATCTGGTGCAGCGCCAGGTCTGGTGGATCGGCGCTGCCGCTTCCACCGCCGTGGGCCTTGCCCTGATCGTGTTCGCAGGCAACTGGCTGCTGAAACTGCTGGGCGCCGCCATCATCGCCGTGCCTCACGTGATCGGCGCACCACAACCGGAAGTGCATTCGATGCTGGCCCCGCAAGCACTGGAGACCCAGTTCAAAATCGCTTCACAGTTGACCAACGCCGCCTTCTGGCTGGCCCTCGGGCTGATCAGCGCCTGGCTGTTCCGGCGCAAGAACACGGATCCGTACTCGGCATGATCGAGGTGCGCGCAGCGTCGACCCTGGTGGTCGGCCTGGGCTGCCAGAAAGGCTGCCCGGCGACCACGCTGCGCGCGCTGCTGGATCAGGTGCTGGAAGCCCATCGCATCGATACGCAGCAGGTTTTCGCCCTGGCGAGCATCGACCTGAAACGGGCCGAGCCCGGACTGCTGGAGTTGGCCGAACAACTGGCATTGCCGCTGACCTGTTTCAGCAGCACGCAGTTGGCGCCTTATGCTTTGCGCCTGAGCCACCGTTCACAGATCGCCTTTGAACGCACCGGCTGCTACGGCGTTGCCGAAAGTGCGGCCCTGGCCATGGCTGAACAGCTGCATCCCGGCCCGGCCAAACTGCTGATCCCTCGTCAGAAATTTGCCCAGGCCACCCTGGCAATGGCCGCTTGCCGGTAAAATCCTCGATAATCCGCCGCCTTGATCATGAGCAATCTTCATTTGAAGCTGGCTCCAGCCCCTTTTTCACAGGACACAGCCATGACTGTCTATTTCATCGGTGCCGGTCCCGGCGATCCGGAACTGATCACGGTCAAGGGCCAGCGCCTGATCCATCGCTGCCCGGTGATCATCTACGCCGGCTCGCTGGTGCCCGAGGCTGTCCTCGAAGGCCACAGCGCGATACGAGTGATCAACAGCGCCGAGCTGCATCTGGAACAGATCATCGAGGCGATCAAGCACGCGCACGACCAGGGTCAGGATGTAGCCCGGGTACATTCCGGTGATCCGAGCCTGTATGGCGCCATTGGCGAGCAGATTCGCTGCCTGCGGGAGCTGGGTATTCCCTTCGAGATCATCCCTGGCGTCACCGCCACCGCCGCCTGTGCCGCCCTGCTGGGAGCCGAATTGACCCTGCCGGATGTGTCCCAAAGCGTGATCCTGACCCGCTATGCGGACAAGACCGCCATGCCGGCCGGCGAAGAATTCGCTAGCCTCGCGGCCCACGGCGCCACCATGGCGATTCACCTGGGGGTCAACCACCTGGAGAAGATAGTCACAGAGCTGCTGCCGCACTACGGCGCCGACTGCCCGATTGCCGTGGTACACCGAGCCACCTGGCCGGACCAGGACTGGGTCCTGGGCACCCTGGCGGACATTGCCGATAAAGTCGCGGCCAAGGGTTTCCGGCGCACGGCGCTAATCCTGGTGGGCCGGGTGCTGGCCACGGACGCGTTCAGCGAATCATCGCTGTACCGCGCCGGGCACGCGCACCTCTATCGCCCCTGACACACACCCTATGTAGGGGCTGGCTTGCCAGCGAAGGCGGTCTTGGCATCGTGCAAGGCTTGAGGGCCCATTCGCCGGCAAGCCAGCTCCTACGTGGTTGAACCCCCTATGTTGGCGCGCTGGACGCCTTGTAGGAGCTGGCTTGCCAGCGAAGGCGATCTCGGGATTGGCGCAAGGCTCAAGGGCCCTTTCGCCGGCAAGCCGGCTCCTGCGGAGGCTTATTTCGGGAGGCGCTGGTTTGCGGGCATAAAAAAACGGCGCTCACGCGGCGCCGTTTTTTGTTCGCAGCGAACGCCTTAGTAGTAGGCGTTTTCTTTCTGCGTGTGGTCGGTGACGTCGCGCACGCCCTTAAGCTCGGGGATGCGCTCGAGCAGGGTGCGCTCGATACCTTCCTTCAAGGTCACGTCGGCCTGGCCGCAACCCTGGCAACCGCCACCGAATTGCAGCACGGCGATGCCGTCGTCAACGACGTCGATCAGGCTGACCTGACCGCCGTGGCTGGCCAGCCCCGGGTTGATCTCGGTTTGCAGGTAGTAGTTGATGCGTTCGTTGACCGGACTGTCGGCATTGACCATCGGCACCTTGGCGTTGGGCGCCTTGATGGTCAGCTGGCCGCCCATGCGGTCGGTGGCGTAGTCGACCACCGCGTCATCGAGGAAACCTTCGCTGAAGGCGTCGATGTAGGCGGTGAAGCTCTTCAGGCCAAGGGCCTTGTCTTCGGGTTTCTCTTCGCCCGGCTTGCAATAGGCGATGCAGGTCTCGGCGTACTGAGTCCCTGGCTGGGTAATGAAGATGCGGATGCCAATCCCCGGGGTGTTCTGCTTGGATAGCAGATCAGCCAGATAATCGTGGGCGGCGTCGGTAATGGTTATGGCGCTCATGGTGGTTCCTCGCAGACGTGGGCGCAGTTTACGCCAATCGACGCCGCTGACAAAGTCCTAGTATTTTTGTCGGGATAGACCTTGGTATAGGGCTTCCCCGGGGCCCGCCAGCGGGCGCCCCGAGGACAGATAGCGGCCCTGTATCAGAGGTTTTCGTAACGGTTCATGTCCATGACTCCGGCCTCGACCGGGTCGACTTCCTGCAGATAACGGGTCTGGTCGTGGAAGTACTGCCAGAACTGCGGATGACTGCGGCGAATCCCCCA
This sequence comes from Pseudomonas sp. RC4D1, assembly GCF_018390395.1. NCBI lineage: Bacteria > Pseudomonadati > Pseudomonadota > Gammaproteobacteria > Pseudomonadales > Pseudomonadaceae > Pseudomonas > Pseudomonas sp. RC4D1. The sequence continues at coordinate 538,156 of NZ_JAHBAW010000002.1, forward strand.
GCGATCGACGATCTTCTCGAAGCCGGCGGCGTCCCTGGCCGCTTGCATGGCCTGGACAAATGCCGGCACCTGCTCGCTCGGAACGTTGAACATGAAGTTCGGATAACTGCTGAGAATGCCCGGAAAAATGGTCAGGGTGTCCAGGCCCGGCTGATAGCGTAGCGACTCGCCCAGCATGAAGGCCACGTTACTGTGGGCGCGATTGCGCAGCATGCTGTAGAACTCGCGCTTGCCGCTCGGGGCCTGGACCCGCAGCAAGGTGGCTTCCGGCAACTGTTCGATGACCTTGAGTCCCGCTGCCGGACGCGACGCCAGGCGGCTCAGGGCCTGATCGGCATCCTGCAACGCCGGGTCGATATTGGGCCGCGAGCAATAGGCACTGTCACAGCGATTGATTGGGTCCGGCTTGGCGTTGAGCTCGCCATAGCGCGTCAGCAACTGATGGGCGAAGTCTTTCTTCGGGTCCTTGGGGTCCAGTTTCAGGGCGCTGCGCTTGTCGTCGTCGATGGACTCGTAATCCAGCCACATCTTGAACTTGCCGCTGTTCTGGTACCAATCGTCGAGGAAATCCTCACGGCTGCCAGCGGGCATCAGGCGCAGGAAGTTCTGCTCGGCACCGTTGCGGATCAGGTCGAAGTACAACCGGGTCTGGGCCTGGTGGGAGACGTTGCCGAACACGTCAAAATTCACCGCCAGCTGATAATAGGTGCGCTCCAGCAGCGGGTAATCGAACAGCCACATCGTCTGCGGCACCTCGCCGATCAGGCCCTTGCTCACCGAAGCACTGTCGAAGTGGCGGAAGATGCTCAGCAGCGCGTTGTCGTTGCCGGCCCACAGGGTCGACCAGCTGGGGGCCGGAGAGTCGGCATAGAAGTCGCGGCGCAGGGCTTCGTACTCGTTGCGCTTGTCGCGATAGGACAGCCACAGGCTGAGCACGCTGCCGACATCGTCGTTCTGCCCGGGCATGGCCAACAGCGGTGTGGCTTGGCCGCGATAGGCCGGATCGGTGATGTACAGATCGTGTTCCGGGGCCTGGAACAGCGCCCAGAAGTTGTCGCGGATCACATCGGTGGCGATCTGCCCGCGGCACACCGGGCCACGAATGAAGGTGCGCACGAAGTATTCGGCGTTATCGAGCATAAACTGGTAGCGGGCCTTGGCCGGAATCGCTTCGAAGGTTTCAAACGGGTTGGCCCGGCGCCCTGGTCCGTAGCCCGGCAAGGCGCTGACCTGCCAGTCGCCGCTGTAGAACAGGGTCTTGACCCGGGCCATCTTCGCCGCGCTCAGCGGGTAGGTGATGTGGGTCTTGTGCACGATCACCCCTTGCACCGGCCACAGGCGGTAATACACCTGGGTGCCCGGGTCGTCGTTGGGGCGCCGGGTGTTGATCAGGTCAATGGGCTGGCCGCTGGGGGTCCGCGAGCGCACCCACTGGAAGAAGTGCCCCGGCTCGCCGCCTTCGAAATAGATGTGGGCCAGGAACCAGTGTTCGTAGAGCCAGCGCGCCACCAGGCTTTCCCGAGCGCCGGGGGCGTTGAGCAGGTTCTCCCACTGGGCCACTTGCAGGCTTTCCCGGGCACTGGGGGCCAGGCCCTGCTCGTCGATGGGCGCACCGGAGGCCAACCAGCGTTGCAGGGTCTGGTATTGCTGCTCGGTGAGACCGGTGACCGCCAGGGGCATGCCCTCTTTCGGGTGCGCACCGGCATAGGCGTCGAACTCCGCCGGCTGCGGGCACATGTTCTCCCGGCTCAGGCCCAGGACGATCTCGCTGGGCAACTTGGCATTAGGCTGCAGCGGGGTGCGATGACCGAGTTCGAGCATGCGCGCCATCAGTGCGGCCTGGCTGCCCTGGGCGTCGAGCACCGAAAAAAACCCATGGCGCTGCCAGGCCGCCTTGCCGCTGGCGTCATAGAACAGCCGGGTAGGCGCCTGCGCCTGACTCCGCTCGCCGTCGTACACCGGAATCTTCGAGGCACCGCGACCGGCCCCTTCGCCGCTGCCCAGGTTGAGCTGACAGGCGGAGTCGTAGCAGGCATGACAGGCCACGCACTTCTCGGTGAAGATCGGCTGGATGTCGCGGGTGTAGGAAATCGCCGGAGCCGGACCTTGGGCCATACACACTGAACTGAGAAGCAGCAGCGCGCTGCTGACGATAAAACGAAACGGCATGTCCCTGGTCCCGAAAGAAAAAACGCCGCAATTCTACCGATCTCGCCCCACGACCAACATGAGCGATATTCATGTAAAACCCGTACATGCCGCAAATCCATGCAGGTTTGCTATGATCCACGCCCTTCGTTATGGCCCTACCAGGTAGTTCTCATGTCTGATCGCAGTGCTCGCCTCCACGCTCTCCAGCAAGCCCTCAAAGAGCGCATTCTGATTCTCGATGGCGGCATGGGCACCATGATCCAGAGCTACAAGCTCGAAGAACAGGACTACCGTGGCAAGCGTTTCGCCGACTGGCCCAGCGACGTCAAGGGTAACAACGACCTGCTGGTGATCACCCGTCCGGACGTGATCGGTGGCATCGAAAAAGCCTATCTGGATGCCGGCGCCGACATCCTGGAAACCAACACCTTCAACGCCACGCGCATTTCCATGGCCGATTACGGCATGGAAGAACTGGCCTACGAATTAAACGTAGAGGGCGCACGCCTGGCCCGCAAGGTGGCCGACGCCAAGACCCAGGAGAACCCGGACAAGCCGCGCTTCGTCGCCGGCGTCCTGGGCCCGACCAGCCGTACCTGCTCGCTGTCGCCCGACGTCAACAACCCCGGCTACCGCAACGTCACCTTCGATGAACTGGTGGAGAACTACACCGAGTCCACCAAGGGCCTGATCGAAGGCGGCGCCGACCTGATCCTGATCGAGACCATCTTCGACACCTTGAACGCCAAGGCGGCGATCTTCGCCGTGCAGGGCGTGTTCGAGGAGTTGGGCGTCGAGCTGCCGATCATGATTTCCGGGACCATCACCGATGCCTCCGGCCGTACCCTGTCGGGCCAGACCACCGAGGCCTTCTGGAACTCCGTGGCCCACGCCAAGCCGATCTCGGTGGGCCTGAACTGCGCCCTGGGCGCCAGCGAGCTGCGTCCGTACCTGGAAGAGCTGTCGAACAAGGCCAGCACCCACGTCTCGGCGCACCCCAACGCCGGCCTGCCCAACGAATTCGGCGAATACGACGAACTGCCGGAGCAAACCGCCAAGGTCATCGAGGAATTCGCCCAGAGCGGCTTCCTGAATATCGTCGGCGGCTGCTGCGGCACCACCCCGGGGCACATTGCCGCCATCGCCAAAGCCGTGGCCGGTTATGCCCCGCGACAGATCCCGGACATTCCCAAGGCCTGCCGCCTGTCGGGCCTGGAGCCCTTCACCATCGATCGCAACTCGCTGTTCGTGAACGTTGGTGAGCGCACCAACATCACCGGTTCGGCCAAGTTCGCCCGGCTGATCCGCGAGGACAACTACACCGAGGCCCTGGAAGTCGCCCTGCAGCAGGTGGAAGCCGGCGCCCAGGTGATCGACATCAACATGGACGAAGGGATGCTGGATTCGAAGAAGGCCATGGTCACCTTCCTCAATCTGATCGCCGGCGAGCCGGACATCTCCCGCGTACCGATCATGATCGACTCCTCCAAGTGGGAAGTGATCGAAGCCGGCCTCAAGTGCATCCAGGGCAAGGGCATCGTCAACTCCATCAGCATGAAAGAAGGCGTCGAGCAGTTCATTCACCACGCCAAGTTGTGCAAGCGCTACGGCGCCGCCGTTGTGGTGATGGCCTTCGACGAGGTCGGCCAGGCCGACACCGAGGCGCGCAAGAAGGAAATCTGCAAGCGCTCCTACGACATCCTGGTCAATGAAGTGGGCTTCCCGCCGGAAGACATCATCTTCGACCCGAACATCTTCGCCGTGGCCACCGGCATCGAGGAACACAACAACTACGCGGTGGACTTCATCAACGCCTGCGCCTACATCCGCGATGAACTGCCCTACGCCCTGAGCTCCGGCGGCGTGTCCAACGTGTCGTTCTCGTTCCGCGGCAACAACCCGGTGCGTGAGGCGATCCACTCGGTGTTCCTGCTGTACGCGATCCGCAACGGCCTGACCATGGGCATCGTCAACGCCGGCCAGTTGGAGATCTACGACCAGATCCCACAGCAGCTGCGCGATGCCGTAGAAGACGTGGTGCTCAACCGCACGCCAAACGGCACCGACGCGCTGCTGGCCATCGCCGACCAGTTCAAGGGCGATGGCAGCGTCAAGGAAGCGGAAACCGAGGAATGGCGCAACTGGGACGTCAACAAGCGCCTGGAGCACGCCCTGGTCAAGGGCATCACCAGCCATATCGTCGAAGACACCGAAGAGTCGCGCCTGAGTTTCAGCCGCCCGATCGAAGTGATCGAAGGCCCGCTGATGTCCGGCATGAACGTGGTCGGCGACCTGTTTGGCGCCGGCAAGATGTTCCTGCCCCAGGTGGTGAAATCCGCCCGAGTGATGAAACAGGCAGTAGCCCACCTGATTCCGTTCATCGAACTGGAGAAAGGCGACAAGCCGGAGGCCAAGGGCAAGATCCTCATGGCCACGGTAAAAGGCGATGTGCACGACATCGGCAAGAACATCGTCGGCGTGGTCCTGGGCTGCAACGGCTACGACATCGTCGACCTCGGGGTGATGGTGCCGGCGGAGAAGATCCTCCAGGTGGCCAAGGAGCAGAAGTGCGACATCATCGGCCTGTCCGGGCTGATCACTCCGTCCCTGGACGAGATGGTCCACGTCGCCCGCGAGATGCAGCGCCAGGACTTCCACCTGCCGCTGATGATCGGTGGCGCCACCACCTCCAAGGCCCACACCGCAGTGAAGATCGAGCCCAAGTACAGCAATGACGCGGTGGTCTACGTCACCGACGCCTCCCGCGCCGTGGGCGTGGCCACCCAGTTGCTGTCCAAGGAGCTCAAGGCTGGCTTCGTCGAGAAGACCCGGGAGGAGTACGTGGAGGTGCGCGAGCGTACCGCCAACCGCAGCGCCCGTACCGAGCGCCTGAGCTACGCCGCAGCCATCGCCAAGAAGCCACAGTTCGACTGGGCCAACTACCAGCCGGTCAAGCCAACCTTCACCGGCGCCCGGGTGCTGGACAACATCGACCTCAAGGTGCTGGCCGAGTACATCGACTGGACGCCGTTCTTCATCTCCTGGGACCTGGCCGGCAAGTACCCGCGCATCCTCGAAGACGAAGTGGTCGGTGAAGCCGCCACCGCCCTGTATAAGGACGCCCGGGAGATGCTCGACAAGCTGATCAATGAAAAACTGATCAGCGCCCGGGCGGTATTCGGCTTCTGGCCGGCCAACCAGGTGCAGGACGACGACCTGGAAGTCTACGGCGAAGACGGCCAGCCCCTGGCCCGCCTGCATCACCTGCGCCAGCAGATCATCAAGACTGACGGCAAGCCGAACTTCTCTCTGGCCGACTTCGTCGCGCCCAAGGACAGCGGCATCACTGACTATGTCGGCGGCTTCATTACCACCGCCGGGATCGGCGCCGAGGAAGTGGCCAAGGCCTACCAGGATGCCGGCGACGACTACAACTCGATCATGGTCAAGGCCCTGGCCGATCGCCTGGCCGAAGCCTGCGCCGAGTGGCTGCACCAGCAGGTGCGTAAAGACTACTGGGGTTATGCCCAGGATGAGCAGCTGGACAACGAGGCGCTGATCAAGGAGCAGTACAGCGGTATCCGCCCTGCCCCGGGTTATCCGGCCTGCCCGGATCACACCGAGAAGAGCACCCTGTTCGCCCTGCTCGATCCCGAGGCCAGCGAAGGCCGCGCCGGCCGCAGTGGCGTGTTCCTCACCGAACACTTCGCCATGTTCCCGGCGGCTGCAGTCAGCGGCTGGTACTTCGCCCACCCGCAGGCGCAGTACTTTGCGGTGGGCAAGGTCGACAAGGACCAGGTGCAGAGCTACACCGAGCGCAAGGGCCAGGACCTGGCCGTAAGCGAACGCTGGCTGGCGCCGAACCTGGGCTACGACAACTGACTCAGACTCTGTAGGAGCCGGCCCGCCGGCTCCTACACCAGCCCGCCATCACAGGCGACATTGTCTATGCTCTGTTGACACCCAACCGTGTCGAGGGATTTATGGACGATCCAAGCAGCGACAATCAGCCCCCAACCTTCCTGCAGATGCTGCAAAGCGTGCTGGCGGCCGCCTTCGGCGTACAAAGCGGGAAAAATCGCGCCCGGGACTTCAGTCACGGCAAACCCAGTCACTTCATCGTGCTGGGCATTCTCTTTACCACCCTGTTCGTGCTGGTGCTGCTGGGTATCGCCAACCTGGCGATGCACCTGGCGGGAGTCTGAAACGGCGTCAGTGCAGCAGCAGCTGCAAACTGAAGGGATAGCGGTAGCTGTCCGGCTTGCCTTGGGCGGACAGCCCGCGAAAATCGACCCGGGCACCGACCTGATCGCCCAGGCGCATTAGTTGCCGGGCCTGGTCACGGGTCAATGACTGGAACAGCGACAAATGCCAGTCCGGCCCTCCCAGACGTCGGGCATCGAGCCCCAGCGCATCATCATGCAGGGCCACCAGGGCCCAGCCGCCGCTGGTGAAATGTCCGGCCATCAGCACCGACAACTCCCCGTCGATCAATGCCTGCAAGGCTTCGGGCGAACTGTTGAGTCCACTGAACAGCAGATCGCGCCCCGGCTTGCGGCCCAACTCCCGGGCCGCCTGCATGGCCCCCAGAGCCATTTCGTCGTTAGCCGACCAGATCAGTTGCGTCTGTGGATAGCGCTGCAGCAGCTGTTGTGCTTGTTCGTGCGCCCGCTGCCGGTTCCATTCGCCATACACGAGCTGGCGCAGACGCACCTGAGGATTTTCCGCCAGGGCCCGGTGCAGCCCTTGCTCGCGCAACTGCGCCGCCGGTGTGACTTTCACCCCGGAAAAGGCCAGCAAATCGATTGTTTGCCCGGCAGGCAAAGGGCCATGCTGGCGCAACAACTCCTTGAGCATCCGATAACCGGCCTCTTCATCGTTGCTCATCATGCTGCCGATCCAATCGGAGTAACTGCTGCGACTTTGGCGGATCAACGCCCGCTGATCCTCGGTCAGTGGGCTGTTGACGATAAACAGCTTGACCCCGGAACCCTGAGACATGCGCAGGATCTGCGGAGCGACATACTGTTCGTTGACCAATATCAGGTAATCGGGCTTTTGCGCTCGCTGAAACAGCTCCCGAGCCTGATCGAGAGAGTTCTGGGGATTGCGTTCGCCATAGAGAATTTGCAGGTCCATGCCCAGATCCCGGGCGGCTGCCTGCATGAACCGCGAATAACTGACCCAGAAGGTTTCCGTTGAATTACCGGGGTTGAGAAACACCACCGACGTTGCTTGAGCCACCGCCCAGAACGGCAAACTCAGACATATCACCCACTTGCACAGAACCTTGAACATTGTGAAAAGAGCCCCTGGATTATCCCAGGCAGTATAACTGGCAAATTGCTGGCCAACGGCGGCAAATTGTCCTGATTGTCCGACAATTCGGGCTCTTCTTTTACGCTCGACTACTGGTGGCTGACCCAAAACACGGCCGTACCCACGACCAGTATGATCAGAAAGAGAATGGCCCAAGCATCAACGCTACTGTCACTTTTCCTTACTTTGGTTGGATGGCTCATAGCATCGCCTCTAGTAGATTTTGTCGGTGACTGCTCAAAGACACGACCACAGTTAAGACCAGGATTGTCCCCACCTCAAATGTGGATACTCATATACCCCTACCGTTAGTCGTTTTGGTTCTTTGCATATACTCAAACATCACTTTTGCGCATAACCACAAACTGGTATCGTTCGGCGGCTCCGACCGGAGTGCGCGGCCGTGCGCGCAGATTTGCTTACATGGGTGGGGTTGAGCGAGAACGAAGGCAGGACGAGGTGAAACCGGCGACAAGCCCCGGTCGACGCCAGTCGAAGCAACGTACCGAAGCCGTTCACCGCAGTATTTGCCAAGTGCGCTTTGGCGCCACCTGTAGCCTGAGAACTGGACCTATATGTACGTATACGACGAGTACGATCAGCGGATCATCGAGGACCGCGTCAAGCAGTTCCGTGATCAGACCCGACGCTATCTGGCAGGCGAGCTGAGCGAAGAGGAATTCCGTCCCCTGCGCCTGCAGAATGGCCTTTATATCCAACGTTTTGCCCCAATGCTGCGGGTAGCCGTGCCTTACGGCCAATTGACCTCGCGCCAGGCGCGGATGATGGCCAAGATCGCCCGCGACTACGACAAGGGCTATGCGCACATCAGCACCCGGCAAAACGTGCAGTTCAACTGGCCAGCCCTGGAAGACGTGCCGGACATCCTGGCCGAGCTGGCCACCGTGCAGATGCACGCCATCCAGACCAGCGGCAACTGCCTGCGTAACGTCACCACCGACCAGTTTGCCGGTGTCGCCGCCGACGAGTTGATCGACCCGCGCCCCTGGTGCGAGATCGTCCGTCAATGGACCACCTTCCACCCCGAATTCGCCTATCTGCCGCGCAAGTTCAAGATCGCCATCAACGGCTCGACTTCCGACCGCGCAGCCATCGAGGTCCACGACATTGGCCTGGAGCCGGTGTACAACGCTGCCGGCGAGCTGGGTTTCCGCGTGCTGGTCGGTGGCGGTCTGGGCCGTACCCCGGTGGTCGGCGCCTTCATCAACGAGTTCCTGCCCTGGCAGGACCTGTTGAGCTACCTCGACGCCATCCTGCGGGTCTACAACCGCTATGGCCGTCGTGACAATAAGTACAAGGCGCGGATCAAGATCCTGGTCAAGGCCCTGACGCCGGAAGTGTTCGCCGAGAAGGTCGAGGCGGAAATGGTCCACCTGCGCGGCGGCCAGACCACCCTGACCGAAGCCGAAGTGCACCGTGTGGCCAAGCACTTCGTCGACCCTGACTACAAGAGCCTGAGCAACCAGGACAGCGAACTGGCTGCCCTGGACAAAGAGCACCCCGGTTTCGCCCGCTGGCGCGCACGCAATACCCTGGCCCATAAGAAGCCGGGTTATGTCGCCGTCACCCTGTCGCTCAAACCCACCGGCGTAGCGCCTGGGGATGTCACCGACAAGCAGTTCGACGCCATCGCCGATCTGGCCGACCGCTACAGCTTCGGCCAACTGCGCACGTCCCACGAGCAAAACGTGATTCTGGCGGACGTCGAGCAAAGCCAACTGTTCACCCTGTGGGGCGAGCTGCGTGAAAACGGCTTTGCCACGCCGAACATCGGCCTTTTGACCGACATCATCTGCTGCCCGGGCGGCGACTTCTGCTCCCTGGCCAACGCCAAGTCGATCCCGATCGCCGAATCCATCCAGCGCCGCTTCGACGACCTGGACTACCTGTTCGACATCGGCGAGCTGGACCTGAACATCTCCGGCTGCATGAACGCCTGTGGTCACCACCACGTGGGCCACATCGGCATCCTCGGTGTGGACAAGAAAGGCGAGGAGTTCTACCAGGTGTCCCTGGGCGGCAGCGCCAGCCGCGACGCCAGCCTGGGCAAGATCCTCGGCCCGTCCTTCGCCCAGGACGACATGCCCGACGTGATCTCGAAGCTGATCGACGTGTACGTGGAACAACGTACCGAAGACGAACGCTTCATCGACACCTATCAACGTATTGGCATCGACCTCTTCAAGGAGCGCGTCTATGCAGCGAATCATTAAGAACAACGAGGTCATCGACGAAACCTGGCACCTGCTGCCCAAGGACGCGACCCTCGACGGCATCTCCAACTGCGACGACCTGATCGTGCCGCTGGCCCTGTGGCGCGATCACGCCCATGCCCTCAAGGCTCGCGATGGCGGCCTGGGCGTGTGGCTGGATGCGGACGAAGAAGCCGAGGAAATCGGTGACGACGTCGAGCATTTCCAGGTGATTGCCCTGAACTTCCCGGCCTTTACCGATGGCCGCAACTACTCCAACGCCCGCCTGCTGCGTGACCGTTATGGCTACAAAGGCGAACTGCGAGCGATTGGCGACGTGTTGCGCGACCAGCTGTTTTACCTGCACCGCTGCGGCTTCGACGCCTACGCGCTGCGGGCCGACAAGGACCCCTACGAAGCCCTGGAAAGTCTCAAGGACTTCTCGGTGACCTACCAGGCCGCCACTGACGAACCGCTGCCGCTGTTCCGTCGCCGCTAAGCCCTGGCGCCAACAAAAAGCCCTGAACCGGTTTCCCGGTTCAGGGCTTTTTTTGTGCCGCCTACCACTTCCACCGTAGGAGCCGGTGCCTGCAATTCGGGGCTTACCAGAAACGCTGCTGGGTCAGGCGGCTCCACCAGGTCAGCAGCACGCGGTCGATGGAACCGCTGGCCGCCAGCCCGACACGCTCCTGCAAGCTCTTGCGCTCGGCATAGTGCAGGTGGAACACCTCGGCATTCTTGGCCTTGTCGGCCAGGTACTCATCGCTGGTTTTCAGCTCGTCCACCAGCAGCTTCTCCTGCGCTGCCACGCCCAGCCAGACTTCACCGGTGGCCACTTCATCAATGGCCAATTGCGGGCGATAGCGGGACACGAAGTTCTTGAACAACTGATGGGTCACGTCCAGGTCTTCCTGGAACTTCTCCCGGCCCTTCTCGGTGTTTTCGCCAAACACCGTCAGGGTGCGCTTGTACTCGCCGGCGGTGAGCACTTCAAAATCGATGTCGTGTTTCTTCAGCAGTCGATTGACGTTGGGCAACTGCGCCACCACGCCAATGGAACCGAGGATGGCGAACGGCGCACTGATAATCTTCTCGCCGATGCACGCCATCATGTAGCCGCCGCTGGCCGCGACCTTGTCGATGCACACGGTCAGCGGCACCCCGGCCTGGCGAATACGCGCCAGTTGCGACGAAGCCAGACCATAGCTGTGCACCATGCCGCCACCACTTTCCAGACGCAGCACCACTTCATCCTTGGGCGTGGCCAGGCTCAGCAAGGCGGTGATTTCATGGCGCAGGCCTTCGGTCGCCGAGGCCTTGATATCACCATTGAAATCCAGCACGAACACCCGGGGCTTGGCCTCGGCCGGTTGTTTCTTCTGTTTCTTCTCGGTCTTGCCCTGGGCCTTGCGCAGGGCCTTGAGCTGATCCTTGTCCAGCAGGCTCTGCTCCAGGCGCTCGCGCAGGTCCTTGTAGAAATCATTCAGCTTGCTGACCTGCAACTGCCCGGTGCCTTTGCGGCGGCCCTTGCTGCGCAGCGCAGCGGCAGTGATCAGCACCACCAGGATGGCGACCACCAGGGTCACGGTCTTGGCCAGAAAACTGGCGTATTCGGCGAAAAACTCCACAGGGACTCCTCAAACATGAACCGCTGCCAACCAGCAGCGCAATGGGCTCAAGCATACCGGCGCGACCGGTCGGCCACCAGTCGCGAAACCTCGTGTTACGAGGCTCCAACAAGCATTTCAAACAAGCGTATGTTTTTTCATTGACAGCTCACTGGCATCCTCATAACCTCGCAAAACTTTCAACGTACCGGGACGACACGGACGTGGGCAGCATCTATTTGATTCGACATGGTCAAGCCTCTTTCGGTGCAGACGACTACGACGTGCTGTCTGCCACCGGCGTGCGCCAGGCTGCCGTGCTCGGCGAGCATCTGGCGGCGCTGGGCGTCAGCTTTGATCGCTGCCTGTCCGGCGACCTGCGGCGCCAGCAGCACACCGCGCAGGCCGCGATGGAACAGATGAGCGCCGCCGGGTTTGACCACCCGCCATTGGAAATCGATTCAGCCTTCAACGAGTTCGACGCCGATGCCATCATCCGCGCCCTGCTCCCAGACCTGTTGCCCCAGGAACCCGAAGCCCTGAACATCCTGCGTAACGCCGCGCAGAACCGCGCCGAGTTCCAACGCATCTTCGCCCTGATCATCCAACGCTGGCTGGCCGGCACCTACGATCCTCCCGGGCTGGAAAGCTGGCTGGGATTCGTCGAGCGCGTCCAGGGCGGTCTGCAGCGGATTCTCGAAGCAGCGGACAACCAGCACAAGATTGCCGTGTTCACCTCCGGCGGCACCATCACTGCCCTGCTGCACCTGATCACCCAGATACCTGCCCAGCAGGCGTTCGAACTGAATTGGCAAATCGTCAACACCTCGCTCAACCAGCTGAAGTTCCGCGGGCGCGAGGTGTCTTTGGCTTCCTTCAACGGTCATGCCCATCTGCAACTGTTGAAGGCTCCGGAGCTCATCACTTTCCGTTGAGCCCGGCTTACTGTGACCATTGCTGTAACCACCCATAAAAGGATCGAACCATGACCTCCGTAGCTGACGCCGTACAAGCCATGCAAGCCAAGTTCAACCCAGCTGCCGCTGCCGGCCTGGACCTGGTTTTCGGTTTCCGCATCGATGATTCCAAGCATTTCTCGCTGGTCGTCAAGGACAGCACCTGTGAACTCAAGGAAGGCGAGAACCCAGACGCACAAGTCACCCTGGTGATGGACGGTGAAACCCTGGACGGTATCGTCAGCGGCGAAACCGACGGCATGCAAGCCTTCATGGGCGGCAAACTGCGCGCCGAAGGCGACATGATGCTGGCCATGAAACTGAGCGAGCTGTTCCCAGCCTAAGACCCCGCAAGGTCCGGCTGTAGACAAATCCCGCCCCTGAGGCGGGATTTGTCGTTTCTGCACCACGCAACGCCTCTAGCCCGCCGCTTTGCCCTGGATCAATACCACTGGGCGGCTCAGTCTTCCGGCCGCACGCTTGATTGATCTCGGTCAGTTTGTGCCTCGCCCCCCCCCTCTACTCTTGCGCCTCCATCGCGGCCAGGGACGGCACAGCCGGAGCCCTTTGCCACACCGCTATCACTCACGGAAGAGTCTGCTTATGCGATCACTGAAGATCATCCTGCTGTCCACCGCCTTCAACGGTCTGACCCAACGGGCCTGGCTCGACCTGCGCCAGGCCGGGCACCGCCCCAGCGTGGTGCTGTTCACCGGTGAAGAAGAGGTCTGCCGGCAGATCGAAGAAGCCGAGGCCGACCTGGTGATCTGCCCGTTCCTCAAGGACCGGGTACCGCAGCAGCTGTGGAGCAACGCCAAGCGTCCGGTGGTGATCATCCACCCAGGCATCGTCGGCGACCGTGGTGCCAGCGCCCTGGACTGGGCCATCAGCAAGGAGCTCAAGCGCTGGGGCGTCACCGCGTTGCAGGCGGTGGAAGAAATGGACGCCGGGCCAATCTGGTCGACCCATGAATTCAACCTGCCCAGCGGACTGCGCAAATCCGAGCTGTACAACGGCCTGGTCAGCGACGCCGCCATCCATTGCATCCGCGACGTGGTGGAAAAATTCCGCAACGGCTTCCGTCCTGAGCCCCTGGACTACGACAACCCCGCGGTGCTTGGCCGCCTGCAACCGAACATGAAGCAGTGCGACCGCACCTTCAGCTGGCACGACAGCGCGCAGTTCATCAAGCGCAGCATCGACGCCGCTGATGGCCAGCCCGGCGTCCTGGCCAGCCTCGCCGGCGGCCAGTACTACGTCTACGACGCCCACCTGGATTCACGCACCGGCATGCCCGGGCAACTGCTGGCGGTGCACGACGATGCGGTGCTGGTGGCCTGCGGTGATCACAGCCTGTGGATCGGCTCCCTGCGCCTCAAGCCCCAGCCCGGCGAGGAAACCTTCAAGCGCCCGGCGCGCCACGTACTCGGCGAACGCCTGGCCGATGTACCGGTGCTGGACTGGTCGGTATCCAGCAGCCCGTTCAGCACCGAAGCCTACCAACCGATCCGCTACCGCGAGTCCGGCCGAGTCGGTGAGCTGACCTTCGAGTTCTACAACGGCGCCATGAGCACTGAGCAATGCCAGCGCCTGGTCAGCGCCCTGCGTTGGGCCAAGGCCCGAGACACCCAGGTGCTGCTGGTACGCGGCGGCCGCGGTGCCTTCAGCAACGGCGTGCACCTGAATGTGATCCAGGCCGCTGAAGTGCCGGGCCTGGAAGCCTGGGCCAACATCCAGGCCATCGACGACGTCTGCCTGGAACTGCTCACCGCCCGCCAACTGGTGGTCAGCGGCCTGACCGGCAATGCCGGCGCTGGCGGCCTGATGCTGGCCCTGGCCGCGGACGTGGTCCTGGCCCGCGCCGACACCGTGTACAACCCGCACTACAAGAGCATGGGCCTGTACGGCTCCGAATACTGGACCTACAGCCTGCCTCGCGCCGTCGGCCAGGCCATGGCCAAGCAACTGACCGAAGCCTGCCTGCCCATCAGCGCCCTCCAGGCCCTGCAGATGGGCATGGTCCAGGAGATCGGCCCGCGCTGCCCGGACGAGTTCGGCCTGTGGCTGCTGCAACGGGCCAATGGCGTCCTCACTGACCCGCGCTACCAGCACCTGCGCCAACGCAAGCTGGACGCCGACCCACAGTTGATGCAGCACTGCCGCAACGTCGAGCTGGAAGAGATGCACATGGACATGGTGCAAAACCGCAAGGGCTTCGCCGAGAAGTGCAGCAACTTCGTCTACAAGCGCAAGACCTGCTGCACACCAGAGCGACTGATCGAAGCCTGGGCCAAACCCCAGGACATCGCCCTGGTGGGCTGATTCACCGCCTGAGCGGCAGGCTTTCAAAGCACCGCCAGGCCACGTACCATTCGCCGCCTTTTGTTGCCGCCCCCAGGGGCGGCAATCGTTTGCAAGGAGGCGAGCATGCAAGACATTCCAGGCCACGCCACGTGGCGCAGCATCGAAGCACAAACCCAGGGCTGGTCCAGCGATCGAATCTTTCATATCGTCGACGAACAAGGCCAACACCTGCTGTTGCGCACCAACGATTCATCCCAATACGTCAACAAACGCGACGAGTTCCAGTGGACCCAGCATCTGGCGGCAAAGGGCATCGCCATGTCCCAACCCTTGGACTTCGGTCTGTTTGATTCAGGACGCCAGGTTTACTCGTTGTTGTCGTGGATCGAAGGCAAGGATGGCGCGCAATGGGTTGCCGAGCAGCCCGCCGCCGCTTGTTATGAGCTTGGCCTGCAAGCCGGTCAAATACTCCAGCAGATCCACAGCGTTGCTGCGCCTGAAGGCACTGAAAACGCCGAACAGCAGATGCGTACCGTCTACCGTAAAAAGCTCGAACAGTACCGGAGCTGTGGCCACAAGGTGGCCCATGAGCAAGACTTCCTGCAGTTTCTCGAACAGCACTTTCATCTGCTGGCGGACACGCCGCTGGTGTTTCTCCACGGTGACTATCACCTGAACAACATGATCGTGGGCGCCGATGACCAGTTGTCGATCATCGACTTCAACCGCTGCCGTTTCGGAGATCCGGCGCGGGACTTCAATCGGCTGGCGCTGTTTTCCTGCAACCTCAGCAGCGACTTCGCCCGCGGCCAGATCGACGGCTACTGTGCAGGCCATCCCGAGCCGGTTTTTCTCACCCGCATGGCCTTCTACGCCGCGTTTGACAGCTTCTTCAGCGTGCTCTGGGCCATGGCCTTCGGCGAGCAGGAAATCCACGCCAGCCTGCAACGCACACAAAAGGTCTGGGAAGACTTCGCCGGTTTTTCCCGGGATGTGCCTCATTGGTATTGCTGATAGGCGACGCATCCCAGCCTGCTGCCCCAGCTTCCCCCCGTTTGCCTGATAGCAAGAAAGAAAGCCGCTGCCACGATTTCGCCCCGCGCGGATCGCAGAGTTGAAGACACCATTGGAAAAATCTAAGGAAAGACGATGAACGCCAAGGTCAAGAACACAGAAGAAGCCCAGGAAAAGACCGGTAAAAGCCCGATTGCCTGGGGCATGATCGGCTCGGTGATTCTGGCAATCACCACTCCGTTCTTCTATTTGAACGGCAAGGCCTACCACGATGGTTACCTCGGCTACTTTCAGCTGGAAACCTCGATGTTTCCCATGGACACCTCCACCACCTTCGTCAACGCAGTTCTGGCCTGGTATCACGCCATGACCAACGGTTTGAAAGGCGGGTTGGAGTTCATCGGACAACACTGGCTATGGGCCGCAATCGTCTGCGTACTGAGCATTCTGGTGTTCGGCGGCCTCAACTATCTGATCGCCTTGTTCAACAAAAAAATCACTGACAAGAAGCAGTCCGCCAAGCCACCGCAGGCCACCGTTGCCGCCCCCTCCTTCTTCAAGGAGATAGGCAAATGTGCGTTGTACATCTTCATCCCCAGCTACGGCCTGTTTGTGGCGATGTTTTTCATCTCCTTTATCTTGATGATCACCATCACCCCCTTTGTACTGATCGGCAAAGACTCGGCGGCCGAGGATCTGAAAAACGGCTTCAAAGACTCACCCCAAGTGACCGTCAACGACCCAGATGGGCATAAGGGCACTTACCGGGTCATGCAGTGCTCGGCATCCTTCTGTGCGCTCTACGCCGATGGCAAGGCGATCACGGTTCCGATCGCCACGCTGAATTGGGTGGTGTCCGATGTCGCGGAAAAACTGAAGGCGCAACCAGGGAACTGAAACCCGCCACAGCGCAAGCCTCGGCTTCGACTGAGGCCCGCATTGAACCTGTGGCGCGCTTGATCCACACT
Source organism: Pseudomonas sp. RC4D1 (assembly GCF_018390395.1). Taxonomy (NCBI): domain Bacteria; kingdom Pseudomonadati; phylum Pseudomonadota; class Gammaproteobacteria; order Pseudomonadales; family Pseudomonadaceae; genus Pseudomonas; species Pseudomonas sp. RC4D1. The sequence continues at coordinate 554,688 of NZ_JAHBAW010000002.1, forward strand.
CGCGCTCCTGAGTCCTACAGCAAACTCAGAAAGTCCTGTCCTGCCAGTGCCTTGTCCCGTTCTGGAGCGCATGCCTATAGTCCCGGGTCGTCCTGATGACGAACGGGTTTGGCGACCCGGTGAATGGAACGAAGCAAGGTTCTGACAGATGAGTCAGGGACTTTGTTAGCGCATGACCGCTTGATGGCGGCTGTGCGTGGGAGACCTTAGGGTCTGTCGGTTCATCCATTCCCGGCTCGCCAACCCGCGTACAGCTGCCACCCTTTTGTTTGGCGACGAATGAGTAGCGGCGCTCACCCCTGAATGGAGTTGGACTCATGAATCGCTACATGCCGATCACCGGCCACGACTGCACCATCCCTTCCCTGCTGATCGATACCCAGGCCCCTGCCGATGTGCTGTACGAAGCGGCCGCCTATCGCATCCGCGCCGTCACTCAACTGCTGGAAAACTTCGCCGCCCGCCCCGACATCCCCGGCGATGCCGTGGTGCTGCAAGAGCTGGCATTGGTTTGCGCCATTCCGCTGCGCGATGGATGCGATGTACTGGATGTGCTGGGCCGCCAGTTGCAAGCACAGCGTCCTTGACCCCGCGCCGGCTTGCCGGCGAAGAGGCAAGGAAACACGCCGCCCCAGTGCTCACAAAAACGCAACACCACACTGCGTCCTTTGTGATGGTTGGGCTAAGGTGCAAGCGCTACAGTCGGGTCATCAGCAACCCGACTGACGCCCGACACAAGGATGCGTTCGATGACTGATTTGCACGATCTATCCACCACCCAGCTGCTGGCGCAATTCGCCAGCCGCACCCTCTCGCCCCTGGACTATTACGAGCACCTGCTGGCCCATATCGGGCGCTGGGAGCCGCATATCCGTGCGCTCTACGCCTTCGATCCGGAGCAGGTACGCCAGCAGGCCCGGGCCGCCACCGAGCGCTGGAACAAGGGCACCCCCAACGGTCCGCTGGACGGGATTCCGGTGACGATCAAGGAGCTGATCGCCACCCAAGGCACGCCGATTCCCCTGGGCAGCGCGGCCACCACATTGAAACCAGCCCTGCAAGACGCGCCACCGGCCGCGCGGATGCGTGAAGCCGGAGCGATCATCCTGGCCAAGACCACGGTGCCGGACTTCGGCATGTTGTCCTCGGGGCTGTCGAGCTTCCACGGCATTACCCGCAACCCCTGGAACACCGCCTGCAATACCGGCGGCTCCAGTTCCGGCGCCGCTGCGGCCGCCGCGGCCGGTTACGGGCCGCTGCACATCGGCACCGACATCGGCGGCTCGGTGCGCCTGCCGGCCGCCTGGTGCGGGCTGGTGGGGTTCAAGCCGACCCTGGGGCGGATTCCCATCGACCCGTATTACACCGGGCGTTGCGCAGGCCCCATGACCCGCAGCGTCGACGACGCGGTGCTGATGATGCGCTACCTGGCCAAGCCCGATGCCCGGGACGCCACCAGCCTGCCGCCCTTGACCAGCGACTGGAGCGATGCGCCGGTGTCGGTCAACGGTTTGAAGATCGGCCTGATGCTGGAACCCGGCGCGGGGCTGCAACCGGAAGGCTTTGTCTGCGCAGCAGTGGAACAGGCCGCGCGGTTGTTCGAAAGCCACGGCGCCCAGGTCCGCAGCCTGGCGCCGATCATGGATCGCGCCCAACTGGACGGCCTGGACCGTTTCTGGCGTGCCCGGCAATGGGCTGAACTCTCGGCCCTGGGTGCCGAGCAGTTCGCCAAGGTGCTGCCCTATATCCGCGACTGGGCAGCGCCGGGGGCCGACCTGTCCGGGGTCGAGGCGGTGCTGGGTTTCAACCAGACCTTCGAGATGCGTCGCCGCGCCGCCCAGGTGTTCAGCGAGTTCGACCTGGTGCTGTCGCCGACCAACCAGGTCAACAGTTTTCCCGCCGAGTGGCCGTCGCCGAGCAACGACCCGCAGCAACCATTCGAGCACATCGTCTTCACCCTGCCCTGGAACATGGGCGAACAACCGGCGCTGTCGATCAACTGCGGTTTCGCCGCCGATGGCCTGCCCATCGGCCTGCAGATGATCGCCCCGCGCTTTGCCGATCAATGGCTGCTGCAAGTGGCCAAGACCTATGAGAGCTGGCGCGGAGCAATCCACAGCTGGCCGAATCCGCCGTCCCACTGACACACCGAAACTGCCACCTTCACCCCAGCCCCGGGCCCCGCCGCCCGGGGCCTGGGCAACCTATGAATAAAAATTCGAGGGGCCAGTATGCACAGCCAAGCGTCCAATCCATCCGCCACACCCGAGCCCGAAACGCCCAACGCGGCGGGGGGCAAGCGCAGCGTGTTCGCGGTGATCCTCGGCAATGCCGTGGAGTTCTTCGATTTCGGGGTCTACGCCACCTTCGCGGTGATGATCGGCCACACCTTCTTTCCCTCCGACAGCGCCTTTGTCAGCCTGATGCTGTCGGTCACCGCCTTCGGCGTCGGCTTTATCGTGCGGCCCCTGGGGGCCGTGCTGATCGGCGCCTACGCCGACCGCGTCGGGCGCAAGCCGGCGATGCTCCTGACCCTGGTGATGATGGCCGTGGGCACCGGCAGCATCGCCATCCTGCCCAGCTACGAGAGCATTGGCATCGCCGCGCCGATCCTGCTGGTAATCACCCGGCTGATCCAGGGCCTGGCCTGGGGCGGCGAGGCCGGCCCCGCCACCACCTACATCCTTGAAGCCGCGCCGCCGCACAAGCGCGGCACCTATGCCTGCTGGCAGGTGGTGGCCCAGGGCGTGGCCGCCATGGCCGCCGGCACCGTGGGCTACACCCTGACCCAGGTGCTGTCGCCCGAAGACCTCAACAGCTGGGGCTGGCGCGTGCCCTTCGTGTTCGGCCTGCTGGTGCTGCCAATCGGCATCTACATTCGCCGCAACCTGGCGGAAACCTTCCACGGCCAGGGCGAAGAGGCCAGCACCGGCAGCCTGGTGCGCCAGGTGTTCGGCGAGCATCGCCGGGCCCTGGTGCTGGGGCTGCTGATTCTGTCGGGCAGCACCATCACCCAGTACTTCATCAACTACATGACCACCTTCGCCCTCACCGAACTGAAACTGCCCACCAGCATCTCCATGCTCTCGACCCTGGTGGCCGGCGCGGCGATGGCGGTGTGCGCGATTGCCGGCGGCATGCTCTGCGACCGCTTCGGCCGCCGCACCATCCTCATGGCGCCAAGAGTGGTGCTGTTGCTGGTGCTGTTCCCGGCCTTGCAATTGATGACCGAGCATCCCAGCCCGGCGACGTTCCTGCTGACCCTGGCGGTGCTCTCCGGCCTGCACGGCATGAGCGGCGCGGCGCTGATCGTGCTGCTGGTGGAGAGTTTTCCCAAGGCGGTGCGCTCCACCGGTTTCTCCATCGTCTACGCCTTTGGCGTGGCGGCCTTCGGCGGCACCGCGCAGATCATCATCACCTGGCTGATCGGCACCACCGGCAACCCGATGTCGCCAGTGGGCTACCTACTGGTGGCCAACCTGGTGTGCCTGACCGCGGCCTGGTTCGCCAAGGAAACCCGCCCGCAAACACCCGGGCGCAGCCACCCCGGCCAACGGCTCGCAGAAGCCCGCGCCCGCTGATCCCGCTTGGCACTGCCCAGCACTCTTTTGCGCCACCGCGTTTTTCTCTACCCTGCCGGCCGCGCACAGCCGCGGTCGGGCGGTGGCTTGACGCCTTTGATTTGTGGGGAAGCAATATGAAACAGCTCGCACTTTGCCTCCTGGCCATGAGCGCCAGCAGCACCCTCCTGGCCCAGGACAACCCGCGCCCGAGCCAGCAGGAACTGGCGCCGGGATTCATCGAGGGCAGCCACCTGGACCTCAACCTGCGCCACTACTATTCCAACCAGCACACCCAGCGCGACACCTACCTGAGCATCAAGAAGCCCGACGGCATCGAGCGCACCCGGGTACGGGAAACCTGGGTACAGACCGGCATGCTCAAGTACAGCTCCGGCTACACCCAGGGCCTGATCGGCTTTGGCGTGGATGCGGCGCTGTTCAGCGCAGTCAACCTGGAACGCGGTCACGGCCGGGTGGCCAACGGTGGCGACCGGGTGCTGGTGGACAGCGACGGCGACGCCCTGCCCACCTGGAGCCGCCTGGGCATCGGCGATGTGCGCCTGCGCCTGTCCAACACCGAGCTCAAGGCCGGGCGCCTGATGACTGACAACCCGGTGCTGCGCTACAAGGACAACCGCGCCCTGCCCTCAAGCTTTCAGGGCGTGGGTCTGTACAGCAATGAAACCGACTGGTTGTCGGTGCAGGCCGGCAGTTTCGACCGGGCCATCCCGCGCACCGGCACCGGCAGCGAGCGCCTGACCACCACCTTCGGCAACCGCGCCTACAGCGGTGAGCGCATCAGCTACCTGGGGGCGACCGTCAAACCCGGCCTGGGCCTGGAAGGCAGCCTCTACGCCTCGCGCTTCGAGAACATGTGGGACCAGTACTACCTGGGCCTGACCCACCGCGCCGGAGACAAAAGCCAGCTGGCGCTGAAGACCGCGTTCAACTACTACCACACCCGGGACCAGGGCCAGCAGCGCCTGGGCTACATCGACAACGACGCCTTGAGTCTGGCGCTGACCGGCAGCCATCAGGCCCACAGCCTGACCCTGGCCTGGCAGCAAGTGTTCGGCAACGAGTACTTCGACTATGTCTGGGAGTCCACCGGCAACTACATGGCCAACTCCCTGTACTCGGACTACAACGGCCCCAATGAAAAGTCCTGGCAGCTGCGCTATGACCTGGATTTTGCCGCCTATGGCGTGCCGGGGCTGAGCGCCAGCCTGTGGCACGCCAAGGGCTGGGGCATCGACGGCACGCACTATGATGGTGATCGCGATGGCCGCAACCGCGGCTACAACGTGCGCGGCCTGGACGGCGCCAAGCACAACGAAAACGGCCTGATGCTGGCGTATGTGGTGCAGTCCGGGCGACTCAAGGACGCGGTGCTGCGCACCATCGTCTACAACCATCGCGCCAGCGGCGGGCAGATCGACGGCAGCTACGACGAATTCCGCCTGGTGGGGAATTTCCCGTTCAACCTGTTCTGAAACACGCTGCAGCGCGAGCCCCCGTGGCCGCTGCCGCGGACGCGGCGTTCTCAAGGCCGCCAGAGGTCATTGACGGGAGATCGCCAAGCAAGGCCCTGCGGGCCTTTGCGCAGCCTCGCCGCAGGCTCGGCAGCGGCTACAGCAACCCCTGGCAACCCTGTAGCCGCTGCCGCAGGCTGCGTACGGCTGCGCAGCAGACGCGGCGATCTCAAGGCCGCCAGCGGCAGCCGGCAGGCGGCCCCCAGGCAACGCGGCCCCTCCTCCAGGCCGTCAATCGACCAGGGCGTAGTGCTGCATCGCACGGGCAAGCATTTCCTGGCATTTCAGGGTGGCCACCGACAAGGGGCGGTTGCGCACCACGCACAGATCCACGCGGATCCGCTCCAGGTGTTCGTCATCGATCGGCACAGCCACCAAGCCATCCCCCAGGTCCCGCGCCTCGGCATCCACCTGGGGCAGGATCAGTACCGCCGCGCGCTGGCGAGCCAGGCTTTTCTGTACCTCCAGGGAACTGGTGGTAAACACTGGCAGGATATTCACCCCACGTTTCTTCGCCGCGCCCTCCAGGGCCTGGCGCACGCCGTAGGCCGAATCGGGAATGGCCAGGGGCTGGCCCTGCAGGTCCTCCAGGCGAATGCTCGGGCACTGGGCAAACGGGTGCTCGGCACTCACCAGCACCCGGTGCCACAGTTGGCAATGGGCGGTCACTTCGACCTCGGCGCGCTCTTGCAGGTAGAAGGCCAGGCCCAGATCGGCCTCGCCGCTGCACAGGGCATCCAGGGTGGCGCCGGCACTGGCGATGACAATGTTGAAGGTGACTTTGGGGTGGGCCCGGTTGAACGCCGCCAGTACCGGCGCCAACACGCTGGAAACGATACTTTCCGACACATGGATGCTGACGTTACCCGCTACCTGGCTCTGCCGGCTGGCGATCACGTCGCGCACCTGATCGAAGCCGCGCAAGGTGGAACTGACCTGCTCGGCCAGGCACTCGCCTTCCACCGTCAGGCGGATGCCCCGAGGGCCGCGCTCGATCAGCGCGGTGCCGAAGAAGTGCTCCAACTGCTCGATCTGCCGGCTCACGGCGGTGGGGGTCACGTACAGCCGCTCCGCCGCCTGGCGCAGGGAGGCACAACGGGCCACCTCGTGAAAATAACGCAACGCTCGTAACTGCATGGTCGCTCGCCCCCATCGCTGAACTGATCCGTGAAACACGCAATTACTGCGCCAGAGCACTTGGAATGCCCCGGCGCCCGCCTACAAAATATTGATCTGCGCGCCCGCCATGCCTACCCTGCTAAACAGCCGATTGCGCAATGGCACACGAACCACTTCCGGCGCCCCTGCCGACCTGTTGCCAAGGATTTTCCATGACTACGCTGCCCCACACTGCACCGCTAGCCCTGCTGCTCGCAGCCCTGACGCTGCTGAGCGCCTGCTCCAGTGTCACCCGCAAGATCGACCCTGAACCCACCATCACCTCCGCCGGCATCCTGGCCTTTCGCGATATCTGCCTGAAGTCCGCTCCGTCTTTCGCCGGTGCTGAAACCGCCGCCCGGTCCTATGGCATCGTTGAGCTTACCGACGCCGGTTTCGCCAAGATGGGCATGGACCAGGATCAAACCCTGGGGGTCCAGGTCCAGGCCAACAAGGAATGTGCGATCACCACCCCGAGCCAGAACGACAGCTCGCTGACCCAGCAGTTCTTGAGCAGCGTCGGCAAGTTTTCCAGCACACCGGTGGCGCAGAGCGTGCCAGCGCGGATCACCCTCGAGGGCCAGACGTTCATCATCATGCACGATCGCCGTGGTGGTGAAGCCTATGTGATGCTCAAGGCGCCGTAATAGCCTGAACGGCGCCCAGGACCTGTCGCCCCGCCATCCTCAGCCCCGAGCGGCTGAGGACACTGCGCAAACTTCCCACTTGAGTACAGCCCTCATAGACTGCGCGCGCGCCCTGGCAAGAAGCGTCTTGGATATTTACCAGTCGCTTCTTGCGCCAATCTTTTGCCCGTTTTTCTGAACTAACATGCTTGCGCTGTTTACCAAGCCTTCACTCTCTTGGGGTTATGCCGCGCTCTTCGCGGACCTGCAAAACATCGTTGACCCCATGCAAAAGAGTCATTGGGCCTATGACTTCCACAATAAAAGCAGTGACTGCCGAGTGACCCATTTTACGCAACGAGCCCTAACAGCTCTGACCAGGGTTTCTTCCGAGGACCCCATGAAAAAAAGACGCGTGCTTATCGTCGACGACCATCCCATCATCTGCGCCGCGGTCAGCGAGCTGCTTGAAGAGAACGGCTACAAGCCCATCGGTGAATCCTCCGACGGCTTCGACGCACTGGACAAGATTCACAAGCTGCGCCCGGACTACATGCTGCTGGACATTTCCCTGGACAACCTGGATGGGCTGTCGGTCCTGCAACGCATTGCAGTGGACCAACTGGAGGTCAAGACCCTGGTATTCACCGCCAGCCGCGCCAGTACCTATGGCGTGCGCTGCATGCAAGCCGGGGCCATGGGCTTCATCAACAAGAGCGCCGGACTGAAGGAACTGGTCAAGGGCCTCGATGCCCTGGCCGACGGCTACTTGTACTTTCCCAAGGAAGTGCTGGAGATGTACCGGGGAACCGGCCACGACCCGAGCGATGCGCTGAGCAACCTGACCAACAAGGAGTTGGTGGTCCTGCAGTTGCTTGCCAACGGCCACACCAACCTGGAGATCGCCACCAAGCTCAACCTGAGCAACAAGACCATCAGCGGTCACAAAATCAACGTGCTGAAAAAGCTTGGGGTGCGGACCACCATCGAACTGGCCACCATCGCCAGGCAATTGAACCTGATATGAGGAGCGCCGGCCCGCTGCGCAGCTAGCCCTGACGAATCAGCCGCAGCGGCGCGTGGCTCGCGTTCAGTACCTGGAGCAGCGCCTGACCCCGCATCGGCTTGTGGAACAGATAGCCCTGGGCCGCATCGACCCCCAGGCGCTGTAAATGCGCGCGTTGTTTCTCCGTCTCGACGCCCTCAGCCACCAGTTCCAGATTGAGCGAACGCGCCAGCCCCACCACCGCCTCGATGATCCGGGTTTCCTTGAGCCCCAGGGCGTTGGCGACAAAACCCGAGTCGAGCTTGATCTGGCCGAAGGGAATACCCGCCAGGCGCATGATCGACGAGTGACCGGTACCGAAATCGTCAAGGGACAGGCGCACACCGCCTTTGACCAGAACGCTGATGTTTTCGATGCTCTGCATGTCCAGAACCAGAGCCTGGCGCTCGGTGATTTCCAGGGTGACCTGCTTCTTGGGCACACCCGCCTCCTCGACCTGCAGCAGCATCTGGGCGGCAAACTCGGGATCAGTCAGCTGGCTGGCCTCAATGTTGTAGGAGAACACCAGGGCATCACCCTGGGTGTGGGCCTGCAGTTGCCGCTGCAGCATCAGGCCCTGTTGCAACAGGCAGTCGAACAGCTGTCGATGGCGCTCCGGGCTGTCGACCAGATCGAGGAACGACTGCGGTCCCAGCACGCCCCTGTGCGGATGCTGCCAACGGGCCAGGACCTCGGCGCCGGTGATACGCCGGGTCTTCAGGCACACCTGGGGCTGGAAATAGGCAACGATCTGTTGCTGTTCCAGCGCCTGGGCAACATCCAGCTGCGCCCTCCAGTCATTGCTGGCAGGGGCGCGCCGATCGGCCGCCAGCCTGCTGCGCGAGTGATTTTTTACCGTGCGCTTGACGGTCAGCGCCTTGAGCAACAAGCCACTGATCTGCACCGTGTCCAGATCGCTGTAGCTGCCGACGCAATACTTGCCGGAACGCACGCGAAAGTTCGCCAGCCCCCAGCGAATGGGCGCTTCCAGGGCTTCGCACTCGATCATCGAGAAGAAACCGTAGTGTTCGCAGAGCCGGCGCAGGTAATAAATGGCCGTCACGGAATGCAGCGAATCGCAGATCACCAGGTCCAGTTCACCCAGTTCCGGTGGGAATTGGGTCCAGTCATTTTCCTGGCTGACTACCTGCACCCGGGCAAAGCCCGAAGCTGCCAATATTCTGGAAAACCGTCGAACGCGAAAAGCGTTCGAACACAGCAGCAGTACGCTCAGCGTCGACATCAAAGCGGCTCCGGAGAAAAAAGCATCCTATCCAAAACAGCTTCAACTGAACTCAGGACACTTCTTAAATTTAGATTGGATATTTCCGATGGTGACCAGTTACTTGCTAAAAGCGGGCAATCGCAGGGGTTAGCGGTAATTGAATATTAAATCAGCACGGACACTTGCCTTGCCCAATAAGGAGAGAGGGAGCATTGGGCGCTGCTGCGCCAATTTTCAGCGACAGGGACGGCGCATTGCCCAAGGACACATTCGTGCCAGCAGCGCCATTGAGATCGCCGACACTCACCAAGCAGGTGCTGGCGGTGATCGAGCCGGTGAAGTTGATTTCGCCGTCTGCCGCCATGGCCTGGGCAGCGATACAGCACACAGCGACAGTCAGGGCGGACTTGATCAATTGCATTGGTTTTTACCTATCTCGAGTTTGACGTTTGCCTTGTTCCTCAAGGCCGGGAAAGCCTACAAACGTTAGCTTGTAAATGAGATAGGACGGCCCTTGGCCTTGACCGAGAAGGCTCTTGATTGCAAACCGCAGGCCCATCAAGACGTTCGGCCTCGAGCCCCCCGAAAGCCTTGGTCCGAGTGGCCTGCAACAACTAAGAAGCCCGCGCCAGTGGCTTTTTTCGGGGCCGAGCCTGTGCTCTTCATACCCGCGCCGCAGGGGCAATCGCGCTGATATTTCCGTGCAACCACTGCCCCCCGACGCCAGCTGTTACTGGCGATGCCAGATCAGGTTGAGACGCCGGACCTTGGCCGCGCCCAGGACAATCTCCAGCGGCGATCCGAGCGCTGGATACTTCGTGGCGCCCCCCCGGCTGTCAGTAACGGCAACCGGGGGCACGTGAATCACTTGGCCACGGCGGGATCAGGATCCTGCTGCGGCAGGAACAAACGCGCGGTCAGCCAGCAGGTCATGGCGGCGGCCAGGAAGATCAGCAACAGCGTCACTAGCGGCGCCAACACGGGCATCAGCAACAGCTCCCCCTCCCCTGACTTCGCCGAGCAAGCGCGGATTGCTGATCAGATGAGCAAGCAGCAACACGAAGTTCAGCAGGCCGAGGGCTAACGGATGACATACAAGTCTTCCCGACGGATCTTTTCACTGGCTCTCCGGGCATAACTGGGATCGCTTTGCAGGATCGATGCAAAACGTTCGGTCAGTTGTTGCACATTGGCCTCCAGGCGATCCGGCCTCAGGCTCTGCACATCCTCCAGTTCGCATGCCTCCATGATCAGACTACAGAGCTCGGGCGATAGCCCCTTGTTCTGCAAAATGCTTGCGGTACGCGGCGTGAACAGGATCCACTCGGCCTCCTCCAGGGAGATGGCCTCGGTGCGTAACGACGTCAACAAGCCAATCGCCAGCGTGCACACCAGCCGGGTGGCCTGTTCAGAGCCCAGAGCTTCAACCATCAACGATATTTCCTTCACCGGGTATTACTCCAACCGTTCTTGGTCTTCACGTTGAAGACCTTGCCACTTTCACTCTGGAAATAGTGCACCGAGACACGTGCACCCGCGTTATCGAAACCATCCTTGTACACCTTGCTCCACTTGCCGGGCTCCACCTTGCGCAAGTCAGCCAGCGCCTCCACGTTCTTGACCGCATTGCGGGTGGTTCCTCCGGCGCGCTCCTTGAAGCCCACGGGGTACTCCGGCGCTTTGCGCAGCGAATCATAGACATGCTTGATGCCGCCGTTCTGGCCGGCCCCGCCGCCAACGATACCGCGCTTGATCCCATCCGCCAGCCCCTTGGCGCCACCGCCCGGAGTGAAGAGTTTTGACCTGGGGTCCGCGGCCTCGAGGATGTAGTCGGCAGCCACCACCCCCAGGGTTCCATACTTGTCCCGCTGAGCGTTGGCAATGTAGCGATTGAGCGCGACCTGATTGTTGCCCATGACAAGATACAGATCGGTCAACTGAGCAAACAGGTCGGGCCGGTCCGATTTGCGCAGGTCGCTCATCCATTGCTGATTGGTCCCTTCCTCGGACCTGAGGCGCTCGAATACCGCCTGGCACAGTGCCGGGTTCTGCTGGCAAAGCTGCGGAAACTCCTTGTTCCGGGTCTCATCCAGATTGCGGTAGTAGTCGCGAATGCCGTCGCATTCGGTTTTCGTCGTACAAGCACTCAGCTTGCGGTCTTTCTCGAGTATTTCCTCGTGGAACAGATAGTTGTAGGCCGTGGCCATCTGGGCAATCTGCGCCCCTTTGTCCAGGTCCTTGCCCACTGCCGCAGCTGCCACCAGACCGGTCAATTGTGACAGCGCCAACTGCAGGTCCTTGTTGCCGTCGGCCACGCTCGCCAGTTGGTTGATCAGGGCCTCGTTCAAACCGGCTGCCGCGGCGCCGGTCTTGAAATCGCCGCCCGTGGCTTCCGCCAGCAGACCGCCCATCAGGGCATGGGCGACGATCTTCTCGAGACCGCCATTGGGGAAGCGGACGTTGTCGCCGACCCAGTTGAACCCCGTCGCCATGGCCACGTTGCCCGCCTCGCCGAGCAAGGCCGCACCAAAGTTGTCGCCAAAACTGCCGCCCCCGATCGCCGTGGAGATGCCGCTGGAGATCAGCGCCCGGCCCGTGGTGCGGGTCACGGTGTCGGCCGCCGTGCTCCAGCGGAAGATGTCCTTGGACGGGTTGGCATTCTGCAAGGTCGAGGCCGTGCTGCCCTCGGTGCCCGGGACTGCGGCACCCGCTCCGGCGCTGTCCGCACCGCCGAACCAGTTGGCATCGGCGTACTCGAAGGCACCGGCGGTGAACCCGGCTATGGCGGCGTTTTTCAGGCTGTCGGCGCTGAAGGTTTCCTTGAGTGCCAAGCCCAGGTTGCCCTTGTTGCTGATGGTGCTGCTGACCCCGGTGGTGGCCAGGCTGCCGGCCACCGCCGCCTGGGGCGCTGCCAGGCCAAGGCCCGCCGGGCCCATGGCCAGGGACATCAGAATCGCGACCACCAGCTTGGCCCCCGCGCCGAGGCCCGAGGAGTCGTATTTGAAGCTTTCGTGGATTTCCTTGACCTGGCGCCAGTCGATATCCCCACGCGCCTGGGCGTCCTTCATCCACGCCAGGCCCGGATCGGCCTGAACCATGGCATCGATGGTCTGGCTGACCGTCTGCTGGTCGACCTGGCGGATATCGATGCGCATGCCATCGGCCGCCTTGATCAGCAGATTGCCCTGGGCCACCAGGGTGCTCTGGCGCAGGGTTTCATCGGTGCGGCCCTTGCCCTTCATCGAGTACCAGGAGAGATCGCTCTTGCTCTTGGTATGGGTCTCGTCATGCAGGTCCTTGACCCCCTCGAAGGTGATCGCGCCGCCACTGTCCAGGGTCAGGTCCTTGGCGCTTTCCAGCTTGGCCACCTGGTACTTCTGGTCGCCGCCGCTCTTGAGGGTCAGGTCGCCGCCAGTGCTGATCTGGCTGCCAACGTGGGTGACCTGGGTCACCTCGTCGTGGCGCGCTTTCTTGCGCCCCCAACTGCCCTTCTTCTTCATGTCGTACAGCGAGTAGTCGCTGTCCTGGGCGGCCAGCAGTTCCAGGTCGTCACCGGCCACCAGGTAGGCTTCGTTGCCGGCGCTGATGCGACTGGAGATCAGGCTCAGGTCCTTGCCCGCACTGAGCACCACATCGGCCCCGGCAGTGAGAGAAGTGCCGACCTGACGCTCATGATCTTCCTGGCGGGTGACCTTCTTGGTCTTGGAGTAGCTGTGCTGCTCATCCGCGGCCGAGGCCAGGGTCATGTCCCCCACGGCATCCATGGCGATGGTCCGCTTGGCCTCGATCTGGCTGGCGACTGCCGTCAGGTCGCGTCCGGCGCTGACTGCGATGTCACGCCCGGCACTGACGCTGGAACCATGCTGAGTGACGCTTTCGTTCAAGTAACGATCGCGGGTGATTTTGTCGTGCTCCCGGGCCGACGTCAGGTTGACGTCGCGCCCCGCCACCAGGGCGATGTCGGCACCACTGCTGAGCACCCCGCCGACGTTATTGATATCGCGGCCCGCCTGCACACTCAGGTTATTGCCGGCCTCGATCCGCGCCGCGTTGTTGGCGTAGTCCAGGCGCTGGGTGGTGCTCCCAGGGTTACTCTGGAACGTGCTGATGCTGCGCTCGTTGATCACGTCCCCGCCCAGGGCGCGGACCGTCACATCGCGCCCGGCAATGATGCCGCCCGCGCGGTTGACCAGATTGTCCCCGGCCAGCAGGTTGAGGCGCTCGCCGGCCTCGATCAGGCCACCATTGACCAGGTTGTTGCCGGTGGTCGCACTCAGGTTCTCACTGGCACGCAAAGTCCCGGAGTTGACCAGGTCCTTGCCGGCGATCAGGGTCACGTCCCGGCCCTGGACCAGGGCGCCGTTGGCCGCCAGGCGGTTGTTGGCGTTGGCCAGGTACAGCACCGGCACCAGCACCTTCTCGCCGTTCACCTCCTGCTCTTCGAGCCAGACGATGTCGTGGGTCAGGGCCGCCACTTGCTGGGAGGTCAGGGTCACGCCCACCGCGAGGTTGAGCGAGTCCTTGCTGGCGATGGCGTTGTTCATCAGGTACTTGAACATGCCCTCGTCGCTGTTCTGGCCATCGAGGAACCGCTGGCCGGTGCGCGCCGTCACTGCCTGCTGGATCAGCCGCTGCTCATAGAAGCCGTCACCCAGGCGCTTGGCACTCTGGTCCGGGTCATACCCGAGGTTGGACAGCAGATAGTCGGAGCTCATGAACTGCTTGAGGTCGGTGAGCAGCGGGTTGGTTTCGATCAGGTATTTGTGGGGATTGCTGCGCACGCTGCTGTCCGGCAGGCCCTGGACCCGGCTGACGCTCTGGTTGCCGGTGCCGCCCACGGGCAGCACGCCCAGCGGCGAGTCCGCCGCCGTCGCGCTGACCTGGACCGCTGCGGTGCGGCCATCGACGCCGGTGGCCTGGTGATCCTGCAGATTCAGCTCACGGGCGCCCAGGGCCACCTGCGGCAGCGGTTGACTGCTCAGGTCCCGAGGGCGGATCGGCTCCGGCCCGGCCTGACGCGAGGTCAGTTCCAGGCTGGCGCCGCCCATGTTCCAGCTTTGCGCCGGGCCCGCAGGCTGCGCGGTGCCCCCCTGCCCACTCAAGCGAAACAGCCCGTTCTGCCCCGAAGGCAGGCTGAAGTTCGGCAGGCTCAGGGGATTGACCTGCTGCTGCGCCAGGTCCGGCGGCAGCTGGGAGTTGAGCACCACCATCAGCGGCTTGCTCGCCGCCCCCACGCCGGTGTCCCGGGCGCGATCGCCCACGGAAATGGCGCTCTTGATCACGCTGATGTTGCTGATGTCGTTGGCCGCCGTGAGCCGGGCCTTGCCGCCGGCCTGGATGATGGCCGGCGCGGAGGATGAACTCAGGGTCGAGGTCTCTACCGGCCGGTCGATGCCATAGAAGATCCCCGGGTTGAACTTGGCCACCAGGGCCGCGAAATCCTGCTGGTTGAAGGCACTGCCCTGGGGATGCGCCCGATCATAGGCCTGCACGTCACGGGCCAGCTGGAAGAACAGCCCGCGCTTGATCTTGACCCCAGCACCGACTTCATAGCCGGAAGAACCGGATGCCACCAAGGAGGCCTGGTTGGTGATAGAGCCGCTGGTGATGGTCAGGTCATTGCCTGCCGAGACGGTGCTGTAGCGGTTGAGGAAACTGCTGCTGTTGACCGTCAGGTTACCCCCCGCATTCAGGGTCGACTGCGGCGAGTCGCTTGTCACCACGCCTTCCACCGTCCGGTAGATAAACACCGGCCCCCGGACCCAACTGGCGCCGCCGCCACAGTGCTGGGCGCAGCGGATGGTCATGCGGCCATCGGTGATCTGCTGGCTGGCCTCGTATTTTTCACGATCGTTGACCAGATCCAGGGCAGCAATATTGATATCGCCACCGCTCTGGATGTTGCCGGAGATGTTCTTCAGGCTTTGGGCCGAGGTGCCGGCCGCCATGCCGGCCACGGTCAGGCCGCCCAGGCTGTAGAACTCGCCATAGCTGTTGGTCAGGGTGTTGACGTTGAGGCTGGCGTTCTGGCCGCTGAAGACAAATCCATGGTCGTTGACCAGGGTCGGGGTGGTCAGGCTCAGGCCCTGGGCGCCGCCCAGGGTGCCGGTGTTGAGCACGCCGCCGGCATTCACCGTGAGTGTGGCGTTGGAAGTCAGGCGCCCGGCATTAACCAGTTGCCCGCCGATGTTGACCCGGGTATCAGCGCCGCCGGCGATGCTGCCGGCACTGCCCAGGTTCACCTGGGCAGCAGCGAAGGTCATGTCGCCCAGGCTGGACACCCGGCCATTGCCGGAATAGGTGCCGCCGATCTGCAGGTCCAGGCTGCCATCGCTGGCCAGCAACCCGTCGTTGCTCCAGTTGCCGCCCCGGGCCTGCAAGTGCTGGCTGGCCAGCAGTTGGCCGCTGGCGGTCTGGGCGAATTGGTTGACGTTGAGGTTCAGGCGTCCGGCCTGGATCACGCTGCTGTTGGTCCAGCTGTCGGCAGTGAGGGTCAGGCCGCCACGGGTGATCAGGCTGCCGCCGGCATTGATCACATTGCCGGTGGCGATATCGAAGTTGCCTTCTCCCAGGTGCAGCAGGCTGCCGCCCTGATTGAGGAAACCCGACGCCGCCAGGGTCAGGTCGGTGTTGGCGGTTTCCAGCAGGCCGTTGCGGTTGTCGAACTGGCCACCGATCTGCAGTTCGGTCTTGCCCCCGGTCGCCAGGGCCCGCAGCTTGCCGCCCTGGTTGTCGAGGCTGGCGCCCCGCAGGGCCAGGCTCTCGCGGCTTTCAATCAGGCCGCCACGGTTGTTCACTGGCCCCTTGAAGTCCAGGTCGATGTGCTGGCCGTTGATCTGCCCCACACCGTTGTTCAACGAGTGGCCGCTGGCCTTGACTCGCCCGCTGGCGTACAGCCCGCCGTTGCTGTTATCCACCCCCGCGCCACCGGTATCGAGCAGCAGGTCGCCGCCCTTGGCCGCCATGCGCCCGCCACCGTTATCGATCCCGGCCAGGGCCTGCAGGTCCAGGCTCCGAGCCTCGACCTGGCCGCCATGGTTATTCAGTTGCCCCCTGACACGTGCCTCAAGCAGCCCCTTGAGGCTCGACAGCACCCCGCCGCGGCTGTCCAGGTTGGCGCCCTGGATACGCAGGTCGCCGTCTTCGGCGATCAGCTTGCCGCCCTGGTTGTCGATGGCCCCGGTCATGGCCAGGGTCTGGGCCTTGGCGCTCTGGATCGCTCCCTGGGCATTGTTCAGGCTGCCGGCATTGAGACTCAAACCGGCATCGCGGCTATAGATCAGGCCATCACCCTGGTTGCTCAATTGGCCAGTGGTGGTGACTTGCAGCGCACCGTTGGCGGCCAGGGTGCCGCGATTGCTGTTGTCCAGGCTGGCGCTGAACAGGGTCATCAGGTTCTGGCTGATCAGTTGCCCGCCCTGGTTGTCGATCCGGCTCGAACGCTTGAGCAGCAGCGGACCACTGGCAGCCAGCTGGCCCTGGGCATTGACCAGGGCGCCCAGCAGGTCGAGGGTCACCGCGCCTTCGCTGCGCAGGTTGCCACCCTGGTTGTTCAGGCTGTTGCCGGTGAAGCTCAGGGCACCCGCGGCGCTGAGGCGGCCGCCCTGGTTGTCCAGGTCGCCGGCGGCGATGTCGAGGCTGGCGCTGCTTTCAATCAGCCCACCCCGGGCGTTGTTCAAACCGCCACTGCCGAGGATCAGTTGCTGCTCGCCCTTGCTGGTGACGATGCCCTTGTCGCTGTTGTCCAGGCTGGCGGCCTTGAGGGTCAGCCGACCCTGGCTGGCCAGCCCGCCTTGCGCACTGTTGAGCAAGGCGCCACTGAGGTCGATATTCAGCTCCCCCAGCAGGCTCGACAGGGTGCCCTGCTGGCGGTTGTCCAGGCTGCCACCGCTGAGGTTGAGCCCCTGCCAGCCGGAGACCAGCCCCTGCTGGTTGGTCAGCTGCGCAGCCTCGACCCCTAGCTGCTGCTGGCTGATCAGCGTGCCGGCGCTGTTGTCCAGGTTGCGCCCGGCCAGGTTGAAGCCCTGGGCGCTGGAGATTTCACCTTCGCGGTTCTGCAGGTCCCGCAGGTGGGCGATGCTCAGCACGCCCTGGGTGTTGATCAGGCCCTGGCGGTTGTCCAGGTCCGAGGTCTGTGGTCCGAGGTCGATGCTCAATCCCGTGCCACCCAACAGCTTGCCGCCCTGATTGCCCAGGCCCTTGGCGCTGAGTTGCAAGTGCCCGGCGGACTGGATCAGCCCTTGGTTGTGCAGCGGACCGGCGACCCTCAGGCCCAGGTCGTGGTCGCTGAGTAGCGAGCCGCTGTTGTCCAGGCTGCCAGCATCGATCTGCAGGGCGGCAGCGGCAATCTTGCCCTTGAGCGCGGTCAGTGCGCCGTCGATACGCAGGGTCAGCACCTGATGGCTGAGCAGTTGCCCGGCGCTGTTGTCCAGGCTTTGCGCCGCCAGCTCGAAGGCCTGCTCGCTGGAGATTTCACCCTGGCGGTTGTTCACCGTGCCCAGGTTGCTCAGCACCAGTGGACCGGGGGCGTTGATGAAGCCGCCCTGGTTGTTCAGCGTGCCGTGATTGAGGTCCAGGCTCAGGGCGGTCTTGCTGAACAGCTTGCCGCCTTGCTGCTGCAGGCCACTGACCGAGGCCTGCAAGGCCTTGGCGCTGCCGATGCTGCCCTGGTCGTTGTTGACCTGGGTCGCGGTCAGGTTCAGTGCATCACCGCTGTTGAGATTGCCGCCCTGGCTGTTGTCCAGTTCGCCCGTCTCCAGTGCCAGCTTGGCCTTGCTGCTGATAACGCCCTGCTGCTGGTTGTCCAGGCGCGCGCTGGACAGGGTCAGCGCAGCGTCGCTCAGCAGCTTGCCGCCGCGGTTGTCCAGGGCCTCCCGGGCGCTGATCTGCAGGGCGCCCGCGCTGGACAGACTGCCCTGGCGATTGCCGAGGTTGCGCACCTGGATGTCCAGGCCGCCTTCGCTGCTGATGCGGCCTTGATGGTTGTCGAGGTCGCCGGCAAGCGCCAGGTCCAGGCGCTGCAGCCCCACCAGATCCCCGCCCTGGTTGTCCAGGCTCGTGCCGTTGAGGCTCAGGCCCTGGTCCGCGCTAATCAGCCCCAGGCTCTGGTTGATGACCTGGGCCACGGTCAGCGTCAGGTCGCCGCTGGCCAGTACCCGCCCGGCAGCACTGTTGTCCAGGCGCTCGCCGACCAGGCCGATCTGCTGGCTGGACAGCTCACCGCCACGGTTGTCCAGTTGCCCGATGTTCAGGTCAAGCTGCCGGGTCGCCCCCAGCAGGCCGTCCTGGCGGTTATCCAGGGTGCCGGCCTTGAGAGTCAGTTGGGTGTCGGCCAGGATCACTCCGCCCTGGTTGTCGGCCGCCTCGGTGACCTGCAACTGCAGGTCGCCACGGCTGTGCAGCTCACCCTCACGGTTGTCCAGGCGGGTGCTGCGGCTGTCCAGCGCCGCTGCCGCCATCAGGCCCTTGACGTTGACCAGGGCCTGTTCAATGCGCAGGGTCAGCGCCTGGTTGCTCAGGACCTTGCCGCCACTGTTGTCCAGTTGCCGCGCGTTCAGGTTGAAGGCCTTGGCCCCGGAGATCTCGCCACCGCGGTTGTCCACCTGATCGAGGTTGCGCAACAGCAGTTGCCCGGGGGTGTGAAGATTGCCGCCCTGGTTGTTCAACTGTCCGTGATTGAGGTCCAGGGTCAGGTCAGCATTGCTGAACAGCTCGCCGCCCTGCTGATCCAGACCGCTGACACTGGCGCTCAGTACCTGATCGCTGCCGATCCGACCCTGGTGGTTCGTCAGTTGTGCGGTGGTCAGGCGCAACTGCCCGGCGCTGGTGAAGCTGCCGCCCTGGCTGTTGTCGAAGTCCCCGGTGCTCAGGCGCGCGTCGGCCTTGGCGCTGATCACACCCTTGGCGCTGTTGTTCAGGCTGGCGCTGTCCAGGGCCAGGCCTTGCTCGGCGACGATGGCGCCAGCCTGGTTGAGCAGCGCCCCGCTGCTGTCGATGCTCAGGGCCTGGGCGCCGGTCAGGCGGCCGCCCCGGTTGTCCAGGCTGCCCACCTTGAGGGTTAGCAGGTCTTCGCCGCTGATCAGGCCTCGCTGGTTGTCCAGGGCTGCGCTCAGGGTCAGCAGCAAGGGCTGCTGACTCACCAGCTGGCCGCCGCTGTTGTCCAGGCTACTGCCGCTGAGATTCAGACCCTGCTTGCTGAACAGTAGCCCCTGGTTCTGGTTGATCACCCGGGCCACCTTGAGCAACAGGCGATCATCGGCCAGGACCTTGCCGCCGTCGCTGTTGTTCAGCCCCTGGCCGTTGATCTGCAGCTCGCCCCGGCCCGACAGCGCACCGCCACGGTTGTCCACCTCAGCGACGTCCAGGGTCAGGGACTTGAGGGACGCCACCAGGCCTTTGTCGCGGTTGTCCAGGTGCTGGCCTGTAAGGTGCAGGTCACCTTCGGCCACCAGTTCGCCGCCCTGCTGGCGCAGGCTGTCGACCTGGGCCTGCAGGTCGCTCTTGCTGGCTATCCGGCCGCCGTTGTTAAGCACTTCCCGGGTCTTGAGCTCCAGGCCGGAGGTGGCACTGAGCAGGCCGCCGCTGTTGTCCAGCCGGCGACCTTCTACCGTCACCGCGGCCTGGCTTTCCAGGCGGCCCTTGTCCCGGTTGTCCAGCTCGCGGCTCAGCAGGTTCAGGGCCTGGTCCGCCCGCATCACCCCGCCGCGGTTGTCCGCCGTCTCGCCACTGACCTGCAAGGTGTCGCCGGTGGAAATCCTGCCCTTGCGGTTATCCAGATGCCCGGCCTGTACCTCAACGACTCCGGTGGCCTGGATCAGTCCCTTGTCCTGATTGTCGAGACGCCCGGCGACCTCGGCACTGAGGCGCCCCTCGCTGCGCAGATTGCCGGCCTTGCTGTTGTCCAGGGCCCCCGCACGCACCTTTAGCTGGTGCTCCGCCCCCAGGGCCCCGCCCTGGTTGCTGATCTTCCCGCTGGCGCTGATGTCCAGGGTGTCGCCCGCCATCACCAGCCCGGCGACGTTGTCCAGCGAGGTCACTTGCAGGGTGAGTTGGGTCAGGCTGCTCAGCTCACCCTGGTCATTGCCCAGGTGGCCGACATGGGCCTTGAGCTCGCCATCACTGGTGATCAAGGCGTTGTGATTCAGCAGTTGCCCGGCTTGCAGCACCAACGCATCGCTACTGAGCACCCGGCCCTGATTCTGGTTGTCCAGGGTGCCGGCACCGAGCGTCACCTGACGTTGCCCGCTCAAGGTCCCGCCCCGATTGTCCAGGGTCTGGGCGGTAGTGATCGTCAGATCGCGGCTGGCGACGATGCTCTTGCCGCGGTTGTCCAGATTCTGGGCAGTAAGGGTGATGTCCGCGTCGGGGTTGCGGCTGTTGTCGGCATTGACCCCGGCCTCGATGATGCCCTGGTTGGTCAACTGGCCACCGCTGTCGAGGCTGATGCGGTCCCGGGCGGCGAGGGTTTTCTGGCTGCTCAGGTCGCCCCGGGTCTGCACCTTGAGCTCGCTGCCGGCGTAGACCGCGCCCTGGGCATCGAGGCTGCCGGCCTTGATCGCCACCGCGCCCTTTTCGGCGGTGGCGTCAGCCATGCGCAACTGGCCGTCGGCATCCAGCTGAATATCGCCGCCGCTGGCGATCAATTTGCCGTCGAGCTTGACCCCGACCCCGGCCTCGGTGCCCACCAGCTTGATGGCCCCGGCGTACATGCCGCCCAGGGCGGATGAGTCGATGGCCAGTTGCGGTGCACCCGCCGGGTTGGCGGTACGGGCCGTGGCGTTCAAGGTCTTGGCGTCAACGTCGTTGGCCCCGGCGATCACCGCCAGGTGCTGGGCCTGGATCTCGGCGTTGATTTTCGCGCTGCGGGTGATGATTTCGAACTGGTCGATATTGCTCGCGTTGAGCCCCGCGCCTTCAATGGCGACGCTGCCCTGGTCCACCTGGTAACGCTGGAGCTGGCCGTTCTCGATCACCGGCTTGCCGGTGGTCAGGGTGGCTTTCGGGGTGTTGATGAAGCCGCAGCCGTTGCAGCTGACGCCGTAGGGGTTGGCAACGATGACATGGGCCGATTGCCCGGCCACTTCGGTGTAGCCCTTGAGCTGGCTGGGGCTGCCGCCATTGACCTCATTGAGGATCACATTGGCCGCGCGGCCCCCCAAATTGGCGTTGCCGAGGATGATCCCCCCCAGTTGGGTGGCCTGGGTACGGTTGGTGGCGTTGTTGAGGATCACGCCCTGCTGGCCGACGTTGTAATCGCTGAACGTGTTATGGGACAGACCGCTGCCATTGGGCGCGGCAATGTTGACGATGGGCACGCCATTGCCGGCCTGACCCAGTGTGGTGCCGCTGCCGTTGACCACGATGCCGTCGGCCATCACCACCAGCGGCTGCCAGAACATCATGTTGGCGAGAATGAATGCCAGGCTGCGCTTGGAAAAGCCGCAGAAAGAGTCACGCGATTGCAGGGCAGCCGAAGGCTGGCGGGCCATAAAGGCGAGTTGGCGAACGTCCATGTCAGTCTCTCAACAATGCAGGAGCAAAAAACCCCAAAGGCCTTCATCCCGAAGGCCCACGGCGAGCGATAATTGATTTCGCGAGGCAAGATCGAACTGGTAATCCATCGATCCGCAGCAGAGAAAAGCGGGTCAAAAGAAACAGAACATCAGCAAAAGTGATATCAATTTGATGGCAAAATACTAAATAGCCACTATTCTGGCGTCAATCTTTCATTCACCCCGCTACCGCCTCGCCCCCCTTTCCCGCGCCGCTTTTCACCGCCGGTTCGGCTTGATGAATACCGCTCAATCCCACTGTCCATTGGCTGGATAAAGGGTCGACGGCTACGCTGCTGCCCACAAGAACAACAACGGGAAACAGCGCTGTGCGAACCACCACCCAACACTTTCGCGAGCAGTATCGAGCCGCGGTCAGTCCGCGCTACAACCCCTGGCTGCATGGCGGCTTCGTCCTCGCCTACGGCGCGCTGTGCATTGCGGTGCTGTGCAGCACCCTGGAGCGGGTGCAGCCCCTGGAATGGCTGGCGGTGCCGGTGTCGCTGCTGTTCTTCAACCTGTGCATCTACGTGGTGCATCGCTGGCTGGGGCATCACAAGCAGCCTTTCGCACGGCTGTTCTATGCCCGGCATACCGGCGACCACCACAGTTTCTTCACCCCGGGACTGATGACCTATGAAGGCCGCAAAGACTGGCGGGTGATCCTGTTTCCGGCCTGGCTGATCGTGGTTCACAGCCTGCTGTTCGCCCTGCCGCTGTGGGCGCTGCTGCGCCTGTGGAACGGCAACATCGCGGCGCTGTTCGCCACTTGCACCTTGGTCGGCTACCTGGCCTATGAAGTTTTCCATGCTTGTGAGCACTTGCCCGCCAGCCATCCCCTGGCGCGCCTGCCCTGGGTGCGGCAGATGCGCCGCCTGCACGAACTGCATCACCGCCGAGAACTGATGCAAGAGCGCAACTTCAACATCGTCCTGCCGCTGATGGACTGGCTGTTCGGCACCTTGCACTGGCAACCGGAAGAAGTACCGGCACCCGCTCCCTTTCCAGACGAGTCCACGCCCATGACCCGCATGCAGCATCAGATCGAGATCCCCCGCAGTGCTGTCGCCACCCTGGCCTACGCCGCCAGCCCACGCTGCTGGCCACAATGGCATCCATCCTCTCTCAAAGTGTTGGGTGACGATGGCCCCCTGTTCGCCGGGCAGGGTTTCGAGGAAGACATCCATGCCGGCGGACGCAGCGGCCACCTGAGCTGGCAGGTCCGGGAGTACCTGCCGGGGCACCGCTGGCGTGCCACCGCCCGGGGCGATCATGGCCTGGAGCTGCAAGTGACCTATGAGTGCCAAGCGCTGACGGGCGAACGCACGCGCTTTGTGCGGACCCTGGAATACCGCTTCGACAACCTGCTGATGCGCCTGGGCAATCAGCTGTTATTCAAACGACGGATAGAGCGAGAATCCGCCGCGTCATTGCTGGCATTGTGCGAGACGGCCCAACAGGCCATCCCGCTGACAACCACCCCGGCCAGCAGCCCATCCTGAAGCCGACCCTGACAGGAGTCCTTGCATGAATCAGATTGCCCCCCGACGTTTTTCCCCCGGCCGCCTCCTCCTGCTGCTGGTGGTCGCGATCCTGGCGTTCCTGCTACTGGCACCGACCCGGGTCCAGCCGGTGGCCTGGACCCCGGCCCCCGCCCCCTCACTGAGCCAGGGCACCTATGCCGAGAACCACAAGCTCAAGGCGGTGCAGCCCGTGGGCGCCCGGGACATCGACGGGCCCGAGGCCCTGCTTCTGGAGAAGGACCAACTGATCACCGGCCTGCATGACGGTCGGGTGATCCAAACCAGCCTCGACGGCAGCGCCCTCAAGGTGCTGGCCAACACCGGCGGCCGGCCGCTGGGCCTGGCCCGGCATCCGGATGGACGCCTGATCATCGCTGATGCCATCAAGGGCCTGCTGGCCCTGGACCCGCAAGGCCAGTTGCAGACCCTGAGCACCGAAGCCAATGGCCTGAAATTCGGTTTCACCGACGACGTGGCGGTGGACGCCGCCGGGCGCTATGCCTATTTCAGCGACGCCAGCAGCCGCTGGGGTTATGGCCACGACGGCGAGGCGGTGATCGAGCATGGCGGCGACGGCCGCCTGTTGCGCTACGACTTCCAGAGCGGCACCACCGAGGTGCTGCTGGAAGGCCTGGAATTTGCCAACGGCATTGCCCTGGGACCGGACGAGGCGTTTGTCCTGGTCAATGAAACCGGGGCCTACCGCATCAGTCGTTACTGGCTCAAGGGCGACAAGGCCGGCAGCCATGACCTGTTCATCGACAACCTGCCGGGGCTGCCGGACAACCTCAGTTTCAATGGCCGGGAGCGCTTCTGGGTGGCCCTGTATGCGCCGCGCAATGCCCTGCTCGATGGCACCGCGGCCTATCCCCTGGTGCGCAAGATGCTGGTACGGGCCATGACCGTGCTACCCAAGCCGGTGGAAAAGCGCGGCTTTGTCCTGGGACTGGATACCCAGGGCCGGGTGATTGCCAACCTGCAGGATGGCAGCAGCGGCAACTACTCGCCGATCACCACGGTGCGCGAATATGGAGACGACTTGTACCTGGGCTCCTTGAGTGCCAGCCATATGGCGCGGCTGCCATTGAAGGAGGCGCTGGCGCCTTGAGGGGATGAGAGCGGTGCGCTGTAGCGTGCAATGGGGACAGCGCGGCGGACGTCAGGGCGGCTATGCCGTCCAGCGGGAGCAAGCTCCCTTGCCACAACAAGCCTCCTTGCTACAGCGAACAGCCGCTGCTCACTATCCAAATCCATGAAATTTCACGGAACGCGTTGCCAGTGGAGACCTGAATAAGTGCGCTTTTTTGTAGGAGGTGAAACCTGTTCCCTATCACAGGGCCAGAGGCCTTACATGGTGACTTTTAGACGAGTGCAGTTTCACCCTCCCGCATAGAAATCAAACCAGAACCCACCTAAGTAAGTTTCGGATTTCTCCTATATCGACCAACCGTGGGTTAAGTACAGCCTGTCTTCGATTACGCAGCTTTTTGATTCTGGGTCCACAACTCATTCAGATCGATAGACGTATCCAGGTATAGGTCCCAGGGAGGGGCAGTCAGTGCCGCTAAAGGATTCATTCCTCAAGGAAATGGACAGCCTGCGTCGATTCGGCCGGACGTTGGTCGCCAGGAATCCAGCGCTTGCTCCCTTCCTCAGCACCAGGGGCGTCGACACAGATGTCGAGCGCCTGATTGAAGGTTTCTCCTTTCTCGCTGCACGCCTGCACCTGACCCTTGATGCCCCTCTCCCGGAGCTGACCCACCCGCTGCTACAGCGGATATGGCCTCACTATCTGCGCCCTTTCCCCAGCACAACCCTGGTGCGCTTTAACCCGGTCGAGGGGGCGCTCGACCAACGACACATCATTCCCAAAGGGACACGCCTGATGTCCCGACCGATCCGTGACGTTCAGTGCGAATTTCGTACCTGCAAGGACTTGATTCTGTATCCACTGCGCATTGATCAGGTCAGGGAGACTCACTCACACGATCACTCACTCTTGCATATTGACCTGGTACCAAACGGCAAGCTGAGCCTGGGCGATTTCAACTGCGATCAACTGGAGTTCCAGTTTACGGGGGACAAGGCCACGGCACTGCAGGTGTATTTGTGGCTGGCCAGGTATCTGAGCGAGATTCGCGTGGAATTCAACGGCAGGGCCACCAGCGTCACAGCACAGCATGTCGAGTTTCCCGGCTTTGCTCCTGACGACGCCCTGTTGCCCGCACCAGACGCAAGCCTCGACGGCTATCGCATCCTCCAGGACTACTTCACCTTTCCCGAACGCTTCCTCTGTTTTCGGTTGATCAACCTGAAAAACCTATGGCCTGCCGAACAGACCGAGCAAGTTCGCTTTGAGTTTCGTTTCAATCGACCGATGCCGACTGATCTGAATCTGAACATTGATGACCTGGCCCTGTACTGCGTACCCGCCATCAATTTATTCCAGCACGATGCTATCCCCCTGGCATTAGGCGAATTGGATCGGGAGCAACTCGTCCAACCAGCGGATCTGCCGGAGGATGCATGCGAAATTTTCAGTATCGATCAAGCCCAGGGGATGCAGCGCGAACACGACGCCGAGGACGATATGCCGGTCTACCTGTTCCAGGCTTTTCACGATATTTCCCGCGATGAAAAGCGTGACAAGGTCGATCTTTACTACCAGGAACGTATCGAGTCCGATCTGGTCTCCCAGCAGGCACTGCACTACGTGGCTTTCGTTCATGGCGACGGTCGTCCTTACCACGCCGAGACTGAAATTGCCTCGCTGACACTGACTTGCACCAACAACAACCTGCCAGCGGCACTGGGTATTGGCGACATCTGTTTGCCCACCAGCGAAACGCCGGTGATCGCAAACTTCAGCAACATCACTGCGCCCACCCCCACCTACAGGCCAGTGCTCGATGGTCAGCAGCAGTGGCAACTGATCTCCAATTTCGCCCTCAATCAGCAGTCACTGGCCGACAGTGCTCCGATGCGCGAAGTCCTCGAAGCCTACGACCTTTGCTCTGGGCACAACATTGAACACGCCCGTCAGCTCAAAGGGCGGCTGCACAGCATTGGCCCCGTCAACACCCAGACCATCGACCGGTTGATTCGCGGAAACCCTGTGCGGGGCTACAAGACTGTGTTGCACATGGACCCGACAGGCTTTGCCGGGGACGGCGACCTTTTTCTGTTCGCCACGGTGCTCAGCCACTTCTTCGCCATGTACGCCAGCAAACACTCCTTTCACCTATTGAAAGTCATCAATAGCCGTAGCAAGGAAGCTTACGAATGGCCAATGCGCACCGGCAAACAGCCGACGCTCTAGCCAGGGAGGAATCTCGTGTCACATCAAATCGATCTGCGCTTTACCTTCGACATCAACGGCATGGAGCTTGATGTCGTCGAGTTCAGGTTGGAAGAAGGGCTTTGCGACCTGTATCGCCTGGACCTTGAGCTGGCCAGCAGCAATCCGGCCATCGACTTTGCCAAGGTTCTGGATCAGACAGCGCTGCTGACCATCTGGCAGGGGACACAACCGGTGCGCTACGTTCACGGACTGGTGAGCGAATTCAGCCAGGGCACCACGGGCTTTCGACGCACCCGCTACCGTGCAGCCGTCGAACCCCAGTTGGCACGAACGGCCCTGTGCTCGGATTGGCGGGTTTTCCAGCAGAAGTCAGTGCCGGAAATCATACAGTTCATACTCAAGACCCACGGCATTACCGACTACGACAAAGTCATCACCCAATCGCACCACGTGCCCCGCGAGTACTGTGTCCAGGCTGATGAAACCGACCTGACGTTTCTTGATCGGTTGGCCGCAGAAGAGGGTTTTTTCTATGCCTTCAGTCACTCGCCCCAAGGCCACCGGCTGATCCATGGCGATCGCCTTTACGTACATGGAGCCATCACCGGCGGTGCTGTGTTGTACAACCACCAGCCAGGAGGTGCCCAGCAGGAACCCGCGCTACGGCGCTTCGAATACCAGGAAAAAGTCCGCACCTCGCGCCAGGTGCAGCGTGATTACACCTTCAAGCAGCCCCGCTACGAGCAGCACCAAGAGCGTGAAGCCAGCGAGCTGGAGCACCAGGACGAATATGAACGCTACGACTATCCCGGGCGTTACAAAACCGACCAAAGCGGCAAGCCGTTTACCAACACCCGGCTTTTGGCTCTGCGTCGTGATGCCAGAACCGCAAGGGTCGAAGGCGACGACCCTCGTTTGCTGCCGGGCCTGGCCTTTGACCTGAGCGGACACCCACGCGCAGACATGAACCGTGGCTGGCGCACCGTGAGCATGGTCCATAGCGGCAAGCAGTACACCAGCCAGCAGGAAGAAAGCGCCGACGCCCAGCAGAGCACTCACTACAGCTATGTAGCGGAACTCATCCCTGACCATATCGAGTGGCGGCCCGCCTCCCCTCCCAAGCCCAGAATCGATGGCCCGCTGATTGCCACCGTGGTAGGCCCGGCCGGAGAGGAAATTTTCTGTGATGAATTCAGCAGGGTCAAAATTCAATATCCGTGGGACCGCGAAGGCAAGCACGACGACCACAGTTCCTGCTGGGTTCGCGTATCCCAGAACTGGGCGGGACAAAACTGGGGGCATATGGCGATCCCCCGGATTGGCCATGAGGTCATCGTCAGCCACCTCAATGGCGACCCGGACCAACCTATCATTACCGGACGCGCCTACCCGGCGACTCACCCCACGCCCTACAAACTGCCCCACTTCAAAACCCTGACCACCATCAAGAGCCATGAGCACAAAGGGGCTCGGGCCAACGAACTGCGGATCGACGACACCACCGGCGAGATCAGCGCGGCGCTGATGAGCGATCACGCGGCCAGCGCCTTGAACCTGGGCTACCTGACCCATCCGCGCCCCAGTGGCGGCAAACCCCGGGGCGAAGGCTTTGAGCTGCGCACCGACAGACACGGCGCGGTACGTGCCGCAGCCGGCCTGCTGCTGACCACCGAGCCTCGGCATCATGCTTCGCAGCACCACAAGGACCTCAAGGAAACCGCCCTGCGTCTGGACGTGGCAGAGAACCAGCAGGACGGTTTCGGCATCATGGCCCGCGAGGTACAAGCCCAGGAATCAGGGGATCAGGACACCGTCGCCAAAGCCCTCAAAGCGCAAAACAAAGGCATCCTCAGGGATGCTCCAGGACGAGCTGAAGCCAACGACTACCCTGAGTTCGAGGACCCTCACCTGGTGCTCGCCAGCCCGGCGGGAATCGCTTCATCCACCCCAGGCTCCACGCACATTGCCAGTGGCAAGCACCTGGCACTGAGCAGCACCGAACACACCAGCCTGTCCATCGGCAACCGGCTGCTGGCCAGCGCCAGTCGGGGCATGCGGTTGTTTGTGCAGAACATGGGCTGGCGACTGGTAGCCGCGGCAGGAAACATCGACATTCGCGCACTCAAGGACAGCATCAACCTGCTGGCCAAGCTCGATATCACTCAAACCGCCGACCGCATCACCATCACCGCCAAGACCGAGCTGGTCATCAACGGCGGCGGCAGTGCCACCGTTTACAACGCAGGAGGCATCACCCACCAGACCACTGGCCAGTACAAAGCCCATGCCGCCGACTTCAGCTATAGCGGCCCTAAAAGTCGGGCTGCGCGTTTCCCTGCACCACCCAAACCCGGCAAGGGCGAGCTTGAGCTGTTCAACAACTACACGGCCAACAGAAGAGCGGTTCAGGGCGGTAGCTTTCAGGTCGAAGATGCATTGGGAAAAATTTTCAAAGGTAACCTGAACGCCAGTGGGCACGCGCTGGTAGCGGGCGCCGCGCCAGGGCCTGCACGCGTCACATTCGGCGTGGACCCCGCAGACACATGGTCCGAAGGGAGCTTCATCGGCACCCAGGACTGGCCACACACACCGCCGAACGCGGCTTCGGAACAGACCAAGACACTGATAGCACAGGCCCTGCAAGCAGCCCCCAAAGAAGGGCCGGGACAATGGGTCACCATCGACAATGACGATCATGGCACCCAGAACCTCGGCGTCATGCTGATCAACCGACTCACCTCAATGGGTGATGAAGGTCGTTTATTCGGCTCCGATGGCAAGGACTACATGAACACCACACGGGACAAAATCCAGGAGTGGCAACCACTTCCTGGGGATGCAAACAAGTGGGCCACCGACAATTCGGCCACTCATACCTATGGCGAAACCCGGAAGATCAAGCAACGTTACCTTGAAGGTGACGATCCATTGCGCGTCGAAGGCCGCTCGTGGCACTGGCAACCGGTGACCGCCGACCAAGTGTTCGAGCCCAAGGAGAAACCGTGAGCAAGCGAACAGCAACTTTCGTCTTCTGGGGATGCATGGACCTGCTTTACGTAGCTCACCATGTCTGGGCCAACCTAGCCAAGGGCCGAATCCCGATCTACGACGATGTTCTGGCATTTCAACAAGTTCAGTTGAGCGATCCCGGCCCGCTGGCCCTGCCACTGTTCAGCCTTGGACTTCTGACGATGGTTTCGATAATCGTCTCGGCCTGGCTGTTTCTCAGTGGCAGTCGTTTTGCTCGTGCACTGGCCTATGTCCAAGTGCCATTTCGACTGATTTTCGTCATGCCGTCATTGCCCTTCATCCCCTGGATTGTGCCGCTAGCGGCTACGAGCAATCCGGTGTTCGGCATCAGCCTTCTGATCCTCTGCGAAGCGGCCAAGGTCGGCACTTTGCTCTGGAGCAAAGGTGTGCAACAGCGTCAGACAGCACCGCCATAATCCTGCCCCCTCTCCTTTTTGAAACTCAGCAAGGCCGCCATCGCCAGATGGATGCGGCCAAGCCCTTTTCATCCCTTGAGTAAGCAGCATGGACAGCACCGATCAAGAACAAGCCCCTCGCGAACCCCAGATTGCCGTCGCGCCATTGAACACCATTGACGCCGCCGATGTGGGCCAAGGCGCCGCCCAATTCGACGCCTGGCTACGCGCCATGAGCAATGACACTGTCACCCTGGAGCGCATCCGCAGCGTTGCCGGTGCGCTGCCTGTGGTGGGCAACATCATTGCGCTGGTCGATGCATTGGGTGACATCGTCACCCTCAGCCGGGCCAGCAAGCGCGAGATGCTCGACTGGGTCAGCCTGGGGATCAACCTGATCGGCGTGCTCCCTGCACCACCGACCATGGCGGCGGCTCGCATGAGCCTGCGTCCCAGCCTGTTTCTGGTGCGTCAGGAACTCAAGGCCACCGGCAAGAGCCTGGTGGGCGATGCATTGATTAGCGTGATCCTGGCTCACCTCAACGCGACCATCGTCGGTGAAATCGACGACTTCGTGCAGCAAGCCGAGGGCAAGATCAGCGGCATCCTCAGTGATGCCGGTGAGCTCGGGCAAAATACCGTTGTCGAAATTGCCAGCGGACTCGACGCTCTGATTCAGGGAAAACTTGATGCCAAAGGAGATGCCGAGGCTGCCGCGCAGCAAATGCGTGATGCCGGCGACCAGTTGGTGCATGACCCCAAGGCCTGCATCAGCAACTTCTTCGGCGCAGTCTGGAGCGCTTACAAGGCCGTCGGCAAAGCTGCAGCAAACACCGCTGCGAAAAACCTGCTCGACGAAAAACAACGACAACTGGCACTGAGCAAAACCAGGGCACTGCGGGAGTTCGCTCCTGAATTGCGCGAGCAGGTGGCCAGCCTGGGTGACCCCGAGACAGTCAATAGCATCGGCAATCTACTGAAGATTCTCTCCGCATCCGTGACCGCCTGGCGTAGCCGGGGCGCCCATGGACACAGCACCAACATCAAGCCCAAGGGAACCAACGAGGCTCGGGATCAGCGCAGTGGCAACCAGCTGGAAAGCCAATCCCGGCAAGGGCCGGCCACCCAGGACCCATCCCCTCAAAAGGCCGGCACCTGCACCGGCACCTGCGGCAGCATCAGTTTTGCCATGGGCAGCGAGATCATTTCCCATACCGATTTCACCTTGCCCGGCCCCTTCCCCATCGACTGGACCCGGACATACCGCTCCAGCCTGAGCGCCTACGACGACGATGAACTGGGCGCACGCTGGATCACCCCCTTCACCACACGCCTGGACCTGATTGGTGATGGTTTGCGCTACCACGCGGCCGATGGGCGCAGTTTCGACTACCCACTGCCCAAGGTGGGTGAGGCCCACGATGATCGAGTGGAAAACCTCACGCTGATTCGCGTCAGCGATGTGCAAATTGCCCTATGTCGCGGCTTCGACCGGCGGGAAACCTATCGCCGCGATGGCGAGCGTTTTTTGCTCGTGCAAATCGAACTGCGTGGCGGTGCCGGCATGCTGCTGGGCTATGAACACCGCATGGGTAAAAAGGCTGTGCTGTCCGACTTGATGACCTATCAGGACGAACCCGGTCAGGTTCATACCCACCTCGGCACACTGGTGGATGAAGACGGGCGCATTACTGGCTTGTGGCTGATGGGTGAAAAAGAATCCCAGCGTCGCCTGAGTCTTTATCAATACGATGTCGCCGGGGACCTGATTCTCGCCCAGGACGAGAACGCCGCGACCTGGACCTACCAGTACCAGCACCACCTCATTACCCGCTACACGGACCGTAGCGGCCGCGGGATGAACTTGCGCTGGCAAGGCGAAGGCCCCGATGCTCGCGCCGTCCATGAATGGGCCGACGATGGCAGTTTCGAAACGCGCCTGGAGTGGGACCGCAATATCCGTCTGACCTACGTCACAGACGCCAATGGCCACGAAACCTGGCACTACTACGACAGCCTCGGCTACCCCTATCGTGTTCTACACCCCGATGGCCTCTCGGAATGGTTCTTCCGCGACGATGCCAAGAACGTCGTACGTCACGTTCACACCGACGGTAGCGAGGATCGCTATGCCTATGACGAGCGAGGGGTCAACCTGCTTGAACACATCCGTCCCGATGGCAACACCGTGCATTACGCCTGGGATGCCCAGGACCAACTGATCAAGATCAGCGACGCTGAAGGGGGTCAATGGAGCCGTGACTACGACTTGCGCGGCAACCTCACCGAGGCCGTCGATCCCCTCGGCAACAAGACCGAATACAAGTACAACCAGATGGGCCTGCCCACTGCCATTACCGATGCCAATGGCAATGAAAAAAAGCTGAAGTACAACGACAGCGGGCAGCTCACCGACTATGTCGACTGCTCCGGCAAAGCCAGCGCCTGGGAATACGATGCCCGTGGTCAACTGATCTGTTTCACCGACGCCCTGGGTCAAAAAACCAGCTACCACTATGACGCCGGCCAGTTGGCCGTCATTGTTCATCCCGACAAGACCGAGGAACGCTTTGAGCGCGATGCCGAGGGCCGGCTACTCGGTCATATCGACGCCCTGGGTCAAGCCACTTCCTGGTCCTACAGCGAAGCGGGACTGCTGACCGAACGCATCGATGCCGCCGGACAAACCCTGCGTTATCAATGGGACCGGCTCGGGCGACTGCAGCGCCTGCAAAACGAAAACGAGCAATACGCCACTTTCGTTTATGACCCGGTCGGTCGCCTGCTTAAAGAAGCAGGTTTCGACGGGCACAACACCCGCTATGAATACGCCCCTGAAACAGGCCGACTTGCCCGGACAATTGATGGCCAGCGTGTCATCAGCCTCGAGTTTGACCCCATGGGCCGACTGACCGAACGCCGGGCGAGCCTAAGCATTGACGGCGCCGTCTCTTCGAAAGCCAAGGAGCAGCTTGAACGCTATGCCTACGATGGCAATGGCAACCTGCTGCTGGCCAGCAACAACGACAGCAAGTTGCAGTTCTTCCACGATGCCGCCGGCAACCTGACACGTGAGCATCAACACTACAGCTGCCTGAAACAACCTCAGGTCGCGGTCTGGCAACACCAGTACGACGCCCTCAACCAGCGCATCGCCACCGTACGCCCTGATGGCCACAAGGTCAGTTGGTTGACCTATGGCAGCGGGCACCTGCTCGGCATGCGTCTGGACGCGCATGAACTACTGGTCTACGAACGCGACGACCTGCACCGCGAAGTCGCCCGACACCAGGGCAACCAACTGCTACAGACGCAAAAGTGGGACACGCTCGGACGTCTCCAGGAACAATGGCTGGGCAGCGGCGACGGCAAGAGCACATTGATCAAGCGTGGTTATCAATACGACGCTATCGGCCAACTGCTGCAAATCGACGACAGCCGCCGCGGCTCGCTGAGCTACCAATACGACCCAGTGGGTCGCCTGCTCAGCGCAACCTCGCGCCTTGGGCAAGAGACCTTTGCCTTCGACCCCGCCAGCAACCTCCTCAACCCCAAAACAGCGGATCTTCCACAACGCGGCCTGCCACGCAGCCGCTTGCTGGACAACCTGCTGCGCGAGTACGCCGGCACCCATTACCAGTACGACGATCGTGGCAACCTCGCCCAACGCCTGCGTGACGGCCAGCGCAGCCACTTCACCTGGGACCTGTTCGACCGCCTGGTGAGCTACCGCGACGACCGTCTACAAGCGAACTATGCCTACGACGCTCTGGGCCGACGTTTGTACAAACAGACCGAGGCTCACTACCAGGACCGGCCGGAGGATGGTTCCGAACTGAACCGGCTCGAGCGCCTGAAACGCAATCGCCAGTTCGATTGCGGCGTGACGCTGTACGGTTGGGATGGCGATACCCTCGCCTGGGAAAGCCGGGCACCGGACAAGGCCGGAGAAGGCGCACGTACCACCCATTACCTCTATGAACCGGGCAGTTTTGTGCCAGTGGCCCAGGCAGTGCACAAGCGATTTATTCCGCTGATCCCGGAGCCCGAATACGGAGCGTTTTACCAACAGGAAAACGACCCGCTTTGGGCCGATGCGCCAAAACCCAAGGAGATCGATGCACTGGCCTGGTATCAGTGCGACCACCTGGGAACACCGCAAGAGCTGACTGATCAGACGGGTGAAGTGGTCTGGAGTGCACAGTACAAGGCTTGGGGTGGGATCAAAGAAGAGCGATCAAGCAACGCTTTGCAGCAAGGGATTGCCAACCCGCTCAGGTTCCAGGGGCAGTATCACGATCCAGAGACTGGGCTGCATTACAACCGGTATAGGTACTATGATCCGGAGGTGGGGCGGTTTGTTAGTAAGGATCCGATTGGGTACGCAGGTGGGTTGAACATTTTTCAGTTCGCCCCAAATCCAGTCGTTTGGGCTGACGCGCTAGGCCTTGCAGGGAAACCTCTGCCAGGTTCCACCAGAGTTAACCGAATTGGAGGAAACTCGGTTGAAAATCTACAACTTAAACCGGCAGAAGCCGCGCTATCTCCTCCCGGAATATCAGTTCTTCACAGTTGCTGTCCTTGTAGTGCGGCGCAACAGATGAGAGACGCGTTCCCGAAAGCTACAGGGCTACACAAAGCATCTGAAACCGTTTCATCAGGAAGCGCAGATGCGATTCGTTCCGCAGGGTTTGATGTTATTGAAGATCCAACAAGTAGATTCCCTAATCATGCTCGAATAATTCATCCTAATGGAGCCGATGGATTCAACAATCAAAATCTCGAACAGCTTTCCGTAGCTCTAGGGGAGAAAAGCAAATGTACAAAATAGAAGAACTTCATTTAAAAGATAAAAATGACAATACGTGCGGAAAAATAAAAATTTCAAAAATATTCGACAACCTTATCGAAGGAGAGTTAATCCCAACGAGCAATTTCGAACAATACACCTCACTTTTTTGCGAGCATGAACATGCAGCCAACCATCAGTTACTAATCGAGACAGACAGACTTGAAAGAGATATTGAGGCATTGGGATTTTATGTTGAGGCAACATATAACTTATCAACCTTACAATTTCGAGCTGTCGATTTACAGATAATGTCTAGTGGAGTGACCCTGAAGATAGAACCGAAGACTTAGCCTACTGAGCTGAAAAACAATGAGTTCTACGGGGACAGCAGCAACCAAGACCTAGTGTCCTGCATCAAAAATAAGTATCCCAGTAGAGCCACGTGGACTTCAAAAGACGGCTGCTGGAGGGGTATGCAGTTGTAGCGTCACTCAGAAATTTTCGAATGATGCTCATAGTGAGCTGGACCCAATGGCACAGAGACGAACGCCTACTAATGCTGGAACATTTGAAGATAAAACTATGGGAATCGCATCAAGTGACAAGACAGCTCCAAAAACACGGCTCCAACTTGTGGAGGATAATGGTCTTAAAGTGATAAATGGCCAGGAGCATGCAGAGGGGGCACTTATGAATGCTGGTGCCAAGCATGTTGATACTAATCGCCCTGCGTGCTTGGATTGCCAAAACAAAATGAAAGAAAATGGGGTAACCACAGACACATCATTTTCTGGAAAGAAGAGCCGAAACAGGCTTTGAGACCTACGAGAGATGAAAAAATTAAAAAACTCAATCAAAATTCGAAAATTCAGTTTTGCGCACTTGCCACTGAACGGTTAAATTTAATTTTTGGGAAATTTTCCACTAAATACAAACTCCCATAAAGCGATTATAAGAAGCTTATAGAGTTTTGCTTTGAAGCGTCCTTATGGCAGGCTGATAACGTTATGACTGACAGGCTACTAGAGAGTTTTGAGGTCTTAATTCCAGACACCGAAGATTACAGTGATATTTTAGTGGACTAGGCTCAGTGTGCTTTTATTTGCACATACTATTGCCTTAGCTACATAAAGAGTCCCGAGCAAAAATTGGCCGACTATGCTCTTCAAAAAGTATCGGAGGCGATTGATATATTGGGCTATGAAGGTGGAGACTCAGAAGCTATTGCACTTGAGGAAAAGAAGTGGAATGAAGAGCTTCTTGAGTACTTTAGAAAGCATGCCCCTTTGTCGGCTGGCGATCTAAGTGCGTTAAGAAACCTCAATCAAAACCATTTAATTCCGGTACTTTTACCCCTTAGAATTTCAAGTTTTCGTTGGATTGGATCGCCTGTTAGTGCGCAGCTACTGCTACGACGCCAGCTCTGACGTTCGTTACTATGACGATAATGTCCAGGAGCTTATTCCCCCTCGATCCATGTCTCCCACCTTTTGAAGGAGTGTATGTAGTGAAAGACATCATTCGTTTAGGCGACTCCACCACCCACGGTGGAACGGTACTTGGAGCCTTCTCCCAAACCAACCTCAATGGGAAGCCCATAGCGGGCGTTGGTCACATGGTGAGCTGCCCGTTATGCAAGGGCGTATTCCCCATAGCAGAAGGCAGTAGTACCTACAGCGTGGACGGTACACCTGTAGCTCTGGACGGCATGAAAACCGCTTGTGGCGCCAGCTTGATTGCGAGTGGCCCCAAGGGTTCCGTAATCAGCTAGTGCTCGTACGCCCCCTCCAGCCCCGTGGCAATAATCCGGATCATCAGAAATACCCATTGTTTACTGATGACTAACACATAGAGAGCGATGGTGGCACATCACCGATCCCGGGTATTTGCCGCATGTGCACCTTCGCCTTTCGCTCACTCATCCCATTACTCCGCTTGTGCTTGCTGTCCGGATGCGTGGCACCTCAGTTCCCATCATCTTCAGCCGACATTGTTCCATTCGAAACAGTCAAGGAAGCGATCCAGAGTACCGTGCCCGTGGTCCGTTACGGACGTTACACCCTCGTCGAGCTGGTTCCAGAGCATCACCAGCGCGACCTACTGCAGCAAGTGGTGGAAGTCACTATCCCTCCCAGACTGGATGCCACCGTAGGTGATGCGCTGCAGCATATTTTGTTGTGATCCGGCTATCAGCTCTGCAACCTGAGAGGTACAAGTCCACTCGCTACCTTGCCCCTGCCAGCGGCTCACTATCGATTAGGGCCGCTGTCATTGCGCGAAGGATTGCTGACGTTGTCAGGCCCTTGTCACAGGGGGGCTCAGGAACGGGCGGTGAGTTTCTCGGAGATCTCATCCTTGATCAGCAGGCGCTTTTCCTTGAGTTTCTTCAGTTCGTCGTCTGCGGCGGCGGCTGCTTCGGCCTTGAGCACCTGGTTGTCGATGCTGGTGTACTTGTCGAACAGCGCATTCAGGTGGGGGTCACTGGCCCGACGCTGTTGAATGTCCTCTTTGCTGCAGCTCAGGTCCTGGTAAAGGTCGTGGATCACCGGCATGGAACACCTCCGTGGTTGATGGCAACAAGGGCTTCATTACGCCCCTGCCAGTGATCAGAATGGGCTTGGCGCCCCGGGTCTGTCGACCGCCAATCAGACCAGCGGTAACCGTTCGTCACGGGCCCCTGTTCTGGATCAATTTCCGGCCAGGGCCTGGGCCAGAAACGCCGCGGTACGGCTGTTGCGCTGCGTGGCCACATGCGCCGGCGTGCCGCAGGCCACCAGGGTGCCGCCCTGGTCGCCCGCGCCCGGGCCGATGTCCATGACCCAGTCGGCCTGGGCCACCAGGCGCATGTCATGCTCGACCACCACCACGCTGTGGCCCGCCTCCACCAGTTTGTCCAACTGTTCCAGCAGACGGTCCACATCCCGTGGGTGCAGGCCGGTGGTGGGTTCGTCCAGCACGTACAGGGTGGCGCCCCGGGCATTGCGCTGCAGCTCGGTGGCCAGCTTGATGCGCTGGGCCTCGCCGCCGGAAAGCTCGGTGGCCGGCTGGCCCAGGCGCAGGTAGTCCAGGCCGATGTCGCGCAGCACTTGCAAAGCGCGACGGATGCCGGGCTGTTGCGCGAACACCGGCAAGGCCTGCTCGACACTCAGTTGCAGTACCTGGGCGATGTTCAGGCCCTGCCAGGTCACGGCCAGAGTCTCGGGGTGGTAACGGGCCCCATGGCAAGTGGGGCACGGGGCGAAGACGCTGGGCATGAACAGCAACTCGACGCTGACAAAGCCTTCGCCCTCGCAGGCCGAGCAACGGCCCTTGGCCACGTTGAAGGAAAACTGCCCGGCGTCAAAGCCGCGCTCCCGGGCGGCGGGGGTGGCGGCAAACAACTTGCGCACCTGATCGAACAACCCGGTGTAGGTCGCCAGATTGGAGCGCGGGGTACGGCCGATGGGTTTCTGGTCCACCTGCACCAGGCGCTTGATCTGCTCCAGGCCGGCACTGACCCGGCCGCCGCTGCTCTGAGGTTCATCGTCTTCCAGGTCCAGCTGCGGCGCCTCCTCGCCGCCGGCCACCTTACCCAGGTGGGCCCCCACCAGTTCCAGCAGGGCCTGACTCACCAGGCTGGATTTACCGGAACCGGAAACCCCGGTCACGGCGGTGAAACAGCCCAGGGGAAACGCCGCGTCCAGGTCCTTGAGGTTATTGCGGGTGATGCCCTCCAGGCGCAGCCAGCCCCGGGGCTGGCGCGGAGTACGCCGGGCCGGGGCCTGTTCGGCAAACAGATAGGCCCGGGTCTGGGAGGCTTCGACGGCTGCCAACCCGGCTGGCGGCCCGCTATACAGCACCTGGCCGCCGCGCTCCCCCGCCGCCGGGCCAACGTCCACCAGCCAGTCGGCGCGGCGCATGGTCTGCACATCGTGCTCCACCACAAACACTGAGTTGCCCGCGGCCTTGAGTCGCTGCAAGGCCTCGAACAGGGCCTGCGCGTCCGCCGGGTGCAGGCCCGCCGAAGGCTCATCCAGCACATAGATCACCCCGAACAACTGCGACCCCAATTGCGTGGCCAGGCGCAGGCGCTGCAACTCGCCGGACGACAGGGTCGGGGTGCTGCGCTCCAGGGCCAGGTAACCCAGCCCCAGGTCAGTCAGGGTGCTGACCCGTTCCAGCAGATCCTGGGCGATGCGTTGCGCGGCCAGGCGCTTCTCCAGGGACAGGTTGGGGGTATGCCGCACATCCGGCGCGCCACGGTGCTCCGGGGCACCCTGGGCATGGCGCTGCTGGCGCGCAGCCCGGGTCTGCGCCTGGCTCAGCACCTCATCACCGGCCGCCGCCAGCTCCAGGTAGTCGGCCGCCGCCACAGGCCGGAGCACCTCGGCCAGTTGCAGCAACGGCAGGCGCGACAGTTCGCCAATATCCAGCCCGGCAAAGGTCACCGCCAGCGCCTCGCGCTTGAGGCGCTTGCCTGCGCACAGCGGGCACGGGCTGCCGCGCATGAATTGCGACACGCGCTTTTTCATCAGCGCACTCTGGGTGTGGGTGAAGGTGTGCAACACGTAGCGCCGGGCACCACTGAAGGTGCCCATGTAGCTGGGCTCCTGTTTACGCTTGAGGGCTTCACGGGTCTGCTCCGGGGTCAGCCCGGCGTACACCGGCACCGTGGGGGTTTCCTCGGTGAAGAGAATCCAGTCGCGCTGCTTTTTCGGCAGGTCGCGCCAGGGAATGTCCACGTCGTAGCCCAGGGTCACCAGGATGTCCCGCAGGTTCTGCCCCTGCCAGGCCAGGGGCCAGGAAGCCACGGCGCGCTGGCGGATGGTCAGCGAAGGGTCCGGGACCATGGTCGCTTCGTTGACCTCATACACCCGGCCCAGGCCGTGACACTCGGGGCAGGCACCCTGGGGTGTGTTCGGCGAGAAGTCCTCGGCATACAGCATCGCCTGCCCCGGCGGGTAACTGCCGGCCCGGGAATAGAGCATGCGCACCAGGCTGGACAAGGTGGTTACGCTGCCCACCGAAGAACGCGTGCTCGGCGTACCGCGCTGCTGTTGCAGGGCCACCGCCGGCGGCAGGCCGTCGATCCGGTCCACATCCGGCACCCCCACCTGATCGATCAGCCGTCGGGCATAGGGCGCCACCGATTCGAAGTAGCGGCGCTGGGCCTCGGCATACAGGGTCGAGAAGGCCAGGGACGACTTGCCCGAGCCGGACACCCCACTGAACACCACCAGGGCATCCCGGGGAATGTCCACGTCGACATTCTTCAGGTTGTGTTCGCGGGCGCCGCGCACCCGGACAAAGCCGGAACTGTGGGTGGGCAGCGTGCTCGTCAGGGGATCACGGGGGGCGTTGCGCGAAGAAGTCATGGACCTGCCTGGAGTCGAAATTCGGGAAGTGTCGCAAACGGCGCGAGCGGCGATCATCACACAACCTGCAGGTGCCGGGGCAAGCCCTGAAGCGGCGGCGCGGAAAGGACTCAGGCCCCCAGCAAGGAGCGCACCATGGCGCTCAGGTCCTCGGGGCCGTAAGGCTTGCTCAACAGATGAGTGTCCGGGCTGAGCTGATGATTGCGCGAAATCATGTCCCGGGTGTGCCCCGAGGTGAACAGCACCGCAATCGGCGGTGCCTGGGTCCTGGCCCAGGTGGCCAGGTCGGTGCTCTTGATCCGGCCGGGCATCACCACGTCGGTGAAGATCAGATCGACCTTGAGCCCTGCCATCAGCAATTGCATGGCGGCATCGCCATTGGCCGCGGTACGCACCCAGTAGCCCTCGTGCTTGAGCATTTCCACCGCCGCGCTGCGCACATCGGCGTTGTCCTCCACCACCAGGATGCGTTCCTGCCCTGTTGGCCCACGCGCCGGGCAGGCCGATGCACGCTGGGCCTCCTGAGCGACACTGCGGGCGAAATACATCTGCACCCGGGTGCCTTGCCCGGGAAAGCTGAGGATGTCGATATGGCCGCCGCTCTGCTTGACGAACCCAAACACCATGCTCAGGCCCAGGCCAGTGCCATGGCCGTCGGACTTGGTGGTGAAAAACGGCTCGAAAGCCTGCTTGAGCACTTCAGGGGACATGCCGCTGCCGCTGTCGGCCACGGTCAGGCGCAGGTACTCGCCGGGGTTGATGTCCTTGCCGGTACAGAAGCTGCGGTCCAGCAGCAGATTCTCCGCGCTTATGCTGATGGTGCCCTCGCCACCCATGGCGTCCCGGGCATTGATTGCCAGGTTGAGCACGGCGTTTTCCAACTGATTGCGGTCCACATGGATGCACCAGGGTTGGTCGGGCAGTTGCACCTTGATAGCAATGGTTTCACCCAGGGCGCGCTGCAGCAGTTCACCCAGCCCCTCGTACAGATGGCGCGGGTTGTAGATCGCCGGCGACAACGGCTGGCGCCGGGCAAAGGCCAACAGTTGGGCCGACAGCTTGGCCCCGCGCTCCACCGCCGCCAGTGCGGCTCCGGTACGGCGCTGCACATTGGCGTTGTCCGGCTCATGGCGGGCAAGCAGGTGCAGGTTGCCGGAAATCACTTGCAGCAGGTTATTGAAGTCATGGGCCACGCCACCGGTGAGGCCGCCAATGGCTTCAAGCTTCTGCGCTTGACGCAACTGCTCCTCGGCGCTCAGCCGTGCATTGACCTCCTCCAGCACACGCTGCTCAAGGTTGCGGGTCATTTGCCGCAGATCATCTTCGGCGGCCTGCCGGCGCTGCTCGGAAATCACATGGGCGGTGGTTTCCACGACGATGGCAATGACCCCGGCGGGTGCCTGGTCGTCACCGGCCACCGGGCTGTAGTAGAGGTCCAGCCAGACGTTTTCCGGTTCGCCGTTGCGCAGCAGCACCAGTTCCTTGTTGCGGTAGGACAAGGTGCCGCCACTGAGGCAGGTGTTCATCACGCCGCGATTGAACTCGGCCACTTCCGGCCAGCCCAGCTCCACCGCGCAGCCCAGCAGATAAGGGTGGCGCCCGCCAGCGAACACCGCGTAGGCATCGTTGTAGATCATGTAGCCCAGCGGCCCCCAGAGCATCACCATCGGCACCGGCGAGCCGAGCATCAGTTGCACCGTGCTGCGCAGGCTATGGCTCCAGTGCTGCAATGAACCCAGGCTGGTGACGGACCAGTCGAAGGCACGGATGCGTTCGGCCATCTCGCCTTTCCACCCCTGGCACCCGTGATGATCTGATAAGAACGGCATGAACGGACTCTACGAAAAACGTGATACAGCATGGGTTTTCAAGAGGTTGCGCACAGCCTCCAGAGCCTTTGAGCACGGCCCGGGCGGATGGTTTCACGGTTTTCAGCCCTGGACCGGAAAACCTGGACACGCCCGGTTCAACAGCACTGAAGAGACAGGATAGGCGATCCCGGCCAGTCCAGGAGGACGCCAGCAAGCGCCTCCCAGACAATGGGCGGATTGCCCGCCCGCAAGGACCTCAGTCGGTGCCGTATTTCGGCGAGCGCGGACCGTACAGCAGACCGGTGCGTTGCCCGGCCGACAGCAGGCGCTGGCTGGTGATGCCGGCGATCGGGTGCCCGGCGTCGGTGGAGGTGTTGATGATCTGCTTCACCGCGGCAGTGATCAGCATGCCCACCAGGCCGCCGCTGTTGCCGCTGTTGCCTTCCTCGCTGGAGGCGCGAGCGCTGCCGGTCCATAGGGTGGTGCCGGTCTTGAGGTCCACCAGGGTGGCGCTGGCGGTGACCACGGTCTCGCTGCTGATCAGCATGTAGCTGGTGCCGTATTCCTTGACCGTGATGTACAGCCCGGCGTCGGCACCGAAGATCTGGTTGAGCTTGGCCGGCGACAGGCCATGGATGTCCGCCGGGTTGGTCAGGCCGTTGTGGCGGAAGGTTTCATCAACCACGGCAATCGGCATCACGTAGTAACCGGCTTCGGCCAGGGGAAAGGTCACCTGGGACAGCATGCTGTAGGTGGCCTTGACGTCCGGCGACTCATTGAGCGGCGGCAGCACCAGGATCGACTTCGGCCGGGCCTGCTTGTAGGCCGAATAGTCCACGGTCTTGGGCGCGGCGCAGCCCACCAGCAGGCTGACGCTCAACAGGCCCAGGAGGTTGCGCAAGGTGGTGAAGTTCATTGGGCGGCTCCCTGCTTGGCGTTCTTCAACAGAAAGTCCATGTACGAGGCGGACTCGGGGAACAGCGCCTTCTCGGTATTGAACTGCTGCACCATCTGGTCATCCTTGCCCAGGCCCGCGTAGAGCATGCCCAGGTGAGCGTGGTAACCCGGCGGCACCGCCTTGCCGGTGGACTTGATCTTCTGCAGGTCGCGCTCCAGCGCCTCGACCTGGGCCTCGCGGGCTTCCTCGCCCTTGAAGTATTCGTAGGTCTGGGCCTGATAGGTTTCCCACTGGTACAGCGTCTTCGGCCCGCTGCAACCGGCCAGCAAAACGCTGCCCAGCAAGGCGCCGGCCAGCAGTGGCCGCGCGGTGATGGTCTTGAACATGCTTACGTCTCCCTGTCAGCAATATTGATCAGCGGCCGGGTTTCCAGGCCCCGGTATCGATGGCTTCGACCATGCGGTTGACCGCCTCGCGCATGGCCAGGTCCAGCACCTTGCCGTTGAGGGTCGAGTCGTAGGAAGCGGTGCCGCCAAAGCCGATCACTTCACGGTTGGACAGGGCGTACTCGCCGGCGCCCTGGGTCGAATACACCACTTCGGAAGTGCTGATATTGACGATGTTCAACGCCACCTTGGCGTAGGCCACCTGGGTCTTGCCGCGGCCGAGAATACCGAACAGCTGGTGGTCGCCGGTTTCCTTGCGACCGAACTCGGTGACGTCGCCGGTGACCACGAAATCTGCGCCCTTGAGTTTCTGCGCCTGGCCCTTGATCGCCGCTTCCTGCTGGATCTCGCCCATGTTGTCGCGGTCCAGCACGTTGAAACGGTTGGTCTGCTGCAGATGGGTGATGAGGATGGTCTTGGCCTGACCGCCGAGGCGGTCGACGCCGTCGGAGAAAATCCCGCGCATGTAGCTGGAACGGTTATCGAACTTGCCCACCGCCATCGGCACCCGGGCCCCGGTCCACACCTGGCTGGCGCTCTGGACCTTTTCCACCGGCAAGGCGCGGGAGCTTTCAGTGGCGCAACCGCTCATGCCCGTCAGCACCGCCAGTGCTGCAGCGGACAACATCAACTTCGAGATCACTCTCACTCTAGGTTCCTTTTTGAGTATCCATTTGGGTGCACCGTGTAGATGCACTTTCGCCCTGCCGTAAGTCTCTGGCCCCAGTCTGTGCGGGCTCGAAAAGCATCGGCGGGACGTTCTGAAACTTGATGCAGGGGGCATCATCGGCGGCGATTATGCCAAAGCGCCATCAGGCCGAAAAGGAATAAAAAATCATTAGCGTCCACCTGTGATCGCTCGCAAAACCTCGGGCCGGGATCTGTGTCGCCGCTGCCGCAGACTGCGAACGGCTCCGCAGGAGACGCAAAGTCCTGAGATCGCTAGAGGC
Source organism: Pseudomonas sp. RC4D1 (assembly GCF_018390395.1). Taxonomy (NCBI): domain Bacteria; kingdom Pseudomonadati; phylum Pseudomonadota; class Gammaproteobacteria; order Pseudomonadales; family Pseudomonadaceae; genus Pseudomonas; species Pseudomonas sp. RC4D1. Next base: position 598,888 of record NZ_JAHBAW010000002.1, read on the forward strand.
CCGGCGGCAGATCGCCAAGCAAGGCCCTACGGGCCTTTGCGCAGCCTCGCCAAAGCTCGGCAGCGGCTACAGGTCAGTGCCGAGCCAGGCTTTTGTAGCCGCTGCCGCAGGCTGCGAACGGCTCCGTAGGAGACGCAAAGTCCTGAGATCGCTAGAGGCTCGGCGGCAGATTGCCAAGCAAGGCCCTGCGGGCCTTTGCGCAGCCTCGCCAAAGCTCGGCAGCGGCTACAGGTCAGTGCCGAGCCAGGCTTTTGTAGCCGCTGCCGCAGGCTGCGAACGGCTCCATAGGAGACGCAAAGTCTTGAGACCGCTAGAGGCTCGGCGGCAGTCAGCGAAAGTCCCGACTGCGCACGCTGATGCCATCCAGCAACGGGCTCAGATCCGTCAGGCGCCCGGCAATCAGGTGGCGCACTTCACCCACGGTTTCCAGGGTGCCGTCGACCTTAAGCAACTGCGAACCCACCAGCACCCGACGCTGGCGTTCGGCCAGGTCGCGCCAGACCACTACATTGACGTTGCCGAACTCATCTTCCAGGGTGACGAAGGTCACCCCGCTGGCAGTGCCCGGGCGCTGGCGTCCGGTGACCAGCCCGGCCACGCTCACCGAACGCCCGTGCTCCACCTCCAGCAGTTCCCGGGAACTGCGGCAGCGCCGGGCCTTGAGCTGCGCGCGCAGCAGCGCCAAAGGATGGGGCCCCAGGGTGGTGCCGAGGCTGTGGTAATCGGCCTGCAAGTCTTCGCCGACGCTGGGCCGGGGCAGGTTCACCGGGGCTTCCTCCTGGCGTGGCAGCTCGGCAAACAGCCCCAGTTGCTTCTCCACCCCGGCCACTTCCCAGCGTGCCCGGTAGCGATCCCCGGCCAGCGCCCGCAAGGCGCCGGCATCCGCCAGCAGCTCCTGGGCGCGGACATCGAGCCGGGCGCGCTCGGCCAGGTCGGCAATATCGACAAAGCCCCGCTGCCGGCGTGCGCTCTCGATGCGTTGGCCGTCCTCCTGGCGAAAGCCCTTGATCATGCGCAGCCCCAGGCGCACGGCCGGCTGCCCGGACAGGCCCTTTTCAGCGCGTCCGGGTTGGACAGAAAGCGGCTCCAGGCTGCAGTCCCAGTCACTGGCGCTCACATCCACCGGCAGGATCTGCAGACCGTGGCGCCGGGCGTCCTGGAGGATTTGATCCGGACTGTAGAAACCCATCGGCCAGCTGTTGATCAGGGCGCAGGCGAAGGCCGCCGGTTCGTGGCACTTGAGCCAGCAACTGGCGTAGGTCAGCAAGGCAAAACTGGCGGCATGGGATTCGGGAAAGCCGTAGCTGCCAAAGCCCTTGATCTGCTCGAAGATCTGCGCCGCGAACTCGTCGCTGTAACCGTTCTTGCGCATGCCTTTGCGCAACCGCTCGCGGTGCGGCTCCAGGCCGCCATGGCGCTTCCAGGCGGCCATGGAACGGCGCAACTGGTCGGCCTCCCCCGGGGTGTAGTCGGCAGCGACAATGGCGATCTGCATCACCTGCTCCTGAAACAGCGGCACGCCCAGAGTTCGCTTGAGCACCGCTTCCAACTTCGGCGACGGATACGTCTCCGGCTCTTCACGGTTACGCCGACGCAGGTAGGGATGCACCATGCCACCCTGGATCGGCCCGGGGCGGACGATGGCCACCTCGATCACCAGGTCATAGAAGTTCTGCGGCTTGAGCCGGGGCAACATCGACATCTGCGCCCGGGACTCGATCTGGAACACGCCAATGGTGTCGGCGCGGCCGATCATCTGGTAAGTGGCCGGGTCTTCGGCCGGAATGCTGGTGAGGCTGTAGCGCTGGCCACGGTAGCCGTGGATCAGGTCGAAGCAACGGCGGATGGCGCTGAGCATGCCCAGGGCCAGGATGTCCACCTTGAGCAGGCCGACCATGTCCAGGTCGTCCTTGTCCCACTGGATCACCGTGCGCTCGGCCATCGTCGCGTTTTCCACTGGCACCAGATGGTCCAGGGGCTGCTCGGAAATCACGAAGCCGCCGGGGTGCTGGGACAGGTGCCGGGGAAAGCCGATCAATTGCCCAGTCAGGCTCAGGACCCGGCGCAGCACCGGGCTCTCGGGGTCGAACCCGGCCTCCTGCAGGCGCTCGACACTGGGCGGCGTATCGCTCCAATGGCCGCAGCAGTCGGCCAGGGCATTGACCTGATCCGGCGGCAGGCCCAGGGCCTTGGCCACATCGCGCACCGCCCCGGCACCGTGGTAGGTGCTGACCACCGCGGTCAGCGCCGCGCGGTGCCGGCCGTAACGCTGGAACACGTACTGCAGCACCTCTTCGCGGCGCTCGTGCTCGAAATCGACGTCGATGTCCGGCGGCTCGTTGCGTTCCCTGGACAGGAAGCGCTCGAACAACAGGGTCGAGCGGTCCGGATCGATCTCGGTGATACCGAGGGCGAAACACACCACCGAGTTGGCCGCCGAACCCCGGCCCTGGCAGAGAATGTGCTGGCGCCGGGCAAAATCGACGATGTCGTGCACGGTGAGGAAATAACTCTCGTAGCCCAGGTCGCAAATCAGCGTGAGCTCCTTGTCGATCTGCTTCAGCACCTCGGCCCGAGCCCCGGCCGGCCAGCGGCGCAGAATGCCGCGCTGGGTCAGCACCCGCAGCCAGGACCCGGCGTCATGCCCCTCGGGCACCAGCTCCCGGGGGTATTGGTAGCGCAGTTGGCCGAGGTCGAAAGCGCAACGCCCGGCGATGGTCAGCGACTCGTCGAGCAGGGTTTGGGGATACAGCCCTTGCAGCACTTCGATGGGCCGCAGGTGACGCTCGCCATTGGCGAACAGCCGCTGCCCGGCCTCGGCCACCGGCAGGTGATGGCGGATCGCGGTCATGGTGTCCTGCAGCGCCCGGCGCCCACGCACATGCATGTGCACATCGCCACAGGCCACGGCCGGCAGCCCCCATTGCGCAGCCAGGGCCAGCCGCTGTTGCAGGCGCTGGGCATCGTCCTGGCCGCAATGCAGTTCCAGCGCCAGCCACAGGCGCTCGGGGAATATCTGGCGCAGCCAGTGGCCGTGGTCCGGCGCCGGGCCATCGTCCGCCAGCCACAGGGCCAGTAGCCCCGGCAGCGGTTCGGCAAAGTCTTCGCGCAGCAGGCGATAGCTGCCCTTCTCGGCCCGGCGCCGGGCCCGGGTGATCAACCGGCACAGGCCCTGGTAGCCCGCCAGATCCTCCACCAGCAGCACCAGCCGCGGGCCGTCCTCGACCTGCATTTCGCTGCCGATGATCAGCTTGAGGCCGGTATCGCGTGAGGCCTGCCAGGCCCGGACAATCCCCGCCAGGGTGCATTCATCGGTGATCGCCAGGGCCTGATAGTCCAGGGCCTTGGCGCGCTGGAACAGTTCCTGGGCGCTGGAAGCTCCGCGCTGGAAACTGAAGTTGGACAGGCAGTGCAGCTCGGCGTAAGCCCTCATGCGAACCAGCCTTGCAGGAGCAAGGGCCCGGGCTCGCCGACCTGACGATAGGCCCAGCCCTGCTGGCCGGCGCAGGTTTCGATCAGGTAATAGTCGCGGCGCACATCGGCGCCGTCCCACCAGCCGGACTCGATGCGCTCCGGGCCCATGAGAATCCGCACGCTGCCTTCGTTCAGGGCCTGGGGTTCAGTGAACAGCCAGCCAGGACGGCGCAACCCGGGGCTGGCCGGACAGGGGCGCGGATCAGTCTGGGGCTGCCAACTGCGCTCCGGCCGGTGATCGGCGCGATGCCCCAGGCCCTGCACCGCGTCATCCCCCAGGCGCGCCCGCAGGCGTTCGCGCAACTGCTCCCAGGGCAGGTTCTGCTGCGGACGCGGATCGAACAGTTCAGTGTGCTGGGGCACGAACAGCGGCAAGTCCTCGGCCACCAGCCGCAGGTTGCGCACCGGCGCCGGCACCTGGATCTGCTCCAGGCGTCCGCGGGCCAGTTCAAACAGCATCGCCGGATCGCGCTCGGCACTGAGCAACCCCACCGGGATCAGGGTGTCGGCACCTTCGGCATGTTCCAGGTGCAGGGCGAAACGCTGCACCCCGCTGTCGCGGCCACAGAGAAAGGCCGCCAGATCGGCGGTCAGCCGACGCAAGGGGAACAGCAGCGCCTGATGAGACAGCACATCGAAATTCAGCTCGATGCGCAGGTCGAAACGATCCGGCGGCTGATAGAACGCCAGCCCCAGCGGACGCTCGCCGAGCAAGGTGTCCAGGTGCTTGAGCAAGCGGCCGTCAAAACGCCGGGCCAGACTGGACCGGGGCAGCTCGCGCAGTTGCTCGAAGCTGCGCACCCCCATGCGCGACAGGGCCGTGGCCTGCTCCGGGGCCAGGCCCAGGCGCTCGATGGGCATGGCCCCCAGGGCCTGGACCAGGGCCGCGCAGTCGGCCACCGCCAAGCCGTCATAGGCATTGGCCAGGACCCGGGCCGCCGCCGGGTTGGGCGCGGCGACGATGCGATGACGAAAGCCCAGGGCCTGCAACTCCCGGCGCAGGCGCGCCTCCAACTGCGGCCAGGGGCCGAACAGGCCCAGGCTGGACTCGATCTCCAGCACCAGGGTACGGGGGTAGGCAACGCTGACCTGGGAGCTGAAACCGTAGGCCCAGGCGGCCAGAAACTGCTGCCAGTGCTCGATCTGCTGCGGGTCGTATTCGGCGCTGGCAAAAGCCTTGGTCAGGGCCTGGGCAGCGGTCAGCGATTGCCCGGGGCGCAGGCCCAGCTCGCGGGCGGCGCCATTCACCGCCTGGATCACTCGACGCTGCGGGGTGCCACTGAGCAGCGCCAGGGGCGCCTCGGGTTCGGCGCGCTGACGCAACACCGCGTCCAGCGCCAATTGCGGGAACAGAATGCACACCCAACGCATGCCAACCTCAGTGCCCGGCGGGCCAGGCAATAGGCGCCGGATGGGCCAGTCCGCCCCGGCACTTGAGCACCCGCAACTGCACAGGGCGGCCCTGCACGCTGATCCTCAAGGCCGCCGGCGACGGGTTGTGCGCGGCGTCCAGGGGCCGGTAGGCGAAGGCCAGGGTCTGGCCGCTTTCCGCCGCCACCTGCAAGCGCCGCAGGGCGCGGTCGTCGACTTGTTGCGGCCAGCACAGCACCGCGCCGCAACTGCCGGAACGCAGGCATTGCTCGGCGGCCCACAGGGCATCGCGCTCCCCGGCCTGGATGATCGACAGCTGGCGCACATCCACCCCGGCGTTCTGCCAGGCCTGGGGATAGGGCACGAACGGTGGCGCCACCAGCACCACCCGCTCCCCCGCCATGGTCAGCCGCGCCAGGCTCGGCCACAGCAACTGCAGCTCGCCCAGGCCCTGGGCGGCAATGAGAATTTCCGTCAGCGCCGCCTCCGGCCAGCCGCCCGTGGGCAGCACCGCATCCAAAGCAGCATGCCCCGTCGGGTGCAGGCTGACCGGCGCAGCCGCCGGGCGGCCTTTCCATACCCGTCCGCCATTGAACAGGGTATCCAGTGCGACCACGGCGCCCATCAGCCTGGCCTCACCAGACCGCAGAACACACCTTCGATAAACAGTTCGTGGTCGTCGGTAACCTCGATCGGCTGATAGGCCGGGTTGCGCGGCAACAGGCGAATGCCCTGCCCCTTGCGCTCGAAACGCTTGATGGTGACCTCGCCGTCCAGGCGGGCGATCACCGTCTGGCCGTTGCGCACCTCACTGCTGCGGCGCACCGCCACCAGATCGCCGTCGAGGATGCCGTCATCGATCATCGAATCGCCCTGGACCCGCAGCAGGTAATCCGGAGTGCGGGAGAACATCCCCGGGTCCAGCCACAACTGACCGTGTATTTCGGCATCGACGCCAATCGGCGCACCGGCGGCCACCCGCCCCAGCACCGGGATCTCCAGCAGCTCCGGGCGCCGCGGCTGATTGAGCAGGCGAATGCCCCGGGCCTGATGGGGGTTGACCTCGATAAACCCGGCCTCGGTCAGCGCCAGCACATGCTTGCGCGCCACGCTGCGCGAGGCAAAACCGAACGCCTCGCTGATTTCAGCGAGGCTCGGGGGCTGGCCGTGATCGGCGATGCGTTCGCGGATAAAGGTCAGGATGGCACTGCGGCGGGGAGATAAAGTCGTCATGGAGTACATTTGTACTCCTCTCGGATTTATCTGACAAGAACCGCCAATCAGTCCCGCGAGAAACCAGCGTAGAAGTCGATGAACGCCCGCAGCCAGCGGTCGTCAAACACCCTTCACGGCTGAATCCGGCCGCCAGCCAACGTCCTTCCTCACACGCCCAGCCCAGGAGCACGACATGCCAACGCGAAACGTTGTCCTCACCGCCCACCAAGAGCAGCTCATCAACAACCTGGTCAAATCCGGTCGCTATCAGAACGCCAGCGAGGTCATGCGCGAAGGTTTGCGTCTGCTGGAACAACGGGTTGCCGAGGACGCGGCGAAAATCGAGGCATTGCGCCAAGCCACTGCGATCGGTATCGCGGACCTGCAACAAGGACGCTTCAGCCAGGTGCGGGAAGAAAACCTGCAGCAATACCTGGATGAGCTGGGACGGGAAGCGGTCGCCACGGATCAAGAGCAACACTGAGAGGGTCCAGTAGCGGATCTCCAATGCAGCCCGAACCGACATCGTCGACGCACTGCGGTTTTCCCAAAGACACTTTGGCGAAGCGGCCCAGGTCCGCTATCAGGCCTTGATCCTGCGAGCCCTGCACGATCTCGCCAGCAACCCACAGCACGTTGGCAACCATGAGCGTGACGACATCGCAACGGGCCTTCGCAGCTACCACCTGTTTATCCCCGCCAACACTCCCGGCACCCTCAAGCCCAGGTCAAGAAACCACGACATGTCCTGTTTTATCGAGTGATCGATGAGAGCCTGATCGAAGTGGTCAGGTTGCTGCATGACGCCATGGACGTTCAGTTGCACCTGCCTGCCCAATGATCGGCGCCTGCGCAGGAGCCGGCTTGCCGGCGAAGAGGCCCGAAAGGCGGACGCCCCGGGATCAGCCGCGCTGCAGAATCTGGTCCATCACCCAATCGGTCTTCAGGGCTTCGCTGGCCAGGGCCGGGTGCCGGGTCTGGCCGCGAATATGGGCGTTCATGCCCTGCACGTGATGCCACTGGATGTGCACGGGGTTGTCGATGACCAGGCTCAGGGTCTCTTCGGCTTCAAGTTGCAACGGATGCTCGTCGAACACGGAAAAGCTGATGCGCCCCTGGCTGCCGATGATCTCCACGCGGTCCACCCGGCGGTCGGCGACGAAGTTCCATGCGCCGCTGCCCAGGGCCCCGCAAGCGAAGCGCCAGCTGGCGCTGACTGCATCCTCGGCGGCATACAGCCCGGCCTGGCGAGAGCTGATGCCGGCCACCTCGACGATGTCCCCCAGCAGGTACTGGAACAGGTCCAAGCCATGGCTGGCCAAATCGGCGAAATAACCGCCACCGGCAATCTGTGGGTCGGTCCGCCAGTTGGCCGCGCCGCTGCGGTCGGCCTCGGAAGCGGCCTTGCTCAGGCTCCAGTGCAGGTGCCGGACCTCACCGATGCGCCCGTCCGCCAGCCATTGCCGCACCTGCCGGAAACGCGGCAGGGAACGCCGGTAATAGGCCACGAACAAGTGCAGTCCGGCCTGCTCGAAGGCCTGCTGCATGGCCAGGCTTTGCCCGGCATGCAGGGCCATGGGCTTTTCCACGCAGCAATGCTTGCCGGCGGCGGCCACTTGCAGGCTGTAGGCGTAATGGCTGTCGGGGGGCGTGGCGATGTACACCGCGTCCACCTCGGGGTCGTCGATCAGGGCCTGTGCATCGGTGTACCAGCGGGCAATGCCGTGGCGCTGCGCATAGTCGCGCACCGCCTCGGGGCGGCGGCCCATCACCGCCACCAGCGTCGAACCCGGAACCTTGTAGAAGGCCGGGCCGCTCTTGCGCTCGGTGACACTGCCGCAACCGATCATGCCCCAGCGTACGGTGGGCAGCGACCCGACCTCGGTGTTCATTTCGGCGCTTGCAGCGCGCGCAGATCGAGCTGACCGTTGTGCAGCGGCGGGCACCAGTAGTAGCCACCGGTGATCGGCCGGCTCATGCGGTACAGGCCGTCGACGATGCCGTCTTCCAGGCCGCTCATGCGCCGCAGCTGGACTTCGAAGGCGTTCAGGCTGTGACCGAAGGCGAGGAACATCAGGCCGCCCTTGCCACCTTCGATCCAGGGCATCGAACGGCGCACCATGAAGGCCTCCGGGGTGAAGCTTTCCTGGGCAGTGCGCTTGACGTGGGCCGATTCCGGGGCATCGTCCAGTTCTTCGTTATCGCTCAGGCGCCGGCCGATGATGTGGTCGCGCTCTTGCTGGTGCATCGCGGCAAAGCCCTTGAAGTCGTGCTGCCACTGCTGGATCGCGGCAAAACTGCCACCGCGCAGGCCGTCTTCACCCTCGGCCAGCGCCGCGGCCACGGCGGCCTCTTCATGAGGGTTCTCGGTGCCATCTTCATAACCGGTCAGGTCGTGACCGCTCTTGTGGCGGAAGGCTTCCTGCATGCCGACCAGACGAAAGGCCGGGGCCAGCGCGGCCTCCAGCTCGTTGCTGCGGTGCAGCAGCTCGCCGCGATCATCTCCGTGCAGCCAGACCCACAGCGCGTGCTGGGTCGAAGGGTTGTCGACGCCCACGCCGGTCAGCGCCGGAAACGCCTTGAGCCCTTGCACCCGAGCGCCCAGGGCCTTGACCAGCGAGGCGCCAAAGCCTGCCACCGCCGTTGCGCCGTCCACCCGTGCCAGCAACTGGTCAAGGGCCTGGGGCAACGCCTCGATGGACTCAAGGGCAAAGAACAGGTGACGGGCCTGGGACGGAACGGGTGCAGCGAGGATGCCGGGCTGGTAGTAACTCATGGGAACTCCTGAATAAAGGCCGCGAGTTTACCGCCCTGAGCTGTCGGCGTCAGCGTCGATACAGACAGGCGCGCAGCGGCGATGCAAGGCCGTGGTGAAAATGCCGGGCCGGGATCTGTGTAGCCGCTGCCGCAGGCTGCGAACGGCTCGAAGGGCCGCCAGCCTCTCAAGGCCGCTGGAGGCTCGACGGGCGATCGCCAAGCAAGGCCCTGCGGGCCTTTGCGCAGCCTCGCCGAGGCTCGGCAGCGGTTACAGGGGCGCTCTTCAATGCAGTGCCGCTTCTTCGCGAAAGGCGCTGGGGCTCAGCCCGGTCCAGCGCTTGAAGGCCCGGCGGAAACTGCGCACGTCGCTGTAACCCACCTCTTCGGTGATGCGTTCGATGGACAGCTCCGGGTTGCCCAAGAGGTTCAGGGTCCGCGCCTGGCGCACCCGCTCCAGCAGGGCTTCGAAGGTCAGGCCGTGTTCGGTCAGGCGCCGGCGCAGGGTGCGCCCGCTCATGTTCAGGTCCCCCGCCACCTGCTCGATATGGCTGCCGGCCCGCAGGTCACGGCTCAGGGCGCGCTCCACCGCCTGGATCAGGTCCATCTTCTGGTGCACCTGGGCGCTTTCCAGCTCCAGCAGCTTGAGGGCCTGGCGCAGGGCCACCGGGTGATGATTGGGCAAGGGCATCTGCAGCCAGCGGGCCTCGATCACCATGCGCGCGTGCAGGCAGCCGAAGCGGACGTGGGGGCCCAGCAACTGCCCGTAGAGCTCGGCGTAGGCCGGCGCGGCATGCATGAACTCAACCCGCAGGGCCTGGAAATCCCTGCTCAGCAGGGCCCGGCCATAGATCAGCAGGCTGGCGAAGAACTCTTCCGCAGCAAAGATCTGCACCTCGCCGTAGGGCAGGCGGCATTGCAACTCGACAAAGAACTCCTGGCCCTGACGCCCGAGATCGGCGCTGACGATGGTCCCAGAGGTGTGCTGATGACGGATGCCCAGCTCGAAGGCGTCCCCCAGGGTCCGGCACAGGGACAGGGCATGCCCCAGCAAGCCCAGGGTGCCCAGCACATTGCGACTGCCGACCCAGAGCCCCAGGCCTTGCTGGGGCAGCGCCGCCAGAGCGCGCTCGATCATCGCCACCGCCTGGCGGTAGGAGATGCGCAGGGTCGGGTCCTGCAGGTCTTCCAGGGTGAAGCCCAGGCCGCGACACAGGCGTTCGGCGCTGATCCCTTTGTCAGTGGCGACGTCCGCCAGGGTCTGCAACAGGAAGGGTGAAACCAGGGCCAACTGGTCGTGGGGATCGACGGCTTTGATGTGCATGGGTATCGGCTTCCGGGCCGCTTGAGCGGCTGTTTTTATTGTCTGCTACGGCCGGTGCCAAGGCATCACCGACCGCTGCAGCATATCCCGTCCCACGGGGTTTTACGGAGGAATGTAACAAAGCATTGCGGCCTGTCCGACAAAGTTCCCCTCCCTGTCCGCCAATACCCTGCCCCACGCCCGGCCCAAGGCTTATTTCTATGGGGCCTGCGGCGCGCCTGCCGCCGCGTTCCTCACTAACAATAAGAATGAGCCCAACCATGCACCCGACCCGCCTCACTCGCTCTCTGCCCCTGCACCTGGGCATAGCCCTGGCCGCCTGCGCCAGCCTGAATGCCCTGGCCAGCGAATCCGGGGTCGACAACATCGGCCCCGGCACCGACGGCTTCTACGTGCTGCCCCTGAGCCCCGACCAGCTCCCGGAACACATGTTCGCCTTCAACCTCTACTACAACCACTACCAGGCCAAGAAGCTCGACATCAGCGCCTTTGGCGGCAAGGTGCAGGAAGTCAAGATCACCTCCGACGCGATCATCCCGCGCCTGGATTACCTGAGCCCGCTGCGGGTCTTCGGCGGCCGCCTGGGGGGCTACGTGGCCCAGCCCTACCTGCGCCAACAGGTGTCGCTGTACGGCCAGAGCGACCGCCGCGAAAGCATGGGCGACACCACCTTCGCGCCGATCATTCTCTGGGACCTGGGGCCCAGCCTGACCCTGGGCGCGGCCGTGGAAGTGACCCTGCCCACGGGCCAATACGATGCCGAGCGGCTGGCCAACACCAGCAACAACTTCACCACCTACAAGCCGCTGTTCTCCATGACCTGGCTGCCCAGCGAACGCACCGAGCTGTCGTTCAAGACCACCTACAGCTTCAACCGGGAAAACCACGCCACCGACTACCGTTCCGGGCAGATCTTGCACTTCGACTACTCGGCCAGCTACCGCCTGACCGACAACCTGAGCCTGGGGCTCAACGGCTACTACCTGAAGCAGACCAGCGACGACAAGCAATACGGCAAGACCGTGACCTTCATGGGCGAGGACGTGAGTGACGGGGTGCGCGGGCAAGTGTTCGCCATCGGCCCGGCGCTGCACCTGCGCTTTCTTGAATACGCCAGCGCGGAAATTCGCTGGGCCAAGGAATTCGACGTGGAAAACCGCCCCGAGGGCGACATGCTCTGGGCCAAGCTGAGCATTCCTTTTGCCCTGTGAAACCCGCGGCAGACTTGAAGCCGCTACGGGTTCGGCGGGAGATCGCCAAGCAAGGCCCTGCGGGCCTTTGCGCAGCCTCGCCAAAGCTCGGCAGCGGCTACAGGGCGTGGGATCAGTACACCGGCCAGCGTTCGACGATGCGCCCGCCGCGCAGCGCCAGCAGGTCGCCAAATTGCAGGAGCACCGCTTCGCTCTGCTGCGGACGCAGGAAGACCTGGTCGTCCACCTGCAGGCCCACGGCGCGGGAGCCGTTGACCATCTCCTGGTTGGAGCTGCGACCGAACAGCTGGTTGCTCTGCAAGCCCGCCGGCGATTCGAAATCCGCCAGCCAGTGGCCGCCATAGATGAAGAAGGTCTGGCGCTGGTTGCGGTCCCACCAGGACAACAGCCGCGACTGGTCGTCCAGGGCCGGAATCCGCACCGGCCCGGTGCTCTTGAGCACCGGGGTGGCGATAAAGGCAGCCGGCACATGCTGCTCCAGGGAGGGCAGGTCGTAGTGACTGGGCTTGAGCAGCGCAGTGCCCACCGAGACCTCGCTGCTCAGGCGTTCCTGCTCGTGCCGGCGATAGCTGGGGCTGCCGGCGGTGTTCAGGGTCAGCTCGGCCTGCCACAGCGCCGGGTACTGCTGACGGGTGAAATCGGCAAAGCCGTTGTAGCGCTGCATGACCTTATCGAACAGGCTTTGCGGCGACCCGAGAATCCCCGGTACGCCCATGTCGACAAAGGGGTCGTAGCCCATGAACCCGGCAAACTCCAGGTGCCGGGGGTTGGCGCTGATCAGCGCCAGCATCCGCCCGAGCACGGCGTGGTCCGCCACGCCGCCACGGTGCAGCCCCACATCCAGCTCGATGTTGATGCGCATCCGCGTGCCCAGGCCTTGGGCCAGCCCCAGGTATTGCTGCAGGCGTTCGGGGGTATCGAGCAGCCATTGCAGTTGCCGGCGCGGGTCGAACGGGCCCTTGAGCTGCTGGTAGAAGCGCTCGGCGGCGCGGATCGGCAAGGGTTTGCCCAGGAGGATATCGGCGTCGGCAAACACCTCGGCGTCATGGTTGAGAAACGGCTGGTGGAAGGACATCAGGCGCCGGGTGCCGGCACGCTGGGCGATATAGGCCAGGAGCCCCGGCGACGGCAGGGATTTTTCCACCAGGCGCAGGTGCTTGCCGCCGCGCTGCACCGATTGCATGACCACATCGATGTTGTGGTCCAGGCGATCCAGGTCGATCAGCATCACCGGCTGCATCGGCCCGTTGGCCTTGAGCTCGCGATTGAGTTCGGCGAAATACGGGCTGTAGGGCGCTCCCCGGTCGCCGGGCCGCAGCCAGGCACCGACACCGGCCAGCAACACACCGGCCCCCAGGGTGCCGGCCATGAAATGACGACGGTTCATGGGTCTGATCTCCTGTTCACGCCACACCCAGCACCGAGGCCAGGTGGGCGTTGATGAATTTGCCTTGCGGGTCCAGCGCCTGACGCACCTTGGCGAAGGCCGACCATTGCGGGTACAGCCCCTGCAGGGTGCGGGCATTGAGGCTGTGGTGCTTGCCCCAGTGCGGACGCCCCTGGTACTTCCAGAAGATCGGCTCCACCGCGGCGAAGAAGTTGTGGTGATCCATGCTGTAGTGCTGATGCACCGAGATCGAGCAACTGTCGCGCCCCTCGAACATGCTCAGGGGAATGTCGTCGGCCTTGACGTAGCGGTACTCGATGGGAAACCAGGTGCGCAGGTCCTTGTCGCGGATCAGCGCCAGGATCTCCCGCAGGCACTGCGGCCCCAGGTGCGCCGGCACCGAGTACTCCATCTCGTTGAAACGCACGCTGCGCACATTGGCGTAGACCTGATAGGAATCCCCCACCCGCTCATCGAACCGGGCCAGCCAGCGCAGGCTGTTGAGCAGGTGGCGGCGAGTGTCGGGGAAGTCGCTGACGTACTTGTCGAGGTTCTCGATCAGGCTGACGAACTCGTTGCCGCCCTCCTCGGCCGGGTCCCTGGGTGGGGTCGCCGGGTCGTCGGTCTCATTCAGGGCCACCGCCAGGGCGTAGTCGGAATGGGTGACCACGAGCATTTCCCAGTGCTGGTTGTCGCGAAGGTTGTTGGCCATGTCTTCCAGCAGTTCATCGGTCCTGGCGATCCATTGTTTTTCCCGCAGGCGATAGGCGGCGCGGTTCTGCAGGCGCACCCGGGTCGCCACCCCCAGTGCCCCGAGGGACACCCGGGCGACGTGGAACACCTCGGCGTTGCGCTGGGGATCGCAGTCCAGCACCTCGCCGCTGGCGGTCACTAGTTGCAGCCCGCAGACCTGGGACGAATAGGAGCCAAAGCCGATCCCGGTGCCGTGGGTCGAAGTGGAAATCGCCCCGGCCAGGGTCTGGTAGTCGATATCCGCCATGTTCCACAACGCCTGCCCCACCTCCTTGAGGGCCGGGCCCATCAGCGACATCGGCGTGCCGGCGGCGAACTCGGCTTGCAGGGTCTGCGGATCGTGGGCCAGCAGGCCATTGAAATAGGCCAGGGACAGCAAGGTGCCGTCGGTGGGCACCAGGGCGCTGAAGGAGTGGCCGGAGCCCACTGGGCGGATCTTGCCCGGGGCCTGGCGGATCGACTGGCGCAACTCATCCAGGTCCTTGGGCGCCAGCCGCGCTGCGGGCAGGCAGCTTTGCGCGCCGGACCAATTGCGCCAAGGGATCAGCCGCGGGGGCCGGGCCAGCTCGGCCAGCAGCGGGTTGCTGCACAGCGCGCCGAAGGCGCCGAGGGCGCCGGCGCCTTGCAGCAGCCGGCGTCGAGAGAGGTGCATGTGCATAAACGAAGACCTTGTCTTTTTATTGGAATGAATGGCCGGACATGAAGCTGATCAGGGCCAGGAACTGCGCTTCGCTGCACTGCATGCACAGGCCCATGGGGGGCATGCCCTGGTAGCCGTTGATGCTGTGATCGAGCAGGGTATCGGCGCCCTGGGCCAGGCGCGGGGCCCAGGCCTTGGCGTCGCCGGCCAGGGGCGCACCGGAGGCCGGGTTGGCGTGGCACAGCTGGCAGCTGCTGGCGTAGACCTGGGCCAGGGCCGGGTCGGCCGGGCTCAGACGCGCAGCGTCGAGTGGCGCAGCGTCGAGGCGCACGGCGGCAGGCGGTTCAGCCTCGCCGCAAGCGCTCAGCAGCAGGCCCAGAAACAGGCCCAGGGCGCTGCGAATCAGCAGGCAAGAGGGACGCCGCAACGGGCGCGAACAGGCGGGGGTGACAGTGGGCATCGGTGGTCCTCAGTGCGGCCAGGGCAAAGGGCCCGCCCCGACAACAGAGGCGGCCCCTATTGAGCAACACTAAGACACCCGCCCCCTGGGGTTGAGGGCATTGGCGGCCAGCCAAGGGTGCAGGGTCGGCCAGCCAAGGGAGCTGAGTCGGTCCGCCAGGAGGCTGCCTGGACGGTAACGGACGCACGCCGCCCCCGCGCCTTACTGGATCCGATAGTGGAAGGTGTTGCGCACCGCCGGCACCGTCACCGCCTGGCCATCGATCAGCCGTGGCTGGTAACGGAAAGTCGCCACCGCCGCCAGGGACGGGCGCATGAACAGCGGATGGCAACCGTCGATGACCCTGGGGTTCTCCACCCGCCCCTGGGGATTGACGCTGTATTCCACGGTGCAGTCGCCTTCCAGGTTCTTGTCCAGGGCCCGTTGCGGGTAGTCCGGGGCCTCCTTGCTCAGGGGCTGGTACTGGCGACTGTCGGCCGCCGCCTGGGCCGCCTGCCGGCGCGCGCGCTCGGCGGCCAGCCGCGACTGTTCGGCGCGCTGGGCCTGTGCTTGTTCCTGGGCCACACGTTGCTCGGTATCGCGCTGGCGCTGCTCGGCCTCCAGGCGCTCGCGCTGCTGGCGCTGCTGCTCTTGCAGCTGCTCACGTTTCTTGTCTTCCACCCGCTTGCGCGCCAGGGCCGCCTGCTCCAGCTTCTGCGCCTGCACCTGGGGGTCTACCCGGGGCCTGACCGGCTCCGGCGCAGCCGCGGGCAGTGGCAGTGGCGGTGGCGGCGGCGCCACCTCGGCCAGCGCCGGCAGCGGTTCCGCGGGGGCGGCAGGCGGCGCCAGCATCACCAGTTGGGTGGTCAGTACCGCCGGCGCCTCGACCTGCGGTTTGTCCACCGACCAGCCCAGCACCAGCGCCACCAGCACTCCGGCGTGCAGGGCCAGGGCCAGGCTGGCCGCCAGGCTGTTGCGCCAGAAGCCGGATGCCTCGGGCCGCAGGGGCATCGCGGTGGGGTTGTGCATGATCATCGCCGTCATTGCGGGGCCTCGGTCACCAGCCCCAGGTTGTGCACCCCGCCCTGCTGCAACGCCGCCATGGCCGCCACCACGCTGGAATAGGCGGCGTCCTGATCGGCGCGGATGTACACCTGGGTATCGCCGCGCTGGGCAATCACCTGGGCCACCTTGGCGCGCATCTGCTCCAGGTCCACGGCGCTGTCGGTCTGGTGCCGAGTGTCCAGTTCGCTGCCCAGGTTCCAGTAGTAACCACCCTCGGCTTTCACCGACAGAGTGAGGATCTGCTGGCGGCTGTCGGTGGCCAGGGCCTCGCTGGCGACCTTGGGCAATTCGATCTTCACCCCCTGGGTGAGCATCGGCGCGGTGACCATGAAGATCACCAGCAGCACCAGCATCACATCGATGTAGGGCACCACGTTCATTTCCGCCTTGGGTCCGTGCTTGCGTTGCGGCCTGACTAACATCGGCTTGCTCCTTCTCTCAGGCCGCCACGGCCAAGTGGCTCGGGGTGCCCTGCAAGGTGCGGTGCAGGCGCACCTGCAGTTCGTTGCCAAAGGCGTAGTAGCGGGTCAGCAGGGTCTGGCTGCGGGCCGAGAAGCGGTTGTAGGCGATCACCGCGGGAATCGCCGCGAACAGGCCGATGGCGGTGGCGATCAGCGCCTCGGCGATGCCCGGGGCCACGGTGGACAGGGTCGCCTGTTGCACCTGGGACAAGCCGAGGAAGGAATTCATGATCCCCCATACGGTGCCGAACAGGCCGATATAGGGGCTCACCGAACCCACCGTGGCGAGAAACTGCAGGCCTTGTTCCAAGCGGGTTTCCTGTTCGCTGATGGCCACGTACAGGGCCCGCTCCACGCCTTCCAGCACGCCTTCGCCGTTACCGCCGGACTGGCCGCGCAGGTGGCCAAATTCCTGGTAGCCGGCGACGAAGATCGGCTCCACGCCGCCTTCGCCATCAGCCTGCGGGGCCACTTCGCGGTACAGCGGCAGCAGCTCGGGCGCGGCGCGAAAGCGTTGGACGAAGGTGTTGCAGCGGCGTTCACAGGCGCGCAGCACGGCGCCGCGCTGGATGATCAGGTACCAGCTGAGCAGGGACGCCAGGAGCAAGGTCAGCATGACCGCCTTGACCAACAAACTGGCATCGCTGATCAGCCCCCAGATGCTCATGTGTTCGAGTGTGGCCTGCATGGTGAAACTCCTTCTCGGCTGCCCGCCAGGGCTGGCGGGGCTATTCGATGACATTCAAATGACCGGGTGATGACAACCGGCTCAGGGCAGTTTCAGGGCCTGGGTAACCTCGGCCCAGGGCACGAACTTGAAGTTCTGGGTCTGCTCGGGCATGCGCTTTCGCCCGTCCTGGACCACCAGCAAACCCTGGCTCCAAGGCCCGCCGAGGTTGGCCGAGGTGACTTCCAGGCCATCGGTTTCCGAGGCGCCGTCGATCCCCGCCTGGGCGTTGAGGCTGACCCGGAACGCGCCATGGGAGGCGTACGGTGGCTCGGCGTCCAGCACCAGGTAGCTGTCGTTGCCCTGGCTGGAAATCACCAGATAATCCCGAGCGCTGCTCTGATACAGCGCCAGGCCCTCGACATCGGCCTGCAACAGGCCGCCGACCTTGATCACGCTGTGCAGGGTCGCCGGCTGCTCGGGCCGGGCGTCCAGGGCCCAGACGCCAACATCCTCCTCACCGAGGAACAGCCGCTGGCGCTGGTCATCGGCGACACAGCCCTCGGGCTGGCTGGCCACCTTGAACTGGCGCACCAGCTCGCCCTGGGCAATGCCGGACGGTGCACTCAGGCGGTACTGGAGGAAGGTGCCGTCCTTGTCGTTGGCAATGGCATAGAGCTCGCCGCTGGCGGGCTGGAACAGGCAAATGCCGTAGATGTCCTTGAGCGGCGTGGCGATCTCCCCGGCTTCGCGCAACTCGCCGCTGGCGCGGTCAATGGCGAACAGGCTGAGGCTGTTGTGATCGCGATTGCTGGCCACGGCCAGGTCCACGGCCTGCTCGCCGAGCTTGAAGTTGGGGCGCACGTCGACGTTGTTCAAACGCCCCACTGCCAGTTCCTGCAGCAGCTTGCCCTGCAGGTCGTAGGCCAGCAGGCCCTGCTTCTTGTTGGTGCCCAGCACTCGGCTCAGGGACGGCTGCTGCGGGTGGACCCAGATCGCCGGATCATCAGCGGCATCGCCCTGGCGCCCCACCGGCTCGCTCTGCACCGCCGCCTGCACGATGGGCAGTACCGGCGGCAAGGCCATCGGGGTGGCCCGCCAGTTCAACTGGCCCTGGTACAGGCGCCCGTCTTCATCGTCACGCAGAAGCACCTGCAGGCCCTTGGCGCTGGTACGCAGGGCAATGTTTTCCGGCTCCTTGAGGCCGCTCAGGGGCAGCGTGGCCTGGGCGGCCCAGCCCTTTTCCTGTTGCTGATAAAGGTGCAGTTGCGCGGCTTTCGGGTCCAGGCCCAGCACCCCACCCGGCACCAGGGCCATGGCCCCGGCGCTTTTCTTGATCTCGCCGAAAGGCGCGCGTAGGGCCACCGGCTGACGCAGGGTGTCGGCTTCGGCATGGGCCGGGTAGGCCCACCAGCCGACATTCTGTTCATTGACCAGCAGTTGCTGGGCGGCGTCGTCCACCTGGCAGAACTTGGCCTCTGGCGGCAGTGGCAAGCCACGCACCCGCTGCGGCTCGGTGCTCAGTTGTGCGCCATGGCCCACCAGCCATTGCTCGCCCTTGCCCTCCTCGCCCACCAGGAACAGGAACAGGTTGCTGGCCTCGTCGCGGTACAGACACAGGCCGTTGACCGGGTAGTCCCGGGTGGGCAGGTACAGCGGCTGGCCCCAGGTGCGGGTGGCCGGGTCAAGGCTCACCAGCAGCGCTTGCTGACGCTGGTTGTCGAGGCTGGCCACCAGCATTTGCTGGCCGGCGGCGCGGCTGTCCAGGCCGTTGAACGAGCCCTTGAAGCGGGCCAGCTGACGGCCCTGTTCATCCAGCAGCAACAGGCCTTCGCGTTCACTGGCCAGCAACCGGTCGGTGCCCGTGCCCGCAGGCACAAAGCCCAGGCCGGTGACGCCCGAGGTCTGCTCGGCCCAGGGTTTGAGGTTCAGGCCCGGCACGCTGGGGGCGGCCAGGGCCATGCTGCTGGCCAAGGCGACGCCACCGGTCAAGCCAATGCACAGGCCCAGCAGGCGGTTTCTTGCGGTCAATACAGTGCTCATCACAATCCTTGAGTGTGCTGTCGGGCAAGGGCCCGCTACTTAGAAATGGGTGAAGGTCAGGCCGAGCTTGTAGGTCGGGCCGTATTCCTCGTACTGGGCGTTGTAGGAGCGGTTGCCGGTGTAGACGAAGTACGGCTGGTCGGTGAGGTTCTGCGCCTCGAAACTCAGTTGCAGGTGCTTGGTCAGGGCGTACTTGGCGCTGAAGTCGACGAAGGTCTGGGCGTCCACGTGCAGGTCGTGGGCCTTGTCGCTGATGGAGGCCAGTTCATAGAGGTAGGCCGACTTGTAGTTGGCCGACAGGCGCAGGCTGAGCTTGTCGTCTTCCCAGCCGAGCATCAGGTTGCCCACGGTGTCCGACTGGTTGGGCAGGTCGATGTCGCGCTTGCGGTTGACCCCGGCCTTCTGGTCGAAGCCCTCGATGCTCGCGCTGGAGCGGCTGAAGGTGCTGTTGGCGCCCAGCAGCAGGCCGTTCCACGGCGCCGGCAGCCAGTCGAATTTCTGCGAATAGGCCAGTTCCAGGCCGTACAGCTTGGCGCTGTCGCCGTTGGCGAAGGTGTGCGCCTCGGAGAACCCGCTCCAGGCGCCGGTGCCGGCCAGGTCGGTGTTGTAGACGAAGTTCTGGATGTCCTTGTAGAACACGAAGGCCGAGACGCTGCCGGCGCGGCCCATGTAGTGCTCGATGCCCAGGTCCAGGTTGCTCGACTCCAGGGGCTTGAGGTCGGGGTTGCCGAAGGTCGCCTCGTCGCCGTCGATGACAAAGCCCGGGGCCAGTTGGCCGAAGGTCGGGCGCACCACGCTCTTGGTCCAGGCCGCGCGCAGCTGGGTGTTCTTGTCCAGCTGGTAGCGCGCATGCAGCCCCGGCAGCCAGTGCTGGTAGCGGCGTTGGGTGTCGGTGGCGGTGAAGGCGCCGTCGGTGACCCCGGTGCCCTTGGCCTCGAACTCGGTGCCCTCGTAGCGCAGGCCGGCGATGAAGCGCCAGTCGTCGATGTCCAGGGTGTTCATGAAGTAGCCGGCGTTGATGTCTTCGCGGATCTTGAAGTCGTTGACCCGGGATTCTTCCTCGTCGTAGAAGGCCGCCTGATTCAGGCCGCCGATCAGTTGCTTGATGGCGCCGCCGCTGATGCCCGGGCCGAAGCGGCCGAGGGAATAGTCCACGCTGCCTTTCTGGAACTGCCCGAGGTTGAGCTGCTGGTCGGTAAAGCCCAGGGTGTCGAAGTCCTTGTAGACCCAGGCTTCCAGGTCGTTGTCCTTGTTGCGCCGGCTGAGCTTGCCACCGAACTTGAACTGCGCGGCGTAGCCACTCAAGTCATAGTCCCGGGCCAGGTCCAGGCGCAGGTTCTTCTCGGTGTCGGTGGTCTTCTGCTGTTCCCAGTCGACCTTGTCCAGGGTGAAGTTGGCCGGGTCATAGAAACCGGCGCCGATCACCGGGCGCGGCTTGCCGTTGTCGTAGAAGCCGCTGTCGGAAAAATCGCTGTTGCCCTTGAAGGTGGCTCCGGCGATATGCGCCGGGCTGTCTTCGCTGGAGCGGCTGTAGCCGGTCTGGCCGCTGAGGGTCCACAGGCCCAGCTGGCGCTCGCCGCCGAACACGTAGGACTGGATCTCCTGGGTTTCCTCGCGCTGCTTGAGCTTGCGCTTGGCCTCGGCGTCGCCGCGCTCCCCGGCGGCCAGGGGGTCGGCGAACTCGATGCTGGTGGAGTTGCGGGTTTCGCTGTCCTTGTAGCGGCTGTACAGGGTACGCAAGTAGTAGCTGCTGCTGTCGTCGGGCTTGTAGTCGAAGTTCAGGCCGCCACCGGCACGCTCGCGGCTGATGGCGTAGTCGCGCTGCTCGAATTCCTGCAGCTTGGCGCCTTGTTCGAAGTCCCAGGCGCCGCCGGTCTCGACGTTGTCGGAGCCGAAATCGCGTTTCTGCCAGCTCAGGGCCGCGGCCACGCCGAAGTTGTCGACGCCGTCGCCGAGGCTGAAGCGGTTGCTCGCCGCGCCGGAGAATTTCGGGCTGGTCTGGCGGGTGTTCTGGTCGTAGCTGGCCTCGCTGCTGCCGCTGTAGAACAGGCCCTTGTGGTCGAAGGCCGAGAGGCTTTTCACGTCCACGGTGCCGCCCA
Organism: Pseudomonas sp. RC4D1; assembly: GCF_018390395.1. Classification (NCBI taxonomy): domain Bacteria; kingdom Pseudomonadati; phylum Pseudomonadota; class Gammaproteobacteria; order Pseudomonadales; family Pseudomonadaceae; genus Pseudomonas; species Pseudomonas sp. RC4D1. The sequence continues at coordinate 619,791 of NZ_JAHBAW010000002.1, forward strand.
GGGAGTTGGCGTCCATGTCCGGGGTCAGGGTCTTGATCACCGACAGCGACTGCACCAGCTCCGAGGGCAGTACATCCAGGGCCACGGCGCGGCGCGCGCTTTCCGGCGAGGGCACCAGGGTGCCGTTGATGGTCACGCTGTTGAGGTCCGGGCCCAGGCCGCGGACGCTGACAAAGCGCCCTTCGCCCTGGTCGCGCTCGATGCTGATGCCCGGCAGGCGCTGCGCCGCCTCGGCAACGTTCTGGTCCGGCAACTGGGCCACGCCGTCGGCGTGCACCACGCTTTCGATGCTGTCCGAACGTCGTTGCTCCTTGAGCGCCTGATCGATGCTGGCCGCCTGGCCTACCACTTGCACGTGCTCGGTGGCGGCCGTTTCGGCGGCGCTCAAGCGTTCACTGGCGATGGCCATGGCCAGCGCGGTCAAGGTAAAGCTGACAAGCCCGGGACTGCTGCGCTTGTACATGATGGTCCTCCCCCAAGAGTCCGCTAACGCCGGGCAAGGGGCCCGGCAACTGGGAGGGCACGCTAGGGATGACGAATGACGGTTCTGTGACAGGGTCGAGCGACGGGTAACGTAAACACCCTTTTGCCCGCAGATCGGTCGGCACAATGAGCTGAAATGACCTGTGATTCAGCGTCTGATAGCAGACTGGGACTGGGCTCGCGACCGTTTGCGCCGCGGCGGCTGCCGGGCAATTGCGGTGGCTGGCTGGAGCAGTCGCGGGCAGGCTTTAGGTGCGCTGCGCACGCCAGTATGAGCAGGCATCCTCGCCACCTAAGGCGAATTCAGCGAGGCTTGTGTCGGCAAAAAAAACGCCACCGGCGTGAGCTGATTCGACCTCTCAGCGGTTTCTCCCGACGTCACCGCACTGTCACAAACATCTGCTGTGCTGGCGCCCTCTCACTCCCGGCAAAAGGATCGCGGCCATGTTCTGCGTGCTCAACCCCCACCGTTGGAAACTGGCCGCGCTGTTGCTGGCGGCCAACGCCGGGCTGCTGTTGCATCTGGCTTGCGGCACGCTGAAACCGGTCAGCGAGTGGCAATGGCTGGACATCATCGGCGAAGGCGGTTCGGCGCTGCTGGCCCTGGTCTGGCTCGCGCTGGTGCTCAAGAGCCGCCCTGCCGGGCGGGTCACCCACTACCTGGCCCTGGGCCTGAGCTGCATTTTCTTTTCCTGGTGGATCGACAGCCTCGACGAGTTCATCCGCCTGCCTCCCAGCATCACCTGGGACCACTGGCTGGAATCGGCGCCGATGCCCATCGGCATGATCCTGCTGACCATCGGCATCTACCATTGGCACCGCGAACAGCTGGCCATCAGCGCGCAGATGGAAAAGAAGGAACGGCTGTTTCGCGAGCACCGCCAGTTCGACAAGCTCACCCCGCTAGCCGGCGCCGACTACCTCAAGCGCGAGCTGGCCGCCAGCCTGCAAGACAGTCGCCGCCAACAGCAGCCCTTGTCGCTGCTGGCCCTGGACCTGGACCACTTCGCCGCGATCAACCAGGACTACGGCCACGCCGAAGGGGATGCGGTGCTGCAAGCCCTGAGCCATGTGCTGCTGCTCAACCTGCGACGCCAGGACCTGCTGTGCCGGCTGGCCGGCGACCGCTTCGTGGTGCTGCTGCCCAACACCGGCGAGAGCCAGGCGCGACTGCTGGCCCTGGAACTGCAACAGGCGGTTCAGGGACTGGCGCACAAGACCCGGCAACACGGCGAGCGCCTGCACCTGGCGGCCAGCACCGCGGTGGTGATGGCCCTGGAGGAGACCCCGGAGGTCCTGCTCAAACGCCTCAATCTGGCCCTGGCCCGAGCCAAGCAGCCCCTGGCGAAAACCGCCTGAGGCGCCATCATGACCGTGAAGACCCACTGGTACGAAGCCGATACCCGCTTCATCCCCGGGCACTATCAACCGGCGGCGCTGATCGACCTGGCGCTGTCGCGGGACATCGACAGCCATCGCCTGCTGCGCGGCACCGGGCTGTTCCACGAGGACATCCTCGCCGGCCAGACCCGTCTCAGCCCGCAGCAGTTCCTGGCGCTGATCGGCAACAGCCGGCGCCTGCTGGACGCCGACGACAGCAGTTTCCTGTTTGGCCAGCGCCTGCTGCCCGGGCACTACGGCGCCGCCAGCCATGCCTTGCGCCATGCCCAGAACCTGCATCAGGCCCTGGACACCCTGGTGCAGCAGCAGGCCCTGCTCAGCCCCCTGCTGAGCCCACGCCTGGTGCTGGATGAGCAGCATGCCTATTGCTACTGGCTGGACAGCTGCGGCGCCGGCGAGCACGGGCGCTTCCTGCTGGAAGCCAGCATGACTTCGCTGGTGGCCATGAGTCAGTGGCTGGCCGGCCAGCGCCTGCCCTGGGAATGCAGCTTCAGCCATGCCGAGCCGCGCTACGTCGAGCAGTACTGGGTGCACCTGGGGGAACAGACCCAGTTCCAGCGCCCCCTGGACCTGATGCGCATTCCTCGGGAATACCTGACCCGGCCCTGGCCCGGCACCTCGGCCACCGCCGGCCAAGTGGCGCGCCAGGAAGCCGCCGAGCACCTGCGGCAGTTGGGGTTTTCCACGAGCTTCCTCGACGCCCTGTACCGCTACCTGCAAGCCAATGTGCGCAGTGCGCCAAGCCTGGAACAGGCGGCCCAGGCCTTTGTAATGAGCCCGGCGACCCTCAAGCGCAAGCTGAGCAAGCACCACAGCGGCTACCAGCAGCAAGTGGATCGGGTGCGCAAACACGTGGCCCTGTACCTGTACCAGATCAAGGGCTGGAGCAACGAGGCAGTGGCCGAGTACCTGAACTTCAATGACCCGGCCAACTTCCGCCGCTCCTTCAAGCGCTGGACCGGCAGCACCCCGACCCTGATCCGGCAGTTGCTGGGCGACAGCTGAAACGTTTAACCTCGAACCATGACCGCGGGTGTGCCAACTGCACAAAGCGCTAAAGCCGCAGGCCATTCAGGCGTATAAACCTTGGAGCGATGGCGCCACTGTCATCCGCGCCGCAGCCATTTCCAACACGGGGTAGAGTCATGACCACAGCCAATGTCCTCAACAACCTGTTTCCTGCTGCCGCCGACATCCCCGAAGCCTATCGCCTGCCCGATCCGGTGGAGCAGCGCGACTACCTGGTAGACGGTGAACTGCGCACCTGGAACGGCCCCCTGGCCCAGGTCCGCAGCCCGATCTACTTGAGCGGCGCCGACGGCGACCAGCAAGTGATTCTCGGCAGCACGCCGCTGCTGGACGCTGATACCGCCCTCACCGCCCTGGACGCCGCCGTGCGCGCCTACGACCGCGGCCAGGGCGCCTGGCCAACGATGCGCGTGGCTGAGCGCATCCAGCACGTGGAAGCCTTCCTGGCGCGCATGCGCGAACAGCGCACAGCAGTGGTCAAGTTGCTGATGTGGGAAATCGGCAAGAACCTCAAGGACTCGGAAAAGGAGTTCGACCGCACCTGCGACTACATCGTCGACACCATCGGCGCGCTCAAGGAACTGGACCGGCGCTCCAGCCGCTTCGAACTGGAACAGGACACCCTCGGCCAGATCCGCCGCGTGCCCCTGGGCGTGGCCCTGTGCATGGGCCCCTACAACTACCCGCTGAACGAAACCTTCACCACCCTGATCCCGGCGCTGATCATGGGCAACACCGTGGTGTTCAAGCCGGCCAAGCTCGGCGTGCTGCTGATCCGGCCGTTGCTCGAAGCCTTCCGCGACAGCTTCCCGGCCGGGGTGATCAACGTCATCTACGGCAGCGGCCGCGAGACCGTCAGCGCGCTGATGGCCAGCGGCAAGATCGACATCTTCGCCTTCATCGGCACCAACAAGGCCGCCAGCGACCTGAAGAAACTCCACCCCAAGCCGCACCGCCTGCGCGCGGCCCTGGGCCTGGACGCGAAGAACCCGGGAATCGTGCTGCCCGATGCCGACCTGGACAACGCAGTCAGCGAGGCCGTTACCGGCGCGCTGTCGTTCAACGGCCAGCGCTGCACCGCGCTGAAGATCCTGTTCGTCCATGAAAGCGTGGTGGAGCGCTTTATCCAGCAGTTCAACGCCAAGCTGCAAGGCCTCAAGCCGGGCATGCCCTGGGAGCCGGGCGTGGCCCTGACGCCACTGCCGGAAAACACCAAGGTCGATTACCTGCACGCCCTGGTGGCCGATGCCCAGGCCCACGGCGCCCAGGTGGTGAACCCCCATGGCGGCGAGTCCCGGGCGTCGTTCTTCTACCCGGCGGTGCTGTACCCGGTGAACCCGCAGATGCGCGTCTACCACGAGGAACAGTTCGGCCCGGTGGTGCCCATCGTGCCCTACCGCGACCTGGACACGGTGATCGACTACGTCCTGGAATCGGACTTCGGCCAGCAACTGAGCCTGTTCGGCAGCGACCCGGCAGTGATCGGCCGGCTGGTGGACACCTTCGCCAACCAGGTCGGGCGGATCAACATCAACGCCCAGTGCCAGCGCGGCCCGGACACCTTCCCCTTCAACGGTCGCAAGAACTCCGCCGAGGGCACGTTGTCGGTGCATGATGCGTTGCGCACCTTCTCGATCCGCACCCTGGTGGCCACCAAGTTCCAGGAGCGCAACAAACAGCTGATCAGCGACATCATCCGCAATCGCGACTCCAGCTTCCTGACCACCGACTACATTTTCTGAAGCGCCTGGCCGGGGCTCGCCACGCGGCGAGTCACGGCTACTGATTCAGCCACTCATCAGCTATTGGAGAAACCGGTCTGGGCCCGTTCAAACACCTGCGGGGCATCCACCTGCCGCCCTTGCTGCAGCGCCTGCTGCGTCCCCTGCTGGACCCGTACCGGCGCTACCGTCACGCCCGCCTGATCCACGCGGTGCGGGTCGCCCTCGGCCTGATCGCCACCATTCTCCTGACCACCGGCCTCAACCTGCCCCACGGCGAGTGGGCGTCGGTGACCATGCTAGTGGTGATCGGCGGCCTGCAGCACCACGGCAACATCGGCAAGAAGGCCGCCGAGCGGGCCATCGGCACCCTGGTGGGCGCCGGGGTCGGCCTGGTGCTGGTGGTGCAGCAGGCGTACTTCGGCCATCCCTGGCTGACCTACCTGGGCATGTCGGCGGTGTGCGGCTACTTTTCCTACCACGCCATCGGCAAGGGCGGGTATACCGCGCTGCTGGCAGCGATCACCGTGTTCATCGTCGCCGGCCATGGCGACAACCAGATCAGCGACGGCCTGTGGCGCGCGGTGGACATTCTCATCGGCATTGCCCTGGCCCTGGCGTTTTCCTTCGCCATTCCGCTGTACGCGGTGTATTCCTGGCGCTACACCCTGGCCAGCGCCCTGCGCGACTGCGCCCAGTTGTACGGACGGATCATCCAGGGCCAGTCGGTGACCGACGACGAACACCTCAAGCTCCTGGGCCGGGTCAACGCCGCCATGCTGCAACTGCGTTCGCTGATGCCTTCGGTGTCCAAGGAAGTGCGGATTTCCATGACCGAGCTGGACGCCATCCAGCGCAATCTGCGGATGTGCATCAGCACCCTGGAGATCCTCGGCAACACCCGCCCCGATGCCAGCGACCGGCAAGCCATGGCGCAGATGCAACTGGCACTCAAGGCCGAACACCGGCAGATCCGCGTGCAGTTGATCGGCATGGCCCGGGCCCTGCAAACGGGGGGCACCCAGCGCCTGGACAAACCCCTGGAAGGCCATGCCGACAAGGCCCTGGAGGCGCCGGTGTATTCGCCCCTTGACGGTTACCGGCTGCTCACCCGGCAGTTGGCCGCGACCCTGGGCGAAATGCGCCAGCGACTGGCCAAAAGCGCCCGGCACTGGAAGATTTAAAACAACTCGCTAAAAGGAATGAAACGCGCCGCGTCACCCACCTGCAGGGTGTGGCCTTCAAGGATCTCCACCAGGCCATCGGCCCAGGAGGCTCCCAGCAATACCCCCGAGCTCTGGTTCGGATAGAGCACGGCGCGGCCGTTTTCCAGGCGCGCCCGCAGGTATTCCCGGCGGCTGCCGGCCTTGGGCCAGTTGAAGGCCACGCTGACCGGCACACTCAAGGGCGCAACCTGCTCCACTCCCTGAATCCGCAACAGGTAGGCCCGGGCCAGCAGGCCGAAGGTCACCAGGGCCGAGGCCGGATTGCCCGGCAGGCCGATCACCGGCACCTGGCCGAAGTGGCCCACCGTCAGCGGTTTTCCGGGTTTGATGGCGAGCTTCCAGAACAGCGGTCGACCATCGCTCCTCAGCACCTGGCCCAGGCAGTCGGCATCCCCCGCCGAGACCCCGCCGGTGGTCAGGATCAGGTCCGCGCCGTGCTGCAACTGTTCCAGCCTGAACCGGGTCTGCTGTGGCTGGTCGGGAAGAATCCCGGCGTCGATGACCTCGCAGCCCAGGCTGTCGAGCCAGTGGCGGAGCAAGGTGCGGTTGCTGTTGTAGATGCAACCCGGGCGCATGGGCATGCCCGGTTCCAGCAGTTCATCGCCGGTGGACAGCAACGCCACTCGCGGACGGCGCACCACTTGCAGCTCGGTGCAGCCCTGAGCGGCGGCCACCGCCAGTTCGAAAGGCCCCAGGCGCTTGCCGGCTTGCAACAGCACATCACCGGCCCGGTTCTCCTGGCCTTGGGGACGGATGTTCTGTCCCGGTTTCAGCGCCTGGGTGAAGCGCGCCCGGCCATCCTCCAGCAACTCGACGTTCTCCTGCATCTCCACGCAGTCAGCGCCGGCAGGCACCGGGGCGCCGGTGAAGATCCGCGCACAGGTGCCCGGCTGCAAGGGGTCGCCGGGCTGACCGGCAAAGATCGTCTGTGACACCACCAGTGGCTGGCCGTCCCAGTGCTGCAGGTTGAGGGCATAACCGTCCATGGCGCTGTTGGCCCAGGGCGGCAGGTCCAGGGTCGCCAACAGATCGCTGGCCAGCACCCGTTGCCGGGCATGCTCCAGGGCCAGGGTTTCGCTTTGCGTCAGACGTTGGGTATCGGCCATGGCCAGCAGGCTGGCCAGTGCTTCTTCCAGCGGCATCAAGTGGCCCTGGCTCATCCCCGGGACTCGCAGGCCTGCACCGGCTTGAGGTGCGGCACGAAATTGCACGGCCGATGGCGGGCATCCAGCTGCTCGGCGAGGATGCCTTCCCAGGCGGTGCGGCAGGCCCCGGTGGAGCCCGGCAGGCAACACACCAGGGTGCCGTTGGCCAGCCCGGCCAGGGCCCGGCTCTGTACCGTGGAGGTGCCGATATCGAGGATCGAGATGGCGCGGAACAGCTCGCCAAAACCGTCGATATGCTTGTCCAGCAGGCAACTCACGGCTTCGGGGGTGCTGTCGCGGCCGGTGAAGCCGGTGCCGCCGGTGATCAACACCACCTGGATGCGCTCGTCGGCGATCCAGGCCGCCACCTGGGCGCGGATCTTGTACAGATCGTCCTTGAGCAGGTTGCGTTCGCTCAGGGTGTGGCCGGCTTCCAGCAGGCGACTGACCAGCAGTTGCCCGGAGGTGTCCGTGGCGTATTCCCGGGTATCGCTGACCGTCAGCACGGCCATGTTCAAGGGTACAAACAACGCATCCGACTTCACGCTCATGTCATTCTCCGACCGGCAAGATAAAAACCATGGATGCAGGCTAAAGGCCCGAAACCGCGGCTGTCTAATCGTTCTGGCTGACCGGATTATCGAGGCGCTCTATCGTCAACCGCGGTTTGGCGTGGCGGTTGATAAAGCCCATCAATCGGCCATTCAACACTTCCGATTGGACGTGCCCGAAGGACAATGCCATCGTTTGCGCCACCGACCTGATATGCGTCCCGCCATGACCCCGATCCAGCCTGCACCCGCCTGTTCCCTGCCCTGCTCGATCCTGCTGCTGGCCGGTGGCCGCGGCTCGCGCATGGGCGGCCAGGACAAGGGCCTGGTGACCTGGCACGGCCAGCCGCTGATTGCCCATGTGCAGAAGGTGGTGCGGCCCTTCAGCGATGACCTGATCATTTCCTGCAACCGCAACGCCGAGCAGTACCGGCCCTATGCCGATCGTTTGGTGGCGGATGAGCAGGAGGACTTTCCCGGCCCTCTGGCGGGCGTGCTGGCAGGCCTGGCAGTGGCCCGGCATCCCTGGCTGCTGGTGCTGGCCTGCGACGCGCCGCGGATCGACAGCGCGCTGATCCAGGCCCTGCTGGATGCCCGCGCAGCGCACGCCCCTCATCCGCTGATGGTGCAGCAGGCCGGGTACTGGCAACCTATGTTCAGCCTGATTCCCACGGCGCTGGCAGCGAGCTTGCGCCAAGCCTGGAACCTGGGTGAACGCAGCCTGCTGCGGGCCCTGGCGCCCCATGGACTGAGCGCCCTGCCCTGCGCCGCGGACGACCCGCGACTGAGCAATTTCAACACCCCTGAACTACTGTCTGAAACAGACTCCGGGCCCTTGGCCTGAACGCCGAAGGTGTGCCCCGAGGGTCTGGCTCGGGAAGACTGAACGTCTTTCCACAGACCGGACACCTGCGTTACTACTGACTCCGATTTCCTCACCACAGGTGCCATTGTGGACATCAAGCAACTCAAGTTTCTCATCGCCCTGGAACAGACCCGACACTTCGGCCAGGCCGCCGCGCGCTGCCACATCACCCAGCCGACCCTGTCCATGCGCCTGCGCAACCTGGAGGACGAACTGGACCTGATCCTGGTGACCCGGGGCCAGCGCTTCGAAGGCTTCACCGAGGCCGGTGAACGGGTGCTGGCCTGGGCCAAGACCCTGCTGGCGGCCCATGACGGGCTGTTCGCCGAAGCCGCTGCTTGTCGCGGGCAATTGGTGGGCAACCTGCGCCTGGGCCTGGTGCCGCTGAGCGGCTTCAACCCCATCAGCTATGTACAGAAGCTGTCGGCGAGCTTTCCCGAACTCAAGTTCAGCCTGTCGTCCGCCAGCTCCGACCGGATCATCGAGGACATAGGCAACAACCAGCTGGACCTGGGGGTCTGCTACCTGGACCACGTCAACCCCAACTACCTGGACTTCTTCGAGATCGGCGAGACCCGGGTCGGCCTGCTCTATGACACCCGGCACTTTCATTTCGAAGGCAGCGAGATGAGCTGGGAGGACGCCGCCGAGCTGCCCCTGGGGATGCTCAGCACCGGCATGCACTATCGCAAGTCCATCGACCTGAGCTTTCGCAGCCGTGGCCTCAACCCGACGCCGATCCTGGAGAGCGATTCCACCTACCAGCTGTTCCAGGCCATTCACGAAGGCTTCTGCTGCTCGATCATGCCGTTGGACAGCGGCCTGGATTCGCCCATCGACAACCTGGCCTTTATCCAGCTGCCGGATGCCAGCGTGCTGGCGCCCCTGGGCCTGGTGATGCGCAAGACCGAGCCGCGCTCGGCGATTGCCGAAAAGTGCTTTGCCGAAGCCAGGAAACTCTTTGCCATCAAGGGCGAATGAACGCCCCCGGAGCCAGCGTGCCCCGGAGTGAATCGACTGTATTGAGGTGTCGTCATGGTTTGCCGTATCGAACAAACGGAGCAACAGCCCGAGGCCAATGCTCCGGCGCCCGCGCCGCAGCGCGTGACCTATCGCGAATACAGCCCCGAGGGCGGGGTGGCCGAGGCGCCGCTGGCCGCGGAGATTGCCCTGGCCATCACCTACAACGGCCTGAGCCAGGCGGTGATGATGGTGTCTCCCGGCAACCTGGAGGATTTCATTCGCGGCTTCAGCATCACCAACGACATCGTCAGCGACCTCAGCGAAATCTACGACATCCGCCTGAGCCACTTTCCCCAGGCCTGCCAGGCCGATGTGCAGATTTCCAGCCGAGCCTTCTGGGCCCTCAAGGACCATCGCCGGCAAATGGCCGGAACCAGCGGCTGCGGGTTATGCGGCGTGGAAGCCCTGGAACAGGCGCTGCCGCAACTGCAGAGCCTCGAACCTTCATCGCTGCCCCCCGCCGAGCATCTGCAGGGCCTGCGCGAGCGCATCGAACAGGCCCAGCACATGGCCCGCAGCAGCGGCGCCCTGCACGCGGCGCTGTACGTCGATGAACAGGGTGAAGTGCGCCTGTGCCAGGAAGACATCGGCCGCCACAACGCCCTGGACAAGCTGATCGGCGCCCTGCTGAACGCCGGGATCGATGGCCGCCAGGGGTTCACCGTGGTCACCAGCCGCTGCAGCCTGGAGTTGATCCACAAGGCCGTGCGCGCCCGCCTCGGCACCCTGGTCAGCCTTTCCGCGCCTACCGCGCTGACCGTGCAATGGGCCAACAAGCACCACCTGAACCTGATTCACGTGCCCCACCGCAACGCCCCGCGGATCTACAGCCCGGTGTAAATGCACAACGCCGGATGACAGGCATCCGGCGTTGTTCCCCACCTTCCCTCAAGCCTCACTCACCGGCATAAGCTCAACGTTCTCCCGCTCAACGTTCTGCAACCCAACGTTCGGCAGCCCGCCGGTCGCTCTCGCGTCCGTCGATCCAGCGTTCGCCGCCGGGGGTGACTTCGCGCTTCCAGAACGGGGCGCGGGTCTTGAGGTAATCCATGATGAAGGCGCAGGCCTCGAAGGCGGCTTGCCGGTGGGCACTGGCCACGCCGACAAAGACGATGGGCTCGCCCACCTGCAGCAACCCTACCCGATGCACCAGGCTCACCCGGTTCAGCGGCCAACGCTCCCGGGCCTGTTGCACGATGCCCTGCAGCGAGCGCTCGGTCATGCCCGGGTAGTGTTCCAGGTACAAGCTCTGTACCGCCTCCCCCAGGTTGAGGTCGCGCACATAACCGACAAAGGTCACCACCGCGCCGACACGGCTATCGCCGGCCTGCAGGCCGACGCTGAGTTGATCAAGGTTGAAGGCCTGGGTCTGCACCTGAACGCTCATGCCTCAGCCCCCGGTCACTTGAGGAAAGAAGGCGATTTCATCGAAGTCCTCGATGACCGCATCGAGCTTGCACAGGTCCTGGTTCAGCGCGCACATCAGGCTGCTTTCCCCCAGCACCGTGGCCCAGGTTTCACCCCGGGCCATCAGCAACTGGCGCACGTCATCGACGGTGTGCAGGTCGGCGTCCAGGGGCAGTTTCTCGCCGCCGCTGCCCAGCTGTTCGCGGTAGCGGGCAAAGTAATTGACCAGAATCATTGCGTTTCTCCAGCGATGAACAGCCCTGATTTGCCGCCCTGCTTCTTCAGCAGTTGCAGGCCCTCGATGACCATGCTCCGGTCCACCGCCTTGCACATGTCGTAGATCGTCAGCGCCGCCACGCTGGCGGCGGTCATGGCTTCCAGCTCGACCCCGGTGGCGCCGTTGAGCCGGCAGCAGGTGGTGATCCGTACCCGGTCCGGCGGCAGCGCTTGCAGTTCGACGCGGATGCCGCTGAGCAGCAGCGGATGACACAGGGGAATCAGTTCGTGGGTCTTCTTCGCCGCCATGATCCCGGCGATGCGCGCCACGGCGAACACGTCGCCCTTGGGATGGCCGTTGTCCTGGATCAGTTGCAGGGTCGCCGGGAGCATGCGCACCCAGGCCTGGGCCTGGGCTTCGCGCTCGGTTGCGGCCTTGCAGGTGACATCCACCATGCTGGCCCGGCCCTGGGCGTCCAGGTGAGTGAGTTCGTTCATGTGCAACCTCGGATAAAGACAGTGGATCAGCTCAGGACATAGTCCACCGGCACCAGGGCCGGCGGCAGTTCAGTGGCCCCCAGGGCGTCGAGAATCTCGCGTTCGAGGGTGCGCACCAGGGCGTCCATCGGCAGGTCGTTCTCGTCGTGGCCAAAGGGGTCTTCCAGCTCGTCGCCAATGGCGTCCAGGCCAAAGAAGGTGTAACTGACGATGGCGGTGAAGATCGGCGTCAGCCAGCCCAGGGGCTCGGCCATGGCAAAGGGCAAGAGGATGCAGAACATGTAGCTGGTGCGGTGCAGCAGCAAGGTGTAGGGGAACGGCAGCGGCGTGCCCTTGATCCGCTCGCAGGTGGTTTGCGCGGCGGTGATCCCGGACAGCAGATTGGCGATCAGCAGGTAGCGCCACTCGCTGATCACGCCCGAAGTCGCCAGGGCCGAGCACTGGCGCGACACCTGGCGCAGGATGCTGTCCGGCAGGTTCGGCGTCCGGGCCGCCGGCCAATGGCTGAGCCAGGTGCCTGCCGCGCTGAGCTCGTCTTCCTGGCGCAGCCGGGCCTTGAGGGCGTGGGCGAAACCGCACAGGTCCCGCAGGATGCTGCTGCGGGCCTGGGCATCGCCGAGCACCTGGGTTTCGCGGATCAGCGAGCGCACCTCGGTGAGCACCGCGCCCAGGGCCTTGCGCCCTTCGTACCAGCGGTCGTAACAGGCGTTGTTGCGAAAGCTCATGAAGATCGACAGCGACAGGCCGAGCAAGGTGAAGGGCGTGGCGTTGACCTTGGAAAAGTATGCCGGGTGCAGGGTTTCGATCAGCACGATGGCCGAGGCCAGCAGGGTCACCAGCAGACTGCGCAGGGCGATGCGCTTGGCAATCGAGCCCTTGAGGGAGATCAGCACGCTGATCAGGTTGGGTTTGGATCTGACGATCATCGGGGCACGGCCTGTAAAGCAAAGAAGGCGGAGATGGCGGACCGATCAGCCGCCGGTCATGTTCATGAAACGCACCACCTGGACCTCGTCGTTGAGCTCGAAATGGTGGCGATAGGGCTTGAGCTTCATCGCCTCGACAATGGCCCGCTGCAGGCGCTCGGCGTCGCCGGGATGGGCGCGCAGCACGGCCTTGAGGTCCACCGAGTGTTCGTTGCCCAGGCACAGCAGCAAGCGCCCTTCCACTGTCAGCCGTACGCGGTTGCAGGTGCCGCAGAAGTTGTGGCTGTGGGGCGAGATGAAGCCCAGGCGGATCTGCGGCGCCTCGGCCAGGCGCCAGTAGCGCGACGGCCCCTGGGTCGACTCGGCGGACTCCATCAGGGTGTAGCGCTCGGCGATCCGCTCACGGACCTGGGCGCTGGAAAAGAACGCATCGCTGCGGCTGTGCTCGCTGATGCTGCCCAGGGGCATCTCCTCGATAAACGAGAGGTCCAGGCTGCGGTCGATGGCGAACGCCACCAGTTCGTTGATCTCCTGGTCGTTGCGCCCTTTCATCACCACGCAGTTGAGCTTGGTGCGCGCAAAACCCGCAGCGTTGGCCGCATCGATGCCGGCGATGACCTGGGCCAGGTCTCCGGTGCGGGTCAGTTGGCGAAACAGCTTCGGGTCCAGGCTGTCGAGGCTGATGTTCAGGCGCTTGACCCCGGCCTCGAACAGCGGCGCTGCCAGCTTGCCCAGTTGCGAGCCATTGGTGGTCATGCACAGCTCCCGCAGCCCCGGCAATTGCCCGATGCGCTCGCACAGTTGCACCACCCCGGGACGGATCAGCGGCTCGCCACCGGTGAGGCGGATCTTGCGCGTACCCAGGGCGACGAAACGCTGCGCCAGCTGGTACAGCTCTTCCAGGGTCAGGATGCGTTGGCGCGGCAGAAACTGCATGTCCTCGGCCATGCAATACACGCAACGAAAATCGCAACGATCGGTCACCGACATACGTAAATAGTCGACCCGTCGAGCAAAGCCATCCACCAATACTTGATCTGACATCACAGCCTCTGTCGACGCTTGCGACCTATAGGTCTTAGTTGTAATTCGCGGCCACAAACGACCGTTAAGGAGTTGTTGGCGGCAAGACTAAGAGCAATTAAAAGTTGCGTCCAATCGCTATTTGCAACTGATTGATCAATGCACTCTATCAACGAAAAAACCGCCCGCAATCAGCAACAGCAATTCAACTCAAACCATTGATTATCATGACTTTTAATTCGTGATAGAGGCTTTCGATCAGCCGGTCATTAATTGCGATTAGACAGCCCATACAGGCGCCGAATAGGCTTTATTCGTGGCCCATGAAACGGGCCCTATAAGTGACTCCGTTGCCCCAAACAGATCCGAACTTAAACGGCTTCACCACAAAACCGCATTTAGCCTGTGCAGTAAAACAATCACTGACATTGATTCAACGTCGGGCGGTTGCCTGCGTGCGCTGTATTGGAGAAATATCATGAGCGAAGTTGATCGATATAAACCCTACAAGGGGGCGGCCGCCGGTTGGGGGGCACTGATCGCGGTGACCAGGAACTGGCTGGGCAGTGAAAACGCCTTCAAGAACATCCGTGCCATGCTCAAGACCAACCAGAACGGCGGCTTCGACTGCCCGGGCTGCGCCTGGGGCGAGTCGCCGGAAAACGGCATGGTCAAGTTCTGCGAGAACGGCGCCAAGGCGGTCAACTGGGAAGCCACCGGGCGCCTGGTGAACCCGGCCTTCTTCAACAAATACACGGTCTCGGCCCTGGCCGCGCAGAGCGACTACTGGCTCGAATACCAGGGCCGCCTGACCCACCCGATGCGCTACGACGCGTCCCAGGACCGCTATGTGGAAACCACCTGGGACGAGGCCTTCGAGCTGATCGCCAGCCACCTCAAGGGCCTGGACTCGCCGAACCAGGCGGAGTTCTACACCTCGGGCCGGGCCAGCAACGAGGCGGCCTATCTGTATCAGCTGTTCGTGCGCGCCTATGGCACCAACAACTTTCCCGACTGCTCGAACATGTGCCACGAGGCCAGTGCCGTGGGCATGTTCGAAAGCGTTGGCGTGGGCAAGGGCACGGTAGTGTTCCATGACCTTGAAGAAGCCGACGCGATCTTCGTCATCGGCCAGAACCCCGGCACCAACCACCCACGGATGCTGGAGCCGCTGCGCGAGGCGGTGAAACGCGGTGCCCAGGTGATCTGCTTCAACCCGCTCAAGGAGCGCGGCCTGGAACGCTTCCAGCATCCGCAGCACCCGCTGGAGATGCTCAGCAACGGCTCCGAGCCCACCTCCTCGGCCTACTTCCGCCCGGCCCTGGGCGGCGACATGGCGGCCTTTCGCGGCATCGCCAAGTTCCTCCTGCGCTGGGAGCGCGAGGCCCTGGCCAACAATGGCGAAGCGGTGTTCGACCGGGCCTTTATCGCCGAGCACACCTCGGGCCTGGACAGCTACCTGGCCGAGGTCGATGCCACGTCCTGGAACCACATCGTCGAGCAGTCCGGGCTGACGCTGGCCGACATCGAGCTGGCGGCGCGCATGTACCGCAAGGCCAAGCGCGCAATCATGTGCTGGGCCATGGGCCTGACCCAGCACACCCATTCGGTGCCGACCATCCAGGAAGTGATCAACGTGCTGTTGCTGCGGGGCAATATCGGCCGCCCCGGCGCCGGCCTGTCGCCGGTGCGCGGCCACAGCAACGTGCAGGGCGACCGCACCATGGGCATCAACGAACTGGCGCCCACCGAGCTGCTGGATGCCCTGGAAACGCGCTTTGGCTTCAAGCCGCCACGGGAGCACGGGCACAACACAGTGATGGCGATCTCGGCCATGGAACAGGGCCGGGCCAAGGTGTTCATCGGCCTGGGGGGCAACTTCGCCCAGGCCACCCCGGACACCCCGCGCACCCACGCCGCCCTGCGCAACTGCGAGCTCACTGTGCACATTGCCACCAAGCTCAACCGCAGCCATCTGGTGACCGGTCGCGAGGCGCTGATCCTGCCGTGCCTGGGCCGCACCGATATCGATATCCAGGCCAATGGCCCCCAAGGCATCACCGTGGAAGACACCTTCAGCATGGTGCACATCTCCCATGGCCAACTGAAACCCAAGTCGCCGCACCTGCGCTCGGAACCGGCGATCATCGCCGGGATCGCCAACGCCACCCTGGGCCAGCACCCCATCGACTGGCTGTGGACCATCGAAGACTACGGACGCATCCGCGACCTGATCGCCGACACCATCCCGGGGTTCGAGGACTTCAATCTCAAGCTGCTGCACCCCGGCGGTTTCCACCTGGGCAACGACGCCACCCAGCGGCGCTGGAACACCGCCACCGGCAAGGCGCGCTTCATCCCCAGCGTGCTGCCCGAGCACCTGATCAGTGCCGGGGTGCGCAAGCTCAAGGTCAAGCCGGACCTGATCCTGCAGACCATGCGTTCCCACGACCAGTACAACACCACCCTGTATGGCCTGGATGACCGCTATCGCGGGGTCTACGGCATGCGCGAGGTGCTGTTCGCCAACGAACAGGACATTCGCCAGCTGGGTTTCGAGCCGGGACAGAAGGTCGACATCGTCTCGCTGTGGGACGACGGTCGGGAGCGTCGGGTCAGCGGTTTCACCCTGATCGCCTACGACATTCCCACCGGCCAGTCCGCCGCCTACTACCCGGAAACCAACCCCCTGGTGCCCCTGGAAAGCTATGGCGACCGCACCTACACGCCGACCTCCAAGTTCATCGCCATCCGCCTGGAGCCGGCTGCGGCCAGCAACCTGATCCAGTCCGTCGGCGTGTGACCCAGCCTGGGGCGGTGCGATCGCCACCCCAGCCTTTACCTGTGCAGTACCCCTGCCCCCGCCACGAGCCCACGGGTTCGCGACGGCCGCGCAGTGCCTGCTCGGGCATCAAGCCATTACGAGGGTATCGTCATGTTTCATCTACAGGCGCTCGACCTTGCACGCATCCAGTTCGCGTTCACGGTCTCGTTCCACATCATCTTTCCCGCCATCACCATCGGCCTGGCCAGTTTCCTGGCGGTGCTCGAAGGGCTGTGGCTCAAGACCCACAACAGCACTTACAAGGACCTGTATCACTTCTGGTCGAAGATCTTCGCCGTCAACTTCGGTATGGGCGTGGTCTCCGGGCTGGTCATGGCTTATGAGTTCGGCACCAACTGGAGCCGCTTCTCGGACTTTGCCGGGAGCATCACCGGGCCGCTGCTGACCTATGAGGTGCTGACCGCGTTCTTCCTTGAAGCGGGCTTTCTCGGGGTCATGCTGTTCGGCTGGAACCGGGTCGGCCGCGGGCTGCACTTCTTCGCCACGATGATGGTGGCCATCGGCACCCTGATCTCGACCTTCTGGATTCTCGCCTCCAACAGCTGGATGCAGACGCCCCAGGGCTTCTCCATCGTCGATGGGCGGATCATGCCCATGGACTGGCTGGCGATCGTCTTCAACCCGTCGTTCCCCTTCCGCCTGGCGCACATGGCGATTGCTGCGTTCGTCGCCACGGCGTTCTTCGTCGGATCAAGCGCCGCCTGGCACCTGCTGCGGGGCAACAACACGCCGCCAGTACGCAAGATGTTGTCCATGGCGCTGTGGATGGCGCTGATCGTGGCGCCGATCCAGGCGGTGGTCGGTGACGCCCACGGCCTCAACACCCTGGAACATCAACCGGCAAAAATCGCCGCCATCGAAGGCCACTGGGAAAACCACGGCAGCGAACCCTCGCCCCTGGTGCTGTTCGGCATTCCCAACATGGACGGCGAAAAAACCGACTACGCCGTGGAAGTGCCCTACCTGGGCAGCCTGATCCTGACCCACAGCCTGGACAAACAGATCCCTGCACTCAAGAGCTTCCCCAAGGGGGACCGTCCCAACTCGGCCATCGTGTTCTTCAGCTTCCGCATCATGGCCGGGCTGGGCATGTTGATGATCCTCACCGGGGTGCTGGGCCTGCTGTTGCGGCGTAACGACGCGCTGTACCGCAACCGCCTGTTCCTGCGCCTGGTGCTGTGGATGGGCCCCACCGGCCTGATCGCCATGCTGGCGGGCTGGATCACCACCGAAGTCGGGCGCCAGCCCTGGGTGGTGTACGGCCTGCTGCGCACCAGCGACGCCGCGTCCAACCACAGCGTGACCCAACTGAGCATCTCCCTGGCGCTGTTCGTGGTGATCTACTTCTCGGTGTTCGCGGTGGGCATCGGCTACATGATGAAGCTGGTGCGCAAGGGCCCGCAGCCCCACCACGAGCACCCGCCGACCCACCCTGTCGGCCAGGAGCCAACGCCGCGCCGTCCACTGTCCGCCATCGCCGAGACCTTTGCGTCCAGCGACCACCACCATTGAAACAAGGGATATCGACATGACGATTCAAGGCATAGACCTGTCGTTGATCTGGGGCGTGATCATTGCCTTCGGGGTGATGATGTACGTGATCATGGACGGCTTCGACCTGGGGCTGGGGATTCTCTTCCCGCTGATCCCCGATGCCCGGGAACGGGACGTGATGATGAACACCGTGGCCCCGGTCTGGGACGGTAACGAGACCTGGCTGATCCTCGGTGGCGCAGCGCTGTACGGTGCCTTTCCCCTGGCCTACTCGGTGATTCTCGAAGCCCTGTACCTGCCGCTGATCTTCATGCTGGCGGGGCTGATCTTCCGCGGCGTGGCCTTCGAGTTCCGCTTCAAGGCCAGCCCGCAAAAACGCCACATCTGGGACTGGGCCTTTATCGGCGGCTCGCTGCTGGCGACCCTGTGCCAGGGCATCGTGATCGGCACTTACATTTCCGGCATCCCGGTGGTCAATCGCCAGTTCGCCGGCGGTTCCCTGGACTGGCTGGCGCCCTTCCCGCTGTTCTGCGGCCTGGGTCTGATCGTGGCCTATGCGCTGCTGGGCAGCACCTGGCTGCTGGTCAAGACCGAAGGCATGCTCGAAGCGCGCATGCGCCACTACACCCGGCCTCTGGCGTTCGCGCTGATGGCCGTGGTGGCGGTGTTGTGCGTCTGGACCCCGCTGCTGCACCCGGAGATTGCCACCCGCTGGTTCAGCCATGCCCATATCGTGATCTTCAGTGCGCTGCTGGTGCTGGGCCTGCTGGCGTTGTGCGGACTGCTGGGCACCTTGCGCCAGCATCATTCCCACTGGCCCTTCGTGTTCACCCTGGTGCTGGTGTTCCTCGGCTACATCGGCCTGGCGTTCAGCATCTGGCCGAACATCGTGCCGCCGTCCATCAGCCTGTGGGACGCGGCATCGCCCCTGTCCAGCCAGTTGTTCATCCTGATCGGCACCCTGTTCATCCTGCCGATCATCCTGATGTACACCTGCTGGAGCTACTACGTGTTCCGCGGCAAAGTGAGGATTGGCGATGGCTACCATTGATCGAGCAAAGTCCCTGACCAGCCAGCCCTGGCACCGGCAAGTGGCGCAGTTGAGTCTGCTGTTCTTTGGCCTGGTGCTGATGCTCGCCTGCAGCGGTGCACTGATGCTGGAGCTGGCTCATGGATAAGGTCACGACCCAACCTGCGCAACCGGCACCCGGCTGGCAGCGCCTGCTGTGGATGCTCGGCATCTGGCTGGCCAGTGTGATCGGCCTGGGGCTGGTGGCCGGCCTGTTGCGGCTGCTGATGCAGGCCGCCGGAATGCACAGCCACTGAGGATGGGTATAACGCCTGGAACCCCGACCCGCAGCAGCGTGCCGGGGTTTTGCCGTTTACTGGCCGGCTGCAGCGCGCTCGGCCAGGTCTTCCAGCAGATCGGCAGATGGCACGAAGAACAGCCCGCCGGTGACCGCCGTACTGAAATCCAGCAGGCGATCGTAGTTGCCCGCCGGGCGACCGACGAACATGTTCTCCAGCATCTGCTCCACCGGCCGTGGCGAGCGGGCGTAGCCGATGAAGTAGGTGCCGAATTCCCCGGCGCCCGGACGGCCAAAGGGCATGTTGTCGCGCAGGATCTTCACTTCCTCGCCGTTCTCTTCCAGGGTGGTCAGGGAACTGTGGGAACAGCTGGGTTTGACTGAATCATCCAGCTCGATATCCGCCAGCTTGGTGCGGCCGATGATGCGTTCCTGAGCCTCCACCGTCAGCTCGTTCCAGGCCGCCATGTTGTGCAGGTACTTCTGCACCAGCACGTAGCTGCCATTGCAGAACGGCGGGTCCTCATCGCCGATCAGGGTGAAATCCACGGCCTCGCGGCCTTCCGGGTTCTCGGTGCCGTCGACGAAGCCGACCATGCTGCGCATGTCGAAATAACGAAAGCCCTGGACCTCGTCCACCACCTTGACTGCATCCCCCAGAGGCTTGAGCAGTTGCGTGGCCAGTTCGAAGCACAGGTCCATCTGCTCGGCGCGGATGTGCAGCAGCAGGTCGCCCGGGGTGGATGGCGCGCGGCGCCCTTCCACGCCCACTTCACGGAAAGCGTGCAACGCAGCCGGACGCGGGCCGCCGAACAACCGGTCCCAGGCACTGGAGCCAAAACCGCAGACACAGGACAGATTGCCCCCCGGCACGCGCTTGCCCACCGAACGGGTCAGGGCGGCGACATCGGCGCACCACTCACGCACGGTTTTCGCCGCGCTGGCGCCGGGGGCCAGGGTGGCGACGATAAAGATGGCGCTACGGGTGATGGGGTTGCAGATGGCTTGCGGCTCGGGCTTGCGCTCGGCCAGGGAGTAAGGCTGGGTCATTATGGCTTCCACAGGCTGCGGTCGGAAAAATCACCGACAGGAAAATAGCAGATTGTGGCCGTGGCGAGGGCGCTTGCTGCCGCTGGAAGGCTGGCGTGAAACCCTTTGCAGGCCCCCGCCCAGCGCCCCCCGCGCTCATTGCAAAACGCTGCGCTGACGCTTGAGGGTCCAGCCCTGCTGCATGCCGGCGGCGGCCAGCAGAATCGCGCCGACGCCCACCCATTGCAGCAGGCCCAGGCGATGACCGAAGGCCAGCCAGTCGACGAAGATCGCCGCAATCGGATAGATGAAGGACAAGGCCCCGGTCAACGCCGTCGGCAGCTTCTGGATCGCCCCATACAACAGCACGTACATCACCCCGGTATGCACGATGCCCAGGGTCAGCAGGCTGGCCCAGGCCGTGGCCTGCTGGGGCGGCGTAGCGAGGTTGGCCCAGGGCGCCAACAACAGCACCCCGGTGCACACCTGGATCAGCGCGATCAGGTGTGGCGGCGTGCCGCTCAGGCGCTTGATCAGCAGCGCGGCAAAGGCGTACAGCAAGGCGGCGCCCAGGGCCAGGGCGATGCCCAGCAGGTAGTCGTTGCCGGTTTCGCCCTGGGTGCCGTGGGCGCTGACGATGGCCAGCATTCCGGCAAAGGACAGGCACAGCCAGAACAGCTTCTGCGGGGTGATCTTCTCCCCCAGGACCAGCGCCCCCAGGGCCACCAGGATAAAAGGCTGGACGTTGTACACCGCGGTGCCGATGGCGATCGAGGCTCGGGAATAGGAGCCGAACAACAGCACCCAGTTACCGACAATGGCCACGCCGCTGAGCACCGCCAGGATCAGCGCACGCTTGGTCAGAATGTTCTTACGAAGAAAACCGAAAGCGCCACAAATAAGTAGCAAAGTCCCGGCGCCGAACAGGCAACGCCAGAACACCACGTCCAGCACCGGTTGCCCGGACACCAGGACGAACCAGCCGATGGTTCCGGAAATCAGCATGGCGGCGGTCATTTCCAGCGAGCCGCGGCGCATCAGTGCATCCATCATCAATCTCCTCTAACAGTGGCCAAATTATGCCCAGCGCAACCTGCCCGTCGCCAGTTCAAAACCTAGGCTAGACTCAATCAAGGCCTTTTTTATCAAGGCAAAACAGCCATCCCACCTAACGAGATCGCCATGCTTGATGCCATCGACCAGGCACTGATCAGTGCCCTGATGCAGGACTCCCGCCGCTCCCTCAAGGCCCTGGCGCAGATCAGTGGGCTGTCCGCCCCCAGCGTTGCCGAGCGCTTGAAAAGATTGGAAGAACGCGGCGTGATCCGCGCTTATACCCTGGAGATCGATCCAAAACTTCTTGGCTACCAGTTGCAGGCCATCGTCCGCATTCGCCCCTTGCCGGGCAAACTGCAGGAAGTGGAACGGCAGATCCTGGCGATTGCCGAGTTCACCGAATGCGACAAGGTCACCGGTGACGACTGCTTTATCGCCCGCCTTCAAGTGCGCTCCATGGAACAGCTGGACAGCCTGCTGGACCGCCTCAACCATTTCGCCGAAACCAACACCGCGATCATCAAGAAATCGCCGATCAAGCGGCGTTTGCCACCCCTGGATTAAGACCGTGAATTGGGCGTCTTCACCCCAGAAAAAGCCCCTGGAACAAGCAAGAAATTTCCCTCTGGAGCGGCCGTTCTAGAGGCGTTTCTTACAAAAACTTACCCGACTTCTAGGCCGCTTTTCAGAAAGCTTCCCATCAGACATAAGACGATTCTTAAAATCCCCCAGACGTCTTTTTGGCGTCAATTTCAGTGATACCCTGCGAATCCTCTGACGACCCCACTAGCAAAATGCCTGCTCCTTTGCGGAAGCTGCGCATTGTTGTGGGCTCATGCCTGTCGAAAAGCCGAGTACAAGAACCCATGCCGATCCGCGTCCAGATAGCCGATGACCATCCCTTGACCCTGATTGGGATTCATACCCTGCTGGAAAACCGCGCCGAACTGGAAATCGTTGCCCAGGCCCACAGCGTGGAAGCCTTGTTGGAAAACCTGCAGCGCCAGCCCTGCGACCTGCTGCTGACCGACCTGATGATGCCCGGCGGCGATCAGGTGGATGGGATTCGTCTGATCAGGCGACTGCGTTCACGCTACCCGGAGTTGGCCATCGTGGTGATCACCATGCTCGACAACCCGGCGCTGATCAGCAGCCTGCTCAAGCTCGGAATCCAAGGCTTGGTGAGCAAGCGCGGTTTGCTCAACGACCTGCCCAAGGCGATTGCCGCCCACCCGCGGGCACCTTTCGTGTCGCCGTCGATCCAGCATCTGCTGGACACCAGCACCGCCTTGCATGGCAAGCCGCTGCTGCAGCCCGAGCAGTTGTCGGCCAGAGAGATCGAGGTGCTGCGTCTGTACGGCACCGGCATGAGCATCGGCGCCATCGCCCAACACTTGTGCCGCAGCAAACAGACCATCAGCACGCAAAAGAGCAGCGCCATGCGCAAGCTAGGCCTGGACACCTCGGCCAGCCTGTTTCTGTACATCCAGGAACACGGCCTGAGCTGAGCTGTCCTGAAAAATTCTGGAGCTTCCCCCCTATGCCCCTGATTTCCCGCCCCCCCCAGTTCTGGAGGCTGATACGTGTCTGCCTGCTGTTCAGCTTCATGGTGCTGGTCAGCCTGTTTTTCAGCCTGCCCGCGCACTGCGCCACGTCGCAAGAGCCTGGCAATCCGTCGTTGACCCGACTGCTGGACATGCGCAGCGCCCTGCCCCACAAGGTGCTGCGGGTAGCAACCATCGTGCCCCCTGAGCGGCCTCTGGAAAGCGCCGGCAACCAGGTGCTCAAAGTGATCTCCGACGAGTACCTCAAGCTCATCGGCAAGCAGCTTGACCTGCGCTTTGAGTACGTCGAACTGGCCTCGCCCCAGGACGCGATCCGAGCCCTGCTCGAACACCGTATCGACCTGCTGCCACGGGCCACCGCGCTTGAAGCACGAACCCCCGGCCTGTCCCTCAGCCGTGCGTACCTGAACAACCAGCCGATCATTGTCGGGCGCATCAACGACAAGAGCCTGCCACCGGATCTGGAAGACAAGCGGGTGCTGGTACTGGACAACTACCTGGACCTCAAGACCGTCAGAAAGACCTATCCACGGGCCGACGTCAGCGGCGTGCACACCACCGCCCTGGCCCTTGAGCAACTGGCGGGCAAACAGGCCGACGCCTTTATCAGCGACCGTTTCCGCACCACCCTGTACATGCAGGCCCGCCCGGATCTGCGGCTGCACAGCAAGTTTTCTGCGCAATTGCCCGACGCCGGCTTCGCCTTCGCCGTGCGACGCGAGGATGCCACCCTGCGGGCACTGATCGACTACGTGCTCAACGCCATTCCCGAGGAGCACAAGCGCCAGATCCAGAACCAGTCGAGCCAGGAGCCCTTTCCCTTCGCGCCGACCGAGTCGTTTTCCCTGACCCCCAGCGAACTGAGCTGGCTCACCGCGCACCGGCAGATCAATCTGTTGGTGGAAGAAGCGCCGCCCTACATCTACCGCAATGCCGAGGGCCAATGGGCCGGACTGAGCATCGATATCCTGCGCACCCTGGCCGACTCGTTTCGCCTGCAACTCAACATCCTGCCCAGTCGCTCCAGGACCGATGACCTGGAACAACTGGCCGCCGGCAACGCCGACCTGACCACCCGCGACCTGGGTCTGCCCGACAATGCCCGGGGCATCGGCCTGAGCCAGAGCTACGGCACTCGCAACTGGGCCTTTGTGGTGCGCCATGGCGACAGCTCCCCCAGTTCCCTGGACGCCATGCTGGGGCGACACCTGGCGCTGCCGCGCAACCACCCGCTGCTCGAACACCTGAAACAGCGCTACCCGGATATCCATCTGGTGCTCACCGACGATCATCGCCAGGCCCTGAACCTGGTGCTGCAACGTGAGGTCGACGCCACCCTGGATACCCCGGTGGGCACCGAGGCGTTGTCCGGTTCCGGGCTGCAGTTCGGCCTGGCCTTCGACGCCCTGCCCGCCCCCCATCGCTTTGCCGTGGCCCCAGGTTCCAGAGAGTTGCTGAGCGTGCTCGACAAGCTGCTCGATTCCATGGCCAGGAATCCGCAAAGCGACATCCAACTGATCGCCGAACAACACTCCAGCACCGCGCTCTGGAGCTGGGTCGTCGAGCAGGCCTGGCATGTGGGTGTGGTGATCCTGATCATCTTCGTGCTGTCGCTGATCTGGAACTGGCGCCTGAAGATCCAGGTGCGGGAAACCATCTGCGCGCAGACCCGCCTGCAGGACAAGCTGGCGTTTCAGTTCTCCCTGCTCAATGGCCTGCCGACACCGCTGTATGTCTGCGACCTGGACGGTCGGTTGAGCACCTGCAACCGCGCCTATGAAGAGTTCTTCGCCACCTCCCAGGAACAGGTCGAGGGCTGCCTGCCCACCGAGCAGCCGAACATGCCGCGCGAGTTCGCCGAGGTGCTGCAAGAGGAGCATCAACTGCTGCTGGCCAATCACCGGCCCCGCTTTCTCGACACCAGCCTGTGGATCAACGAGCAGCAATTCTGCCTGTACCAATGGCTGGTGCCGTTCTACAACGCGCGCGGAGTCCTGCAAGGGTTGCTGGGGGGCTGGCTGGACATCTCCGAGCGCAAGAACCTGGAACTCAAATTGCGCGAGGCCAAGCAGGTTGCGCAAAAAGCCAGTGCCGCCAAAAGCGAGTTCCTCGCCTCCATGAGCCACGAACTGCGCACCCCGCTCAATGCCCTGGTCGGTCTGCTGGAACTGGAGACCAGCGCCAGCCAGGCGCCCTCGCACAATCTGCGGGTTGCCCAGCAATCGGCGACCTCGATGATCGACCTGATCGGCAACATCCTGGATCTGGACAAAATAGAGAGTGGCCTGATGCAACTAGCGCCCCACCCCACCGCCCTGGAACCCCTCTTGGCCAACGGTCTCGGGCTGTTTGCCGTGCAGGCCCGGGAGAAACGCCTGCAACTGAACTTCGACTATCAGGCCAGCCCCAACCGGCTGTACTGGGTCGACTCGCTACGCCTGCAGCAGATTCTGCACAACCTCTTGAGCAATGCCTTGAAGTTCACCGACCGCGGCCACATCCAGGTCACCCTGCGCGAAACCCATGTACAGGACAGCAACAGCCTGCTGACCCTAAGTGTGCGCGATACCGGCATCGGCATTCCCCTGGCCAATCAGGCGGGGATTTTCGAGCCCTACCGCCAGGCCACCGCGCGCACGGCACACCTGTACGGCGGCTCGGGACTGGGCCTGAGCATCTGCCATCAGCTGGTGCAATTGATGGGGGGCCGCATCTGGCTGGAAAGCGAACCCGGACAAGGCTGCTGCATTCACGTCGAACTGCCGGTGAGCTGGCAGACGGCGAACGCGGAAGTGGCGGAACAACCGGAGGTGAAACCGATCACCGGCAAAGCCTTGCGGGTGCTGGTGGTGGACGACGTCTCCACCAATGGCCTGGTGCTGACCTTGCAGCTGGAGCGCATCGGCCACGTTGCAGAACACGTCAGCAGTGGCGAAGAAGCCCTGCAGTTACTGCGCCACCGCCACTACGACGTGTTGATCAGTGACTGCAACATGCCGGGCATGGACGGCTACAGCCTGGCCCGTGCGGTGCGTGAAGCCGAACAACAGAGCGGTGCCCCGCCGCGCCTGATCGTCGGCTACACCGCCAGCGCCCTGAGCAACGAAGCGACCCAGTGCTCCAACGCCGGGATGAACGATCTGATGATCAAGCCCGTGACCCTGGCCCGGCTGCAGGAAGTACTGGGCAGCCACACCGGCGCTGGCGAAGAGCGGGTGCGCGCCTTCGACATCGACCACCTCAGGGACCTGGGGGAAAACAGTCCGACCCTGCACCGGCGCATCCTCAACGAACTGACCAAGAACCTGCAGCAGGAAATCGCCGAACTGCGCACCTGCGTCCTGGCCAATACCCCGCACCTGATCAACGACCTGACCCATCGCCTGAGCGGCGTGGCCTGCCTGATCAACGCGCAGGACATGGCCAGAACCTGCGACGCCCTGAGAAAGGTCGACGTGACCCATCTGCCGTCCGTGCGCAACTGCCAGCAAGCGCTGCTCAACGCCATGGAGCAGGTTTACGAAGAGGCCCGCAAGCAGCTGGCCAGCCTGCGCGAAGCGCCCGACGCCGACAGCCCGCCTCTGCCCCAGACACCCCAGGTCCAGGGCTAGCCTCCCTGAGGCGGACGCCGGGGCGCCGGGCTACGCGCCCCGGCCCGGCACTGCCGCCATTCTCGTACTTGTCTCATTCAACCGCCGGCCCCGCCTGCCTAACCTTGCGCCGGCTTTCGAGTACTGACAGTCAATGGCGCCAGACTCCCGGTGAGTCGCTACGCCAGCTCTCAATTGCTTGTTGAATCCAATAACGTCCAATCAGGGAACAATCGATGATCACGCGGCATACCCTCCATTCATTCCTCAAGCTTCCGCTGGCGATGGCCATCGGCCTGGCGGCACTCAGCGCGCAACAGGCGGCGGCGCACGGTTACATCGAAAAACCGAAATCCCGCGCCTTCATGTGCAGCAACCTGGGTGGCAACCTGAACAGCAACTGCGGCGGCGTGACCTACGAGCCGCAGAGCGTCGAATACCTGGCCAACGGCAGCCGCGACGGCTACCCGAGCACCGCCCAGGCCTGCCACGGCGAGTTCACCAAGTGCGGCCCTGCAGACGGCACCATTGCCGCCGGTGGCCTGCGCAACTTCGCCGGCCTCAACGAACAGACCGCCAACCGCTGGACCAAGGTCAATATCAAGCCTGGACTGAACACCTTCGACTGGCGCTACACCGCGGTGCACGCCACCCGTAACTGGCAGTTCTACATCACCAAGAAAGACTGGAATCCCAACCAGCCGCTGACCCGCGACTCGTTCGAACCGGTGCCACTGCTGACCGACAACTGGAACAACACCCTGCCGACCAAGACCGGCGGCACCACCAGCCACAAGGTCAACATTCCGGCCGACCGCAGCGGCTACCACATCGTCCTCGGCACCTGGATGGTGGGCGACAACACCAACACCTTCTATCAGGTGGTGGACGTGAACATCGAGAACAGCGAAGTCGCGCCTTCGAACTGGAAGAACATCGGTGCCGTTCAACCCCAGGCCCTGAGCATCGGCGACAAGGTCATGACCCGAGTGTTCAACGACCAGGGCGAACTGTCGGCCAAGCAGGTCACCCTGAACATCGACAGCGCCGAACTGGCCAAGGACAGCATCTGGCCCAAAGCCCTGGCCGAGAAGGTCAACCGGGCCAAGCTCGGCTATCAGATCGGTGAGCTCAACGACAAAGACCAGGTGGTGCCGCAGTTCGGCAAGAACAGCATCTTTGTCGACAAGAACAGTGACATCAACAGCGTGCTGATCGCCAAGGAACAAGCCGCCAAGCCGGGTGAACTCAAGGTCACCGGCATGCAGTCCGAGTACAGCCTCAAGGACGGCAAGGTCGACCTGCACTTCAACGCCATCGCCCTGAACGGCGACTTCACCATCACCGCCAGCGTGCTCAATGCCAAGGGTGAAACCGTCGCTCACCAGCAAGCCGACAGTGGCAACAATGCGCCGCACTTCAGCCTCGCGCTCAAAGGCCTGACAGCGGGCCAGTACGATCTGGTGGTGCTGGCCACGTCGAAGAAAGGCGAGCTGCTGCAACAGACCATCAGCTTCAACCTCAAGGCCGAGCCGGTGGTCGAGGAAACCCCGGGCGGTGGCGGCAATGATGGCGGCACCACCCCCGAGACCCCGGCCAAGTACGACCACGTGTTCCCTGAGGGCTTGAAGGCCTACAAGGCCGGCACACGGGTATTGCAACCCAAGGACGGCAAGACCTACCAGTGCAAGCCGTTCCCTTATAGCGGCTACTGCGTGCAGTGGAAGGCCGGCGCGACTCACTACGAGCCGGGCATCGGTTCTCACTGGGAAATGGCCTGGACCCGCCAGTAATCCTGCAACTCCCCAGTTGCTCCTTGGGGCGTGACGCGCAAGCGTCACGCTCATTTTTTTTCCCGTCGGCTCGCGTGCGCAAGGCCGCAAAGGCTCACTCGACGTGCCGCGCCAGCCCTCGCCAGATCCGGCAAAAAACCTGTTCTAGAGCCTTCCGACTCTCGTACTCGTCCCATGTGAACACCCTGGAGCAGCACGTAGCCTGTGCTCGCTGGCAAGGCTGCCGGAGCAGCGGACATCACGGGTGTCCCTGTGCCCCATCACCGGCCCCTCGCAGCGCTTCAACACTCATTTTTTAATTGCTCAAGGCATACACCATGATCAACTCCAACCGGACTCGCTCCTTCCTCAAGCTGCCAATCGTCATCGCCATGGCGACGGCGGGACTGGCCGCACAGCAAGCTTCCGCCCACGGTTATATCGAGAGCCCCAAGTCCCGCGCCTTCATGTGCCATTCCGATGGCGGCAGACTGAACGTCAACTGCGGCCCGGTGATGTACGAGCCACAAAGCACCGAGTACATCGGCGTGCCTGGCCGTAACGATCTCGAGCACTTTCCAAGCAACGCCCAGGCCTGCACCGGCGACTTCAAGGTATGCGGCCCGGCCGACGGTACCATCGCCGCCGGCGGCCTGGTGCGCTTCTCCCCGATCAACGAGCAGAGTGCTACCCGCTGGGCCAAGACCACCATCAAGCCGGGCCCGCAGAAATTCACCTGGCACTACAAAGCCGGTCACGCCACCCGCTACTGGCAGTTCTACATCACCAAAAAAGACTGGAATCCGAACCAGCCGCTGACCCGCGACTCGTTCGAAATGACACCACTGCTGGATCAGCCATGGCCGTCTGGCACCGTCCCGGCCCCGGCCAACGGCGAAACCCATCACACCGTGAACATCCCGTCTGACCGCTCCGGTTACCACGTGCTGCTGGCCACCTGGAAAGTCAACGACACCGACGCCACCTTCTACAGCGTGGTCGACCTGAACATCGACAATGGCGAGGTCATCCCGTCGAACTGGAACACCGTGGGCGCGGTACAACCTGAAGCCCTGAGCATCGGCGACAAGGTCAAGACTCGCGTCTTCAACGCACAGGGCGAGCTCAACGCCAAGCAAGTGGTGCTGAACATCGACAGCGCCGAACTGGCCAAGGCCGACGTCTGGCCGCACGCGCTGGCGAAGAAGGTCAATGCCGCCAAGCAGGGCTACCAGATGGGCCTGCTCAACGACAAGGACGAAGTGGTGCCGAATTTCGGCAGGAACGAAATCCTGGTCAAGAAAGGCAGCGACATCGTCAACGTGATGATCGACAAGGAACAGGCCGCCAAACCGGGCCAGCTGTCCATCACCGGCATGCAGACCGAATACACCCTGAAAGACGGCAAGACCGAACTGCACTTCAACGCCATCGCCAAGGGCGGCGACTACACCGTGAAGGCCACCGTGCTCAACGCCAAAGGCGAAAGCGTGACCTTCCAGCAA
Source organism: Pseudomonas sp. RC4D1 (assembly GCF_018390395.1). NCBI lineage: Bacteria > Pseudomonadati > Pseudomonadota > Gammaproteobacteria > Pseudomonadales > Pseudomonadaceae > Pseudomonas > Pseudomonas sp. RC4D1. Next base: position 649,468 of record NZ_JAHBAW010000002.1, read on the forward strand.
GCGCCGGCCGGCAACACCCCGCACTTCTCCATCCCGCTGAACAATGTCAGCCCCGGGGTCTACGACCTGGTGGTCGTGGCCACCTCGAAGAAAGGTGAAGTGCTGCAAGATGGCGCCCGCTTCACCCTCAAGGCCGAAGCCGGCGGTGGTGAAGGTGGCAACGAAGGCGGCAACGGCGGTGAAGGCGGCGCCAAGTACGACTACGTGTTCCCCAATGGCCTGAAATCCTACAAGGCCGGCACCGTGGTCCTGCAACCCAAGGACGGCAAGACCTATGAGTGCAAGCCAGGCGCCGTCGCCGGCTGGTGCACCCAGTGGACCAGCAGCGCCAATGCCTACGAGCCGGGCGTAGGTTTCGCCTGGCAGTCGGCCTGGAACGTCAAGTAACTCAATCGCGTCAACCACCCGAGCGTGGCGCCCCGGCGCCACGCTCCTTGTTAGCGGTCAAGCCCCCCCCATGAGCTCAACCCCCTATTCAAGAACCCATGTGCTGCTGCACTGGCAGGGTGAAAACCTGCCCAGGCGCATGTGCTTATGAGCGCCCTTCGCCTCTCACTTCGCGCTGGCCTGCTGGTCGGCGCCTTGTCGTTTCTGGCGGCCTGGCTGACTTGGCTGGCCTACAGCAGCTGGCAGTTCCGGCAAAGCCTGAACCCGGCGAGCCTGCAGGCGCCCTCCGTCGCGCCGCCAACGCCCCGGGCCCAGCCCGACCCGCAAGCCATCGCCCGGCTGTTCGGCGTGCAGTTGCCGGAGCATTCCAGCGACCTGCCCCGGGTGCCGCTGAACCTGGTGGCCAGCCTGGTGGCCGGGCAACCGGAACAGTCCCGGGCCCTGATCGAATCGCCCGAAGGCCGCCGCTTCTATGGCATCGGCGAGCCCCTGCCCGGCGGTGGCAGCCTGCGCCAGATCGGCACCGACCAAGTGCGGGTGCAACGCTTTGGCGAGGAACTGATCCTGAGCCTGCCCCAGCACGAAACGCCGTTGCTGACCCCGCAGGACCAGGACGCCGCCGCGGCCCAACCCCATCCACAGCCAGGCAGCGGGAGCCTGCTGCAACCGTCTCTGCAACCCCCTGGAGCATCATGAATCGAGCATTTATCGCCGGGTCCCTGCTGACCCTGGGCACCCTGATCAATCCCGTGTACGCCACGGAAAAAACCACCGCGGCCCAGCAATGGACCCTGAACATGAAGGACGCCGAGCTGCGCGACCTGGTCAACGAAGTGGGCCAGATCACCGGCAAGACGATGATTCTGGACCCGCGCCTGAACGGCAAGGTCACGGTGCAGTCCAGCACCGCCATGGATCAGCAAGGCATCTACTCGCTGTTTCTCACCGCCCTGCGCAGCCAGGGTTTTGTCGCCATGGACCAGGGCGACCGGGTGCTGATCCTGCCGGTGGCCGAAGCCAAGACCAAGGCCCACGCCGAGCCCAGCGGCGCCAGCGAAGAGTTCGTGACCCAGGTCATCGAACTGAACAACGCCAACGCCAGCGAAGTGGCCAGCGCGGTGCGCCCGCTGGTGGCCGCGGACGCCTACATGGCACCTTCCACCACCTCCAACGCCCTGGTGATTTCCGACAGCGCCAACAACGTCGAGCGGGTGCGTATGGTGATCAACGAGCTGGATAACGCCGGTGGCCGGCAGTTCAGCATCGTGCAGCTCAAGCACGCCTGGGCCACCGAAGTGGCCAAGACCCTGACCGACAGCCTGGCCGACAGCAACAGTGCGATGACCAGCGCCAAGGCGATTGGCGACTCGCGCAGCAACCGCCTGATCCTGGTGGGCCCGGCGCCGATCCGCCAGCAGATGCAGCGTCTGGCGCAAAGCCTGGATGTGCCGACCAATGTCGGCGACACCGCGCGGGTGCGCCGCCTCAACCACAGCGATGCGAAGAAGCTCGAAGAACTGCTCAGCGGCATTGGCAAGCGCATGGAATCCGGCAACCGTAGCGGCGACAGCCAGAAGCCCGACAGCCCGGTGCTGGTCAGCGCCGACACCAGCCAGAACGCCCTGGTGCTGATGGCCTCGCCGGCCCAGCTGGCGACCTTCGAAAGCATCATCAACGAGCTGGACCGGCCCCGGGCCCAGGTGCTGGTAGAAGCGGCAATCGTCGAAGTCAGCGGCGACATCAACCAGGCCCTGGGCGTGCAATGGGCCGGCAACCGCGGCAAGCTGTCCGCCGCCGCCAACTTCAACAGCGCCGGCCTGTCCATCGGTACCCTGCTCAACAGCCTGCAGGACGAAAAGCGCCCGAACCTGCCCGATGGCGCGATCATCGGCATCGGCGGCAGCAACTTCGGCGCGCTGATCACCGCACTGTCCAGCGACTCCAACAACAACCTGCTGTCCACCCCGAGCCTGCTGACCCTGGACAACGAAGCGGCGGAAATCCTCGTCGGCCAGAACGTGCCGTTCCAGACCGGCTCCTACACCACCGACACCGCCGGTGCCAGCAACCCCTTCACCACGGTGGAGCGCAAGGATGTGGGGATCACCCTCAAGGTCACGCCGCATATCAATGAAGGCAACTTCCTGCGCCTGAATGTCGAGCAGGAAAGCTCCGAACTGGCCGCCGCGCCGCCAGGCATCAACACCAGCGACGTGATCACCAACAAGCGCTCGGTCAAGAGCACCATCCTGGCCAACGACGGGCAGATCATCGTCCTCGGCGGGCTGATCAAGGACAACGTCAAGGTCCAGGTCAGCAAGGTGCCGCTGCTGGGGGACATTCCCTGGGTCGGCCGTCTGTTCAGCAGCAGCAAGGAAGTCAACGAGAAGACCAACCTGATGGTGTTCCTGCGTCCGACCCTGCTGCGCAACGCCGCCAGCACCGAGCAGATGAGCCAGCACAAGTACAACAACATGCGCTCGCTGCGCAGCCCGGACGGCAAGACCGGCGGCCAGTTGCCTGCTGACGCCAACCGCCTGTTCGACGCCAACCGCCAGGGCGATGCGGGCCTGATCGACATGCGCGCCCCCGGCGCCCAGCGGCAACCATGATCGCCACTGCCGAAGACGCGCGTCTGGCCTTTGCCTACGCGCGCCGCCACGGTGTGGTGCTGGACCATCAGCCGGACGGCGCGGTGCTGTATTGCCGCGCCAGTACGCCGTTGTCGGTGGTGGCCGAAGTCCGGCGCTTCAACGGTGCGCTGCTGCGCAGCGAGGTGCTGGACGACGAGGCCTTCGCCCAGCGCCTGGCCGCTCACTACCGCGACGGGCAGAACGGCGCCAAGCAGGTGGCCGACGGCCTGGGCGAACAGTTCGACGAAGAGTTCGATCTCAACAGCCTGGCCGAGCAACTGCCCAAGACCACCGACCTGCTGGAACAGGAAGATGACGCGCCGATCATCCGCCTGATCAACGCGATCCTCAGCGAGGCGGTCAAGAGCAAGGCCTCCGACGTGCACCTGGAAGCCTTCGAAGAACACCTGTCGGTGCGCCTGCGGGTCGACGGCCTGCTGCGTGAAGTGCTGCGCCCGCGCCGCGAGCTGGCGACCCTGCTGGTGTCGCGGATCAAGGTCATGGCCAAGCTGGACATCGCCGAGAAGCGTATTCCCCAGGACGGTCGGATCGCCTTGCGCATCGCCGGCCACGAGGTGGATGTGCGGGTTTCGACCCTGCCCTCCAGTCATGGCGAACGGGTGGTGATGCGCCTCCTGGACAAACAGGCCGGGCGCCTCAATCTGAGCCACCTGGGGATGAACGAGACGGTGCGCCAGCGCCTGGAAATCGCCCTGCACAAACCCCACGGCATTCTCCTGGTCACCGGCCCCACCGGCTCCGGCAAGACCACCACGCTGTATGCCGGGCTGGCCAGCCTCAACAGCCTGGAGCGCAACATCCTGACCATCGAGGACCCGGTGGAGTATCACCTCACCGGGATCGGCCAGACCCAGGTCAACGCCAAGGTCGACATGACTTTCGCCCGGGGCTTGCGGGCCATCCTGCGTCAGGACCCGGACGTGGTGATGGTGGGCGAGATCCGCGACCGCGAAACCGCGGAAATTGCCGTGCAGGCTTCCCTCACCGGACACCTGGTGCTCTCGACCCTGCACACCAACAGCGCCATCGGCGCGGTGACCCGGTTGGTGGACATGGGCATCGAACCCTTCCTGCTCTGCACCTCGCTGCTGGGGGTATTGTCCCAGCGCCTGGTGCGCCTGCTGTGCCCGGAGTGCAAGGAGCCCCACAGCGCCGATGCCGCCGCCTGCGAACGCCTGGGACTGAGCGCCGACGCAGCGCCGCAGTTGTACCGACCCAAAGGCTGCAGCGCCTGCCAGCACTCGGGGTATCGCGGGCGCCGGGGCATCTATGAACTGGTGCTGTTCGACGACACCTTGCGTCAGTTGATCCACACCGGCGCCGGCGAGTACGAACTGCTGGAGCATGCACGCAAGCACAGCGCCAGCCTGTTCGACGACGGCCAGGCCATGGTGTTGCAAGGGCAGACCAGCCTGGAAGAACTGCTACGCGTGACCCAGAGGGACTGATCATGGCCGCTTACGAATACCTGGCCATGTGCGCCGCCGGCAAAAAATCCACCGGCGTGGTGGAAGCCGACAGCCCGCGCCATGCCCGGCAACTGTTGCGCGAGCGCCAGCTGGTGATCCTCAAGGTCAGCGTCGCGCAGAGCAAGCGCGTGCGTGGCAAAGGCTTGCTGCAGGTGTCCGGCGGCGGCTTGAGCAGCGCCGAACTGGCCTTGCTCACCCGCCAGTTGTCGACCCTGGTCCAAGCCGCCCTGCCCCTGGAGGAGGTGCTGGCCGCTGTCGCCGCGCAGTGCGAGAAACAGCGGATCAAGAGCATGCTCCTGGCCATCCGCTCCCGGGTCCTGGAGGGCTATAGCCTGGCGGTGGCCCTGGCGGCCTACCCGCGGGCCTTCCCGGATCTGTACCGGGCCACGGTGGCCGCCGGCGAACGCTCCGGACACCTGGGTCAGGTGCTGATGAACCTGGCCGACTACACCGAGGCCCAGCAAGCGGCCCGCCAACAGATCCAGCTGGCCATGCTCTACCCGAGCATCCTGATGCTGGCGGCCGTCAGCATCGTCGGCTTCCTGCTGGGCTTCGTGGTGCCCGATGTGGTCAAGGTGTTTATCGACAGTGGCCAGGAACTGCCGCTGCTGACCCGGGGCCTGATCGCCAGCAGCGCCTTCCTGCAGGACTATGGCCTGCTCATGCTGCTGGTGATAGCGGGCCTGGTCCTGGCCGCCCGCGGCGCCGTCCGCAACCCGGCCACCCGCGAGCGCTGGCATGCCCTGGTGCTGCAACTGCCGCTGCTGGGCCGGCTGATCCGGGCCAGCAACTGCACGCGTTTTGTCAGCACCCTGGCGATTCTCGGACGCAGTGGCGTGCCACTGCTGGACGCCCTGTCCATCGCCAGCGAAGTGGTGGCCAATCAGAAAATTCGTACCGGTCTGAAAGACATTGTCCGGGGGGTACGCGAAGGTATCAGCCTGACCCGGGCCCTGGAACTCAACGGCAGTTTCCCACCGATGATGCTCTACATGATCGCCAGCGGTGAACGCTCCGGCGAGCTGGACAGCATGCTCGAACGCGCCGCCAAGCAGCAGGAAGAACAACTGGCCAACCGCATTGCCTTGCTGGTGGGCCTGTTCGAACCGGCCATGCTGGTGTTCATGGGCGCCTCGGTGCTGATCATCGTGCTGGCGATCCTGATGCCGATCCTCAGCCTGAACCAATTGATTACCTGAATGCGGAACCCCCTACGTGCAGACTCAGAACAAACAACGCGGTTTTACCCTGATTGAAATCATGGTGGTGGTGGTCATTCTCGGGGTCCTCGCGGCCCTGGTGGTGCCCCAGATCATGAGCCGTCCCGACCAGGCCAAGGGCGCCGCCGCCCAGAGCGATATCAAGGCCATTGCCATGGCCCTGGACATCTACAAGCTCGACAACCACCAGTACCCCAGCAGCCAGCAAGGGCTCGAAGCCCTGGTCAGCAAGCCCAGCGGCAACCCGCCGGCACGCAACTGGAACCCCGACGGTTACCTCAAGCGCCTGCCCATCGATCCCTGGGGCAATGCCTATCAATACCGCGTGCCAGGCGCCCGCGGCACGGGCTATGACCTGTTCTCCTTTGGCGCCGACGGCAAGCTCGGCGGTGACGGCCTGAACGCCGAGATCGGCAACTGGGACCGCTGAGCGGTGCAACGCTCCCACGCCAAGGGCTTCACTCTGGTCGAAGTACTGGTGGTGGTGCTGATCATCGCCCTGTCTGCGGGCATGATCGGCCTGATCAACCCCGACTCCGCCAGCCGTCAGGCGCGCCGTGAAGGCGATCGCCTGCTGGCGCTGCTGCAACTGCTGCGCCAGCAGGCGGTGTTGAGCAACAGCGACTACGGCCTGCGCATCGAACCCGACGCCTACTCCGTATTGCGCCTGGATGAACAGGGGCAGTGGCTGGCCGACCGCGACTGGCGGGCCCAGAGCCTGCCCGACAACCTGCGCCTGCGCCTTGAGGTTGCCGAAGCCGGCCCGGCCCTGGGCCAGGCGGTGAGTCGCAGCGCCCTGCCCCAACTGCTGGTGCTGTCCAGCGATGAAACCAGTGCCTTCACCCTGTGGATCGAGCACCGCAACTCTCCGTTGCTGACCCTGTCCAGCGACGGCATACAGGAGCCTCGACTTGAAACCTCGAACTGAGCAGGGTTTTACCTTGCTGGAAGTCATGGTGGCGCTGGCGATTTTCGCCACGGTGTCGATTGCGCTGTTCAGTGCTATTCAGCATGTGGCCATCAACAGCGGCAATCTGGCCGAACGCACCCAAGCCACTTGGATTGCCGACAACTACCTGAATGAACTGCGCAGCGGCATGCAGCCGCGCACCCTTGGGCGCCAGCAACGGCAGGTCGAGTTTGGCGGGCGCAACTGGTGGCTGTTCAGCGAGATCGAAGCGGCCCCGGACTCGCGGTTGCTCAAGGTCAACCTGCGGGTCTCGGCCGAGCAGGACCCGCAACGGGCCCGGCAATACAGCCGCGCGCAACTGCTGGGTTACATCGAGGCCAACCCATGAACCAGCGCGGCTTCACCTTGCTGGAAGTGGTGGTGGCCATCGCCATCTTCAGCCTCCTGGGGTTGGCGACCTATCAGTTGCTGGATCGGGTGATGCGCAGCGACCAGCGCATCCAGACCCAGGAACAGCAGTTGCGCCACCTGCAACGGGCCCTGAGTCTGCTGGAGCGTGATCTGGTGCAAGTGCAGCGTCACGCCCTCAAGGACGACCACAGCCATAGCCAGGCGCTGATCAGCCAGCATCAGGGGCTGCGCCTGCTGCGCGGCGGCTGGCGCAACCCCCTGGACGCTCCGCGCAGCGATCTGTTGCAGGTCAATCATCGCTTGAGCGACGGCGCGTGGATTCGCGAAACCCAGGGCCTGGAACGAGACAGCCTCAGCCAGGTGCAACCCTTGCTCAGTGGGGTCGAGTTGGTCCACTTGCGCTTCATCGACGCCCAGGGCCAGCCCCATGACAGCTGGCCCATCGGCAGCGAGGCCCTGAGCCTGCCGGCCGCCGTGGACATTGAGCTGAGCGCGCCCGGCTTCCCGCATATCCGCCGGGTCATTCTGCTGCCCGGCGGCGCCGAAGTGGACGAGGACGCACCCCGTGAATAAGCCTCGTGCACAGCGCGGCGTTGCCTTGCTCAGCGTGTTGCTGATCACCGCGCTGGTGACCCTGGTGGTGAGCAATATGCTCGCCCGCCAGCGACTCAGCCTCGCCAGCAGCAGCCACCTGGTGCAACACCAGCAGCTCTGGCAACTGGCCCTGAGTGGCGAAAGCTGGGCCCGTAGCCAGTTGCAGGAAGATGCCCGCAGCGAAGGCGGCCTGCTGGTGACCCATCTGGGCCAGCATTGGGCCCGACCGGCCCCGGCGTTCCCGATCGAGGGTGGCAGGATTGCGATCCAGATCGTCGATCTGGGCGCGCGCCTCAACCTCAACAGCGCGCTGGTGCAGGACGATATCATCCCCCGTGCCCGCTACCAGCGGCTGCTGGCCCTGGCCCAGATCAAGCCCCACGACCCGGCGGCGCTGTCGCGCCCTCTTGATCGCCTGGGCCGCCCTTTGCCCCTGAGCGACATCAGCGAGCTGCGACAATTGCCGGAAGTCGACCGCGCCACCCTGCAACGCCTGTCGCCACTGGTCGCGGCCTATGAACAAGCCCACATCAACCTCAATACCGCCAGCGCCCTGGTGCTGGCCAGCATCGAAGGCATCGACCTGCCGACCGCCCAGACCCTGGCCCAATCGCGCCCGAGCAAGGGCTATCCCACGGTCGCCGCGTTCCTCGCCAACCCCATGCTCCAGGGCCGGGACATTACCCCTCGCGGGCTGAGCGTCAACAGTCGCCAGTTCCGCGCCACCATCGACGTTGAACTGCATGGCCGACGCCTGCGCCTGGTCAGCGACCTGCGCGTCATGAACGCTGAACAGGTCCGGGTGCAACAGCGCACGCTGCTCCCCGGACCGTCCAACGCCCATCTGCTTACCGAGTAACCATTGATGAGCCATTGGCTTTACCTTTCGCCCCATACCACCGGCGACACACCGTGGCGTTGCCACTGGTGGTCAGCCGGCAGCACGCCCCAGCAAGGCAGCCTGGAACAGGCCGCCGAACACCTTCGCGAGCATGGATTTGTCCTGCTGCTGCCGATGGAAATGGCCAGTTTTCATCAAGTCAGCGTCCCGGCACGCAGCGGTCGCTGGTTGCGCCAGGCGCTGCACAGTGCCCTGGAAGAACACTTGATCGACGACGTCGAGCACTTGCACATGGCCCATGGCCCGTTGCGCGAGCGACGTCACTGCTCGGTGCTGGTCATCAATCGCGAGCGCCTGCAGCGTTGCCTCAAGCGCCTGGCCGAACACGGACTGCAACCGTCGCGCATGCACATCGATGCCGACTGCCTGCCCCAGGACCGGCCACGAGCCCTGGCCTGGGACGGCCGCTGGCTGTTGGGCGGCAGCGCCCCACTGCGCCTGACCCTCAGCGACCAGGAGCTCGGTGACCTGAATCGGTTGGTGCCGGATGGGCTGCTGTGGCAAGGCGCCCAGGCCCCAGGCATCGACGGCCTGGAACCGCAGCACTGGCAGGCCGAGGAGCAGCCTTGGCAAGTGCTCAGCCAGGGCAGCCTGCAGGCAATCGACCTGTGCCAGGGCCAATTCCAGCGCCGCACCCGCAAAGCGAGGCCCTGGCGCCTGGCGCTACTGGTGCTGGCGATTGCCGGCGGCGCCCATCTGCTGCAGAACATCGGGCACCGGTTGTACCTGGAGCAACGCAGCGACCAGTTGCACGCCGCCAGCCAGAGTCTGTGGCAAGAGCGCTTTGCCGATGAACCGGTTACCGCCGACCTGGCGCGTCAGGTGCGGCTCAAGCAACGCCAACAGGTGCAGGAAACACCGGGCGTAGCCCTGCGTCTGTCGCAACTGGCGGAGCAATGGGTCGCCAGTGGCGGCGCGCTGTCGATGATCCAGCGTCTGGATTACCAGGCCGAGGAAGGCTGGAGCCTGCAAGTGAGCGCCCCGGCCTTTGCCGATCTGCAAATGCTGCGCGAGGGCCTGATCAACCAGGGCCTGAGCGTCAGCACCGACTCATCCGTGCGGGACGCTCAAGGCGTCTCCGCGCGTTTTCAAATCAAGGAGTAAGACGTGAATCCATCCAGCGCCACGACTCCGACCAGGACCGCCCTGGCGAACCCACTCCGACAACGCTGGCAGCGTCTGGCAAAGCGCGAACAACGGGCAGTACAAGCCCTGGTGGTCTTCGCTGGCCTGACCAGCCTCTATCTACTCTGGCAACCGCAACAACAGGCTCTGGCCCTGGCCGAGCAACGCTATACCGAGGAAACGCAATTGCTTTTAGATCTACAACGGCTGCCCGTCAGCACCTCCGCACTTCGTGGCCCAGTCATTTCCGGTGATGCCCTGCCGGGCATGCTGGCACGCTCCAGCAGCCAGGCCGGGCTCAACCTGGAACGCATGGACCAGGAGGATGAAGGACGGGTCAACCTCAGTCTGGAGGGGCCTCTCAACGGCCTGATCACCTGGATCGACCAGTTGGAGCAGCAGCAAGTCGCCGTGCTGTCGTTCTCCATCGAGGTCAACAAGGACGCCATGGCCAGCGCACGCTTGCAGCTGCACAGCCCTTGAAACCTTGTCACGCTTGAAACCTGGACAACAAAAAGCCCGCCGAAGCGGGCTTTTTTAGGCTCAACAACCGGATTCAGTCATCGCGGCCCATGATGCCGAACAGCTGCAGCAGGCTGACGAACAGGTTGTAGATCGATACATACAGGCTGATGGTGGCCATGATGTAGTTGCGTTCGCCGCCATGGATGATGGCGCTGGTCTGGAACAGGATGCACACCGAGGAGAACAGCACGAAACCGGCGCTGATCGCCAACTGCAGACCGCTGATCTGGAAGAACAGGCTGGCCAGCACGGCGCCCATCAACACGAAGAAACCAGCGGTGATGAAACCACCGAGGAAGCTCATGTCCTTGCGGGTGATCAGCACGTAGGCCGACAGACCGCCAAACACCAGCGCCGTCATGGCGAAGGCCGAACTGACCACTTCAGCGCCGCCCTGCATACCCAGGTAACGGTTGAGGATCGGGCCGAGCAAAAAGCCCATGAAACCGGTCAGGGCGAAAGCCGACACCAGGCCCCAGGCCGAGTCACGGAGTTTGTTGGTGAGGAAGAACAGACCGTAGAAACCGATCAGCACCACGAAGATGTTCGGGTAGCCGACGCGCATCTGCTGCGCCACATAAGCCATGACACCACTGAACGCGAGGGTCAGAGCCAGCAAGCCATAAGTGTTGCGCAGGACGCGGCTAACCTCTAGCTGCTCGGCCTGCACGCCGTTGTTAACTGCGTAATCCTGTTCGCGCATGGCGACACTCCTGTTGGGGGAAACATTTAGTGGCAAGGATGATAACAGAGGCTCTGTAACTCGCGATGCAGAGAGTTTGACAGTGTGTTTCATTCGGGTATCATGGCGCCCGCAATGCGATCTGGAGGTGTGGCCGAGTGGTTTAAGGCAGCGGTCTTGAAAACCGCCGACTGTAACAGGTCCTAGAGTTCGAATCTCTACGCCTCCGCCAAATCTCAACGAGAAAGCCCTGATTTATCAGGGCTTTTTTGTGTCTGGCGTTTGGCATTCCTGGCGCAGTGATGCATGGCGTTTCCGCATCTTTTCGCTGATTTCCGCAACTCAACACTCTTCTAAGGCGTTCTGCCTGACATCATTTTGTAAAAATTCAGCTGCAATACTCCGCATACAAAGCGTGCTTTTTTTCCGGCTGCCACCTAGGGCAGCTTTTTTTTGCCCGCTGGTTTTGGGAGCCGCTTTGCCAGATTGACCAATTGGACCTCAGCCTTTTGCAGTGCTGTAGCGGCAGCAGACAACCAGACCTGCTTCAGAGGCCGCAGGTCGGTTTCAATCTGAGCTTTTTGACACCACTGGTAATGGTCATGCCAGGCGCCCAATGCCGACTGCAATTCCTTGAGAGCCCTGGCTGACTTTTTTGACAGTGGAGACAGTTCGGGGAAGGCCTCCGTCAGATAACGGGTCCGCTTGACCAGTATTCTCAGCTCGTGGCGATCATATTGGGAGTCATCCACGGCAGCATGCAATCGGTCGATCTGCTTGCAAAGCGCCGTCTTAATTTGCGTCTCAATACCTTTCAATTCGCCATTGGCTTCAATCAAGCGAAAGCTTGATGGCCATTTATCCAGCCGAACCAACAGGCTCTTGATGGACTGCCCATTGAGAATGCTTTCGTAGCTTGAATCCAATCGAGACGCCCTGGTTTGCGCCAGCCCGGCAAACCCCCTCTCCTGAAGCTCCAGGATCATCACTTCCAGATCCCGGGCCGGGGTCGTTTCTCTGCCGACCTCTGCCGCCGCGTCGTTTAACGCAGCCACTTCATTCAATAAACGAAATGGCTTCAGCAGGCTTCTAATCTTCCTGACGGCTATTCTGAGATCGTGCAAAGCCTCATTGTCGGTACGACACTCCAGGCGCGCCTGCGCGTGATAAAGCGCAACCTGGAGGGTCAATATCTCGGCCACAAACTTGTTCACAAATGACATTCAGAGCAGCCTCGTCGAGAGATTGCTGGGTTAGATCAAGCAACGACCTTAAGCACGTCCTTCATGTGCGAACGACAACGGGATAGGCCAAGTGCAACGAACATTTACCTTAGCCTACTATTTGATTTCATTTTCATGACGGGTCGCTGCGCCCCATAACTGCCACAAGCCCAGTGCGCTGTCTTTCTCCTATGCCGGTCCTTGCAGGTGTCGGTATCCAGCCGCTTGAATGAAATCAGCCAAGTGCCAAATCTCTCCATTCGCAGCCCATAAACCATCTTTGACTTCATCAAGGATGATAGAAGTCATGATGATCCGTTGATCGCCGGCTGCTCGCGCCTGGCTGACAGCCTGATGCAAACGCTTCACATAGTCGCTTCGCATCGCCTCATTCAACACGCCATCAGGAACCTTGACCTGCACGATGCAGGGAATGGCCTGAGCGCTGATATCCATCGCGCCGCATGTCCAGGCGCCTGCAGACACTTCATCAATGAGCGTCCAACACAGCCCCTGTTGACGAGGATCATCGCCGATTTGTTCGACTGCCACGGCCACTTTTGTAACCTCTTCGCAAAGCCGTGCCCGTTGCTCGGGAGAAAAAGAACCTTGGGGCACTTTGATCAGAATATTTGGCATACCGGTTAACGCTCGATGAAATGGAGGCGTCATTAAGCCTGTCATGCAACACTGCAACCAGAGACCGATTTGACATCTTTCATGCATAATCAGCCAATGAACGACTTCACGATTTTGGTCGCCAATGGCGCCTTCGCCTCCAGTGTCGCCCTGACTCTGGACATCCTTTCGACGGCAGCCGTAATCGCCCAGCGACAAGGCACTGCCGTGCCACGCTGGGAGATCTGCGGGGTGGACACCGATTGCGTGACACTCGGCCACGGCATGCAAATTGCCGTTCAGCCCTTGACCACTCGATTCGATGACCGCTCTTGCTGGATTATCCCCGGCATCGGAGTCGCCGATGCCCTTTCACTCGAACACCGATTAAAACAGGCGGATATTGCGCTGTTGATTCCGGCACTACTCTCCCACGTGCAATCAGGGGGCGACGTAGCCGCATCCTGTTCTGGGGTATTCGTCCTGCAGGCTGCGAACCTGCTCGCCGGGCACTGTGTGACCACTTCCTGGTGGCTGGCCCCCTTGCTCCGGCAGTGGGCACCTGAGTGCCAGGTAGATGCCGATCGCATGGTCATCATCGACCCGCCGTTGATCACTGCGGGCGCAGCGCTGGGTCATAGTGATCTGATGTTGCATCTTCTGCGAAGCCGCTTCTCACCTGCTTTGGCAGATGCCGTTGCAAGGGCGCTACTGATAGATGGCAGGCAATTACAATCGCCCTTCATGGTTCCGGCAATGATGGCTCAGGGGAACGAATTGATCGCACAGTTGACGGCCCATATTGAAGACTCGCTACCAGCGACTATCAGTGTCAGCGCACTCGCCTCCAGCTTTGGTTTGTCAGAACGGACCTTGTCTCGACACGTCCACAAGGCAACCGGTTATAGCCCGTTACGGCTGATCCAACGAGTCCAGGCCAATAAAGCCCGAGAACTGCTGGCAAACAGTAAATATTCAATCGACACCATTGCCGAACACGTCGGATACAAAGACGCCACCTCCCTGCGGCGACTGATGAAAAAGATGCTGAACGCAACACCACGGCAATTGCGCTAGCGGCCATGGCGAACTGTTTTCAATCCAACTGTCCGATCTGGAGTGCGACTCGAACAGCTCGCTTGTTCATAACCACCAACGAGAGGACGGAAAATGTTCACGCAATGGCCAAAATCTACCGACTACCAATCGGTCGCACGAAAAAAAACGATACGTTAAGTCGCTGGCAAAGATAGTGCCCTTCCCCCAAAAAATTCGTCACTTTTGAAGAGATTCAGCGCAGCTGTCGGCATTTCAGCAGCGCTTTTTTACTGAACTCAATCGTAATTACTATAGAGCGCATAGAAAAACAGGCTTTGAGTTCTTCAGCGACTACAATGAAAAAATAGAACACTCACCACTTGTCACGCCTCGGCATTACAGCACTTAAAAACAATCCTTATCCTTCGCTCCTATTAATGGATCATGTATGAAGATTGAAATACTTAAACAAGCAGTTATGGATTCGCGAGACGGGATCACCATCTCCGACAACTGCATTGACGACAATCCGTTGATATTTGTAAACCCTGCTTTTGAGCGGATGACCGGCTACTCATCCGAAGAAATCACCAACATCAACTGTCGATATCTACAAAGAAACGACAGAGATCAACCTGAACTGGAGCTTATTCACGACGCTGTAAAAAAAGGCGAGTACTGCCTTGTAACCTTGCGAAACTACCGCAAGGATGGAACCATGTTTTGGAATGAGTTAAGCATATCGCCAATCCATGATGAGAACGGGACTGTCACTAACTTTATCGGCATCCAAAAAGATGTAACATCGAGGGTGATAATACAGCAGCAACTTCGCGACGAGCATCAGTCTCTCGAGGAAATGAAAATACACTTCGAGCAACTGTCCATAAAAGACGGGCTCACGGGGATATACAATCGCCGTTTTTTTGATACGCAGTTCGAAATCCAATGGAAAATTGCCTGCCGCAATGGCGACTCATTGACGCTTGCCATGATTGATATTGATCACTTCAAATCCTTCAATGATATTTATGGGCATCAAGCGGGTGATGAAGCGCTCATACGCGTCGCTGACAGTTTGAATAAATCCTTTCAGCGTGGCTCTGACTTTGCAGCCAGGTATGGCGGCGAAGAATTTGTAATCCTGTCCAATGGCATGACCAAAGAGCAAGCCTCTCTGTACGTCAAAACACTATGCCAACGAGTTCGGGATCTAAAAATACCGCACTCCGCCTCCAGCACGGGATACTTAACCGTAAGCATCGGTTTTTCAGTTCATACATTTGGTCCGCTGCACCCGTCTAACGTATTACTGGCTCAAGCCGATAAAGCGCTCTATGCAGCTAAAAAACGCGGCAGAGACCAATCATTTAGTCTCTAGGCTCTGTAGCAAAAACTGGCATTTGCATCACCCGCCTGTCGATAACCCATCGAAACGCCTGGACGCGCTTCCTTCATTTGTCCAGATTCAGTAGTTCCTGCATCCGTGAGCCAATGATTCCTCGCAACCACGCAGCATGAAACTCCATTTCTTCCAGAGAAGTACCCTCAGCCAATCGATATACGAACTCCTTGTCCCTCGGTCCCTGACACACGACACTCAAATGGCCATCGCGGTCATAACTGGCGAGCACGTAAGGGCAGATACAAATAATGTCGCTAAATGGCACCTGCACTTCGGTGGGCTTACGACCGCGACGGGTGACAGTGAGGGTCAGCAGTTGCTGGTTTTCGTCGAACGTGAAGGCCAGCACTCTAGGCGCAGAGAAGATCCACGCAAAGACCAGCCCCATGAGCACAACAGAACCACACAGGAACTGGATGAGCAACGACGTTGTGAGGCTAGACCCATCGCTGCTCGGTTCACCTGGCATCGCTTCGAAACCGAGAAGGAGCAGTATCGTCAGCACTAAACCCGGCAACAACCCAAGCACCACAAAACAGAAACCCAAAATGGCCGCACCCGTGCTTCCAATGCTCAGTAAGTCCGGGCCGCGATGCCAGATAGGTGAGTGGACGGCAGGGTTTTCAGTACTTGGCGCGGCTAGAGGCGTTGCGACAAGCTGAGGTGGGCTTTGACGATGCATCTAGCAGACTCCAGGTTTTGCAGCGCAGACGGTACCACTACAACCAGATGGCCAGGTCCAGGATCATCGGATTTTTTCACTGCGGTTATTGATCGATGCTCTCCCCAGAACCCAGCCCTTTCATATCCCATATGACCGCAGACACGCTATGAATAGCGTCATTCCTCTCTTCAAGGCTCGGGACGCAAGTAGTCAAATCAAGGACCGACTCAAGAAAGTTGTTGAGCACTGCCTTGCTGATAGCAAAATAGTATCTAGACTTCAGGGCGCTTCACCTGCATTGACTGGCAGTTCTAGTTAGGTTGTATGGAACAACATAACGACTGTAAGCATTGGATAGCAGTCAATAGCCAGATCAACTAAACCTCAATCTAAAAGGAATATAGAGATGGGTATTACCGTTACCAACAAATCATCGAAAAAGATTGAAGTCTCGATCAACAAATGGGGCAGCGACGGCGACACCACCTTCTTTGGAGTCGACAGCGGCAAGCAGGAAAGCTGGGACCGATCGGACGACCGTGGCTTTGTGCTGTCCCTGAAAAGAAACGGCACCCAGGCGCCTTACTATGTACAGGCCACGAGCAAGATCGAAGTTGATAGCAGCACCGTGAAAGACCACGGTGAGACTATTCACCCGGTTGCCTAAGGCACTAACAGCAGCCAAGGCTGCCGTCGGCGGCCTTGGCTCAACGTTGATAAGTTGCAACTCCCCTGAATAACCCTTTACTTGTCCGAGCCCACTTTCGGCACTCAGTTCGACAGGCCGTGCTAATCATCAATCGCTAAGTGAACCTCGACGCGAAACAACCTGGCGCGACCATCCGGCGCCTGCCTTGCTGCGAAGCAAAAAAAAAACCGGCGAATATTCGCCGGTTTTCATCCCTCGCCGCTGCAGAGGCCTTGAGCGCCCCTGCCCGGCGACCGGATCAGTGCGGTGCGTTGAGGGTCAGGCGCATCTGGCGGTTCACATCCTTGTACAGCAAGTAGCGGAAGCGACCCGGACCACCGGAGTAGCAGGCCTGCGGGCAGAACGCGCGCAGCCACATGAAGTCGCCGGCCTCAACCTCGACCCAATCCTGGTTCAAGCGATACACCGCCTTGCCTTCCAGAACATACAGGCCGTGCTCCATGACGTGGGTTTCGGCAAAGGGAATAACACCGCCCGGCTCGAAGTTGACGATGTTGACGTGCATGTCGTGACGCATGTCGCTCATGTCGACGAAACGGGTGGTGCTCCAGCGACCTTCGGTGTCAGGCATTACCCGCGGCTCGATGTCCTGCTCGTTGGTGACGAACGCGTCCGGGTAAGGCACGCCGTCGACTTTCTGGTAGTGCTTGCGGATCCAGTGGAAACGCGCTTCGGTGCCGCTGGTATTGCGCAGCTTCCAGTCGGCGCCCGGTGGGATAAAGGCATAGCCGCCGGGCTTGAGGACGTGCACCTGGCCTTGCAGGGTCAGGTTGACTTCGCCTTCGACGACAAACAGCACGGCTTCGGCGTTGGGGTCCTGCTCGGGCTTGTCGCTGCCGCCATTGGCGCCCACTTCAACGATGTACTGGGAAAAGGTTTCGGCGAAACCCGACAGCGGACGGGCAATGACCCACATGCGCATGTTGTCCCAGTGCGGCAGGTGGCTGGTGACGATGTCACGCATCACGCCCTTGGGGATCACCGCGTAGGCTTCGGTGAACATGGCGCGGTCGGTGAGCATTTCGGTCTGCGCCGGGTGCCCGCCGTGGGGTGCGTAATAAGTGGTTTTGGACATGGAGACTCTCCTCATTGTTGTTTTGCTGCCCCGCGCAGCAACGCCGCCGGGGTGAACAAATCTGCGGAGCGACGCGCCAGGCAATGCTGCGGATCGCTGCTGACCATCACGATATCCAGCGTCGCTTCCATGCACAAATTAAATACCGAACTACGGCACATTCATTTATCGAATGCCAAGCGGATTCAGCCACGGGTGTCCTGGGCCAGCACCCGTGACAATACCCGCGCCAGCTCCTTGACCATGGGATCGGCAGCCGGACGGTGCAGCAGCGCCACCTCGAACACATCCACCGATGGCAGCCCGATGCTTTTGGGCAGCACCTCATGCCCCGCCGTCACCGCCCGCAGCGGCAGCAGGCCGATGCCCATGCCATCGGCAATGGCCGACTGCAAACCACTGAGGCTGGAGCTGGTGAAACTGATGTGCCAGCGCCGGCCGATGGTTTCCAGGGCGCTGATCATTTCATCGCGATACACCCCGCGAGGCGGGAAGGTGACGATGGGCAACGGGTCGAGGTCGATGCAGGGGTTTTTCGCACTGTCCACCCAGCGGGTCTTCTCGGGCCAGCACGCCACGGCCTCACGGCTGTTGCGCAATTGCTTGAGCACCACCAGGTCCAGTTCGCCACGGTCATAACTGCCACTCAGGTCGCGGCTCATGCCGCTGGTGACTTCCAACTTGACCTGGGGGTAGCGCCGGTTGAATGCCGCCAGTTGCTCTGTGGTGCGCCCCGCGGCGAAGTCGTCCGGTACGCCGATACGCACCGTCAGCGCCACCGTGGCCCCGGACAGTGCCTCGAGCATCTCGTCGTTCAGCGCCAACAGCCGCCGGGCATAGCCCAGCAAGGTCTCGCCGGCATCGGTGGGCAGCACGTCGCGGTTGCCGCGTTCCAGGAGCCGATGCCCGGCCATGTCTTCCAGGCGGCGAATCTTCTGGCTGACGGTGGACTGGGTCGAGTGCAGGCGACTGGCGGCCGTGGTGAAGCTGCCGCAATCGGCCACCGTGACCATGGCGCGCAGCAAATCGAGGTCGAACAGGCGGCTATTGGGTTTCTCAATGTCGCTCATGCAGGTATCTGTTTTCTGAATGCGAGGGTTCTTTCTACCGGTTCTTGTCCCGGGAGACAATTCCATGCGACAGCAGTGGATATGCCATCATGCGCCACCACCGCTCCCCCATCCGAGAAGGAGATCAGGATGCAGTTCATCCCGCTAGTCGATGCCGATCCCGCCACTCAGGCCCATGTACGCAAGCTGCGCAACCAGGAACAGGTGCGCAAGTACATGTACACCTCCCATGAAATCAGTGAACAGGAACACCAGCGCTGGCTGAGTTCCTTGCAGGGCAATCCGGCCCAGGCAGTGTTTGTCGTCATGGACGAAGGCCAGGCCCTGGGCATCGTTTCGCTGAATGCCATCAATGCCCGACAGAAGACCGCCGACTGGGCGTTCTACCTGGACGCCAAGCAGCAAGGCAAGGGCCTGGGCAGCCTGATCGAGTTCTGGATGCTGGACTACGCCTTCACCGAAGCCGGTCTTGAAAAACTCAACTGCGAGGTACTGGCCAGCAACCCTGCGGTGATCAACATGCACCTGAAATTCGGTTTCCAACAGGAGGGGTTGCGGCGCCAGAACATTCTCAAGGATGGCCAACGCATGGACGTGGTCCTGCTGGGCATCACCAAAGCGGAGTGGCAGAGCAAACGCCCGGCGCTTGAGCCCCTGATCGCCCGCCTCGGCAGATAAGCCGCCAAGGCGCCCGACGGTGCTTGCCACGTATCGGACGCCCTGTCCTGGACAGGAGCAAGCGGCGGATCAGCCCTTGTTGCGGTTTTTCGCCCCGCCCTGGCGCGCCTTGAAGCGAGGGTTGGATTTGCAGATCACGTAGATCCGCCCGCGACGCTTGACGATCTGGCAGTCGCGGTGACGGTTCTTGGCTTCTTTGAGGGAGGACAGGACTTTCATGGGAGAGACTCCTTGGGGCGATTTCAAAACGTAATAACATATCTTATTTGCAAACAAGAATAATTATCAACATCAAATCAAGCCCCCCTCGAGAGAAGGTTCAGCTGGCGGCCTAGAGCATTGGCTCTAAAGATCAGCGCAAAGCGGTCGTTATCTTTTATTCACCCCACTCAAGGATGCAGTGACATGGAAATAAACAACCGTCCCCTTCCACCACTGACCGCAGGCGGCTCCCAGCCCGGCATCAAGCTGCCTGACTCGGGCAAGGTGCTGACCCCTCCGCCACTGACGGCGGAACAGAAAGAGGCGCTGGAAAAACTCAGAGACAAGGCCAAGGAACAGCCTCAGCCACCGGTCACGGTCACGGCGCCAAAAACCTCATTGATCGACGAAGTGGTCTGATCCGCGCCCCCCGGATGGCCACAGCCGTGCCTTGGCCACAGGCAAAAAACACCGGGCAGGTGACCAAACCTGCCCGGTACCCGACGACCTGTCGTGTTGCTGCAATCGGCCTCAGCCCAGACTGTTGAGGCACACCACCTTGGGCTGGGTCATTTCCTCATAGGCGAAACGCACCCCCTCGCGGCCCAGGCTGCCGTACTTGAAGCCGCCAAACGGCATGGCATCGAAACGGTAATCGGACGAATCGTTGATCATCACCCCGCCCGCCTCGATCCGCCGCGCGGCGTCCATGGCGGTGCGCAGATCGTTGGTGAAGATCCCCGCATGCAGGCTGTATTCAGGCTGGTTGGCCAGGGCGATGGCCTGATCCAGATCATCGAACGGCTGCAAGACCACCACTGGCGCAAAGACTTCGTCCTGCCACAGGCGACTGCCATGGTCGACATGCTCCAGCACCGTGGCGGCGTAGCAGGAACCCCGGCGCTGATGCCCACAGAGCAGCCGCGCGCCCTGCTGTAGCGCTTCATCCACGACCTTCTGCGCGTTCTGTGCCGCCTGCAGGCTGATCATCGGCCCGATATCCGTGCTGTCGGCCAATGGGTCGCCACTGACCTGCTCCCGGGCCAGGCGCACAAAGGCCTCGCGAAACGCCTCATAGATCGAGGCCTGGACCAGCAGGCGCTGGGTGCCGATGCAGTTCTGCCCCGCCGCCCAGAACGCCCCCGACACGCAGCTCTGTACCGTGGCCTGCAGATCACAATCGGCCATGACGATCACCGGCGCGTTGCCCCCCAGGTCCATGGCCAGTTTCTTCAGGCCGGCGCTGCGGGCGATCTGCTCACCGGTGACAAAGCCGCCGGTGAAGGAAATCATCCGCACCTCGCGCGCCGCCACCAGGGCCTTGCCCAGCTCCGCGCCGCCGGTGGCCAGGGTCACCACCGAAGCCGGCAGCCCGGCATCGCGCAAGTAGTCCACCAGCTTGATCGCCGACAGCGGCGCCAGCTCCGACGGTTTGAGAATCACCCCGTTGCCCCCGGCGATGGCCGGGCCCAGCTTGTGCGCCACCAGGTTCAGTGGATCGTTGTAAGGGGTGATCGCCAGGATCAGCCCCAGAGGCTCGCGAGAGAACCAGCCCTGGCGGTTTTCCGAGCCTTCATAGGCATCGAACGGCAGCACCTCGCCGGCATTGCGCTTGGCCTCTTCCGCCGACAGCTTGAGGGTATTGACGCAACGTTTGACCTCCTTCTGCGCCTGCTTCAGGGTCTTGCCCGCTTCGTCGACGATCAGCCGGGCAAAATGCTCGGCGTCGCGCTCGATGTTCAAGGCCGCCCGCTCCAGAATCCTCGCCCGCTGATAACGCGGCAGCGCAGCGCAGTCCTTTACGCCCTCGCGGGCCTGCTGCAACAGGTACGGCACGGCAC
This sequence comes from Pseudomonas sp. RC4D1, assembly GCF_018390395.1. Lineage (NCBI taxonomy): Bacteria > Pseudomonadati > Pseudomonadota > Gammaproteobacteria > Pseudomonadales > Pseudomonadaceae > Pseudomonas > Pseudomonas sp. RC4D1. The sequence continues at coordinate 670,868 of NZ_JAHBAW010000002.1, forward strand.
CGGCCTCAAGGCGTGGCACCGCACCAATGACGCGGCCATCGAAAGGGCTGCAGACGTCAATCGAATCGGCGACCGGCGCCAGGCGTGACAGATTCATGGGCAGGCTCCTAGCGGCTCGAGCGCGACTGGTGGATGTGGATGATGTCCGAGAGCAAGGCAAAGGCGGTCTCGATACGCCCGGCGCCCGGCCCGGACACCGTCACCGCGCCCAGCAGTTCGGTGTTGAACGACACCGCGTTGATCGCCCCGGAAATACCCGCCAGCGGATGGGCCAGCGGCAACAACCGCGGCTCGACGCTGGCCTGCAGCGAGCCATCGGCCAGGCGTTGGGCCGAACCGATCAGCTTCCAGCGCGCACCCTCGGCCCGAGCCTGCTCCAGATCGGCCGCCGTCAGGCCGGAGATGCCCCGGCAGCTGACATCGCTGACGGTCAACTGTGCACCGAGCAGCTCATTGGCCAGGATCACCACCTTCAAGCGCACATCAAAGCCTTCGACATCCGCCGTCGGATCAGCCTCGGCATACCCCAGTGCCTGAGCCTCGGCCACCGCCTCGGCAAAGCCCAGTCCGCCTTCCATGCGGGTCAGGACGAAATTCGAGGTGCCGTTGAGAATGCCCTCGAACCCCAGCAGCTCGCTGCCGGCCAGGGACTGCTGGGCCAGGCGGATCACCGGAGTGCCGCTCATCACCGCGCCTTCGTACTCGAACGCCGCCTGATTACGCTGGGCCAAAGCCTTGAGCTCGGCGCCGTGCAGGGCAATCGGCCCCTTGTTGGTAGTCACCACATGCTTGCCCTGCTCCAGGGCCCAGCGGCAGAAAGTCGTGGCCGGCTCGCCGTCCACCGGATTGGTGAAAGTGGCCTCGGCAATGATGTCGGCGCCAGAGTCCTTGATCACCTGCTCGTTGAGCGCCTCCACCTGGCCGCCGGGCAGTTGCGCCAAAGCGCCTTTGGTCGCTGGCAGCTGGCTCAGCAAGCCGGCGTCCAGTCCCTGCGGAGCAACGATAGAGCCGAGGAACAGATCGCTGATGCCGACGATTTTCAAACTGAAATCCAGCTGTTTTTTCCATGCCTGATTGCGCTCGGCAATCAATTGCGCCAGGGCCCGATTGACCCCGCCGAAGCCCACCAGGGCGATGTTGTATTCAGTCATTTTTGTTGTGTTCCATCCGGGTTGAGAAGCTGATGGACACAAGGTTAGGGGGCTGGCCCGGGCAGTGAAATATGCCGTTTTGCTGTATTTGCTGAGCATTTTGCCCAGCGCCCGTGACAGCTGCCGAAGGCTGCGCTCACAGGCGCTGGCTACGCAAAACCCGCAACCAAGACTGCCCCTGTAGCCGCTGCCGAAGGCTGCGATCGGCTCCGCAGGAGACGCCAAACCTGGCGGTGCGGCCCATCAGGACAACACACAGGGTTCCATTCATCGCAACATGCTGATTGACGGCGCAGGAAGGCCCTTCGGCCCTTTTCGCAGCCTCGCCAAAGGCTCGGCAGCGGCTACAGGGATTGCTGGGGCTATAGATCGTGTAGCCGCTGCCGAAGGCTGCGAACGGGCCTTGGGCCCGCAGCGCCCCCACCAACGCTGAAGCCCCTTCGGGCCTTTTCGCAGGCTGCGCCAGCGGCTACAGGAGGCCAGAAGATCCGGCTCTGCGCTCAGGCCACAGACGACAAAACAAAGGACGTCACGGTATTTTCCACCCCAGGCAAGGCGGCGATGTCATTCCACACCCGGTGCACCCGCTCCGCACTGGCGGCGCTGACCCGCACCAGTACATCGAACTCGCCGCTGAGCACTTCGCACTGGACGATCTCCGGCATCGCCCGCAAGGCCTGCAATACCTCGGCGCCGCGCATGCGGTCGTAGCGGTAGACAAAGATCAGCGCATTGATCCGGGTCTCCGCCCCGCGCCCCTCGCCCAGGCGAATGGTGTAGCCCTGGATCGCGCCGTCGCGCTCCAGGCGTTCGATGCGCTGGCGCACGGCGTTGCGCGACAGGTTGACCTTGGCCGCCAGCTCGGCGTGGGCGGCCCGGGCATTGAGGGTCAGTTCGGCCAGGATGCGCTCGTCCAGAGGATCAAGAATCCGCTTCATGGGCTCACCTTGCACCGGCCCATCACCAGGACTCCAGGCAGTGCAGCAGCGCGCCAAAGTCATCCGCGGCCAGCGTCTGCCACTGCAGCGTCGAAGGCGGTGCCACCGGCTCTTGCGGCAACCCGGGGATGCCCAGCGAGCTCAGCAGGCGCGCCGACTTGGCCGGTGCAATCTCCCCCAGGGTGACCATCGGCGCCACCAGGCTGCGGCGGTACAGGCGCGCCGCCAGGACGCCGGTGGCGGCATGGGGATCAATGACGTAGCCGGTGTCCCGGTACAGGCTGACGATCTCCTTGCCGGTCTCTTCATCACTGACCGAATAGGAGTCGATGATCATCCGCGCCTGCAGCCAGGCCTCGTTGTCCAGGGTCATCTCGCCGCTGTCCTCGAAGCCCTGCATCAGCGCCGCCACCGCCTGCGGGTCCTGGCCATACAGTTCCCAGACCAGGCGCTCCAGGTTGGCGAACAGCGACAGGTCCATGGCCGGCGACAGGCTCTGGCTGGCCTGCCCCCGGGAATACTGGTTCTTCAGGAACAGTTGGTGCAGGGCGTCATTGCGGTTGGTGGCCACGATCATCTGGGTGATGGGCAGGCCCATTTTCTGCACGATGTAGCCGGCATAGACCTCGGCGAAACTGGCCGCCGGTACGCTGAAGCCGATGGGCCGCTGGCCCCCGCCCAGTTGCAGCACGGCATGGAAGTACAGCACCAGCTGGGCCATGACCCCGACCCAGTTGCTGGAGTTGAAGCCGATCACCTCATGCTCGGCCAACGGCCACTGGCGCAGCAAGCGGCTGACCAGGGTCTGGCAATCATCGAAGCTGCCCTCCACGGCGAAGCGCCACAGGCCCGGGTGGTGCGCCGCCTGCAACTGCCGCCCCTGCTGTTCCGGCACCCCGTGCTGCGGATAGAACACCAGCACTCGCGTCTGCGGGCAGTCCTTGAAGGCCTCGATGGTCGCCAGCCCGGTGTCGCCATTGGTGGCTCCCACCAACACCCCGGGGCGCTGCCGGCGCTGGAGAAAGTAGCCCACCAGTTGGGCCTGCAGGCGTGCGGCAAAGTCCTTGGCCGAACCGCTGGGGCCATGAAACAGCTCCAGCAGCCATTCGTTGCGATCGATCTGGCGCAGCGGCGCCACCGCGCGATGGCCAAAACCGCTGTAGGCCTGGCCAAGCAGATGCTTGAAGTCGGCCTCGGGCAGGCTGTTGCCGACAAAGGGACTGAGCACGCGAAAGGCCAGTTCGGGGTAATCCAGGGTCGACCAGTTAGCGATTTCCTGGGGGCTGAAACTCGGCAGCTGCTGCGGCACATAAAGCCCGCCATCGACAGCCACGCCAGACAGGACCACGGTTGCAAAATCCACCTGCTCGGTGGCACTGCGGGTACTCACATAACGCATGCTTGGCTCCGGCCAGTCATTTGTAGCGATGGGCCTGCTCCACCAGCCAGGTGGAAAACTTCAGCGCATCGGGGTGTTGCTCGGCGTCAGCGCCGCGCACCAGATAAAAGGATTCGCTGGCCTCGATACGCTGCTCGAAGGGCTCCACCAGACGCCCGTCGGCCAGCATTTCAGCGACCATCGAGGAACGGGCCAGGGCCACGCCCTGGCCCAGTTCGGCCATGCGCAGGGTCGAGATCAGGGTGTCGAACTGCATGCCCCGGGACGAGTCCACGCGGCTGGCGCCAGCGCGCTTGAGCCAGTAGCCCCAGCCCTCCTCATAGCCCAGTACATGCAGCAGTTGATGCCGGGCCAGATCGTCCGGCACCTGCAGCGGCAAGCGCGCCAGCAAGGCCGGGGCGCAGACCGGGAACAGGCTGTCCCAGGTCAGGCGCTGGGCCACCAGCCCCGGCCAATGACCGCGGCCCCAGCGGATCTCCATGTCGTCCTCACCGTCCAGTTCCTTGACCCAGATATTGCTGATGTAGCGCAGGTCCACCTGGGGCTGGGCCTGCTGGAAGGTCACCAGCTTGGGCGCCAGCCAGTGGACGAAGAACGCCAGGCTGCCGCGCACCTTGATCGGCCGGTGCTGGTGCTGGCCGAAGATCTCGTTGGTGCCCACCGCCAGCCGGGTGATGGCGTCCTGCACCACCGGCAGGTAGGAGCGCCCCTCCTCGGTCAGGTCCAGGCCCCGGGGCAGGCGCTTGAACAGCGCCACCCCGAGGTGGCTTTCCAGTTGGCGGATCTGCTGGCTCACCGCACCCTGGGTGAGGAACAGTTCCTCGGCGGCGTGGGTGAAGTTCAGGCAGCGGGCGGACACTTCGAAGGCGCGCAGCCAGTTCAGCGGGGGCAAGCTTTTCTGCTTCATGGCCTGACTCTCATGGACACCCTGGAGACCGCTCCCGTTCTTCAGCCCTGAAGGGCATCGGACGAGCGTGCCAGAGGTGCCAGGGCCAGGCGCCGCTGGCGGCTACTGCGGGTAATGTAATACACGAAGTAGCACCAGGCGATGAAGGGCACACCGAAGTACAAGGCCACCCGCTGCTCGGGGTCGAAGCCGATGCCGACACAGGCCAGGGCGCAGCAGAACAAGGCCCCCAGCGGCACCCAGGGGTAGCCGCGGACACGGAACTTGAGCTCGCGCACATCACCGCCATTGGCCACGTAGTGACGGCGGAAAGCGATCTGGCTGGCGGCGATGCTCATCCACACCACTACTACCGCCAGCCCGGAAATCGACACCAGGGCCAGGTAGATGGTGTCCGGGGCGAACACACTGCTGAGCAACGAGGCCGCGCCGCCGGCCATGCTCACGATGATCGCGTTGAGCGGCGTGCCCATGCGGGTCAGGGCCGAGAACTGCTTGGGCAGGTGGCCCTGGTCGCTCAGGGTCCAGAGCATCCGCGAGGCGGCGTACAGCCCGGAGTTGGCGGCGGACAGCAGCGCGCTGATGATCACGAAGTTCATGATGTCCGCCGAGTACGGAATGCCGATGTAGGTGAACACCGTGACGAACGGGCTTTCCACCAAACCGGCCTGCTCCCGGGGCAACAGGGTGGCGAGGACGAAGATGGTGCCGACGAAGAAGATCGCCAGGCGCAGCACCGTGGTGCGGATCGCCCGTGGCACGTTGCGTTGCGGGTCGCGGGTTTCACCGGCGGCAATGCCGATCAGCTCAGTGCCGGAGAAGGCGAAGGACACCGCCAGCAGGGTCATGGCAATCGGCATGAAGCCGGTGGGGAACAGCCCCTCGCGGGTGAAGTTGCTCAAGCCGATGCTGTGGGCCTGATCGATGTTCAACAGGCCCAGGATTGCCCCGCCACCCACCACCAAGAACACCAGCACGGTGATCACCTTGACCAGCGACAGCCAGAACTCGGTCTCGGCGAACAGCCGCACCGAGACCACGTTGGACAAAAACACCACCAGGGCGAACAGCGCGCTCCAGATCCACACCGGGGTGTCGGGAAACCAGCGGGTCATGAGGATACCGGCAGCGGTGAATTCCGAGCCGATGGCCACGGTCCAGGTCAGCCAGTACAGCCAGGCCACGGTGTAGCCGGTGCCGGGGCCGAGAAAGCGCGTGGCGTAGGTGCTGAAGGAGCCGGTCTCGGGCATCTGCACCGCCAGCTCGCCGAGGCACATCATCACCATGTACACCATCAGCGCGCCGATGATGTAGGCGATCACCGCGCCCAGCGGGCCGGCCTGGTTCACCGTGTAGCCGGAGGTGAGGAACAGCCCGGTGCCGATCACCCCGCCGAGGGCGAGCATGACGATGTGCCGGGTCTGCATTTCTTGCTTGAAGCCGCCGCGCAAGTCGGCCTGTTGTTCTTGTAGGGACATGATGGTTCTCATGAAAGTTGTCAGGGCAAGTCTCAATTTCTGCGACTGTGGAAATGGGCAGAAAACAAATCGGATGCCACCAGGTTTTTATTGTTATTCCTCTTCATGAAGCCCCCACGGGCTGCCTTGCTGTGGGGGTGTTGCGCGCTCTTTCAGTGGGCAACCTCGGCCCGGGCATTCAGGGAAGGGACGGCGCCGGGCGCCGGGTTGTGCTTGAGGGATTGGCGCAGCCAGGCGAAGGCCTGTTGCAGGTCGGCCAGCAGGTCGTCGGTGTCTTCGATGCCCACCGAGATCCGCACCAGGCCTTCGGAGATGCCCAGGGCCTGGCGCTCTTCAAGGGTGTTCTCCACATGGCTGGTGGTGCGCGCCGGGCCGTAGATGGTTTCCACCGCCCCCAGGTTGCCGGCGCAGTGGGCATAGCGCAGGCGCGGTAACAGCAGCTTGACGCTGTCCATGCCGCCCACCAGGACAAAACTGACGATGGCGCCGAAACCGCGCATCTGTGCACAGGCCACGGCGTGGTTCGGGTGGCTGGGCAACCCTGGGTAATTCACCGCTTCCACCAGCGGCTCGTTGAGCAGGAACTGCGCCAGTTGCGCCGCGCTGTGCTGTTGCTGACGCATGCGCAGGGCCAGGGTCTTGATCCCGCGGATGATCAGGTAGGCCGAAAACGGATCGAGGCTGGCGCCGTTGATTTCCCGGTAATGGCGCACCTGACTCATCAGCGCTTCGCTGCCGCAGGCCACGCCACCGAGCACGTCGCCGTGACCGCTGAGGAACTTGGTGGCGCTGTGAATCACCACATCCACGCCCAGGGCCAGGGGGTTCTGGTTCAGCGGCGTGGCAAAGGTGTTGTCCGCTACCACCAGGGCGCCGACCTTCTTCGCCGCACTCACCAGACGCTGGATGTCGACGATCTTCAGGGTCGGGTTGGTCGGGGTCTCCAGGTACAGCAGGTCGCAACCCTGGGCGATCTCGGCTTCGATCTGCTGCTGGTCGAAGGTTTCGCAGAGGGTCACGGCCACGCCCATGCGCGGCAGGAACTCTTCGAAAATCTTGTTGGTACCGCCGTAGCTGTCCTTGGTCGACACCACCCGCTGGCCGTGGCGCAGAAAGCTGTAGAGCACGCCGCTGATGGCCGCCATGCCGCTGCTGAAAGCCACCGCCGACTCGGCGTTTTCCAGGTCCCGCAGCTTGGCTTCCAGGGTTTCCACCGTGGGGTTGCTCATGCGGCTGTAGATAAAGCCAGGGGCCTTGCCCAGGGCCACGTCGTACCACTGGTCGATGTCGTCGTAGCCATAGGCGGCGCTGGCGACAATCGGCGTTTGCGTGGCGTTGTAGGGATGACGGATCTGCTCCCCGCCCCAGACCACGCGAGTGGCGGTTCCAGGATTTTCCAGCCCTGTGCGTTCAGGTTTTTTATTCATTGCAACGGCTCACCATAGAGGGCGCGCGGCCTGTTGCCGCGCTGGATCTGGTGGCCAATATAGAGAAAAGCCCAAGCCCCGAGAAACGATGTTATCGGGGCCAAAGGGGCGGTTTTTTTAATGCCTCGTCGGCCGGAAAAACGCCCATCGCACGGAGATTTTCAAGCCGCCCTTGCGCGCTGGCCATGCACCTTGCGAAGCTGACGACCGCCTGATCGAGCGCCCCACACCACCACCAGGAACGGCCATGAACCGCACCGAGCACCTGGGCCTGATGGCCCGCTACAACCAATGGATGAACGCCAAGCTGTACAACGCCGCCATGAGCCTGCCCGAGGCGCAGATCGTCCTCGACCGCCAGGCGTTTTTCGGCTCGATCCTCGGCACCCTCAATCACCTGCTGGCCGGTGACACGATCTGGCTCAAGCGCTTTGCCCAACACCCGACGCAGCATCCGGCGCTGGCCCCGCTGCAGCAGGTGGCCCTGCCCCAGGACCTCAAGACCCTGCTGTTCCCAAACCTCGGCGGGCTCTGGCAGCAGCGCCAATGGCTGGACCAGTTGATCCTGGATTTCAGCCAGTCCCTGAGCGACGCCGACCTGGACACCAGCCTGCATTACGCCAACACCCTGGGCGTGGTCGCCGAGCGCAATGTGTATGCCCTGCTGGTGCATTTTTTCAATCATCAGACCCATCACCGGGGCCAGGCCAGCACCCTGCTGACCCAAGCCGGCGTGGATATCGGCGATACCGATCTGTTGCTGTTGATTCCATCAGCGCTCTGATCGGGCGCCGATTATTTGTTTGAGCCTATCTAGCGTGCGCCCCAGGCTTCTGCGACGATGCGCGCGGCAAAAATCTGCTCGCTAAGGAATGGCATCATCAAAGCCCTCAACGCTGTACTTCTGTTATCCGCAATATCCCTGACGGGCTGCGGCACTCTGATCGCCCGCACGCCCAACGCCCATAGCGGCTACGACTACTACAAAGGCACCCAGGCCAATATCGAGCTGCTGACCATGCGTGGCTCCAGTGGCTACGACGGCTACGCCACGGTCTTCTGCTGGGTCAGCATCGTCTGCCCGGTGGTGGCCATCGTCAGCCTGCCGGTGGATGCCGTGGCCGACACCGCGCTGCTGCCCTATGACGCGATGAATCACTGATTCGCGCCCGACCCTGTTTCGCCCCTGCGTGGAAGCCCGATCATCCGAATCCTCCATTACCTGTTGTTGCTCAACACCCTGCTGCTGTCCGGCTGCGGCACCTACATGACTCGCGGCAATGCCCTGGACTTTCGCGACGACCGCTACTACCGCAGCGTCAAGACCAACGCCCAAGTGCTCACCGGCTATGACATGGGCTACGCACGCATGATCACCGGCGGCTGCTGGGTGACGGTGGTGTGCCCGATCCTGCTGGTGGCCAGCCTGCCCCTGGATGCGGCGCTCGACACCGTGCTGCTGCCCTACGACGCGTTCCAGCCGGAGCGGCCCAAGCGCAACAGGCACGTGAAGAAGAAGGAGATTCCCGAGGAAGAGCTGCCGGCGTTGCCCATCAGTGCCGAGGTGCAAGACCCAACGGCCCACACCCCGCCCATCACCCCGCAGGCTGATTGACCCCCTTCAGGCGGGCATGCGCCGTGCCTTGGCGCAACCGGGCTACGCCTGATCCGACGCGCACAGCGCTGCCCTGCGCTGCTCCAGGCAGCAGCGCCGCCCCAGCCGATCCACCTGCGGGCGACCGAACAGATAGCCCTGCCCCCACTCGCCACCACAGGCAGTGGCCAGGTTCTGGTCGCTGCCCGTCTCCACCCCTTCGATGATCACGCACGGCGCCAGGGTCTTGCACAGCTGCACCAGGTGGCTGAGGGTCTGGGCGCTGTTGAGTTCGCCACGGGCACGCTGGATGTAGCCCTTGTCGATCTTGACGATGTCCGGCCGGGTCTGGCGAATGAACTCCAGGGTGCCCAGGCCCGCGCCGAAATCGTCGATGGCCACCCGGCAGCCCATTTCGCGCAGGCACAGGACGAATTCGCTGGCCGCCTCGATGCTCGGCGGCGTGGCGCTTTCGGTGATCTCGATCACCAGTCGCGCGGCCACTGAAGGTGAGTCGCGCAGCACCTGCAGAATCGGCAACCAGAAGCCGTCGATGATCGCGCTCTGGGCGGAAATGTTGCAGCCCAGGCGCAGGCGTTCATCACGGTGCAGCGCCTCGATCACGCAGCGCACCACGCTGTGATCGAGCTCGCGCATCAGTTGGTGTTTTTCCAGCAGCGCCAGAGGATAGACTTCGCCGCCCTGGGCATCGATGTGGCGCAGCAAGCCTTCGTGGTACAGCACCCGGCTGCTGTCGGGCAGCCACACCACCGGTTGGAACGCCAGCATCAGGCGGCCCTGGGCCAGTTCACGATAAAAGTCTCTGACGCTTTGCATGACAACTCCCCGGGCAAGACAACGGCACCCTCGCGGCGAACCGGATGCGACGCGCTGGCCGTCACCCTTCCCAAGGGCCCTGGCCGAGCATGATCGACCCTGGCACAGGCCTTGAGGAAGTGTTCCTGGATACCTTTCGCTTGTCCTCGGAAACGCGCGGCACTGCCGAATCGTCTGTGGCCCCGTGTTTATTGCAATCATGCCAATGGCCTCTCCGATATCACTTAGCCATCAGTCCAGGAAGACCTATGCATAGAATGACCAGCGCCAGCTTTCGGGTGCTTGCCGATGTCATGAATGAGGGCGGCGCCCACGTCGAAACCTTGCTCAAGCAATTGGGCAGCAGCCTGCGGGATGTGTATGAAAACCCCAAGGGCGTGAGGCTGGAACTGGTCTATCAGGTGATACAGGAAGCCGTGCGCCGCACCGGCAAGCCGGACCTGGGCCTGCTGGCCTACAGCAAGGCCCATCCGGCCAACCTGGAGGCATTGGGCTATGCGGTGATGTCCTGCGCTACCCTGGGCATCGCGCTGCAACGCCTGGTGGATTACCACGCGCTGATCAGCAACGGCTTCTGCATGTGCCTGGAACGCAAACCGCAGATGCTGACCCTGATCGGCTTCGACGTGGCCAGCGAACCCTCGATGATGCCCCGGGCCTTTATCGACGCCGGCGCGGCCCAGACCCTGGGCCTGCTGCACTGGCTGTTGCCGCAGCACAAACTGCGGCCCCTGGCGGCCACCTTCACCTACGAGGAGCCGCTGGACACCGGGTCACTGCGCCAACTGCTGGGAGACAACCTGCAGTTTTGCGCGCCCTACAACAGCCTGTCCTTCAGCAGCCAGGATTGCGCCATTGCCCTGCCCACCGCCGACCCGGCCCTGGATGTGCTGCACCTGGAGTACGCGCGCAATCGCCTCAACCTGCTGCACAACGGTTCGATGACCGCCCGGGTCCGCCGAGCGCTGTCCGAACGCCTGGCCCAGGGCGCGCCGAGCGACCTGCCGAACATTGCCCAGATCGTCGGGGTCAGCACCCGCAGCCTGCAACGCCGCCTGGGCCATGAAGACGTGCATTTCTCCGCCTTGCTGGACGAAGCCCGCTTGATGCTGGCCCACAGCTTCCTGCGCAACTCCATGCGCAGCGTCAAGTACATCGGCGCGCTATTGGGCTTTCGCGACCAGAGCAGTTTTCACAAGGCCTGCCTGCGCTGGTTCGGCATGACCCCGGGGCGCTACCGCGAGCAGTGAGCCGCGGGAAACGACAACGCCGAGCGAAAGCTCGGCGTGAAGGGAACGCAAGGTGGATCAGTGAGCGGCCAGCTGCGGCTGGACTTGCGGCATGGCCGAGGAGTGATGGTTGAGGATCTTCCACTGGCCATCGATACGCTCGTACAGGAAAGTGTAGCGCGCCTGGACCTTCTCGGCCTTGCCCGACGCATCGGTCAGGGTGAAGGTGTAGACGCCGCTGTCCAGGGCGGCATCGGGGCCCAGGTGACGGATTTCACGGTAGTTGATCTGACCTACCGGCTTGGACGCCAGGAAGTGCTCGAAGTAGTCCTGGATCTGTGCGTGAGTGCTGCGCACCTGGTTCGACACGGTCGGCTGCAACACTGCGTTCGGCGCATACAGGCTCACCACCGACTGCGGGTTGCCGGTCTGCAGGGCGCTGTTCCAGCGGTCGAACAGGCCGGCGATCTCACGGTCCTGGGCCGCTTGCGGCTGCTCGGCAACGGCGCTATAGACATAGGGCTTGACCTCGGCGGCCACCGCCAATGGAGCGGTGAAGGCAAAAAACAGGGCCAGGGCAGTGGTTTTCAGTTTCATACGATTTCTCCAGTGGGTTTCAATGAGCCACACTTTGCCCATCGCCGTCGCCCGCGCCATCGGCCAACTGGAGCTTTTGGCCTATGCCATTTGGCAGATAGGCGTGACGTGCAGCAGCGGGTCTAATGCCCGCTTTTGTTCAACAGCAGCGCCGCCACACTGGAGCCCCGCCATGTCCACCCCATCCTTCGACCCCGCCAGCGCCCTGGCCCTGCGCAGCCAGTATCGACAGTCCCAGAGCCGCGCCGCGCGCCTGCGACTGCTGGTGGACACCGGCCAGGAGCTGCTGCAACTGCCCCCCGAGCAGATGCGCCAACGGGTGGTGCAACGGGCCTGTGCCTTTGCCGCCATGGACCACGGGCTGCTGCTGGAATGGGCCGAAGACGGTGTGATCCACACCCGCGCCGCCCAGGGTCATGAAGAACGCCTGCAAGGCCTGCGCGCCCTGGCCGATCACCCGCAGTGGCCGGAGCCGCCGCCGACCCCGGACAGCGCCGTGCTGCGCGTGCTGTTGCACCGCGCCGACGGCCGGGCCTTCGGCGCCCTGCTGCTGGCCAACAGCGTGCCCATCAGCCCCCCGGACAGCGAAGACCTGGAATCCCTGCAACTGCTGGCCACTCTGCTGGCCGCGCACCTGGAAAACCAGCGCCTGCTGCGCGACCTGCAAGCCCGGGAGCGCAGCATGTCGGAACTGGTGCAGCGACTGTTCAGCGCCCAGGAAGACGAACGCAAGCGGGTCGCCTATGACCTGCACGACGGCCTGGCGCAAACCCTGGCCGGACTCCATCAGCGCCTGCAGGGCTTCGCCGGGCGCTGTCCGCCGTTGTCCGCCGAGCTGCAGCAGGACCTGCAGACCATCCTGCAACTGGCCCAGGGCTGCGTCGGCGAAGGCCGGCAGTTGATCGGCGGCTTGCGCCCTCACGTGCTCGACGACTTCGGCCTGCTGCGGGCCATCGACCGCGAGGCCGACCGCCTGCGCGACGCCGGCCTGCTGGTGTACTGGGGACAGCGCGCGCCGCAGCGCCTGCCCGACGCGGTGGAAATCGCCCTGTTCCGCATCGCCCAGGAAGCCATCAACAATATTCTCAAACACGCCCGGGCCTCGCAGGTGCACCTGAGCCTGGCCCTGGAGGACGGCCAGGCGCTGCTCGGGGTCAGCGACGACGGTTGCGGCTTCATCAGCTCGCCGGCCCCGGTGGCCGAACAGTTGGGTCAGGTCGCCATGCACGAACGCGCCCATCTGCTGGGCGGCTACTTCAGCTGCGACAGCCGGCCCGGCAATGGCACCCGGCTACTGGCCCGGGTTCCCGTCCAGCCCTTGGAGCCAGCGCTATGAGTACGCTGATACGCCTGGTCCTGGCGGATGATCATGAAGTGACCCGCACCGGTTTCGTCGCCCTGCTGGCGGGCAATCCGGAGTTCGAAGTGGTGGGCCAGGCCAGGGACGGCGAAGAAGCCCTGGCCCTGTGCGAGCAACTGCGCCCGGACATCGCCATCCTCGACATCCGCATGCCGCGGCTCAATGGCCTGGGAGCCGCGCGCCTTCTGCAGCAGCGCCAGCCCGAGGTCAAGGTGGTGATCTTCACCATGGACGACAGCCCCGATCACCTGGAAGCGGCCATGACCGCCGGCGCCGTGGGCTACCTGCTCAAGGACGCCAGTCGCGACGAAGTGATCGGCGCCCTGCAACGGGTGGCCCAGGGCGAGGAAGCCCTCAACAGCGCGGTCAGCGCGCGCCTGCTGCGGCGCATGACCGAACGCGGCAACGGCCAGGCGCCTCAGGTCCAGGCCCTGACCGCCCGCGAGCGCCAGGTGCTGGGGCTGGTGGCCGGCGGCTTCAGCAACCGCGAGATCGGCGAAAAGCTCGGCATCACCACCGGCACCGCCAAGGCCCACGTCGAGCGGGTGATCGGCAAGCTCGGCGCCTCCGACCGTACCCAGGCGGCGGTGCGCGGCATTGCCCTGGGGCTGGTGACCCAGCCCAGCGGGCAGTGGCCATGAACCTGCGCAGCGCCCGGCGCTGGGCCGACCTGCCGCTGCGGGGCAAGGCGCTGGTGGTGATCTCCCTGCCCCTGGTGATCCTGCTGCTGTCGCTGGTGCTGATCTACAGCGCCGAACGCCAGACCGCCCGCGCCGAAGAAGACGTACGCCGGGTGCTGCTGGTGCAGGGCGACATCCAGACCGTGCACACCCTGCTGGCCGAGGCCGCGGCCAGCGTGCGCGGTTACCTGCTGACCCGCAGCGAGGACTTCCTGCCCGCCTACCTCCAGGCCCGCCCGCAGATTGAAGCCGCCTTGCAACGCCTGGACCGCAACGTGCGCGACACGCGCATGCGCGAGTACCTGCACACCATCACCCCGTTGATCCAGACCAAGCTCGAAGGCCTGGTGGCCCTGCGCAACGGCAGCCGCGACGACAGCGCCACCGTGACCGCGATCCTCATCGACAACAAACAGGTGCTGGACGTGCTGCGTGAACAGATCAGCGCCATGCGCATCCACGAGGACGCGCTGCTGGCCGAACGCACCGCGGCCGCGGCGGCAACCCGCATGCGCCTGCTGTTCGCCACCCTGCTGGCCGCCGGTTGCGGGCTGTTTGGCGCCATCGTTGCGGTGCTGCTGCTGTCCCGGGGCATCGTCACTCGGGTGCAGCAGGTCCAGGGCAACGCCCAGCGCCTGGCCCTGGGTCAGCCCCTGCTGCCGCAAGCCCCGGAGCTGGATGAGATCGGCCAGTTGGGCACGCGCCTGGTGGAAGCAGGGCAACTGCTGGCCGAGCGCGAGCGCGCCCTGCGCGACAACGAAGAACGCCTGCGCCTGATCATCGACGGGGTCAAGGACTACGGGATCTTTGCCCTGGACACCGCCGGCATGGTCACCACCTGGAACTTCGGTGCCGAACGGATCAAGGGCTACCGCGACCAGGAAATCATCGGCCGCCATTTCTCCCTGTTCTACCTGCCGGAAGAATGCCCGCAGCACCCGGACATGGCCCTGCGCGAAGCCACCGCCCACGGCCACTACATGGAAGAAGGCTGGCGCTGCCGCAAGGACGGCAGCCGCTTCTGGGCCAGCGTGGTGATCACTGCGCAATACGACGCCAGCGGCGCCCTGCGGGGGTTTTCCAAGATCACCCGGGACATCACCGACCGCCGCGCCGCGGAAATCGCCCTGGGCACCGCCCGCGAAGAAGCCGAAAGCGCCAGCCGTGCCAAGAGCGAGTTCCTCTCGCGCATGAGCCACGAACTGCGCACCCCGCTCAATGCCATCCTCGGCTTCGCGCAACTGCTGGACATGGATTCCAGCGCCGGCCAGCGGCCCCAGGTCGGGCATATCCTGCGGGCCGGACAGCACCTGCTGGCGCTGATCAACGAGGTGCTGGACATCGCTCGCATTGAAGCCGGGCGCCTGCCGCTGAACGTCGAGCCCATGCCCCTGGCGGCGGTGCTGCATGAAGCCCTGACCCTGGTGTCGCCGATGGCCGCCGACGCCGGCATTCACCTGGCACCGCTGCCGGAACTGCCGGTGGACAGCGGAGTGATCGCCGACCGCCAGCGGCTGATCCAGGTGCTGCTCAACCTGCTGTCCAATGCCATCAAGTACAACCGCAGCGCCGGCCAGGTGAGCATCGAGGTGGCGATCGACGGACCGCGCCTGCGTATCAGCGTCATCGACACCGGCGGTGGCATTGCCCCTGATCATCTGGAGCGCCTGTTCAAGCCGTTCGAACGCCTGGATGCCGACCCCAAGGTCGAAGGCACCGGCCTGGGCCTGGCCCTGAGCAAGAGCCTGCTGGAAATGATGGACGGCGACCTCAGCGTGCAGAGCACCCTGGGCAGCGGCTGTCGCTTCAGCCTGGAGCTGCCCTTCGTGCGCCTGCCCGATGCCCCCGCCGCAACGCCTTTTGCCGCTCCGGCACTGAGCCTGCCGACGCCCCAGGCGCCGGCCCGGCACCAGGGCAAGATCCTCTGCATCGAAGACAACCTGCAAAGCCTGGCGCTGATCGAAACCCTGCTGCAGCGCCGGCCGGGCATTCAGTTGCTCTCGAGCATGCAGGGGCAGATGGGCCTGGATCTGGCCCGCCAGCACGCACCGCAGATGATCCTGCTGGACGTCAACCTGCCGGACCTGCAGGGCCTGGAAGTACTGCAACGCCTGCGAGCCTCCGCCATCACCGCCACCACACCGATCCTGATGATTACTGCCGACGCCAGCGAGCTGACCCAGCGCACCCTGCGAGAAGCCGGGGCGACGGCGATCCTCACCAAGCCGATCCATGTACCGGCGTTCCTTGCCCACCTCCAAGCCTGCCTAGCGGAGCCCGTATGACTGCCGATATGCGCATCCTGATTGTCGACGACCAACGTCCCAACCTCGACCTGATGGAACAACTGCTGGCCCGTGAAGGGTTGCACAACGTCCTGAGCAGCACCCAGCCGCTGCGCACCCTGGAACTGTTCAACAGCTTCGAACCGGACCTGGTGATTCTCGATCTGCACATGCCCGAGTTCGACGGCTTTGCGGTGTTGGAGCAACTGAACCGGCGAATTCCGGCCAACGACTACCTGCCCATTCTGGTGCTCACCGCCGACGCCACCCGCGACACCCGCCTGCGGGCCCTGGCCCTGGGCGCCCGGGACTTCATCAGCAAGCCGCTGGACGCCCTGGAAACCCTGCTGCGGATCTGGAACCTGCTGGAAACCCGGGCCCTGTACAAGACCCTGCGCACCCTGGTGCCGCCAGAGCGCATCGAACTGCTGCGCCCATCCAGGGCCTGACCTGCCGCGCCGCCGCACCTGCCGCATCGTCGCCCCCTGTAGCCGCTGCCGCAGGCTGCGATGGGCTGCGCAGCAGACCCAAACCGGCTTGCTGATATAACGCAGCGGCCGCTTCGCGACCGTTCGCAGCCTGCGGCAGCGGCTACAGGAATCGCGGGGTTTCAGAGGTCGCGGAAGAACTCGCCGGGGGTGGCGTCGAACTGCTGGCGAAACGCGGCGATAAACGCCGAGGTCGAGTCATAGCCACAGGCCAGCGCAACATCGGTGACCCGCTCGCCCTGCTCCAGCGGGGTCAGCGCGCCGAGCAGGCGCAAGCGTTGGCGCCAGGCGCGGAAGGTCAGCCCGGTGTCCTTGAGAAACAGGCGGCTGAGGGTTTTCTCCGTGACCCCGAGCTTCTGGCTCCATTGCCCCAGGGTGGTCGGCTGTTCCGGGTGTGCCTGCAAGCTGCGGTAGACCGCCCGCAAACGCGGGTCCAGGGGCAGCGGCAGCATCAGGTCCAGTTGCGGCGCGGCGGCCAGCTGGTCCAGCAGCACCTGGGCCAGGCGCCCGTCGGCGCTGTCCTCGACATACTCCACCGGCAATTCGCTGAAGGCGCGGATCAGCTCCCGCAGCAGGCTGCTGACCGCCAGCACCTGGCAGCTGTCTGGCGCCGCCCAGGTGGTAACGCTGCAATCGAGGTACAGGCTGCGCATCTCGGTGCGCGGCGAGCTGAACACCCGGTGCGGCACCCCGGCGGGAATCCACACCGCGCGCTGCGGCGGTGCGACAAAGCGCCCGGCGCTGGTCTGGATCTCCAGCACCCCGGCAATCGCGTAGGACAACTGCACCCAGGGGTGGCTGTGGCGCCGGGTCAAGGCGCGGTTGGGCAAGGATTCGGTGCGCCCGTACACCGGTCGCGGCAGACTCGGCAGCCCGGGAATACTGCGGCGGACGATTTTCTCATGTCCTTTAGACGGCATTAATGGGCTCCTTGGCGTTAGTCGGTAAATTCCAGCCACGTTAGAGTCGCCCCACCGCACTTGGCAACCCCCGGATGATCCCGCTATGACTCGCTCGCGTCTTTTGCCCGACAACTTCACCCTGACCCTGATCGGCGTGGTGCTGCTGGCCAGCTTCCTGCCCGCCAGCGGCCAGGTGGCAGTCGGCTTCGGCTGGCTGACCAACCTCGCCATCGGCCTGCTGTTCTTCCTCCACGGCGCCAAGCTGTCGCGCGAGGCGATCATCGCCGGAGCCGGCCACTGGCGCCTGCACCTGCTGGTGTTCAGCCTGACCTTCGTGCTCTTCCCGCTGCTGGGGCTGGCGCTCAAGCCGCTGCTGTCGCCGCTGGTGGGCAACGACCTGTACCTGGGCATGCTGTATCTGTGCGCCCTGCCCGCCACAGTGCAATCGGCCATCGCCTTCACCTCCCTGGCCCGGGGCAATATCCCGGCGGCCATCTGCAGCGCCGCCGCGTCGAGCTTGTTCGGGATCTTCCTCACCCCGCTCTTGGTGACCCTGCTGCTGAACGTGCACGGCGACAGCGGCTCGACCCTGGATGCGATCCTCAAGATCAGCGTGCAGTTGTTGCTGCCCTTTATCGCCGGGCAGATTGCCCGGCGCTGGATCGGCGCCTGGGTCGGGCGCAACAAGAACTGGCTGCGCTTCGTCGACCAGGGCTCGATCCTGCTGGTGGTCTACGGCGCCTTCAGCGAGGCGGTGAACGAAGGCATCTGGCAGCAGATCCCGCTGTGGGAACTGGGCGGGCTGGTGGTGGCCTGCTGCATCCTCCTGGCCCTGGTGCTGCTGGCCTCGAGCTTTCTCGGCAAGCTGTTCGGCTTCGACCAGGAAGACCGCATCACCATCCTCTTCTGCGGTTCGAAAAAGAGCCTGGCCACCGGCGTGCCCATGGCCCAGGTGCTGTTCGCCGGCAGCACCATGGGCGTGCTGATTCTGCCCTTGATGCTGTTCCACCAGATCCAGCTGATGGTCTGCGCGGTGCTGGCCCAGCGCTACGCCAAGCGCCCGGAATCGGTGGCCGAGCTGATGGGCCAGGTCGACCCGTAACCTTTCCTGCAAGGCGGCCCGGGAGCTGGCCGGGCCTGCGCGCAGATGGCGATGAAGAGTGCTCAATGGCATGATGCCGCGGCGAAAATCATCAAGGACCGCTGATGTTTCCCCATCGAATTCAAGCCCCCAGCCAGGCCGACCTGGAACTGCAGGTTAGCGCCCGCCTGGAGGCCGATGACCAGGCCCAGGTCATCGTCCAGTTCGCCAAGGCCGAACAGTACGACGGCCAACTGCTGAGTCAGCTCGACACGCTCTGCGCCCGTTTCGGTGAACGCCTCACCGTGCGCTTCTATAGCCATTACCCGGGCAGCGCGTTCGATGCCCGGGTGTTGCTGGCCCTGCCCCATGTGCAGTCCCTGAGCCTGGACTGCCTCGACACCCTGGATCACTACGAGGCCATCGGCCGCCTGCCCCTGCTTCGGGAGTTTGCCCTGCAGGTGATCAGCGCCGACCTGCCCGGGCTGCTGGCCCTGCCCAACCTCAAGCACCTGCAACAACTGCGGCTCTCCCTGGACAAGGGCCCCGCCATCGACCTCGCGCCCATCGACCAGATGCCCGACCTGCACCAGCTATCCATCAGTGTGCAAAGCCACAACCTGGACGTCCTGAGCCAGTGCCCGAACATCGCCACCCTGAACTTGCACCGCATGCCGGCCAAGACGCCCCTGGGCATGGTGGCCCGTATGTCCGGCCTGCACAGCCTGTCGGTGAGCTTCGGCAGCCGCGAGGGCATGCCGGAACTGCGCAACCCGTACGTTAAGGAACTGGATATCCTGCGGGTCCGTGGCCTCAACCGCCTGGACCTGGAAGGGTTTCCACAGCTGCAAGTGCTGCAGATCGAGGATCAGGCGCAATTGAGCCGGCTGGCGCTGGGCGACACTGCGCATCTGCGCAGGCTGCGCTTGGCCAATCTCAAGGCCTTGAAGGAACTCAGCGGCCTGAACACCTCGAACATCGCCGACCTGCGCATCATCAAGGCCCCACAGATGGATCTGCTGACACTGATCGACAGCCAGCTACCGCCCAGCGTGCAGCACCTCAAGCTGCTCAGTGGCAAACGCGCCGTGGACAAACAGCTCGAAGCCCGGCAACAGCAACTGGGCATCCCTGAACCCCGCGGCCCGTTCTAACCGCCGCCCTGTCGTAGGAGCGCGCTTGCTCGCCGAGGACGTCAACGATAACCCGCACTCACCGGGAATAGGCGGCGCTTTGGAAAGCATCGCGAGCAAGCTCGCTCCTACAGATGGGCATTAATCTGACCGTTCCACCTATTCGGACCTGATAAGGAGATCCCATGTCCTTTGTTCCCCGCTTTACCGAAATGCTGCTGACGCACCTGCAACAGGAAGAACGCCAGCGCATTCTCAAATCGATTGTTGTCAGTGTCGCTCCGGAACTGTGGCTGAGCCTGGAATCGGCGGCATTGCTGGACATCAATCGCGAGCATTTCGGCCTCGGCGGCCAGTTGGATGAACGCGACGACTACCGCCCCAGCCACATCAGCGTTCCTCGCTGCAACGTCCCGCGCTGGCTGATCGCCGCCGAGCGGCGCAAGGTGGATATCTGGGTCGAGGACAGCTACGGCGAAGAGGCCTCGACCGCCATCGAGTTCAAGGTGGTGCACAACAACAAGAACGCCCATTCCAAGATCCGGGAGATCCGCAATGACCTGGTCAAGCAGATACCCCGCACCACGCCCGACGAACATGTCGAACGCTGGGGCATCGTGCTGCTGACTTACTCACAGTTCTACGGGGACCAGAAAGGCGGCTACACCTACGGCAACTTCACCAGTTGCGAGGCCTTTCACCGAGCCTTCAAGCACGGTCTGAGCAGTGGAGAGGAGCGCTACAAGGGCGCACCCGAACTGGAACTGGTGATGGAGCCGACCCAGGTTGCCGATCTGGAAGGCGCCCATTACATCGAACCGGGGAAAGAAGCCGGCGTGTATCTGGCACTGGTCAGGTGCAAAGGCTGAAGGCTCTTTGCAAGGGCCACCTGAAAGCAGTTCCTGATGGTCGCCAATGGCGGCACTATGCCGCCTCGCTTATCGCACATTCATGGAGTGACTGTGACTCATCGGTTTTCCCCACCTGGGGCATGCGCCCCTGAGCGTTCTACCTACCGGTTCTTTCCTCGGCTCGGACTATTCATTCTGGCTGCCCTGATGTTCTTCCTGGCTGGAATACCCGGCATCCTGCTGGTGCCGGCAGAGATGCAGAACCACCTGATGATCGCCATCAGCAGTGGCTCCGCTGCACTCGTCCTGTCCATCCTGTTCGTCATCCAGTACCGCTCTGACCCGGCCGCTATGCTGCGCGGGCGAACATTCAGCCAGCCATTAAAAGTTGGCGCGCTGGCCCTCATCGCACTCTATGCACTGTTTGGCATCGTCATCGCCTTTTTGCATCTGCCTCAAGAAGCCTTCATGAGCGACTTGCTGACCGGGCTCAGCCCTTGGCAAACCTTGATCAAAGTCGCCTCACTGCTGGTGCTGCCGCCGATTGCCGAGGAACTGTTTTTCCGCCACTACCTGCTGCGGCTATTTCCATATGAGAACAGCCAGCTCTGAAAATGGATTGCCATCATCGTGACCTCGGCCATTTTCGCCGGGCTCCACCTGCAGTACGGCAACTGGACGTCCGTTGCCCTGATCTTCTTGAGTGGCTGTGTGTTCGCTGTCACGCGAATTGTCAGTGGAGGACTATTGGTCCCCATGCTGCTGCACCTGCTGTTGGAAATCATCGGGTTGAGCACCGACTGGGCATTCAAACTGGCTGGTCTCTACGGCTGATCGACGGTTCAATCAGGGCGAACACACGGGTTCGCCCAGCAGGCTCGGCCACTGCGCAAAAACTGTTGAACATGCGTAACGGGTCGAGCTCGTGGCCTGTTAACCTGCCTGCGCCCTCAACTCGAAGCCTGCCCCATGTCGATCACTGAGAATCTCTTGGCCTTCACCCTGGCCGCCACCCTGCTTACCCTGACCCCGGGCCTGGACACCGCCCTGGTGCTGCGCACCGCCACCGTGGAAGGCAAGCAACAGGCGCTACGCGCCGCGCTGGGGATCAACGCCGGTTGCCTGCTTTGGGGCGCGGCCGTGGCTTTCGGCCTGGGGGCCTTGATTGCGGTGTCGGAACTGGCCTTCAACCTGCTGAAATACTGCGGCGCGGCCTACCTGGCCTGGCTGGGGCTGAACATGCTGTTGCGCCCACGCCGCTCGTTTGCTCCGGCAGACGCAGACGGCAATCCCGGGGCCAACTGGTTTCTCAAGGGCATGCTGGGCAACGTGCTCAACCCCAAGGTGGGGGTTTTCTACGTGTCCTTTCTGCCGCAGTTCATTCCCCAGGGACAGCCGCTGGTGCTCTGGACCTTCGGTCTGGTGAGCATCCACGTGGTGCTGGGGCTGATCTGGTCCCTGCTGCTGATTGGCGCCACCCGCTCCCTGAGCGGGGTGCTGCAGCGGGAAAAGGTGATCCAGTGGATGGACCGCACCACAGGGATGATCTTCGTGCTGTTCGCGGCTCGCCTGGCCTTGAGCAGGCGTTGAACATCGCTCCCCTCAAACCTCAGCCAGCACCGCCCCACGCTCTTCCAGCAACTTCACAAAACTGCTCAAACTCTGGGACACGGTGCCGCGCCGCCAGACCAGCCAAGTGCGCAGGAAGCGAAAGCGCGGCGACAGCGGCCAGACGCTGACCGTGGCGCAGCCGGGCATGCTTTCCAGCATGCTGCGGGGCATCAGCGCCAGCCCGGCACCGGCGCTGACGCAAGCCAGCATGCCGTGGTAGGACTCCATTTCGTGGATCTTGCCCGGCACCGCGGCGTCCTGGGTGAACCAGCTTTCGAAGTGATGACGGTAGGAACAGTTGGCGCGAAAGGCGTAGATGCTTTCGCCGTTGACCTCCCGCGCTCGGGTAATCGGCGCGTGCCCCAGGGGCGCAATCAGCACCATTTCTTCCTCGAACACCGGCAGCCCTTCCAGGGCCGGATGGCGCACCGGGCCGTCGACAAAGGCCGCCACCAGACGTCCGGACAACACGCCTTCGATCATGGTCCCCGAGGGACCGGTGGACAGGTCCAGTTCGACCTTGGCGTATTGTTGGTTGTAGGCCGCCAGCAAGGCCGGAATACGCACCGCCGCCGTGCTTTCCAGGGAACCCAGGGCAAACGGGCCCTGGGGTTCCTCGCCGGCCACGGTCAAGCGCGCTTCGGCCACCAAGTCGAGAATGCGCCGGGCGTAGTCGAGGAAGTTCCACCCGGCGGGCGACAGGCGCAGGCGGCTCTTCTCGCGGATAAACAACTCCACCCCCAGGTCCTGCTCCAGTTGCTTGATCCGCGTGGTCAGGTTCGACGGCACCCGGTGGATCAATTGCGCGGCGGCGCTGATGCTGCCCTGCTCGGCAACGGCCTTGAAAATTTCCAGCTGGACCAGATCCACTTCATTCTCCAAACGTGAACGACTCGCTTAATATTATTCAGTTTTCAGCAAAGATCCAGCACCGTAACCTGCCGTCATTCCCACCCTGCAGGACGGTGCCATGAGCCTTGTTTCCAGTCACACCCACGCCTTGTCGATCAACCCCGCCAGCGGCGAGCAGATCGGCGCCTACCCCTACCAGTCCGAGGCTGAAACCGACGCCACCCTGGAGCGCGCCGCCCGCGGTTTCGCCCAGTGGAAACGCCAGAGCGTCGCCGCCCGCGCCGCGCACCTGACGGCACTGGCCCAGGCCCTGCGGGACAACAGCGAGGCCATGGCACGGATGATCAGCCTGGAAATGGGCAAGCCCCTGCCCCAGGCCCGCGGCGAAATCGAAAAGTGCGCCCAGCTGTGCCTGTGGTACGCCGAGCACGGCCCAGCCATGCTGGCCCCGGAAGCGACCCTGGTGGAAAACAACAAGGCGCGCATCGAGTACCGCCCCCTGGGCCCGCTGCTGGCGGTGATGCCGTGGAACTTCCCGATCTGGCAGGTGCTGCGCGGCGCGGTGCCGGCGCTGCTGGCGGGCAACACCTACGTGCTCAAGCACGCGCCGAACGTCATGGGCAGCGCTTACCTGCTGCTGGACGTCATGCAGCGCGCCGGTTTCCCTGAAGGCGTCTTCGAGCTGCTCAACGTCACCCCGGACGGCGTGTCCCGCGCTATCGCCGACCGCCGCATCGCCGCCGTGACCCTGACCGGCAGCGTGCGCGCCGGCAGCGCCATCGGCGCCCAGGCCGGCGCCGCGCTGAAAAAATGCGTGCTGGAACTGGGCGGCTCCGATCCCTTTATCGTGCTCAACGACGCCGATCTGGACGAAGCGGTCAAGGCTGCGGTGATCGGCCGCTACCAGAACACCGGCCAGGTCTGCGCCGCCGCCAAGCGCCTGATCATCGAACAAGGGGTGGTCGCGGAGTTCACGCGCAAATTCGTCGAAGCCACCCGCGCCCTGGTAATGGGCGACCCGCTGGCCAGCGACACCTACCTCGGCCCCATGGCCCGCTTCGACCTGCGCGACGAGCTGCACCAGCAAGTCCAGGCGACCCTGGCCGAAGGCGCCACCCTGCTGCTGGGGGGCGACAAGGTCGAAGGCGCCGGCAACTATTACCAGCCTACGGTGCTGGCGGACGTCACCGAGCAAATGACCGCCTTCAAGCAGGAACTGTTCGGCCCAGTGGCCGCCATCATCAGCGCCCGGGATGCCGAGCACGCCCTGGCACTGGCCAACGACAGCGAGTTCGGCCTCACCGCGACAATCTTCACCCAGGACCTGGAACGGGCCCGGCAGATGACCGACGAACTGGAAACCGGCGGCGTGTTCATCAACGGCTACAGCGCCAGCGACCCTCGGGTGACCTTCGGCGGGGTGAAGAAAAGCGGCTTCGGTCGCGAGCTGTCGCACTTCGGCGTGCGCGAGTTCTGCAATGCGCAGACGGTGTGGCTGGATCGGCGTTAAGGCCGGGCACGGGGCTTGAGCCGCCGGCCAGGCCCTGATGCCAACGGACATTCAGCACTGGCGAGGGGGCTGACACCCTCTGCGTCAGTTCTTGATTGAGCGGCCTGGCTTTAGGCAGCGCAATGCCCTGATTCGCTCAGCGAGTCGCCCACCCTGCTCAGCGAAACTAAGCCCGATCTTGCTGTTTTTTCAGAATTTTCTTGAAGCCCTGCCTGCCCCGACCTTTCTATGATGTTTCTTTTTGATATCACCCGAGGTCCGGCATGTGCGCACCCGCTCAAAAATTCATCGTTCGCCTGCCTGGTGAGCTTCACACCCAAGTCAAGCGCATCGCCAAGCAGGAAAACCGCAGCATGAACAATGAAATCGTCGACCGACTGGAAAAGTCGCTGGTCGCCACCGAAGTCCGTAGCCACGACAAGAAACTCATCAACATCCTGCTGGGCAAGATTGCAACCCTGGAACAACAGATCGAATCCCTGCAAATGAACACCCCTGAACCTGACCGGTAACGCCGTTTCTTTTCATGCATCAGGGCCGCCCCCCTCGGTAACCTGAGCCAATCCCTCTCCCGCCTTTACCCCCGCGCCGCAGCTTGTATGATGGCGCCTGCCCGACAGCACCCAGCGGCAACCGCCAGGCCCTTGCCTGATGCCCGCAGGGCTCCCGCGCTGTTCCTCACTACACACTCAGGTCGACGATCGTAGCCTTCTCAGGAACCTCCCCCGGCTTCTGCCATGGGGACCGCGTCGCCTTCTAGGATTGTTCATGAGCCGGACTCACCCGACGCCCCCCACACGCGCCAGCTCCACAGGATTGCCTTTCAATCGCCTGACCCTGGGCCTGCTGCTGGCCGGTAGCCACGCGGTGGCCAACGCCAGCGGCACCCAGTTACCGACCCAGACCGTCAGTGGCGAAGAGCAATACGGCTATCGCGCCGACAGCGCCTCGGTGGGCGGCTTCAGCGAAACACCGCTGCTGGACACCCCGGCGTCCATCAGCGTGATCAACGAAGAGCTGATCAAGGACCAGCAGGCCCGGCTGCTCAGCGACGTGCTGAAGAACGACGCCTCGGTGGGCCAGAGCTACGCGCCGGTGGGCTACTACGAAAACTTCGAGGTGCGCGGCTTCTCCCTGAACGCCGCCAGCAGCTACAAGATCAACAACCGCACCATCACCGGCGAGCAGAACGTCGCCCTGGAAAACAAACAGCGGGTGGAACTGCTCAAGGGCCTCTCCGGCCTGCAAAGCGGGGTCAGCGAACCGGGTGGCTTGATCAACTACGTGACCAAGCGGCCCACGGATATCCGCTCGGTGACCGTCTCCACCGACGATCGCGGCAGCGGTTATCTGGCCACCGACGTCGGCGGCTGGTTCGGCAGCGAACAGCAGTTCGGCCTGCGCGCCAACCTGGCCCATGAAGACCTGCACTCCTACGTCGAGCACACCAACGGCCAGCGCGACTTTGCCTCCCTGGCCTTCGACTGGAACATCAGCCCCGATGCCCTGCTGCAACTGGATATCGAATACCAGAACAAGCAACAGCGCTCGGCCCCGGGCTATCAACTGCTGGGCGGCTCCAGCCTGCCCCACCACGCCTCACCGAAAAAGCTCCTGGGGCACCAGAGCGGCTCAAAGCCTGTGACCAATGAATCGCTGAACATCGGCGGCAACTTCGAGTACCGCTTCAACGACGACTGGAAGGGCAACCTCAGTGCGTCCCGCAGCCGGGTGGTGATCGATGACTACAGCTCGTTTGCCTGGGGCGGCTGCACCACCGGCTGCATCAATGCCAACGGCAACTACTTCAGCCCGGAAGGCAACTACGACATCTACGACTTCCGCAGCCCCGACGACACCCGGCGCAACGATGAAGTGCAGGCGGTGCTCAATGGCCGCTTCGACGCAGCTGGCCTGGGCCATGAGTTGAGCGTGGGGACCAGTGCATTTCGCCGCGTGGTGGACCGGCGCGAGTCCATCAATCAATGGATTGGCACGGGCAATATCCAGAGCGAGCCGGAAAACTTCGACCGCTACAACGGCGCCCTCAACGACTCCCACAAACGCCTCGACAGCCGCCAATACGGCCTGTTCCTAAGCGATCGCATCAGCTTCAACGAACAGTGGCAGACCGTCCTTGGCGGACGCGAAGTACGCCTCGACGAAGAGAGCTTCGACAAGGACGGCGTGCGCGATCGCCACACCCAGCGCTATGTATTCCTGCCCCAGGCCGCGTTGATCTACAAACCGATCAGCGAACTGTCGCTGTACACCCAATACAGCAAGGGCCTGAGCCTGGGTGGCCAGGCCCCCTGGTTCGCCAGCAACAGTGGCGACACCCTGGCCCCCACCGTCTCGCGCCAAATCGAAGCCGGGATCAAGTACGACTGGCAGCGCATGAGCTTTGCCGCCGCGCTGTTCCAGATGCGCCAGGCCTACCAGTACTCGCGCCCGGACGCTGCAGGCGGTTTCACCTACGTCCAGCAGGGCCAGCAAAAGAACACCGGCCTGGAGCTCTCCGCCAACGGCTGGGCCACCCAGCGCCTGCAGATTGCCGCCAGCGTCGCGGCGATTCGCTCCCGGGTCGAGGGCACCGGCACCCCGGCCTACGAAGGCCATCAAACCCTCAACGTCCCCCGCCTGCGGGCCAGCCTCCAAGGCGACTACGCCCTGCCCTGGCTCGACGGCCTGGCCCTGCTGGGCGGCATGCAATACAGCGGCAGCAAATACGCCGACCGCCAGGGCAACGTCGCCACCGGCGCCTACGCCATCTTCAACATCGGCAGCCGCTACAGCACGCGCATTGATGGCTACGAAACCGTGTTCCGCCTGACCGTGGACAACCTGTTCGACAAACGCTACTGGCGCGATGCAGGGGAATACATGGGCGACGACTACCTGTTTCAGGGCGCGCCGCTGACGGCGCGGTTGAGTGCTTCGGTGAATTTCTGATGCAGACGGCCCCTTCCTACCTCTACCGTAGGAGCCGGCTTGCCGGCGAAGGCGTCCTCAAGCACGCCCTCGCCGGTAAAAAGCACACCCAACGATTGAGCAAACAAAAGGTCGGCCCGCCTCTTTCCAATGCCAGTACAAAAGTCTCAATCGTCCAACACGCTGTTGGACGATTAGCGCTCCCCCACGCCCATGCAGGCCCACACCACAGAACGGCCGCTGGAGCACTACCGGGTGCTTACTTGGTCGCTACTTGGTCGGTTTGTTGGGTGGCATGCCCAGGCCCCGGAGAAGATCAGCAGTCCAACCACCAGTTCAACAGCGTCTCGTCCTCATCGTCGTCGAGGTTTTTATAGACATTGGCGTAGTACCACTCGATCCCGGTTTGCTCGCGGAAGCGATCGAACACCGCATTGATACGGTCCATGCCATTCCTGGCAGGAACAGCAAATGACAGGTTCCCTTCGAACAGCCCATCCAGGGTTCCGCCCAGCTCACCAGCGACCTCGTTTTCAAGCGCACTGATCACCGTCGGATCAATGTAATCGGCATAGATCTGAATGCAGAAATTCCCGCCCCGCTTAAGCACTTGCGCCGGAGCATCGGGATTGCGGATGGAAACGATATCGCCCCGCGCCAGGTTTTGCGCCAGCCCCGGTGAGGACAGCAACTCGTAGGTATGCTCATCGATCTGCCGCGCCAGCAACTCCTCGCGAACGGCGCCATCGTCATCGGCCATGTACACCTGGATCAGCACAGGGGATTGCTTGTCATCCATACGAGGCTCCACAGTTTCCAGGTTCAACACCTGATCCTTGTTCTATTACCCAAGGCTTCCATCCCCTGCCTCAAGGCAACGGCTCAAACCGCCCACTGCCCGCATTCCACGCAAACCCCGGCAGCTTGCAGTCCTGAAATCCAATCCGCAGTTGCTCCCCCTCAGCCTGCACCTGCAAGGTATCCACCCCCAGGTTGCGACACCCCGGCGCTTCAACCGCGAGCGTCTGCAGCAACTTGCCACTGGCCTTGTCCATCACCTCCACCGTCGTGATCCGCTGATCATTGCCCGGCATCGGCACCTGGAAATACCAGCGTTTGGTGGAAGCACTCTGCAACAGCGTGGTGACCGGCTGCGGCCACGAGCGATCCGAATCCACCAGGCCCACCAGCTTCAGCGCAATGGGCAAGGACTTGCCCGTGCGATAACTGGTCCAGGTGCCGCGCACCTGCTCCTGCTGGCGGGAGTTCAGCAAGTCATTGAACTGCAGACGCGCCACCGGCAAGCCCTGCTCGTCCAGCTCATCCATGGCCAGCGTCTTGTTGCTGTAGCTGAAGGTCGGCTTGAGGCGGATCGGCGTGCGATAGCGCTGATAGGCATAGGTGCCCTGGTAGACCGCATTCTGGCTACCCAGGGTCAAGACAATCGCCTGCTTGCCCAAGGTCCCCTCATACACCCCATGGGACGCCTGCGCCGGCAACAGCAACAGCGCCAACACCAGCACCACCAGCCCCCGAGCAACATCAAACCCGCGCATCAGAAACGCTCCTCGCCCGACGACAGATATTCCAAACGCTCAGGGGTGATCACCCGGTAATAATCCCAACGCCGAGTGCGCTGGTCGTAATTGATAAAGTCCTGCTTGCTGAACTCCATCTGCCCACTGGGGGAAAAGCGCAGATCACCCTCCACCGCGAACTGCTCCAACTGCGGATGACGCCGATAGGTCCGCAGATCCCGGCTGTACAGGTAGTACTGCGTGGGCGAGCACCACACCCGGCCATCCGCCTCCCCCACGCGATAGCCCTGGACCTGAAAGTCCATCCGCGCCTCGGCATGAAAATGCCCGAAGGTCAGCGTCCTGGTGCCCACGGACGACAGACACCACTGCCCGCTAATCTCCTGCACCCGCTTACCGGTGGCCCGGCTGATCACCCGGATACTGTCCACCTGCGCCACTTCCTCCCCGGCCTTGCGCGCGGCATGCACACTGAAATAGAAATCCCGATCGAACACCGGCTGCAACAACTCCCCCTCAAACGCCTCCCGCTGACTGTCGCCAAAGCGCGTCACCCGCTGCAACTGCAACGGCTGCTGCGTGCCCGTGCGCAAATCCACCAGACTGCCCTGCAGCGCCTCTGCCCCCTCGGCGAACGGCTGCAACGACACCGCCGTCGCCGGCAGGGTCGGGTTGTCCATGATGTTGATCAAGAGCGCGGAGCCAGGGTGGAAAGGGGTGGATTCCAACACCATGGGCAAGCGCTCGGATTCGGAAAACCAATAGCCGGACATACCGCCGCCGTATTGAGAGTCGTAGGTGAGCGCCAGTTCAACCGGGGTGTCGCCGAGGGTGCCGCGGTAGGTGGTGGTGGGGTTGGCTTGGGCGGTTGGGGTGATTAGCCCGAGGCCGAGCAGCAGCGCTGGGATCAGGCGGAACAGGAGGTGTTGCAGGTGACGCTGTTGGCCAGCCCTTGTTTGCGTACTGCTGCCAGTGGGCTGGGTCATACCTGCGTTCCTTGCGGTGGAGAAAAGGGGGCGCAGGATAGCAAAGTCCCCTCCCCTGAAGATCGTTAGATAGCAACTAACTCCAACAACCTTAGAACCACCCCTCGCAGAGCTTTTCCGTTTGATCAAGAATCATCTGCGCGGCATCCTCAGCCTTGTCGGGCGGGTACTTGTAATGACGTAAAATCCGCCGCACCAAAATCCGCAACTTAGCCCGCACACTCTCGCGCCGGCTCCAATCGACACTGACATTGGCGCGCAAGCTCGCCGTCAGCTCATGAGCAATTTTCGCCAAAATCTCATCGCCCAGTTCACGCACCGAGGCTTCATTGGTAGCCAGGGCATCGTAAAACGCTAACTCATCCTCATTGAGCCCAAGCTTCTCGCCACGCTTGCTGGCAGCGGCAAATTTCTTGGCCATCTCGATCAACTCTTCGATCACCTGAGCCGTTTCGATCGAGCGGTTTTGGTAGCGCTTGATGACATTGGCGAGCAGCTCGGAGAACTTCTTTTCTTGGACCAAGTTGGAGCTGTAGCGGCTCTTAATTTCACCTTCGAGCAAGCGTTCCAGCAGTTCTACCGCAAGGTTCTTCTCCGGCAGGTTGCGTACATCGGCAAGAAAAGCATCATCGAGCAGGCCGATATTAGGCTTGTCCAGCCCCACTGCTTCGAAGATGTCCACCACATCCCCAGAGACCACGGCATTACCGATGATCTGGCGAATCGCCAACTCACGCTCTTCATCGGTTTTCTTCTGCTGACTGACATCGCGCTTGATCAAAATCACCTTGATCGCTTGGAAAAAAGCCACCTCCTCACGCACTGCCTTGGCTTCATCCAAGGTGCAGCACAAGGTGAACGCCTTACTCATGGCCAACGCGTTGTCAGCAAAACGCTTCTTACCGTCCTCCAAACCCAACACATGGTTGGCGGCTCCCGCCAATAGCTTGTGGCCTCCGGTTAGAAAATCGCTGTAATCAAAACCGTGCAACAAGCTGCGCAGGACATCGAGCCGCTCCTCCAACACCGCGTAGGCTTCATGAGCATCCACCGTTGGGCGCCCTTTGCCCTTGCTGCCGGTGTATTCCTTGAGCGCCGCTTTCAACTCGTTGGCGATACCGATGTAGTCCACCACCAGGCCGCCCTGCTTGTCCTTGAATACTCGGTTAACCCGGGCGATGGCCTGCATCAGGTTGTGGCCCTTCATCGGCTTGTCGACATACAGCGTATGAACACAAGGCGCATCGAATCCGGTCAGCCACATATCCCGGACGATCACCAACTTGAGCGGATCGAGGGGATCTTTGAAGCGTTTTTCCAGGCGCTTTTTGACCTGGCCAGAGTAGATATGCGGCTGCAACAAGGCCTTGTCCGAAGCACTGCCGGTCATCACGATCTTGATCGCGCCTTTCTCCGGATCTTCGTGGTGCCAGTCAGGGCGCAGGGCAACAATTTCGTTGTACAGATGCACACAGATTTCGCGACTCATGGCGACCACCATGGCTTTGCCGGGCATCTGTCCCATGCCTACCAGCCCCAGATTACGCGCCTCAAAATGCGTGACCATATCCGCCGCCACGCTATGAATGCGCGGCGAGGCGCCGACCACCTTTTCCAACGCAGCCCAGCGACTTTTCAAGCGTGACTGTTGCTCGTCTTCTTCATCTTCGGCCAGTTCATCTACCTGATCGTCGATGTGCGGCAGTTCGCTTTCTTTCAAGGACAGCTTGGCCAGACGTGACTCGTAGTAGATGGCGACGGTGGCGCCGTCTTCTGTGGCCTGCTGCATGTCGTAAACATGGATGTACTCACCGAACACCGAACGGGTATCGCGGTCTTCGCTGGACACCGGAGTGCCGGTAAAGGCCACGAATGTAGCGTTCGGCAGTGCATCGCGCAGGTGCTGGGCATAGCCCACTTCATAGCGCGCCCGGCTGTCTGCCGCCTGCAGGCCAGCGGGGGCTTTGAGCTCGGCATTAAAGCCGTATTGAGTGCGATGAGCCTCGTCGGCGATCACCACGATATTGGAGCGCAGGGACAGCACCGGAAAGCTGTCTTCATCCACGCCTGGCATAAACTTTTGAATGGTGGCGAACACAATGCCGCCACTGGGCCGGTTGGCCAGCTTGGTCCGCAGATCACCACGGGACTCCACCTGAACCGGCTGTTCCCGAAGCAAATCCTGAGACAGGGAGAACACCCCAAACAGCTGGCCGTCCAGATCGTTGCGGTCGGTGATGACCACAATGGTGGGGTTCTCCATCGCCGTTTCCTGCATCACCCGAGCGGCGAAGCAGGTCATGGTGATGCTCTTGCCCGAGCCCTGGGTGTGCCAAACCACACCGCCCTTATGGCTACCGCCAGGACGCGAAGCCACGACCACCTGCTGGATGGCGGCGCGCACGGCATGGAACTGGTGATAACCAGCAATCTTTTTCACTAAACGGCCGTCATCTTCGAACAACACGAAATAGCGCAGGTAATCGATCAACATCTCCGGCGCCAGCGCACCACGGACCAAGGTTTCAAGTTCGTTGAATGGCCCCAGCGGATCGAGGGTTTCACCGTCGATGGTGCGCCAGTTCATAAAGCGCTCGATATCCGCCGACAGCGACCCCATTCGAGCTTCAGTACCATCGGAAATCACCAGGATTTCGTTGTACTGGAACACGTCCGGAATCTGCTCCTTGTAGGTCTGAAGCTGCTCAAAGGCTTTACCGAGATCTGCGTTTACGTCAGCCGGGTTTTTCAACTCCAACAAGACCAGCGGCAACCCGTTAATGAACAAGATGATGTCCGGCCGACGAAGCTTTTTCGGCCCTTGGATACGGAACTGATTGATGGCCAGCCAATCATTGGCTTTGACTTCGGCCCAATCAATCAAGCGCACGAAATCGCCGCGGGTTTCGCCGTCTTTCTGGTACTGCACCGGCACGCCACTGACCAGTAGGCGATGGAACAAGCGGTTGGCCGAAAGCTGCACCGGCAAACCCAATTCCAGCACCTGCTTAAGGGCATCTTCACGGGCTGCCAATGGCACCTTGGGATTGAGCTTGGCCATCGCACTGCGTAAGCGCTCGACCAACACCACTTGCCGGTAATTATCACGCTCGGGGTGTTCTCCGTCGTGGGCGATGTCTGGCCCATACAAACGGGTGTAACCCACCTCTTCCAGCCAGCCGAGGGTTTCCTGCTCCAGTTGGTCTTCGGTCATTACGGCATTAGTCCCTTATCAATCCTCGACATTGGCCAGCACCAGGCTGCCCAATCAAGTCGCTTCCCCAGCCTCACAGACGGGGTCATCTAGTTATTGGCCACCCACGTCGCCCCTTGTGCAGTCAATCGGTACTTCTGTGCCGGGCTGCGTGGCGAATCGGGGTGAGTCATTTCGATCAACCCGGCCACTAATGCCGGGTTCAAATAGTTGTTACGGAAACTCGGGCGATGGGCCAATTGCAGCTGCTGCATCAGCTCTCCCGCTTTCAGGGCAACACCGCCACCCAGCACGTGGAGCAGGCGGGCTACTTGGTCGCTTACTTGATCGGTTACTTGGTCGCTTTGGCCACCATCGAGCAAGGCCTGGTGCAAGGCTTGCAACATGAACTCCACAAAAGGCGTGGCCTCGCTGCGTTGATCTGCCGCACTCAGCGCGGCGTAGTAAGCCTGTTGCTGCTCGCGAATCACCGTCTCTACGGGCAACCAGGCCAGAACGGGACGCCATAAACTGAGAATCAGCGTTTGCCACAAGCGCCCCATCCGCCCATTGCCATCGGCGAACGGGTGGATGAACTCGAATTCGTAGTGAAAGACACAGCTGGCCAGCAGTGGGTGCAGATCCGTGCTGGACAGCCAACCGAGCAGGTCGTCCACCAAGGTCGGTACACGGCTAGCCGGCGGGGCCATATGCACCAGTTTGTGCTCGCGATAGATACCGACCCCGGCACGGCGAAACCGCCCGGCATCGTCGATAAGCCCGCGCATCAACAGGGCATGGGCTTCCAGCAAATGCTCACGCAACGCCGGGCGCCAGCCAGGCATGGCCTCATAAGCGGCAAAAGCATTGCGCACTTCCTGGATCTCACGGGGCAGGCCTAATACCCGCCTACCCTCCAGAACGGCCGTCACCTGCTCCAGGCTCAGCGTGTTGTTCTCGATGGCCAGCGAAGCCTGGATAGTGCGAATGCGATTACCCCGTCGCAGCTGCGGCGTCAGGGTCGCCTCATGCCGCGCCGACAACCGCCCCACCTGCTCGCTGATCTGCGCAACAAGCGCGAGCATGGTTGGGGTCAGGGTCAACGGCGGCTGGTAGCGGCTCATGGGCTAGGCCACCGCTCGGTGAGAAGCTGGGGATGGCTCACGCAGAGGCCTCCCATTCCTTGGCGGTTAACTCGCCGGTTTGGTGGAAGCGCCGGACACGTCCGAGGAACTCGGCAAAATCGCTATTTTCTTCGCTTAGGCGGTTGCACATGTCCCAGTCGATATCGCTGCGTTCTCGCGCAGGAATCAAAATCTGGCTTTCCGTGGGGTTCTCCACATCCAATTGAATCACCCCTATGCCATGGGCAGCAGCGAGCATACGCAGCTCTTTGAGCGTGCCATCGCCTTCCACCGTAGCAGCCACCAAGTAGCCAAAATGCGCCCAGGAGGAATTGGACACCGTCTGGAAGAAACACTTGCGGGCATTGGAGCGGTTGAGCAGCAGCTTGACCTCAAATGACCACAACCGGGCACGAGGCCCTCCTAGCTCGCGAACACAATCACGCACATTGAGCGTCCAGTCAGCGGTCAGGTTTTCCAGACCGACCAGATCCGGGTGCAGCCATTCATTGCCACCGCTGCCGGCGCGGTTGGAAGAGCGCTTTTCGTTGATACGCATGGCGTTCACGCACTGCTCTTCCGACAACAGATACTGCGCCAGCAAAGGATAGAGCGCGTGCTCACGTAACCGCGAGGACTCAGGCAGCTCTGTGACTTCAGGTGACAGGCCTTCCGCCGCCGCGACCTCGGCATTGGCGTCCAACTCCGACCAGTAATAGTGACGTGGCCGGCCTTCAGTGGTTTTCAATTGCGGTTGCTGCTTCTGCCAGCGAGGACGCGAGCCTGCGATTTCGGCCGCCAGTTGCTGCACAAGGTCAGCGTCGGTCTGAATATGGCTGCCGCTACCGGCTTTCTTGACCGCACATTCGGCGGGGAACTGCTCGAATACCCATTGCGCCAATTCGCGGGCGGTGTGTTGGCTGTCGGGCTGGCTTTGCAGGCGATCGATAACACGTTCGCGCAGGTTAAGAGAAGCCATATTAGATAGCCTCCGACAGGATCTTTTCGGTGGCGGCTGCCGCTTCTGGTAGGCGCAGTTGGCCGGAGATTAGGCGGGGTAATAGAGTGTCGCGGAGTTGGGTGAGAGTTTGGGCAAGCTGGTTATTTGAGAATATTTTTTCTCGCAGTGAGAAAACAATCTCATCAAAAGACTCAAGAACAGACTTCGGCGCCACCACCACAGGCAATCTGTAGACATTATTTCGATTCAAGCCAGGTACAGCACCATCGGTATTCATACCCTCAAGACCGAGTGTTTTTAAAAGGTAATAACAGTAAGTCAAAGGCTTATCTGTTCTGACATAAAAAACGGTGTCGATAGGAAAGAAAGGCCTATCTTCCCAAAACAAACTACCAACAGTCCCTTTACGTCCAACAATGACTGATGGCCCATTGACCAATGATTCGTTATGGCTGCCCGTAATTCCGCCTGAGCCATATACAGGAACAGGACCATCAACCCGATCAGTTGCTTTCAGTGCTTTTCCGTAGGACAACTCGATTAGGTCTTCGACTTTTTGTAGTTTCCATCCTACTGGCACCGCGCCCTGCTCAAACTCTTCAAAACTGTTAGGAAACAATTCGGCGGTACTTGTATCCATACCTTCAGGCTCAAGCCCCTGAGCCTTGGCACGCACAGGGTCGAAATCGACGAACCAGGATTTGAACAGCGCTTGGGCGATGGTTTCCAGAGTGGCGTTGGTTTCACGGAGCAAAGTAACACGATCACTCACAACATCAGAAAAACTAGAAACCGCTTCAATAACCTGCTTAGGCGGCATCGGAATAGGAAGAAGGCGAATATCTTTAAGATTTAGTGTTTTCTGAACAGTAGTATTGAGTACAGCATCAATTAGATGCCTACAAGCTCTACTCTCTAACACAGCCTTCAAGTATATCCGAAGACTAGAATCCGCTAAACGAACTACCGCAATTGCTCGTGCCGCATTCCAACCAGACATATGTTGCTGCACCACAACACATTCGCCGGGATTACCAACCAGGGTAATCAACAGCTCATCACCAACCAACTGCGTACGCTTATATTCTTCGTTTACATCAGGCGATATGCAGTATTTGGGTACCGAAGAAAAAAACCCGCCACTAACATCACCAACCTTTATTAAGGGGACGCCTCCAACCGTATTGGGACCGGGGTACATCACGCCTACGGCGATACTCTTGCTGTCACGCAATAATTCTTCAAATGAAACAAACTTCCAACTTTCCGGAAAGTCCACTCCGGCCTGCACCCAGCGTTTTCGAAGTTCAGAACTCATAACCCAGCCCCCCAAGCTTCTGGCGAATTAACTGATCAAGCTCCGCCCCCTTGGCCATTTGCTCACCCAACAAAGCTGTAAGGTTCTGCACCTTTTCAGCAAAGGATTCGCCATCCTCCTCAATCGCCTCAGCCCCAACATAACGCCCCGGCGTGAGTACATACCGATGCTCAGAAATCTCGTCCAAGGACACGCTGCGGCAAAAGCCTGGAATATCAATGTACTCCGCGATATCGCCACCAACATCCAACGGCTCACCGCGCCAATTAGCCACGGTTTGAGCAATACGTTCGATATCACTATCGAGTAGTTCGATCTGCACTCGACTGATATTAGTGCCAAGCTTGCGCGCATCGATAAACAACACTTCGCCAGGGCGAGCAGCTTTTTGCTTGGTAAGGAACCACAAACAAGCTGGGATCTGTGTGTTGAAGAACAACTGGCCGGGCAGCGCGATCATCACTTCCACCACATCCGCCTCGACCATGGCCTTGCGAATATCGCCTTCACCGCTCTGGGTGGAGCTCATCGAGCCGTTGGCCAGAACAATACCGGCCCGCCCATTGGACTTGAGGTGAAACAGCATATGTTGCAACCACGCGTAGTTAGCGTTGCCTTGCGGCGGTGTGCCATATACCCAACGCGGGTCACCTTCCAAACTGCCATGCCACCAGTCGCTGATATTGAATGGTGGATTGGCCAGTACAAAGTCTGCGCGCAGATCGCTGTGTTGGTTACGGATAAAGGTGTCAGCCGGTTCTTTACCGAGATTGAAGTCAATGCCGCGAATGGCCAGGTTCATTGCCGCCAAACGCCAGGTGGTTGGATTGGACTCCTGACCATAGATGGAAACATCACCCAGTTTGCCGCCATGGGCCTCGATGAACTTTTCCGACTGAACAAACATGCCGCCCGAGCCGCAGCAAGGGTCGTAGACCTTGCCATGGTGTGGGTTAAGCACAGCAACCAGGGTTTTAACGATGCTGGCAGGCGTGTAGAACTGCCCGCCCTTCTTACCTTCCGCACTGGCGAATTGACCAAGGAAGTATTCATACACCTGGCCCAGCAGATCGCGGGCTTGGTTAGCATCGCCACCGAAGCCGATGGTCGATATCAAGTCAACCAACTCACCAAGCTTGCCGTCCGGCAACTGGGCACGGGCGTAACGCTTGTCGAGGATATTTTTCAGGCTAGCGTTTTCCGCTTCGATGGCGGCCAATGCTTCATCAATACGTTTGCCAATATCGACCTGCTTAGCAGCGGCGCGCAGTGACTCCCAACGCGCCACTTCCGGCACCCAGAACACGTTGACTTCTGTGTAGTAGTCGCGCTCCTCCAGCTCTTGGGCCAGCAGTTCGGCGTCGTCGCTGCCGAGGTAGTAATCATCGTTGGCATCGGTAAAACGACGCTTCAGCTCGTCACTGCGGCCAGCGAAGCTGTCGGAGATGTACTTGAGAAAAATCAAACCGAGGACGATGTGTTTGTACTCGGCGGCGTCCATATTGGCGCGCATCTTGTCGGCAGTGGCCCACAGGGTTTTCTGTAGGTCTTGCAGCGTGTTGTTGGTGGTCTTGACCGCTGCCTTGGCTTTACGTCCTGGCTTTTTCTTGGCCGGCTCAACTTCCAGACCTTCGGGGGATTCGTTTGGCGCATAACGCGCTCGGGCTTCGTTCAACACTTGCTCGGCGAGGCTACTAGCAGCCTGTTTGCCAGCCTTTTGATCCTTCATGGACAAATTCCTACCTTCAACGCAGATGAATTGCGCAATAAAAAATGAAAAACCAACCCAAGGGGCCGGTCAAAGATGGGCTGCATGATACCGGGCTGATGGCTTTTCGTCAGAACCCTGGCTTAGGTCGGCGAAAAATCCCCAAACGCGCAAAAACCACTGCACTTCACTACTCAATGTAAGGCTTGTCTCTTTCTATTGAACGACCTGTCCTAGAGAGTTCAAACGCCTTGCACCTACAAAAAGCACCGCCTAGGCTTGCTCCATCGCTGCACATCAGTGATCGGGTTTAGCAGCTCGAAATAGCACATTGGCGCACCCACCAATATTGGAGATGCACCATGAAAAAGCTCGTTCCCGATCCGCCCCTGCCCTTACCCGGACAATTCAGAACCCCCGAACACGATATCGACACCCAGCGAATTCGCTTGGCCTTGGCCGCGCATAGCGCCGAAACCTCGATCCTCAATAGCCTGAAAGACACCGTGCCTACATCCGTAGGTCATCACTCCATGTTCAGTGTCCGCCCCGGCATCAATGCCGAAGAAGCCTTGGTGCATGTGTCGTTGCTACTGGACTGTGCGGTACAGGTCAGCGATGAAATCACCGAGCGCGCCAGCGGTGTGGAGCGTGGGTTGATTTGGTCGATGATCCATTCGGTGGAAATGGCTAGAGCGGTGGTGGATTCGTTGCTGGATGCCAATAGACCGGCAGAAAACATTCAGCAAATCTGAGGAAGGAGAAAACGGGGTAAGACGTGACTTACCCCGTTGCCATCTGACTGAAGCGCTAAACAGCTTGCGACCAAAACTCAGTAACCGGCTTCTTTCTGATGCCGAAAGGCAAGTATGTAAACAGCATCATCCGCACGCTCATGCCGATAAAGTGCGACATAACCCGAATCACCGAACTCGATGATCAGCTCGCGCAGCTCCGGCAGTTCTGGAAAGGGACGACCGATTTCTGGGTCTTCCTCCAGTCGAGCGATTTGACGCTCAATCACTTGGGCAGCCCGTTGAGCGATCAGCGGGCCTTTCTCGACTAGAAACTGGCGACAACGCTCCAACCCTTGCGCAGCACCTTCGGTGAGAATCAATCGTGGCACTTAGGCAGCTCCGCCTCAGCCTCGGTACCCCAGGTATTGAGCCAGGCCCGAGTTTCTTCGCCGGTCAGATGCCGACCCGTTTCCTGATACGCCGCCCAAGACGCCAAGGCTTCTTGTTTGAAGCTCTCACGGGCTTCCTCGCGCTCGACGTACTGCGCTATTGCTTCGCGCATAATCCAGTGGGACGAACGTTGACGCAGCCCCGCCAGATGCTGAATGCGTTTTTTCAGCTCGTCATCAATCTTGATAGAAGTGGCCATTGCCGAACCCTTGTTATCTAAAGGTATTACCTTTCGATAAGGTATCAGGCACCCAACGCAGCTGTCCATGCGCCGAAGGCGCGGATAATGTCACTCAGCACTGGCCTGGGAGGACACGAGGGGAGACAGATATGTACTTTAAAAAAAACCTGATTGACCCCGTCTCCCTCTAACTTCTGCTGCTCGCAAGAACAGGCTGTTCGATGATCAGGCGCTTGATAAAGCGCTCAATCGCCTAACCACCAGCAGCTTCAGCCTTGAACTGGTTACCTATTAAATAGAGCTCAGGCGGTCTTGCGGCCGCCTTCGCTGGCAAGCCAGCTCCTACACGGGCTGGCGTCAACCGATGACTACGCGGTGTCAC
Organism: Pseudomonas sp. RC4D1; assembly: GCF_018390395.1. Classification (NCBI taxonomy): domain Bacteria; kingdom Pseudomonadati; phylum Pseudomonadota; class Gammaproteobacteria; order Pseudomonadales; family Pseudomonadaceae; genus Pseudomonas; species Pseudomonas sp. RC4D1. Next base: position 710,687 of record NZ_JAHBAW010000002.1, read on the forward strand.
CGCACATTCCGATACAACATCAACCGCGCCCCCTCATACATCCCCCGCGTCAACTCCAGCAACCGTTCAAACTCCTGCGGATGCTCCTGCGCCACATCCTCACGCGGGGTGCTCGACGCCAAATCATGCAACGTCGCGCCACTGCCGTCGTGTTGCATCTGCAACAAAAAGTCCTTGGTCACGCCGCCAATCACCGGAAAGGTCCCTTCCCTCAATACCAGCGGCACCACCCGCTCCCCCTCCGGAGCAGGCTGTTGAATGTCCCGCCCCATGGCGCCATTGGTGAAGGGCATCCCGGCCATGCCGGCTACGGTGGGCAGCAGATCGGCGAGGCCGACGGCTTCTTCGATCACTCTGGGCTGCAACATCCCCGGGGCATGGATCAGCAGCGGTACGTTGTTGCTTTCCAGCCCAAGCTGTTCAAACGCGGGGGCCATGTGGGGGATCTGGCTGATGCGGGTGTTGTGGTCGCCGAAGAACACGAAAATCGTGTTGTCGTAGTAGCCCCCCGCTTTGGCGATCTCCATTAGGCGGCCGATGTTGAAGTCCAGCAGGCGCACGGCGTTGTATTGCTCCAGGCTGCGGGAACCGGCGGCCTGGACTTGTTCCAGGGGCAGGTCCTGGGCTTGGAAGCCGTCGTTGTCCTTGGGGATGGTGAAGGGGCGGTGGTTGCCGGAGGTTTGCAGGTAGGCGAAGAACGGCTGGTCCTGGGGGATGGCGCGCAGCAGGCGGTCGCTTTCCTTGAACAGGTCGAGGTCGGAGATGCCCCAGACGTCCACCTGGGGCGATTGCCAGTGGCTTTCGTCGTACAGGCGCACGTTGTCGATGCTCTGGCGGATCAGGCCGTTGATGTTTGCCCAGCCGGCGTTGCCGCCGATCAGGTAGAGCTTGTGGTAGTCGCTGAAGGCGTTGATCAGGCTGTGTTGGCGGGTAATCAGCGGCTGGCGGGTGGCGGTCTCTTGGCGGGTGACGTCGGGCACGCCGGTGATGCTGGCCCACACGGTTTTGGCGGTGCCGGTGACCGGGACGTAGAAGTGTTTGAAGAACCAGCTCTGGCTGGCCAGGCGGTCGAGGTTGGGGGTGGGGTTGAGCGGGTTGCCGTAGGCGCCCACGGCGCTGGTGCCGAGGGATTCGAGCATGACGAAGATGACGTTGGGCGGCCGGGGGCGGTCGATGCGGTACGGCTGCACGCCTTGTTGGCGGGTGAAGCTCAGGCGCTGCGGGTCCGGATGGTCGACGCCGAGATAGCGGGCCAGGGCCGGGTAGTGTTGGCGCACTTGGGCTTCGTCGTACTGGGCCTGGCCGGCCTTGAGGGTGTCGTAGAAGAACAGCACGGGGTTCAGGCCCAGGGCGGCGATCTGGCTGTTGCCGGAGAAGTAGGCGTCGCTCCAGCGCAGGGGCACGGGGTTTTCCAGGTTGAGGTTTTCTACCCGGCCCAGCAGACCGAGGAACACGGCGGCGATGCCCAGGGCGCTGACGCTGGCCAGGGACCAGCGGCCAAGGGTTTGCGCCGGGCGGTCGAGGGTCAGGCGTTCCAGGCGCAGCAAGGCGTAGCACCACAGGCTCAGGGCGCTGCCCCAGGCGAGGACGATCCACAGCACCGGGTAGCTTTCCCAGAGCATTTGCTGGGAGATCTGTGCGTCGTCCAGGTAGCGCAGCACCGTGGCGTTGATGCGTACGCCCAGGTAGGCGTAGTGGCCGAAGTCGATGATGTACAGCAGCCCTACCCCGCCCAGCACCAGCAGCAAGTAGACCCGGGCCAGCCAGCGCAAAGTTGGCAGGCGCAGCAGGTTCCAGCGCGGCAGCCAGGCCAGCAGGGCCAGGGGCAGCAGTAGCAGCAGGGTCAGGCGCAGGTCGAAGCGCAGGCCGATGCCGAGGGTCTGCAGAATGGCCTCGCGCTGGTTGGCGGCGCTCAGGTCCACCCCGGAAAAACCCACGGCGAACAGCAGCCGCAGCAGTGCCAGCAAGCCGAATACCAGCCCGATTGCGCCCACGCCGTAGCGCAGGCGGCGTGATTGCAACCCGCCCATCATTGACCTCTGTGTGGTGTTGTCGAAGGCCGCGGCGCGGCCGGTTGGTTTACCCGGCAAGGGGCTGCCCGCGGCTGCGCTGGGTGACGCGGCGCCACAGCCACAGCAGCAGCCCGCCGCTGGCGGCGATCAGGCAGTAGCCCGCCAGCAGCGGGTCCAGCAGGTAGTCCCAGTAGTTTTCCGAAGGCTTGAGGCGCAGGGCAAAGGCCAGGGTCCCGGCTACCAGCATCAGTACCCCCAGCAGGTTGCGTTGCCACAGCAGCACCAGCGCCGCCAGGCCAATCAGCACAATCATCGGCCGTGGGTTGTAGCCCCAGCGGTAGGGGTCGAGGTAAGTCAAGCCCAGGGTCGCGGGGTACAGGCTCAGGGTCAGGCCGATAAACAGCAGCAAAACCTGCACCCGGTGTTTGGCTGGCAAGGGCGCAATCACCCCCAAGTGCCGCAGGCTGACCCAGCCCAGCAGCACCAGGGTGCTGATGGCCAGATCATCGGTGAAGCTGCGTACATAGGCCGCCAGCGGCAGCTGGTTCAGCGGAATAAAGCTGACCAGCGCCAGCACGGGCAGCAGCCAGGGCCGCCAGGGTGCGGTCAGGCGCAGGCTGCCAAGCAGCACAAAGCCCAGGAGGATAAAACTCAGGTGGGCTTGCCATAGCGACATCATCACAAGCGCTCCGCCAGCCACGCCGCGTTGAAGCTGACGTGCTTGATAAAGGTGTTGTTCCAGGAATAGACCAGGTGGTACAGGCCGTCCGCCCCGCGGCTGAAGTAGGGGTATTCGTACTCGAAGTCGCAGCCCTGAGGCTTGCACACCCGATAGTCGAGGTTGCTCAAGAAGCGCTGTTCCAGGGGCAGGCGCCGGGCGCCGCTGGAGGCGCGGAAGCCTTCACCGATGATGTCCTTGTAGGCCTCGTGGGAAAACGGCTGGCCCAGGGGGTCGGGGGACTGGTCCAGTTCCACCAGAGGGCGCCATTGGCTGAGGCCGGCGTCAGTGCCGTACAGGCTGAGTTTGAAGCGCCCGTCCTGCAGGTCATTGAGGGCCACCAGCAGGCCCTGGTCGTCGGTGCCCACCGCCGCCAGGGACGAGTTGGGGTTGGACGGTTGCAGCGGATAGGGCTCGCTCCAGGTCTGCCCGGCGTCTTCGGTGCGGCTGGCCAGGACCTTGTGGTGGGTGTCGCCGGCGTAGCGCAGCATGGCTATGGCGCGGCGTTCGTCCAGGGGCACGATGGTCGGTTGCAGGGAGTGCTTGCCACGGCTGATGCGGAATTTGTCGATCACCGCGCCATCGGCGCTCAGGTACAGGTACTCGGCGAACTTGCCCATGAACTCGTGGTACACCGGCAGGCCGATCGAGCCGTCGGCATGGAACACCGGCGCGGCGCGCACCAGGGTGCTGATGTTGAAGAACGGCGAGGTCACCAGCTGTCGCGGCGCCGACCAGCTGCGCCCCAGGTCGTCGGAAACCATCAGGTTGATGGCGCTGGTGGCCCAGCCGCCCACCGACACCGAGACGTAGAACATCCATAGGCGCTGGTCCGGGCCCAGGGCGATCACCGGGTTGCCGAGCTTGCGGATATAGCGCCCGGTGCCGTCACGGGTCGATTCGCGGGTGGCCAGCACCTGCTCGGCGCCCCACTCGCCAGTCTTGGCGTCAAAGCGTGCGCTGCGCACCTGGACGTCGGCGGCGCCTTCCCGGGAGCCGGCGAACCACACGGCCATCAGGTCGCCGCCGGGCAAGGCGGTCACCGAGGACGAATGCACGAAGTCATCCAGGTCCGAGGAGACGAAGCGGCTGTTGTATTGCGGCGTACTGTTGGTCGTAGCCGTCTCGCTGCTGACCGCGGCCTGGGCAAACGGCGCCAGCTGATGGGGAGGATGGCTGCGCCAGGCGGCGATAAAGACGGCGGCCAAGAGCAGGCTGCTGCAGATGAAGCTCAGGCGAAAGGACAGCGCACGCATACAGGAGCCCGTGGCAAATTCTGGGTGGGGTACAAGGGAAAAAACATTAGTGCCGATCACTGTCCGGCAAGGGTCGGCGGCGGCCGGTGAGCATCGACAACGGCAAGTTGTCGCGCACTTGGAAGCTTTCAAAAATCGCCGCGCACACATGCAGCAGCACCAGGCCCAGCAGCACATCGGCGCTGGTTTCGTGCACCTGCAGCGGCCAGTCGGCGCCCCACAGGGCATCGACCTCTTCCATCAGGAAACCGCTGATGCCGATCAGCAACAGGGCCAGCAGCATCAGCAGCATCACTAAGGCACCGAGGGGTGAATGCCCCAGGCGATGCTCGGGGCGCCCGGCCAGCAGCGAGCGTAGATGCCGCGCCAGCCGGGCCCGGGTCGGCCAGAAGTCGGACCAGCGCGCACTGCGCGGCCCGACAAATCCCCACAGCGTGCGCAGCAGCAGCCAGGCCATGGCGTAGTAGCCGAGCCAGACATGCCAGTCGTCACCGGCTTCATTGAAGAAGTAGTTGCCGATAAAGACCCCGGCGATGGACAGGTGAAACAGTCGCACCAGCGGGTCCCACAGCTGCAGGGAAGCGTGCGGCATCAGCCTTTGATCTCGGTCTTCACCGCTTTGCCGGTGACCGGGTCGTGGTAGATCTCGACCTTGCGCTGGTCCTTGTCGAAGCCGTAGATCTCGTAGCAGTTGCCGTCAGTGACCTTGAACTTGTTGATCTGATAGCCCTGGGCCTTGAGCTGGTCCTGGAAGGCTTGCGGGTCTTGCCATTGCGAACGTTCGGCGGTGGTGCATTGCGGGCCGGCGATGGCCAGGGGGCTGGCGAGAACCAGGGACAGCAGCAGGACTTTGCGCATAGAGAAACGCTCCGGTAATGGGGGAGATTGCACTGTGCAAAACCAAGCTTAGTGAAAGCTTAGTTGGCAACGCGCGGTAACATTTTCCCCGCTAAAAACCCCTGCCGATGGACCCTGGCCGGCGTCATCATGCGCCCCTTCCCTGCCCCCTCGCCCTACCGAGAACCGCCCCATGCGCCTGCTGCTTGTCGAAGATGATCGTGCCCTCGGCCAGGGCATCCGCGTGGCGCTGAGCGCCGAAGGCTACACCCTGGACTGGCTGCAGGACGGCGCCAGCGCCCTGCACGCCCTGCGCACGGAAAGCTTCGACCTGTTGCTGTTGGACCTGGGCCTGCCGCGGCTCGACGGCCTGGAATTGTTGCAGCAATTGCGCGCCGCCCAGCAGGACCTGCCGGTGCTGATCCTCACCGCCCGCGACGGCACCGCCGAGCGCATCGCCGGGCTGGATGCCGGGGCCGACGACTACCTGGTCAAGCCCTTCGATGTCGAGGAATTCAAGGCCCGGGTCCGCGCCCTGCTGCGCCGCAGCCAGGGCCGTGCCCAGCCGCTGCTGGAACACGCCGGTATCCGCCTCGACCCGGCCAACCAGCAGGTGCACTACCAAGACAACGAAGTGGTGCTGACGCCTATGGAATACCAGTTGCTGCACCAGCTGATGGTACGCCCGGGCAAAGTGGTGACCCGTGAGCGCCTGTCCCGGGCGCTTTACGGCTGGCAGGACCGGGTCGAGAGCAACACCCTGGAAGTGCTGATCCACAACCTGCGCAAGAAGCTCTGCAGCGAGCTGATCCGCACCGTGCGCGGCGTCGGTTACGTGCTGGCGCTCAAGCCATGAACTCGGTGCGCACGCGGATTCTGCTACCGGTCCTGGTCCTGGTGCTGCTGGGGGATTTGCTGATCAGCTGGCTGGTGCTGCGCGACAGCCACCATGAGATCGAAGAGGTCTACGACGCCCAGCTGGCCCAGAGCGCGCGCCTTCTGCAAGGAGTGCTGCGCCAGCGCGACCCGGCTCAAAAGCCGGACGCGGCGGACTGGGAGCGCCTGCACCAGGCCTTCGACCAGGCCATGAGCCGGGTCGGCGTGGACGGCGCCGCCCACCCCTATGAAACCCGCCTGACCTTCCAGGTCTGGCGCGACGACGGCCAGTTGCTGATGCGCTCCGCCGAGGCCCCGCTGCTGGAGGCGCCGCCCACAACACTGGGCGCCCACGACATCCTGGAAAACGGCAAGGACTGGTGCGCCTTTCTGCTGGCCGACCCGCAGCAGGGCTTGCTGATCTGGGTTGGCGAGCGCGATGACATCCGCCAGGACCTGATCCAGCGCATCGTGCGCCATACCCTGTGGCCGACCCTGATCGGCGTGCCGCTGCTGGCGCTGCTGATCTGGCTGACCATCGGCTGGGGCCTGGCGCCACTGCGGGCCATGGCCCGGGCCATTCGCGGGCGCAGCAGCGACACCTTGCAGCCGCTCGGGCTCAAGCCCCTGCCCCAGGACCTGGAACCGATGCAGACCGCCCTCAACCAGTTACTGGCCCAGATCGACAGCCTGCTGGAGCGCGAGCGGCGCTTTATCGCCGACGCCGCCCATGAACTGCGCACGCCCCTGGCGATCCTGCGGATTCACGCGCAGAACGCCCAGAGCGCCGGCAGCCCGGAGCAACGCCAGGAAGCCCTGGACTTTTTGCTGAGCGGCGTCGACCGCGCCACCCGCATCGGCAGTCAGCTGCTGACCATGGCGCGCATCGAGCCGCAGCTGAGCAACCCGCGCCTGAGCCGCATCGACCTCAGCGCCCTGGTGCGCGAAGAGCTGGCGGAGCTGACGCCTTTGGCCCTGGAGAAGGATGTTGAACTGGTGCTGGAAGGCGACGAAGGCTGCCTGATCGACACCGACCCGGTGGCTTTGGCCATTGCCCTGCAGAACCTGGTGACCAACGCCCTGAACTTTGCCCCCGCGGGCAGCGAAGTGCGGGTCGGCCTGCGGCCCCAGGCCGATGGCGCGATGCACCTGTGCGTGGAAGATGCCGGGCCCGGCATCAACGAGGAGGAACGCGGGCGTTTGCTGGAGCGTTTCTACAGCCAGGGCAATGCCCATGGCGCCGGGCTGGGGCTGGCGATTGTGCAGATGATCGTCAGCAAGATCGGTGGCCGTCTGGAACTGCACAATCGGCCTGAGGGCGGGTTATGTGCGTTGTTGTTGCTGGGGCCAGCGCTTTAGTCGGCGGCGCGAAGGGCCTATCCTGTGCGCCGCTCGGGAATGGGGGTGGTCTGGCGGGCGTCTTCGCTGGCAAGCCAGCTCCTACACAAGCACGCACCATCCCCCCGTAGGAGCCGGCTTGCAGGCGAAGGCGATCTCGCGCCCCCCTCCACCAGCCGTATGAAATGACAATCAGGGAGACACCCATGGCCATGCCGGAACGGCTGAAACCAACACCCGCGACGCCGAAAATACGGGCGTTGATGAAAGACTTGCTCAAGCAGATCCTCGACCAGATCTGGGACAACCAGGAACGGGAAAGCCCCGAGATCAGTGCGCTGATCCAGCAGTGGAACAGCCACGCCGGCCGGCCTTTCGAGTTCCACGAATTTCGCGATATGCACAGCCATACCAGCGCGGCGAACTTTCTGCGCACGGCCTTTCATCAACAGCGCTACGTTGACGACCTGAGCTTCGACGAAGCGTGCGCCGTGGCGGATTTCATCTGCCAAGGCGAGGGCACGGAGTCTGATACGGACTACGCCCTGAACCTGCTGGAAACCAACTTCCCCGAGGCCAATGCCTCGGACCTGATCTTCTGGCCCAACGCGTGGTTTGACGATGAAGACCTGTTGCATATCGAGCTCAGCTCGGCGCAGATCATCGGTTATCTGATGGCAAAGTCTTCGCGGCCTTTGCAGGACGCGCCGCCCATCACCCTGCCCTATGCCATTCCCCAGAACAGGTCATAGCGCCGCCGAGGCCGTCTCCACCCGCTGCTCGACTGTGGCCATGGGTGGCAGCGGTCTGCGCCTGCTTCATCCCCTGCTGTTTTTTTTCGATCGCCCCGCGCGCCCGTCATATTCCGGGCGGCCCGACACCACCAGCCCGAAGAAGTAGGGATCAGCCCCTGGGTCTTCCAGTTGTCCGGAAGATTTGTTGTGCACTTCGATCACTGAAAACAGATCGACAAGACGGTCCTGGATCTCTTCGATTTCCGCCGCTTTGAGCGTGACCATCGCGCTGTACTTGAATGATCCGGACACATTGAAATATTCGCTTTGCTCGGGCTTGGTCAACGATCGGTCGATCTCGTGACGCAGGAACCGGTCCTTGAGCGCCAGGGCTTCTGCGGTTCTGGGCATTCTCAAGGTCGGGGCATGGCGCACGAAGGGTGACTGCGGGGTGCTGCGCTCCTTGGCCACAAGGCTCAGGAAGGCTTCGGTGCGCGCATCGTAGGCCAGGCCGAGCTGCTGGCACACCGCATGGATTTCGGCCACCGAGGCGCTGTCCACCATGTACAGATAGGTCATCAACGGCAGCAGTTCGAAGTGTTCCTTGAAGGCTGCAATGATCTCTTCGGTGACGATGAACTCACGTTCGTAGCGGCTCAAGCTCAAGGCGCGGCGCAGTAGCTTGGAGTCGTGCTCGCGCACCTCGAGCATGGCGGAAAGATCCTTGACCTCCACCCCTTTGCCAAACAGCATTTCGTGCACGGGGGCCGGCAACAAATCACGAAAGTAATGCCAGTAGTAATCGAAGCTCGACTTGCTGGAGGGAGCGATGCCCAGTTGGTCATGCAGTTCGACGGCTGACTCAAGGCTGAGGTGCTTGCGCCCTGCCTCGACGTCCCGGTAGTGGTTGGCGGAAAACGGAATGTTCACGGTTTCCAGAAAGGTTGAAATCTTCAGGTGGCCGCTTTCGAGGCGCAACTGGGTGAGAAACGCGCCAAAGGCCTGCTGGTTCTCCGACATTTATTCAGCCTCTACCGCGAACGAGACAGCAACCCGGGTGGTGTTTTTCCTGTTTTTCATGCTGGCAGTGACGGCCCCTATCTCTCGCGTATTGCCGACATGCACGCCGCCACAGGGGATTGACCATTCGCCGCATTGCCACCAGCGATAGCCTGGACCTTTGCCGGTATCGGCCTGGGTTCTGACGGCATGACCGGCCGCGCAAAAGCGATTCAACTCTTGTGTCGCACGCTCAAGGCTCTGCTCATCGAACTCGCCCATGAACTCATAGTGGTTTTCCCCGCCCTGGTCATTCAACGGCGAGCGGACCGGGTGTGGAATCGAGCGCCCCTGCGTCTGCTCCAGCAGGCAGTGCATCAGGTGCATGGCCGAATGAATGCGCATCTGCTGATAGCGCAGGGACCAGTCCAGGGTCGCCGTCACCCTCTGCCCCGGCACGAGTGATTGCAACTGCCCGAACCCGGCGTCATCCAGCTTCAGGTAATGCCTGATCTCGTCGTCCTTCCTTTTGGTGGTGGTGATCTCGATCACCTGCGGCACATCACCGGCCTCAGGATCGCTGAGGGTCAGCAGCCCCCGATCCCCCAGTTGGCCACCGCCCTGGGGATAGAACACCGTCTCGCTCAATAGAGCGAAGGGCGCACCCGAATCGTCCCGTTCAAGCCGGTGGATCTGGCATTGCACGGTTTGCAGGTAGGGTTGCTGGTGAAACAAAGGAAGGGTTGGGTTCATGTATGCCTCGCGTCCTTGAGCATTCACGGCCGGCCGGGGATTCCCATGAATAGCCGTTGCCTGTGTGGCGCATTAAGAACCATCTGCCGACAAATATTCAACCCTTGGATTAATAATAAATCCCCAGGATTAATTTCCGGCACACACAATCCCCAGCCTACCTCTCGTGCGCAAGCCAACCCAATACGCAATTACCGTAAGAGCCGGCTTGCCGGCGAAAGCGATCTCGCGGACGCATTCGTCGGCAAGCCGGCTCCTACAGGTCGCTCATTCAGCAGGAGGTTGCTCCTCAGCCCTGGTCGCCGCCGCCCACCGGCAACACTGTGCCGGTGATGTAGGAGGCTTCGGCGGAGGCCAGAAACAGGATGGCTGCGGCTTGTTCGTCGACATTGCCGTAGCGTTTCATCAGGCTGCTGTCGAGGGTCTGATCGACGATCTGCTGGTACCAGACTTGCTCCTCGGGACTTTGTTCAGCGCTGTTGCGCGGAATGCGCCGCGGCGGGGCTTCGGTGCCACCCGGAGCGGTGGCGTTGACCCGCACGCCACGGCCGGCGGTTTCGAAGGCCAGGCAGGCGGTGAGTGCGTTGATCCCACCCTTGGCCGCACCGTAAGGCACGCGATTGAGGCTGCGGGTAGCGATGGACGAGACGTTGACGATGGCGCCGCTGCCCTGCTCCAGCATCTGCGGCAAGGCGGCGTGGCAGCACCACAGGGTGGGGAACAATGAGCGCCGGACTTCGGCTTCGATTTGCGCCGGTTCGTAGTGTTCGAAGGGCTTGGCCCAGATGGTGCCGCCGACGTTGTTGATGAGGATGTCGAGGCGGCCGAAGTGGGCGATGGCCGCCGCCATGATCCGGCTGCATTCGCTGTACTGCTCCAGGTCGGCGGTCAGGGCCAGGACCGGGTAGCGGGGGCTCAGTTCGGCGGCCAGTTCGAAGACCAGTTCGGAGCGGTCCACCAGCACCACGCGAGCGCCCTCTTCGGCCAGGCGTTCGGCAACGCGACGGCCGATGCCTTGGGCGGCGCCGGTGACCAGGGCGACTTGGTTGTGGAAACGGTTCATGGAAACCTCGTGAGTGCAAAAAGATGGAGAGAACGCCACCCGACGTAGGAGCCGGCTTGCCGGCGAAGAGGCCCTTGAGCCTAGCAGCGCTCTTGTGGACGCCTTCGCTGGCAAGCCAGCTCCTACAAGGCCATGGCTTGCCGTGTGGGATTGCGTAGGAGCCGGCTTGCCGGCGAAAGGGCCCTTGAGCCTAGCAGCGCCCTTGTGGACGCCTTCGCTGGCAAGCCAGCTCCTACACAAGAGTGCAATGCCCTTCAGGCGGCGCTGGCGGCGAACTTCTCGTAGTAGAAATTCGCCGGGGCGATGCCCTGCTCGCGGATGAACTGGCTCACCGCCTCGACCATCGGCGGCGGGCCGCACAGGTACACGTCCACATCACCCTGGTTGAGGTGCGCCGGTTCGATGTGCTGGGTCACGTAGCCCTTGCGCGGGTAGTGGCTTTCAGGGTTGGCCACGCAGGCGCTGAAGCTGAAGTGGGGGATGCGCGCGGCAAAGTCTTCCAGGCGCTCCAGTTCCACCAGGTCGAAATCGTTGGTCACGCCGTAGATCAAATGCAGCGGATGTTCGCTGCCCTGCTCGGCAATCTTCTCCAGCATGGCAGTGAACGGCGCCAGCCCGGTGCCGCCGGCCAGCAACAGCAGGGGCCGGCGGATGTCCCGCAGGTAGAAGCTGCCCAGGGGCCCGGCCAGGGTCATGCTGTCACCGGCTTTGGCGAGACCGGTGAGGAAGCTGCTCATCAGGCCGCCGGGCACATTGCGGATCAGGAAGCTGACCTCGCCGTCGCGCTGCAGCGAGCTGAAGGAATAGGCCCGGGTTTGTTCGCTGCCGGGCACCCCGAGGTTGACGTATTGCCCCGGCAGGAACGCCAACTGGCTCAGGGCTTCACCCTTGATCGACAGGGCAATGGTGCTGTCGGACAGCTGGCGCACCGCGCTGATGTTGGCCTGAAAGATGGCCTGCCCGGCGCGGCAGACCTGGGACGAAGCCGGCACCCGCACCACGCAATCACCGAGGGCGCGCATCTGGCAGGTGAGGACAAAACCCTGCTCGGCCTCGTCGGCGCTCAGAGCGTCTTCGATGTAGTCCTCGCCCAGCTCGTAGCGCCCCGCCTCGGCAAAACACTTGCAGGTGCCACAGGCGCCGTCGCGGCAGTCCAGGGGGATGTTGATACCCTGGCGGTAGGCGGCGTCGGCTACGCTTTCGCCAGGGTTGGCGTTGACGAAACGGGTAACGCCGTCTTCGAAGTTGAGTGCGATTTGATGGCTCATGGCGGTCGCCTCAGAGGTGGTAGATATCGACGACCTGGCGAACGTAGTCGTTCTTCAGGATGACTTTCTTGGCCAGGATCAGCGGGTTTTCGCCGCGCACATCCAGGGTGTAGAAGCTGCAGCCGAAGTAGCTGTCCACGGTCTTGTAGCGAAAGCTCAGGGTGTGCCAGTTGAAGCGCAGCTTGCACTGGCCGTCGCCGTGCTCCAGCAGCTCGATATTGCTCAGGTTGTGGGAGGTGCGGGTGTCGGGAATGCTGGCGCTGGAGCGCTCGGTCTTGATGCGGAACACCCGGTCTTCCAGGCCGCTGCGGTTGCCGTACCAGATCAGCGAGATTTCCCGCTGCGGGTCTTCGGTCAACTGGTCGCTGTCATCCCAGGAGGGCATCCAGAAGGTCGCGTCCGGAGCGTAGAGCTCCAGCCAGCTGTCCCAGTCCTTGTCGTCCAGGTAGCGGGCCTCGCGGTACAGGAAATCGCGCACGGCATCGTAGGAAATATTCATTGCACGGCCTCCACATCGATCTGCCGTGAGGCTTCACGCTCCAGGGCCGCGAGCAGGGTCTGCTGCCAGTACTTGTGCTGCATCACGAACAGGCCTTCATCCTCGGTGCGCACGCCGCTGAGGATCGGCTGCAGGTCAATTTCTTTCGCTGCGTCGTCCGCGCCCTGGACCCAATGCTCGGCGCCACGGGACATGTCGTTCCAAGCCGTGGTGCTGCCCTGGTAGCCGAGTTGGCAGGAGCGGAATTCCTCCAGGTCGTCCGGGGTGGCCATGCCGCTGACGTTGAAGAAGTCTTCGTACTGGCGGATGCGCCGGGCCCGGGCTTCGTCGCTCTCGCCCTTGGGCGCAATGCAGTAGATGGTGATTTCGGTGCGGTCCACGGAGATCGGCCGAGCGATGCGGATCTGCGAGCTGAACTGGTCCATCAGGTAGACGTTGGGATACAGGCACAGGTTGCGCGAGTTCTCGATCATCCAGTCGGCCCGGGCCTGGCCGAAGTCCCGGGCCAGCTCGTCGCGGCGTTCGTACAACGGGCGGTCCTCGGGGTTGGACCAGCGGGTCCAGAGCAGCATGTGGCCCTTGTCGAAGGAGTAGAAGCCACCGCCCTGCTTGGCCCAGGTGCCGGCGCTCATGGTGCGGATGTCTTCCCCGGCCTCGCGCTGCTTGCGCTGGTTCTGGGTGGCGGCGTAGTTCCAGTGCACCGAGCTGACGTGGTAGCCGTCGGCGCCGTTCTCGGCGGTGAGCTTCCAGTTGCCTTCGTAGATGTAGCTGGAGGAGCCGCGCAGCACTTCCAGGCCGTCGGCGGACTGGTCGACGATCATGTCGATGATCTTCGCCGACTCCCCCAGGTGCTCCACCAGGGGCAACACGTCGGGGTTGAGGCTGCCGAACAGAAAGCCGCGATAGGACTCGAAGCGCGCGACGCGGGTCAGGTCGTGGGAGCCTTCGCAGTTGAAGCTGGCCGGGTAGCCGGCGGCGGCCGGGTCCTTGACCTTGAGCAGCTTGCCGGTGTTGTTGAAGGTCCAGCCGTGGAACGGGCAGGTGAAGGACGCCTTGTTGCCGGTCTTGTGCCGGCAGAGCATGGCGCCGCGATGGCTGCAGGCGTTGATGAAGGCGTTGAGCTCACCGTTCTTGTTGCGCGCGATGAACACCGGCTGCCGGCCCATGGTGGTGCTGTAGTAGTCGTTGGGATTGGGGATCTGGCTGTCGTGGGCCAGGTACAGCCAGTTGCCTTCGAAGATGTGCTGCATCTCCAGGTCGAACAGCCGGGGGTCGGTGAACATCTCCCGCTTGCAGCGGTAGACGCCCTGGTCGGGGTCTTCTTCAAGCAGGGAATGCAGGTATTCGGGTCGCAGGGACATGGCCGCCGCCTCCATTGTTTTTATTCAGGCAGGGCCATGCTAGGGCGGGCTTGGAACGGGCAATAGCCAATGCGTGCAGACCTGTATCCGTTTTCTGCAGATTGCTCTGTAGCCGCTGCCGCAGGCTGCGAACGGCCCGAAGGGACGCAAGGATCTCAAGGCCGCAGGAGGTTCGACTGGCCATCGCCAGGCAAGGTCCTGCGGACCTTTTCGCAGCCTCGCAGGCTCGGCAGCGGCTACAGGGGCGTGTAGCCGCTGCCGCAGGCTGCGAACGGCTCCGCAGGAGACGCAGGGATCCCAAGGACGCCGAAGGTCTGCCGGGTGATCGCCAGGCACAGGTCGGAACGAATGCCCATAGCGGGGCGGGCCGGTCAGTGGCGACGCTTGAGGGTGTCGGAGGGCAGTTCGCCATATTGCTGGCGGTAGCTTTGGGCAAAACGCCCAAGGTGCAGGAAGCCGAAATCCAGGGCCAGTTCGGTGACGTTGCGCACCGGGCTGTACGGGTCGCTGAGGCAGGCGTGCACCCGTTGCAGTTTCTGCTGGCGGATGTAGTTCTTCGGCGTGGTGCGGGCATTGCGTTCGAACAGCGCGTACAGCGAGCGCAGGCTCATGCGCGCCTGTTGCGCCAGTTCTTCGCAGCCGATGTCGTGCTTGAGGTTGCGTTCGATGTAGTCGGCAATCCGTTCGAAGGTCGCCGCCGAGGCGCCCAAGGCACCGCGCTGCACGTTGGTCTGCATCAGCCCCAGCAGTTTGCCCACCAGGATGTGCGCATAGTGCTCCTGGACCTTGGGCATGCTTTCCGGGGCTTCGGCTTCCTGGCATAGCAGGCTCAGCAAGGGGATGAAGCCTTCCAGTTCCTGCAGTTGATAGCGCTGGCGCAGAAAGCGCACGCCCTGCCCCGGGTACTGCCAGCGCTGTTCCTGGCAGGCAGTTTCCAGCAGGCGGGTGGGAATCTTGATGATGAATTTTTCGCAGTCGTCGGAATAGGTCAGGTCCACCGGGTCGTCGGGGTTGATCAGCAGCAGTTCCCCCGGGGTGAAGTAGTGTTCCTGGCCACGGCCGCGCCACAGGCAGTGACCCCGCAGCAGCACTTGCAGGTGGTAGATGCTTTCCAGCGCCGGCGAGGTGACGCGCACGCTGCCGCCGTAGCTGATGCTGCACAAATCCAGGCTGGCCAGGGCCCGGTGCTGCAGGCTGGCCTGGGGCTGGCCGGCCCGGGGCAGGCGGATGCAGTGGCTGCCCACGTGCTGATTGACGTAACCGGACACGGCATGGGGATCGGCTTGAACAAACACGCGGCTGCGTTCACTCAACAGATGCATTTGCATAATCGGGTCACTCTGATTGTTCTTGTTGGGGCTGCACCGCGCGGTGGCAGGCCGCGCAGGCAGGCAATCACGCAAGGTCAAAAAGCCCGGGCCGACAACGACAAAAGCCACGGGCCGCACAAGGCGTCCGTGGCTCGGTCTTGCCGTGCTGGGGGTCAGGCCTCCAGGGCACGCACCCGTTCGTGGCGCTGCTGCTCTTGCGGCTGGGCCGAAGACTGCAGGGTGAAGTCGAAGTGAATTTCCGCGAAGCGGCCACTCACGCCCAGTTCCTTGGCCCGGACCTGGTCTTCGCTGAAGGTGATCTTGGCGATCAGTTCGTCGCGGGTGGCGTAGGCGAAGTCGTCGTGCAGGTACGGATCGCCGTCCAGGTTGATCTGGGTGGTCAGGTGGCGATGGTCATCGGCCGAGATGAAGAAGTGGATGTGCGCCGGGCGCTGGCCGTGGCGGCCCAGTTGGTCCAGCAGTTGCTGGGTCGGGCCTTCCGGCGGGCAGCCGTAGCCGGACGGCACGATGCTGCGAAAACGGTAGCGGCCCTCGGCGTCGGTGACGATGCGCCGGCGCAGGTTGAATTCCGACTGGCTGCCGTCGAAGTAGGAATAGGTGCCGCCGGTGTTGGCGTGCCAGACATCGACGATGGCGCCGGCCAGGGGCTGGCCGGCGGTGTTGGTCACCTGCCCTTGCATGAACAGCACCACGCCCGGATCGAGGCCGTCGTCCAGGCGCGCTTCACCCTGGCTAAGGGGCGCGCCGGCCACGTACAGCGGGCCTTCGATGGTGCGCGGGGTGCCGCCGGTCTTGCCGGCCTGTTCGTCGGCGGCGTCCATCAGCAGGTCCAGGTAGTGCTCCAGGCCCAGGCCCGCGGCCAGCAGGCCGGCTTCCTGGCGGGCGCCGAGGACGTTGAGGTAGTTGACGGCTTTCCAGAATTCTTCCGGGGTGACGTTCAGGTCTTCGATGATGTTCACGGTGTCCCGCAGGATGCGGTAGACGATGGCCTTGGTCCGGGGGTTGCCGCCTTCGGTGAACTGGCCGCTGGCTTCTTCAAGAAAGCGTTGGGCGCTGGCAGTCTGGGAAATTCTGACGTTCATGATTAATCCTCATCTTGTATTTATTAGAGTGGTGAACGGGCTGATGCGAACTCAGCGGTCATCCTCATGAATGGACGAAGGATGCCTGCACAGGGCGTTAACTTCGATGGCCATGTACGGGTACAGCGGCAATTGCATCAGGGTGTCGTGCAGTTCCTGCACGCTGTCGACGTCGAACACGCTGTAGTTGGCGTACAGCCCGGCGATGCGCCACAGGTGACGCCACTTGCCTTCGGCCTGCAGGCGCTGGGCCAGGGCCTTTTCCTCGGCTTTCAGTTGCGCGGCGCGCTCGGGGTTCATGTCGACCGGCAGGTTCACGGTCATTTTCACGTGGAATAGCATGCAGCCCTCCTCAGGTGTGATGCAGCACGGGGGTGGTTTTGTCGCGACGGAAGAACGCCAGGCGCTCTTCGTCCAGGCTCAGGCCAAGGCCCGGTGCCCGTGAGACATGCAGGTGGAAATCCCGGTACACCGGCGCCTCGGCGAGGATGTCCTCGGTCAGCAGCAGCGGGCCGAACAGCTCGGTGTCCCAGCTCAGTTTGTTCAAGGTCAGGAAGGCGTGGGCCGAGGCCAGGGTGCCGATGCCGCCTTCGAGCATGGTGCCGCCGTACAGGCCGATGCCCGCTGCCTCGGCAATCGCCGCGGTGCGCAGGGTGGCGCGGGGGCCGCCGTTCTTGGCGATCTTCAGGGCGAACACCGACGCCGCGCCTTCCCGGGCCAGGTTGAAGGCGTCTTCCACGCATTCGATGGATTCGTCGGCCATGATCGGCGCCGGGCTGCTGGCATTCAGGCGCACCATGCCGGCGCGGTTGTTGCGGGAAATCGGTTGTTCAATCAGGTCGATGCCGTTGCCGCCGAGGATGCGGCAGGCGCGCAGGGCCACGGCTTCGTCCCAGGCCTGGTTGACGTCGACCCGCACGCTGGCGCGATCGCCCAGGGCCTTCTTGATGGCGATCACGTGAGCCAGGTCGCGGTCCACTTCACCGGCGCCGATCTTCAGCTTGAAGATCCGGTGGCGGCGCAGGTCGAGCATCTTCTCGGCTTCGGCGATGTCCTTGGCGGTGTCGCCGCTGGCCAGGGTCCAGGCCACCGGCAGCGCATCGCGTACGCGGCCGCCCAGCAGTTCGCTGACCGGCAGGCCGAGGCGCTTGCCCTGGGCGTCGAGCAAGGCGCTTTCGATGCCGGACTTGGCGAAGGTGTTGCCGCGGATGCTCTGCTCCAGGCGCAGCATGGCGGCGTTGATGTTGCTAGCGTCCTGGCAGATCAGCAGCGGGGTGAAGAAGCGGTCGATGTTGGTCTTGATGCTGTCCGGGCTTTCGTTGCCATAGGCCAGGCCGCCGATGGTGGTGGATTCCCCCAGGCCTTCGATGCCGTCGGCGCAGCGCAGGCGGATCAGCACCAGGGTCTGGTTCTGCATGGTGTGCATGGCCAGCTTGTGGGGGCGAATGGTCGGCAGATCGACGATGATCGTTTCGATCGATTCAATGGCAGAAGCGTGCATGTCCATACCCGTGAGGTTCTTGAAGTTCTGCGCTCGATTCTGTACCGGCTTTTTCCGGGGTTCCAATATAGAATTGGTCTGGCTTGATACCTTAAAGGTATGTATGTCTCTACAGGGGAGCTGTCATGGAATTGCGTCATCTGCGCTACTTCCAGGTGCTGGGGGAAACCCTCAATTTCACCCGCGCCGCCGAACGCCTGCACATCGCCCAACCGCCTTTGAGCCGGCAGATCCAGCAGTTGGAGGACGAGTTGGGGGTGCTGTTGCTGGAACGCAGCCGACCGCTGCGCCTGACCGCCGCCGGGCGGTTTTTCTATGAGCATTCCAACCGGGTACTGGAGCAGTTGGGCAAGGTCTGCGACAACACCCGGCGCATTGGCCTGGGGCACAAGACCTGGCTGGGCATCGGTTTTGCCCCCTCGACCCTGTACGGCGTGCTGCCGCAACTGATCCGCCGCCTGCGCAGCAACGAAACCCTGGAGCTGGAACTGGGATTGTCGGAAATGACCACCCTGCAACAGGTGGAAGCCTTGAAGGCGGGACGCATCGACATCGGCTTCGGGCGGATCCATATCGACGACCCGGCCATCGTGCAGAGGGTGCTGACCGAGGATCGGCTGGTGGTCGCCCTGCCCGCCGGCCATCCCTTGCTGGGACAAGAGGTGAGCCTTGAGCAACTGGCCAACGAGCCCTTTGTGCTGTATCCGGCCAACCCGCGCCCGAGCTACGCCGACCATGTGATCGCGCTGTTCAGTGCCCGCGGCCTGAACCTGAAGATCGCCCAGTGGACCAACGAATTGCAGACCGCCATCGGCCTGGTGGGCGCCGGCATCGGCATCACCCTGGTGCCGGCCTCGGTGCAGGTGCTGCATCGCGACGACATCGGTTTCTGCCCGCTGCAGGAACCCGAGGCCACCTCGCCGATCATCCTCAGCCGCCGGGTCGGCGAGCCGTCGCCGGGGCTCACCCACTGCCTGCACCTGATTGCCCAGTTGCGCAGCGAGATCGGTCGCGAACAGCCCGTGGTCAGCTGACTCGGTGCGGGTGCAGTAGGCCCCCGTCAAAACCACTGCTACACCCCGCCCTGCGGGGATTACACTGCGCCCGATGTGATGGAAAAAACTCTGGAATCGACCATGGAAGTCTCAAGAACCCAACTAATCCTGCGCCGCGCCGCCGCCTTCATGCTCGACCAGGTGCTGGCGCTGGCGGTGTATGTGCTCCTGTCGCTGAGCCTGCACGGGGTGCTGGCGTTGCAGCCGGTCAGACGCTTGCTCGACCTCGAGCAACAGACGGGGCTGGAGCCCTACCTGCACTCAATGCTGTTCATGCTGGTCTGGCCCTTGTACTTCGTGGCCTGGGAGTATTTCTTCAAGGGCCGCACGCCCGGCAAGTGCGCCCTGGGCCTGGTGGTGATCAACGCCGCCGGGACGCCGCCGACGCTGATCCAGGTACTGATCAGAAGCGCCACCCGCCATCTGGAGGCCGCGTTCGCCTTTGTCCCGCTGATGGCCTGTGCGGAATCAAGCCGCTGCCAGCGAATAGGCGATATGCTCGCCCGCACCTACGTGATCCCGCACAAGGATCTGCAGCAGATACGCAGTGAAATGCCAGCACATCCCCTGTCCCGGGCTTGATGCCTGAAGACTGCCCGTTCCCCTCAAGGAGCCCCGATGCCCGCCGATGCCCTGCACCACGAAATAGCCTTGGAAAGATTTCTCGCCGCCCGCCCCGAACTGCGCGAAGCCCTGGACAAGCTCAATCCGCTGGAGGCCCAGGTCAAGGGCGAGACGCCCGAGCAGTACCGCAACGAACGCCTGCATGAAGCCTTTGAAGCCGAAGCCGAGCGCCTGGGGCTGTTCGCCTGGGAGTTGAGCCTGCAACTGACCGCCGCCAGCCCCGAGGAATTCCACGCCCAGCGCCTTGAAGTGCACAGGGAAGTGGCGGAAATGGCCGGCATGCCGTGGGATGAATACTGCGCCCTGCATCCTCTCGATCCACAACCTTGACCCGCACGCGTCCCCCGTAGTCCCTGTTCAGGAGAACCGACGATGTTGCCTTCGACTTCCACCCAATCGGCCAGCGCCGCCCTGCAGCACACGCAGAAATGGCGTGGGCGGGTCGGCCTCGGGCTGGTGGCTTGCCTTTCGGTGCTGGCTGGCATGACCGACGCCATCGGCTTCATGGCCACTGGCGATTTCGTGTCTTTCATGAGCGGCAACACCACGCGCATGGCGGTGGCCATCAGCGATGGCGAGCTGGGCCTGGTGCTGCGCCTGCTGCTATTGGTGGCGACCTTTATCGTCGGTAACGCCCTGGGCGTGGTGGTCAGCCGCCTGGCCGGGCACCGCGCCCTGCCCTTGCTGCTGAGCATCGGCGCATTGCTCTGCGCGTCCGCTGCCTGGCCCTTCGAGCAGCAACTGCCGGCCCTGCTGGCGGCCATTATCGCCATGGGCATGCTCAATGCGGCAGTGGAGGAAGTGAACGGCCTGCCCATTGGCCTGACCTATGTCACCGGGGCCCTGTCGCGCTTTGGCCGTGGGCTGGGGCGTTGGATGCTCGGTGATCGGCGCAACGGCTGGCGAGTGCAACTGGTGCCTTGGAGCGGGATGTTCGCCGGAGCGGTGCTGGGTGCCCTGCTGGAACAACACCTGGGGCTCAAGGCGCTGTATGTCAGCGGGTTGTTTGCAGCGTTGCTAGGGGTGGCGTCATTGAAGATTCCGCGCCGCTGGCAACTGGGCTACAAGACCCGCTGACCTGTACTTCCATCAGTCGAACAGACCGCCGCTGTCGGTATCGATGACGATCGATGACAGGCTGATGTGCCGCGGCCGGGTCAGGGCGAAGACCACCGCTTCCACCACGTCGCGGTTGGTGCCCTGCTCGCCCTTCTGTCGTGCCGGAACCTGCTGCCAGGCCGGGTCCAGCGGCGAAATGTCCTCCAGATACGGCGGATGCACACACAGCGAGCGCACCGGCGTGCCCTTGAGCACCTGGCGCAGACCGTCGGCCAGGGCCAGTTGCCCGTGCTTGGCCGCGTAGAACGGCAGCGACACGCTGTGCAGGGGTGCATTGGGCAAGCCGCTGATGGAGCCGATGGTGACGATGTCCGGACGCGTGGAGGCCTTGAGCGCCGGCATCAGGCCCTGGGTCAGGAGGAAGGTGCCCGTCAGGGCCGCATCGATCACTCCGGTGACTTCGGCCGCGCTGTGGGGCTGCTCGCTGGCCTCCAACCACATGGCGCCGTTATTGATCAGAATGTCCACCTGGGGCTGGCGCACATGAATCTCCGCCAGGGCCGCCTTGACGCTGTCGCTGCTGGCCAGATCCACCACCACGCAATCGGCAGCCTGGCCGGTGCGCGTCTCGATGGCCGCACTCACCTGCGCCAGGGCCTCGGCATTGCGCCCACAGAGAATCAGCTTGCAGCCCAGGTCCGCCAGACTGATGGCCAGTGCCGCGCCCAAACCACGACCGGCACCGGTGACCACCACCACCGCCGAATTCAAATCCATCATCCCTTGCTCCTTGTCCCAGGTTGATTGAAGGCGCGAGTCTATCCCTGGTTGCTGCTTCAGGGCCCGGGCAAAGCTTTACCCGATATGTCCTGGGCTCCCGGAGCCAGAGCCTTCGGGGCGAAAGGGGTTTAGCCGATCCAAGGAGAAAGCTTTATCATGGCCGCAGTTTTATCCATCGAGTCCGTCATGAAGTTCGCCATCGCCCTGTTCTCCGCCGCTCACGCGCCGTCCTCGCGCCGCGCCCTGCTGTTCGCCCAGGCGGCGCTGGCAGGCGGGCATGAGATTGTCCGGCTGTTTTTCTACCAGGACGGCGTCTACAACGCCGCCAACAGCATCGTCACGCCCCAGGACGAACAGGACCTACCCCGGGAATGGCGCGAATTTATCGAGCAGCATCAGCTCGATGGCGTGGTGTGCATCGCCGCCGCCCTGCGCCGCGGTGTGTTGAATACTGACGAAGCCCAGCGCTATCAGCGCACGGCGGTGAGCGTCGAGGCGCCGTGGGAGCTGTCGGGGCTCGGGCAATTGCATGACGCGGTACAGGCCGCCGACCGCCTGATCTGTTTTGGAGGGGCGTGAGATGGCCAAATCTCTGTTGTTGATCAGCCGTCAGGCGCCCTGGTCCGGCCCTGGGGCCCGCGAGGCCCTGGATATCGTCCTGGCCGGCGGCGCCTTCGACCTGCCGATCGGCCTGCTGTTTCTCGACGATGGCGTGCTGCAACTGGCGCCGGGGCAACAGGCGTCGCTGCTGCGCCAGAAAGACCTGAGCGCCAACCTGCAGGCGTTGTCGCTGTTCGGCGTCGACGAACTGTTTGCCTGCAGCGCCAGCCTCGCTGCTCGTGGTCTGGACCCGGCAACCTTGAGCCTTGACGCGGTACAGCTGCTCAACGCCCCGGAACTGGCCGGGATCATCGACCGTTTTGACCAGGTGATTACCCTCTGATGTCGACCTTGCACGTGTTGTCCCACTCGCCCTTCACCGACACCCGCCTGAGCAGTTGCCTGCGTCTGCTGGGCAGCGCCGATGGCCTGCTGCTGTGCGGCGATGCCGCCTATGCCCTGCAGCCGGGCACCACTCTTTACGGCGAACTGGGCGCCCGCAGCGGCTTGAAGCTGTATGTGCTGGAAGAGGACTTGCAAGCCCGGGGCCTGGAGCTGCCGACCTGGGCCCGTGCGGTGGATTACCCGGGCTTCGTCGAGCTGTCGATTGAGCATGACAAGGTCAACACCTGGCTATGAGTACCCTGACTGTGGGCGCTCGCGCCATCGAACTGGACAAGGACGGTTACCTGGTCAATCTCGACGACTGGTCCGCCGACGTGGCCCAAGCCCTGGCCGCCAACGAAGAGCTGGAACTGAGCGCGGAACACTGGGAAATCCTCGAACTGCTGCAGGGCTTCTATAAAGAGTTCCAGTTGTCGCCGGCCACCCGCCCGCTGATCAAGTACACCGCCCTCAAGCTGGGCCCGGACAAGGGCAACAGCCTGCACCTGAACCGTCTGTTCAAAGGCACTCCCGCCAAACTTGCCGCCAAGCTGGCGGGCCTGCCGAAGCCGACCAATTGCCTATGAACGATTTCGCCCCCCTGCTCACCCAGACCCCGCAAGAGCACCCGTTCGCCCAGTTCGTGCGCATCCTTGGCAAAGGCAAGCGCGGCGCGCGCAACCTGACCCGCGAAGAAGCCCGGGAAGCCATGGGCATGCTGCTGGACGGCAAGGTCGAGGACACTCAGCTGGGCGCCTTCCTCATGCTGCTGCGGCACAAGGAAGAAAGCCCGGAAGAGCTGGCGGGCTTCACCGAGGCCTTGCGCGAACGCCTCAACACCCCGGCCATTGCCCTGGACCTCGACTGGCCGACCTACGCCGGCAAGAAGCGCCACCTGCCCTGGTACCTGCTGGCGGCCAAGTGCCTGGCGCAGAACGGCGTGCGCATCCTGCTGCACGGCGGCGGCGCCCATACCGTCGGGCGCCTGTACACCGAACAGTTGCTGGAGCCCCTGGGGATTCCCCTGTGCCGTGACTGGTCATCGGTCAGCCAGGCACTGGACCAGGGCAACCTGGCCTTCATGCCACTAGGCGACTGGGCGCCCCAGCTGCAACGGATGATCGATTTGCGCAACATCCTCGGCCTGCGCTCACCGATCCACTCCCTGGCGCGCATTCTCAATCCCCTGGGCGCCCGTTGCGGCCTGCAGAGCATCTTCCACCCCGGCTATCAGGCGGTGCACCGCGATGCCAGCGGCCTGCTGGGGGACAACGTCATCGTGATCAAGGGTGACGGCGGCGAGATCGAGATCAACCCGGACACCACCAGCCATCTGTACGGCAGCACCGGTGGCGTCAGCTGGGACGAGGAATGGCCGGCATTGTCGGCACAACGCCATGTGAAGCCGGCCAGCCTGGAACCCGAGCACCTCCTGGCGCTGTGGCGCGGTGATGTTGAGGACAGCTACCCGCAACTGGCCCTGCTGGCGACCATGGCCCTGGCCTTGCGCGGTTTGGGCACGCCGCGGGAGCAGGCCTTCGCGCTGGCCCAGCAGTATTGGGATGCCCGGGACAGATCGATTTAATCGATCAAAACCGCCCATGCTTTGCGCTTTTTGTTCGAACCCAGCGGCATAGACTGCACTCCAACGCGAAATAGCTGAGGAGCATTCAATGGGACTGCTGATCGATGGGCGCTGGCATGACCAGTGGTACGAAAGCGGCAAGGACGGCGCCTTCCAACGGGAACAGGCGCAACGCCGCCACTGGGTCACCGCCGATGGCAGTCCGGGACCCAGCGGCGAAGGCGGCTTTGCCGCCGAGGCCGGGCGCTATCACCTTTATGTATCGTTGGCCTGCCCCTGGGCCCACCGCACGCTGATCCTGCGCAAGCTCAAGGGCCTGGAACAGCTGATCGACGTCTCGGTGGTCAGTTGGCTGATGCGCGAGCACGGCTGGACCTTCGACAGCGCCTTCGGCTCCAGCGGTGATGCGCTGGATCACTTTGATTTCATGCACCAGCGTTATACCGCCGACAGCGCCGACTACACCGGCCGCGTCACCGTGCCGGTGCTGTGGGACAAGCAGCAACAGCGCATCGTCAGCAACGAGTCGGCGGAGATCATCCGCATGTTCAACAGCGCCTTTGACGGCCTGACCGGCAATGACCTGGATTTTTATCCGCAGCCATTGCGCGCACGCATCGATGAACTCAACGCACGCATCTACCCTGCGCTGAACAATGGCGTGTACCGCGCCGGGTTTGCCACTTCACAACAGGCCTATGAGACGGCGTTCGATGATGTCTTTGCCGAGCTGGACGCTTTGGAAGCGTTGCTGGGTAAACAGCGCTACTTGATCGGCGAGTACCTGACCGAAGCCGATGTGCGGCTGTTCACCACGCTGATCCGCTTCGATGCGGTGTACTACGGCCACTTCAAGTGCAACCTGCGGCGGATTGCCGATTATCCCAACCTGTCGAACTGGCTGCGGGAGTTGTACCAGTGGCCGGGGATTGCCGAGACGGTGGATTTTGCCCATATCAAGGGGCACTACTACGCCAGCCATAGCACCATCAATCCGACCGGGATTGTGCCAAAGGGGCCGCAGCAGGACTTCAGCCGCGCCCATGATCGGCAACGGTTGAGCGGGCAAGGGGTTTGGTGCAGGGGTTGAGAACGCTTTCGCTGGCAAGCCAGCTCCTACATCGATCCTGTAGGAGCCGGCTTGCCGGCGAAGCTTTTCAGACCTCGGACTGAGCGCCTTCGAACCAGGCCAGCTTCTCGCGTAGCTGGACCACTTCGCCAACGATCACCAGGGTCGGCGCGTGCACTTCGTGCTCCGCCACCAGCGTCGGCAGGTTGGCCAGGGTGCCGGTGAAGACTCGCTGGTTGCTGGTGGTGCCCTGCTGAACCAGGGCCGCCGGCGTGTCGGCGCTGCGACCGTGCTTGATCAGTTGCTCGCAGATGGTCGGCAAGCCCACCAGGCCCATGTAGAACACCAGGGTCTGCGCTGGCGCCACCAGGTCGCTCCAGGGCAGGTTGCTGGTGCCGTCCTTGAGGTGACCGGTGACAAAGCGCACCGACTGGGCGTAGTCGCGGTGAGTCAGGGGAATCCCGGCATAGGCCGAGCAACCACTGGCCGCGGTAATCCCCGGCACCACCTGGAATGGAATGCCGTGGGCCGCCAGTTCTTCGATCTCTTCGCCGCCACGGCCAAAGATGAACGGATCGCCACCCTTGAGCCGCACCACGCGCTTGCCTTGCCGGGCCAGGTTCACCAGTTGCTGGTTGATCTGCTCCTGAGGCACGGCATGATTGGCGCGGCGCTTGCCAACGTAGATGCGCTCGGCATCGCGGCGGCACAGGTCGAGAATCGCCGGTGCCACCAGACGGTCGTAGAGCACCACGTCGGCCTGTTGCATCAGGCGCAAGGCGCGAAAGGTCAGCAGGTCCGGATCACCCGGGCCCGCACCCACCAGATACACCTCGCCCGGCGCATGGGGCGCCTTGCCGGCAATCTTGGCCTGCAACAGACGTTCGGCTTCCGCACCCTGCCCCGCCAGTTGGCGATCGGCGATAGGACCCTGGAATACGTCCTCCCAGAACGCCCGGCGCTGCTGCACATCCGGAAACAGGCCTTTGACCTGAGCGCGGAAACGCGCCGCCAACCCGGCCAATTGGCCGTAGCTGGAAGGAATCCAGGTCTCCAGCTTGGCCCGGATCAGCCGCGCCAGCACCGGCGCATCGCCGCCACTGGAGACTGCGATGACCAGCGGCGAACGGTCGACGATAGCGGGAAAGATCACGCTGCACAGGGCCGGCGCGTCCACCACATTGACCGGGACGCAACGCCGATGGGCATCGGCGGAAACCTGGGCATTGAGGGATTCGTCGTCGGTGGCGGCGATGATCAGGGTGCAGCCG
Source organism: Pseudomonas sp. RC4D1 (assembly GCF_018390395.1). NCBI lineage: Bacteria > Pseudomonadati > Pseudomonadota > Gammaproteobacteria > Pseudomonadales > Pseudomonadaceae > Pseudomonas > Pseudomonas sp. RC4D1. The sequence continues at coordinate 736,742 of NZ_JAHBAW010000002.1, forward strand.
TCGAGGTCGGCCTCGACATACCCGCGCAGCAGGGACTCACCGCCGCTGGCGACGATCAGTTCCTGCAATTGCGCTTCTATTTCAGGTGCGACCACTCGCAGCTGCGCACCGGCATCGGCCAGCAGACGGGATTTGCGCAAGGCAATCTCCCCTCCACCGACCACCAACACACGACTGCCGCGAAGGTTGTGAAACAGCGGCAGATATTCCATTTAGCCGATGACCTCAAGACCACCCATGTAAGGCTTCAGCACGTCCGGCACACGGATCGAACCGTCGGCCTGCTGGTAGTTCTCCAGCACCGCCACCAGGGTGCGGCCCACGGCCAGGCCGGAACCGTTGAGGGTGTGCACCAGCTCCGGCTTGCCGGTTTCCGGGTTGCGGAAGCGTGCCTGCATGCGCCGGGCCTGGAAGTCGCCGCAGTTGGAGCACGAGGAGATCTCGCGGTACTTGTCCTGGCTCGGCACCCAGACTTCCAGGTCGTAGGTCTTGACCGCGCTGAAGCCCATGTCGCCGGTGCACAGGGCCAGTACGCGGTACGGCAGTTGCAGCAGTTGCAGGACCTTTTCGGCGTTGGCGGTCAGGCCTTCCAGGGCTTCCATCGAAGTCGACGGCTCGACCACCTGGACCATCTCGACCTTGTCGAACTGGTGCTGGCGGATCATGCCGCGGGTGTCGCGGCCCGAAGCACCGGCTTCACTGCGAAAGCACGGCGTGTGGGCGACGAACTTCAGCGGCAGTTGCTTCGGATCGAGGATCTCGCCGGCCACGATGTTGGTCAGGGACACTTCGGCGGTCGGGATCAGGTACAGATCGGCTTCGCCTTCGCGAGTGATCTTGAACAGGTCTTCCTCGAACTTCGGCAGCTGGCTGGTGCCCACCAGGGCCGGAGCCTGCACCAGATACGGAGTGTAGGCCTCTTCGTAGCCGTGCTCGCCGGTGTGCAGGTTGATCATGAACTGCGCCAGGGCGCGGTGCAGACGGGCGATAGGGCCGCGCAACAGGGCGAAGCGCGCGCCGGACAGCTTGGCCGCGGTTTCAAAATCCAGCCAGCCGTGGGTTTCGCCCAGGGCCACGTGGTCCTTGATCGGGAAGTCGAAGGTGGTCGGGGTGCCCCAGCGGCGCACTTCAACGTTGCCGTCTTCGTCTTCGCCGACCGGCACCGATTCGTGAGGCAGGTTGGGAATGCCGAACAGGATCGAATCCAGTTCGCTCTGGATGTTTTCCAGCTCCACCTTGCCGGTGCTCAGCTCGTTCCCCATGCGCTCAACGTCGGCCATCAGCGGGGCGATGTCTTCGCCGCGTTGCTTGGCCTGGCCGATGGACTTGGAGCGCGCGTTACGTTCAGCCTGCAGTTGCTCGGTGCGGGTCTGCACGGTCTTGCGCTGTTCTTCCAGCGCTTCGATGCGTGCCACATCCAGGGCAAAGCCGCGGGATGCCAGACGATCCGCTACGTCCTGGAGGTTGCTACGTAACAGTTTGGAATCGAGCATGTCGTTCTCTCGTTTATCAAAGTTTGGTCAAGGACAGGCCGGCCCAGGTAGCAAGCAGCCCGCCGAATACGCTCAGTGCCGCATAGCCCAGGGCCAGCGCCACTTGTCCGCTTTCCAGCAGACGCACGGTATCCAGTGAAAAGGATGAAAAAGTCGTCAGGCCGCCGAGGAAGCCCACTATCAAACCGGCACGCACTTCGATCGGCACTTCCGGACGGACCAGGAACAGTCCGTACAACACGCCGATCAGCAAGCAGCCCACGATATTAACGGCCAGCGTCGCGGTATAGAAGTGCCGCGGCCAATTGGCGTTGATCCAGTTGCCCGTGGTGAAGCGCAACAGGGTACCGGCCACGCCGCCGGCGGAAACTGCGAGGATCAGGGGGATCAAGGTTTTCTCCGCTGTAGGGGGCTGGCCCGGTCCAGGGCGGCCAGGTGCTTGAGCTTCTCGCCGATCTTCAGTTCCAGGCCACGGGGCACCGGCTGGTAGAGCGGCAAGGGTTCGAGTTCTTCGGGAAAGTAATCTTCACCGGCGGCGTAGGCATCCGGCTCGTCGTGGGCGTAGCGGTACTCGTCGCCGTAACCCAACTGCTTCATCAGCTTGGTCGGGGCGTTGCGCAGATGGATCGGCACTTCCAGGGAACCGTGCTCGGCAGCGGCGCGCATGGCGGCCTTGAAGCCCATGTACACGGCGTTGCTTTTCGGCGCACAGGCCAGGTAGGTAATGGCCTGGGCCACCGCCAGCTCGCCTTCAGGGCTGCCCAGGCGCTCCTGTACATCCCAAGCCGCCAGGCACAGGCTCAGCGCCCGCGGGTCGGCGTTGCCGATGTCTTCGCTGGCCATGCGCACCACGCGCCGGGCCAGGTACAGCGGGTCGCAACCGCCATCAAGCATGCGTGCAAACCAATACAGGGCGCCGTCGGGGTTGGAGCCGCGCACTGATTTGTGCAAGGCGGAAATCTGGTCATAGAACGCCTCGCCGCCCTTGTCGAAACGGCGGCGGGTATCCCCTAACAGGCTTTGCAACAGATCGACACTGATCTCGCCGCCGTCTTCGGCCAGGTCCGAGGCGTTCTCCAGCAGATTGAGCATGCGCCGGCCATCGCCATCGGCCGCCGACAGCAGCATCTGGAAACCTTCGTCGCTGAGGCGCAACTGGCGCTTGCCCAGACCGCGCTCCTCGGTCAGGGCGCGCTGTACCAGGGTGCCCAGGGCCGCTTCATCCAGGCTCTTGAGCACATAGACCCGGGCCCGGGAGAGCAAGGCGTTGTTGAGTTCGAAGGACGGGTTTTCCGTGGTGGCACCGATAAAGATCAGCGTGCCGTCTTCCACGTAGGGCAGGAAGGCATCCTGCTGGGACTTGTTGAAACGGTGCACTTCATCGACGAAAAGGATGGTCCGCCGCCCGTATTGCCCGGCCTGCTGCTTGGCGATTTCCACCGCCTGGCGGATCTCCTTGACCCCGGCCAGCACCGCCGAGACGGTTTCGAAGTGAGCATCCGAGACTTCCGCCAGCAGCCGCGCCAGGGTGGTCTTACCCACTCCCGGAGGGCCCCAGAAGATCATCGAATGCAGGGCACCCTGCTCCAAGGCCTCACGCAGCGGCTTGCCCCGAGCCAGCAGGTGCTGCTGACCGACGTACTCGTCCAGGTTGGTCGCACGCAAGCGTGCGGCCAGTGGCTGGGCGATCGGGGCACTACGAAACAGGTCCATGGACTACCTTCGAAACCTTGCGGTTGCGGCTGCTTACTCTTGGATCACATCGGCACCCTTGGGGATGTCGAACTTGAACTTGGACGCCGGGATCGCTTCGTTGGCCTTGACCCCGGTGAACAGGATATTGGTGCGCTGGCCGACGCTGTCGATCAACTGCATGTCGTTGATCATGCCGTTGCGAAACGACAGGCGCAGGCTGTCGAACAGGGTGTCGCGGGTTTTCGGCTTGAGGGTGAAGTCCATCACGCCACCGGCCTCCTTGGAGGTGATGTCGAAGCTTTCGCTGATCTTCGACACGTCACCGGACAGCAGCAAGGCTGGGGTCTGGGTCAGGCGCTGGTCGAGCTTCTTGATGGTCACCTGCTCCAGGTCCGGGTCCCACAGGGAAACTTTCTGGCCATCGGAAACCATCAACTGTTCTTGTGGCGCATCGGTGTGCCAGTAGAACAGGCCTGGGCGCTGCAGGGACATCTCGCCGGCGGTTTCCTGCAACTGGGTGCCGCTGCCGTCCAGGGTCAGCTGGGAAAAACGCGCGGTCAGGGTCTGGGACTTTTCCAGCAACTGGGTCAGGCGGGCCACGTCTTTGGGGTCGGCGTGGGCCGACAGGGAGGTCACAGCCAGTACCGGCAGCAGCAACATGCGAATCAGGCGCATGGAATTCCTCATAAATTGGATGGGTATGCGAGCGGCGTGGCATCACGCCGCTGAAAACGAAACAGGGATCAGTCGCGCATCGGGCCCGGCGCCAGCACTTCGCGGGAGCCGTTGGTGTTCATCGCCGTCACCACCCCGGCCATTTCCATGGCCTCGATCATTCGGGCAGCGCGGTTGTAGCCAATCTTCAGCTTGCGCTGTACCGCCGAGATCGAGGCCCGGCGGCTTTCCAGGACGAACTGCACGGCTTCGTCGTAGAGCGCGTCGGCTTCCGGATCATCGCCGTCGCCACCGCCGCTACTGCCTTCGAAACCGCTGCCCGCCTCTTCGACACCGTTGAGGATGTCGTCGTTGTATTCCGGCGCGCCCCGCAGTTTCCAGGCCTCCACCACGCGGTGCACTTCATCGTCGGAGACGAAGGCGCCGTGGACGCGAATCGGCAGGCTGGTGCCCGGCGGCATGTAGAGCATGTCACCGTGGCCCAGCAGTTGTTCGGCGCCGCCCTGGTCGATGATGGTCCGCGAGTCGATCTTGCTCGACACCTGGAACGCCATGCGGGTCGGGATGTTGGCCTTGATCAGGCCGGTGATCACGTCCACCGACGGCCGCTGGGTCGCGAGAATCAAGTGGATACCGGCGGCCCGGGCCTTCTGGGCGATACGGGCGATCAGTTCTTCAACCTTCTTGCCGACAATCATCATCATGTCGGCGAATTCGTCCACCACCACCACGATGGTCGGCAACTTGGTCAGCAGCGGCGCTTCGTCGTGGATGCTTTCGCGGTTGTACAGCGGGTCAGCCAGCGGCGTACCGGCTTCAATGGCTTCCTTGACCTTGGCGTTGAAGCCCGAAAGGTTGCGCACGCCCATCTTGGCCATGAGTTTGTAGCGCCGCTCCATCTCCGCCACGCTCCAACGCAGGGCGTTGGCCGCGTCCTTCATGTCGGTGACCACCGGGCACAGCAGGTGCGGAATGCCTTCGTAGATCGACAGTTCGAGCATCTTCGGGTCGATCATGATCAGCTTGGCGTCTTCCGGGCCGGACTTGAACAGGATCGACAGGATCATCGCGTTGACCCCCACCGACTTACCGGAACCGGTGGTACCGGCCACCAGCAGGTGAGGCATTTTCGCCAGGTCGGTGATGATCGGCTTGCCGCCGATGTCGTGACCCAGGGCCAGGGTGACCGGGGATTTGAAGTTGTCGTATTCCGGGGTCGAGAGCACTTCGGAGAAGCGCACGATCTGCCGGTCTTCGTTGGGGATCTCGATGCCCACGGTGGTCTTGCCGGGAATCACTTCCACTACGCGCACACTGGTCACCGCCAGGGAACGCGCCAGGTCCTTGGCCAGGTTGGCGATACGGCTGACTTTCACCCCCGCCGCCGGTTGGATTTCGTAACGGGTAATCACTGGGCCGGGATGGATGGAATCCACCGCAACTTCGACGCCGAACTCCTTGAGCTTGATTTCCAGCAGATGGCCGACGGCCGCCAGGGATTCGGGGGAGTAATTGAGCTGTTTCTTTTCCGCCGGATCGAGGATCGAGATCGGCGGCAAGGTTCCTTCCACCGCGCTGTCGACGAACAGCGGTGCCTGCTTCTCTTTCTGCACGCGCTTGCTCGGTTCCGGCGCCTTGGTGACCACCGGAGTGATCACCGGCGGCACCTGCTTCTCGCGCTCGGACATGTGCTTGCTCAAGGCCTGTTCGCGCTCGATAAGACGCTCCTTGACCTTGGCCTGCTCGCGCTTGTCGGCAATGCTCGGGGACACCACCTCATCGACCCGGGCATCCACTTCGCGCAATTGCGCCACCAGTTGCTTGCGCTCGACGCGAGCATCCCACCAACGATTGGCAGCGCTCTGGAACAGTTCGAACAGGTCAAGTGTGATCTTGCCTGTGACGTCCATCACCTTGAACCACGACAGGTCGGTGAACACCGTCAGGCCGAACAGGAACAGGGCAATGAACATCAGGGTACTGCCCTGCACGTTCAGTGCATTCTTGGCCAGGTCGCCCAGGCTCTCGCCCAGAGCACCACCGGCACCGGCCGGCAGGCCAGTGGCAGCATGGAAGTGAATATGTGCCAAGGCAGCGCCGGACAGCACCAGGAACACCAGGCCAATCAGCCGCCAGGAAAACAGCCAGCCGCTCCACTGCCAGGGTTCATGGCGCTGGCGGAAGATCTGGTAAGTCTTGATCGCCAACAGCAACGGGAAGATATAGGCGAAGTAACCCAACACCATAAACAGGATATCGGCGCTGTAAGAGCCTGCCGGACCGCCGAAGTTCTGCACATCTTCGATCTTGCTGTTATGACTCCAACCCGGATCATCTTTACCGTAGGTCAGAAGTGCCATCATCAAGAACAGGCACAGGGCTCCAATGGCGATCAATGCACCTTCCTTGAGCCGGTAGTGCAATTGCTGACGCCAGAGCGGAACAACAGGTTTAGGTGCTGCGGTGGATTTCTTCAAAACGCGTCTTTTCCTGCGCCATAAGCGCGTCCAACGGGTGATTGACTACAAGATACTGCTCAATCCGAGCAGGTAAATAAAGTTGACCGGCGTAACTGGGGCTACTTTTAACACTCTGCCCCTTGCTTCTGAAACGGTGCAATTCTGAATAAGCCTGGTACATCGTCGTATTGTACGGGTTTGTTCACACCATGCCACGTCAGAACAGTCTGTTAAGCATAGCCAATTGCGTAATACGCACTGTTCAATTGGAGCATGCATTCTCTTTTGTGACAAAGGCTTATGAGGTGTTTTTATGAACCAAGCGAAGCATTCACGCCTGATCATTCTGGGCTCTGGCCCTGCCGGTTACAGCGCCGCCGTTTATGCCGCGCGTGCCAACCTCAAACCGACAGTGATCACCGGCTTGCAAGCCGGTGGCCAACTGACAACCACCACCGACGTCGACAACTGGCCTGGTGACGTCGAAGGCCTGACCGGCCCGGTGCTGATGGAGCGCATGCAGAAACATGCGGAGCGCTTCGACACCCAGATCGTCTATGACCACATCCACACCGCTCAGTTGCAGCAACGGCCGTTTATCCTCATCGGCGACAGCGGCACCTACAGTTGCGACGCGCTGATCATCGCCACCGGCGCGTCGGCGCAGTACTTGGGCCTGCCATCGGAAGAAGCGTTTGCCGGCAAAGGGGTTTCCGCCTGCGCCACCTGCGACGGCTTTTTCTATCGCAATCAGGTGGTGGCCGTGGTGGGTGGTGGCAATACCGCCGTTGAAGAGGCCCTGTACCTGTCCAACATCGCCAAGGAAGTGCACTTGGTGCACCGCCGCGACAAGCTCCGCGCAGAGAAAATCCTCCAGGACAAACTGTTCGACAAGGCCACCAACGGCAATATCCGCCTGCATTGGAACCAGCATCTGGACGAGGTGCTGGGTGATGCCAGCGGCGTGACCGGCGCCCGCCTCAAGGACAGCCACAGCGGAGAAACCAAGGATCTGGCACTGGCTGGGGTGTTTATCGCCATCGGCCACAAGCCCAATACAGAGCTGTTCCAGGGACAACTGGAGATGCGCGACGGCTACCTGCTGATCAAGGGTGGCAGCGAAGGCAATGCCACCGCCACCGGCATCCCGGGAGTATTCGCCGCCGGGGATGTGGCCGATCACGTCTACCGCCAGGCCATTACGTCCGCCGGTGCCGGCTGCATGGCAGCTCTGGATGCAGAAAAATTCCTCGACGACAACTAAGCCCTCGCCCTACGCTTGTGGCGGGCCATCATCGGCCTGCCACCGCCCTCCCCTGCCGTAAGTCTGGATGCCATGCTGACCTGGTTACAACGCAACAAGCTTGATTTCCCCCCATTGGAAAAGGCCATGCGCGAGCCCAACGGGCTGCTGGCTGCGGGCGGTGATCTGTCCGCCGATCGCCTGATTCAGGCCTATCGTCACGGCTGCTTCCCTTGGTTTTCCGAGGGTCAACCGATCCTCTGGTGGTCCCCCGACCCACGCACCGTGCTACTGCCGGACGAACTGCATGTCTCCCGCAGCCTGGGCAAGCTGCTGCGCAAAGAGCGCTATCAAGTGACTTTCGACCAGGACTTCGCCGCGGTCATCAGCGCCTGCGCAGCACCTCGGGCTTATGCCGACGGCACCTGGATCAGCGAGGCGATGCAGCAGGCCTATTTGCAACTGCATCAGCGCGGCTATGCCCATTCGGTGGAAGTCTGGGATCAAGGCATGTTGGTGGGAGGGCTGTACGGCCTGGCCATGGGCCAACTGTTTTTTGGCGAATCGATGTTCAGCCGTGCCGACAACGCCTCGAAATTCGGATTCGCCACTCTGGTACAGCATCTGAAGGAGTGGGGATTTGTATTGATCGACTGCCAGATGCCTACCGAGCATCTGCACAGCCTGGGTGCGCGCTCCATTTCCCGACCCGAGTTCGCCGACTACCTCGCGCGTCACCTGGATCAGCCGAGCCGCGCCATATGGGTTTCCTAGGCGGGTTTGACGGCTGTGGCTTACACTTAATTTCAAAGCTTATTCCGAGGGTTGACTCATGACCGAGTTGGCGCGCCTGAAGTTTTATGCCACTCAACCCCATTCTTGCAGCTACCTGCCCGACGAACAGGCCACCACCTTGTTCCTCGATCCCAGCCAGCCCATGGACGTGCATGTCTACGCAGATCTGTCGGAAATGGGGTTTCGTCGCAGCGGCGATCACCTGTACCGCCCCCACTGCCAAAACTGCAACGCTTGCGTCCCGGCGCGCATTCCAGTGGCGCAGTTCCTACCCAATCGTCAGCAAAAACGCATTCTCAAACGCAACAGCGACCTGAGCGTACAAGCGGCCAAACCTGGCTTCAGCGAAGAGTACTTCGACCTTTACCAACGCTACATCGAGCAACGCCACGCCGACGGCGACATGTTCCCCCCCAGCCGCGACCAGTTCTCGACCTTCCTGGTGCGTGACCTGCCGTTTTCCCGCTTCTATGAGTTCCGCCTGGAGGGGCGCCTGCTGGCGGTGGCCGTTACCGACCTATTGCCCAACGGGCTTTCGGCGGTCTACACCTTCTATGAACCCGATGAAGAGCGCCGCAGCCTGGGGCGCTACGCGATCCTCTGGCAAATCGGCGAAACCCTGCGCCTGGGGCTGGACGCGGTGTACCTCGGCTACTGGATCAAAAACTGCAAAAAGATGAACTACAAGACCCAATATCGCCCCATAGAGCTGCTGGTTAACCAGAGATGGGTGATCCTCAACTAGAAGGTCTTGGCTTAAACCCCACTTTTCGGGCACAATGCACGCCGCTTTTGCCTGGCGCAGTTGCACCGGGCCATTCATTGGACACCGAGGGCTTTACTGCATGTCGAAAGAAGACAGCTTCGAAATGGAAGGCACTGTCGTCGACACCCTGCCCAACACCATGTTTCGTGTGGAGTTGGAAAATGGGCACGTCGTAACCGCGCATATTTCCGGCAAGATGCGCAAGAACTACATTCGTATTCTTACCGGTGACAAAGTGCGCGTCGAGCTGACGCCCTATGACTTGAGCAAAGGGCGCATCACTTACCGCGCTCGCTAAGCAAGTCAATACAAGACGCCCGGTTATGCCGGGCGTTTTTGTTCGTCTGCAAAAAACTGTTCAAATCCCAGATAGCACAAAGGCACCTCCCGGTGCCTTTGGCGGTACTGCTGCGTTACGCGGCCATCAAGCCATTTCCGCCGTGGTCTCGAAATCGAAGGTCAACTCGCCATCCTTGATGTCGATGTGTACCACACCGCCATGATCGGACAATTCGCCAAACAGGATCTCCTCGGCCAGGGGACGCTTGATCTTGTCCTGGATCAAACGCGCCATCGGGCGCGCACCCATGGCCACGTCGTAACCACCGGCGGCCAGCCAGCTGCGAGCGGCATCGGTCACTTCCAACTGTACGCGCTTGTCTTCCAACTGCGCTTGAAGCTCGGTAAGGAACTTGTCCACCACGCTCTTGATCACTTCGTGGCTCAGGCGACCGAACTGGATGATGGTGTCCAGACGGTTGCGGAACTCTGGCGTAAAGCTCTTCTTGATCACTTCCATGGCATCGGAAGAGTGATCCTGATGAGTGAAGCCGATAGAGGCTCGCGCCGCGGTTTCAGCACCGGCGTTGGTGGTCATGATGACGATCACATTGCGGAAATCCGCCTTGCGCCCGTTGTTGTCGGTCAGGGTGCCGTGATCCATCACCTGCAGCAGCAGGTTGAAGACTTCCGGATGCGCCTTCTCGATTTCATCGAGCAGCAATACGCAATGCGGCTGCTTGGTGATCGCTTCGGTCAGCAAGCCACCCTGGTCGAAACCGACATAGCCGGGAGGCGCACCAATCAAGCGCGATACGGTGTGCCGCTCCATGTACTCCGACATGTCGAAGCGCACCAACTCAATCCCCATGGCCTTGGCCAACTGCCGAGCCGCTTCGGTCTTGCCGACACCGGTAGGACCGGCGAACAGGAACGAACCCACCGGCTTGTCCGGAGACTTCAGACCCGCACGGGACAACTTGATGGCGGTAGACAGCGAATCGATCGCCGCATCCTGGCCAAACACCGTCAACTTGAGATCGCGCTCAAGGTTGCGCAGCAGCTCTTTATCAGAACTGGTGACATGTTTTGGCGGAATACGGGCAATTTTCGCCACGATATCCTCGACCTGAGCCACCTCGATGCGCTTCACGCGCTTCTCGGCCGGCTGCAGACGCTGGTAGGCGCCCGCCTCGTCGATGACGTCGATGGCCTTGTCCGGCATATGCCGGTCATTGATGTAGCGCGAGGCCAGTTCAGCCGCGGCACGCAGGGCTTCATCACTGTATTCGATGCTGTGATGCTGCTCGAAGCGACCTTTGAGACCGCGCAGGATGCCAATGGTGTCCTCGACCGAAGGCTCGGACACATCGACCTTCTGGAAGCGCCGAGCCAGGGCCCGGTCCTTCTCGAAGATGCCACGGAATTCCTGGAAGGTGGTCGAACCGATGCAACGGATATCACCTGAGGACAGCAGCGGCTTGAGCAGGTTCGAGGCATCCATTACCCCACCGGAGGCCGCACCGGCACCGATGATGGTATGAATCTCGTCAATGAACAAAATCGCCTGGGGACGCTTCTTCAGTTCGCCCAGCAACGCCTTGAAGCGCTTCTCGAAATCGCCACGGTATTTGGTACCCGCCAGCAACGCCCCGAGATCCAGGGAGTAGACAACGCTGTTGGCCAACAGGTCTGGAACCTGATTGTCGACAATGCGCTTGGCCAAGCCTTCGGCAATGGCGGTTTTGCCCACACCCGCCTCACCCACCAATAACGGATTGTTCTTGCGTCGACGAGCGAGGATCTGCGCAACGCGCTCGACCTCTTGCTCGCGACCCACCAACGGATCAATCCGCCCTTGACGGGCCAATTCGTTGAGGTTGCTGGCATAGGCATCCAGAGGATTGCCCGAAGAAGACGACTCACCACCCTCTTCGTCCTGCATATCCTGTTCACCTTCAGAATGATCACCATGCCCAGGCACCTTGGAAATGCCATGGGCGATGTAATTGACCACATCGATACGGGCAACGCTCTGCTGTTTCAGCAGAAACACGGCCTGACTCTCTTGCTCACTGAAGATTGCCACCAGCACATTGGCGCCGGTGACTTCACGCTTGCCCGAGCTCTGTACATGAAAGACAGCACGTTGCAGCACACGCTGGAAACCCAGGGTCGGCTGAGTCTCGCGATCCTCGTCGTGCACAGGAATCAGCGGCGTGGTGGAGTCGATGAACTCCTGCAGGTCGTGCTTGAGTTTGTCGAGGTTTGCTCCGCAGGCACGTAAAACGGTGGCGGCGGCCTCATTATCCAAAAGAGCCAACAGAAGGTGCTCGACGGTCATGAATTCATGACGCTTCGAACGAGCCTCCTTGAAGGCGAGATTGAGGGTGACTTCGAGCTCGCGGTTTAACATAGCTTCACCTCATACCCAAGTGGTCGGCGTTAACCGTCCTTCTCGATTTCACAGAGTAGCGGATGCTGGCTTTCCCGGGCGTACTGGTTGACCTGCATGGCCTTGGTCTCGGCGATGTCGCGGGTAAACAATCCACACACTGCCCGCCCTTCGGTATGGACGGCCAGCATGACCTTGGTCGCCAGCTCGCGATTCAGGTTAAAAAACATCTCGAGCACTTCGACGACGAAATCCATCGGGGTGTAGTCATCGTTGAACAAAACCACCTTGTACATCGGCGGCGCCTGTAACGCAGGCTTAGCTTCCTGTACAGCCAAGCCAGCGGAATCGTCGTCGTGCAAGTCCGGGCGATCCTGATTGAATGTTAGTCGAATCTGGCTGATTGCATGCATGGAAAGAAAGGTTCGTCAGTTGTGCAAATACAGTGGTGGGGGCGCCCTGGACGGAATTCAACTCCGACTGCCGGGTCACCTTGACTATCGGCAAAACGGTGTTACAACCAATAGGGCCCACATTGGGTAATAAACGTCCGCGGCGTCAACCTTTTTACCAAGTTTGGCGGCGGATGAACTGGATGATACTCCAGTGATGGAGTCTGTTGCAGAGGGATATGAGTATGGCTAGCGGTAAGGTCAAGTGGTTCAACAATGCCAAGGGCTATGGCTTTATTAATGAGGAGGGCAAGACTGACGATCTGTTTGCCCATTACTCGGCCATCGATATGGATGGCTACAAGACCTTGAAAGCCGGGCAGGCAGTGAGCTTCGAGATCATCCAAGGCCCCAAGGGGCTGCATGCAATCAAAATCAGCGCCTTGAAGGTACCCGGCGAAATCGTCACCGCCGAGGTCCAGACCGAAAGCGCCCTGAGCTGATTCATCCAACATCCAGTCATAAAAAAACCGGCCGACTCAAGGGATTGAGTCGGCCGGTTTGCTTTCAGCCCAAATTCGCTTACATATGCGAGATCAGTGCATCACCGAATGCCGACGAAGACAGCAGGGTCGCTCCCTCCATCAGACGCTCGAAGTCATAAGTCACGGTCTTGGCCGAGATGGCGCCGTTGGTGCCCTTGATGATCAGGTCGGCCGCTTCGGTCCAGCCCATGTGGCGCAGCATCATCTCCGCGGAGAGAATCAGCGAACCCGGATTGACCTGGTCCTTGCCGGCATACTTGGGCGCGGTACCGTGGGTCGCTTCGAACATGGCCACGGTGTCAGAAAGGTTGGCACCCGGAGCGATACCGATACCACCCACTTCCGCCGCCAGGGCGTCGGACAGATAGTCACCGTTGAGGTTGAGGGTGGCGATCACATCGTATTCGGCCGGGCGCAGCAGGATCTGCTGGAGCATGGCGTCAGCGATAGCATCCTTGACGATGACGTTCTTGCCGGTTTTCGGGTTCTTGAACTGCATCCAAGGACCGCCGTCCAGCAGGGTTGCGCCGAACTCTTCAGCCGCCACTTCATAGGCCCACTCTTTGAAGGCACCTTCGGTGAACTTCATGATGTTGCCTTTGTGGACGATGGTCAGCGAGTCGCGGTCGTTATCCACTACATATTGCAGCGCCTTGCGCGCCAGACGCTTGGTGCCCTGCAGGGAAACCGGCTTGACGCCGATGCCGCAGTTTTCGTCGAAACGAATCTTGGTAACGCCCATTTCTTCTTTAAGGAACTTGATGACCTTGGTGGCTTCTGCCGTACCGGCCTTCCATTCGATACCGGCGTAAATGTCTTCGGAGTTTTCACGGAAGATGGTCATGTCCACATCGCCAGGCTTTTTCACCGGGCTGGGCACGCCTTCGAACCAGCGCACCGGGCGCAGGCACACATACAGGTCCAACTGTTGACGCAGGGCCACGTTCAGGGAACGGATGCCACCACCGACCGGAGTGGTCAGCGGGCCCTTGATGGAAACCACGTAGTCCTTTACCGCGTCCAGGGTTTCCTGAGGCAGCCAGGTATCCTGGTCGTACACTTGAGTCGCTTTTTCCCCGGCATACACTTCCATCCAGGAAATCTTGCGTTCGCCGCCGTAAGCCTTCTTAACCGCAGCATCGACAACCTTGATCATGACCGGGCTGATATCAACACCAATACCGTCGCCTTCGATGAAAGGAATAATCGGGTTGTTAGGAACATTGAGAGAATGGTCTGCGTTGACGGTGATTTTGTCGCCGACTGCTGGAACCTGAATCTTCTTGTATCCCATGCTGAACTCCGTTGTGTGGATTGAACATCTGGCTGCGTTCGAGCGTAACCCAGTTGAATCTGGACGGGAACCTCATGTTCCACCCATATGCCGTGAAAGCTGTACAGTCCGCGGCCTACAAGCCTGAAAGCAAAGGGAAAAGTGCCAAAATCGAGCACCTCGAGCGACTCTACGCCTACCCCCCGCCTGCGACCTTTAGACCAATGGACGAGAACGGGCTCCTATGAAGCATCGGCGTTTTGCTAGCTACCTATGTATAATGCCGCCGCTGACCACAGAGTCACGACGGCCGAACGCTCTGCTACCGAAAAAAACAAGCCGAGAATGGCCGCCCAAAGCCGGGTTGTTACCGCAGCCCACCCGCTTGACGCTCGACTGATGCACCCAACATCACCGCGAAGAAACCTCGACATTCGGCTCATGGATGACCTTTGAACGAAAGCGCTTACCCGGCGCACCTCGAGTTTCTGCGCACGCTTTAGCAAAGAAGAGAGTTAATCCGAATATGCCCACCCGCTCGAAGATCATCTACACCTTCACCGACGAAGCCCCGGCCCTCGCCACCTATTCCCTGCTGCCTATCGTAGAAGCCTTCACCGCTTCGGCTGATATCGCCGTGGAAACCCGCGACATCTCCCTGGCCGGCCGCATCCTCGCCAGCTTCCCTGAGCAGTTGGGTGCCAAAGCGGTACCGGACCACCTCGCCGAACTGGGCGAACTGGCCGTTACCCCGGAAGCCAACATCATCAAGCTGCCGAACATCAGCGCCTCGGTACCGCAACTGCAAGCCGCGATCAAGGAACTGCAGGCCCAGGGCTACGCCCTGCCGGACTACCCAGAAACCGTGACCTGCGACGCCGACAAAGACGCCAAGGCGCGTTACGACAAGGTCAAGGGCAGCGCCGTGAACCCGGTTCTGCGTGAAGGCAACTCCGACCGCCGCGCTCCGCTGTCGGTGAAGAACTACGCGCGCAAGCACCCGCACAAGATGGGCGCCTGGGCCAAGGACTCCAAGTCCCACGTTGCCCACATGAGCAACGGCGACTTCTACGACAGCGAAAAAGCCGCCCTGATCGAAGCCGCAGACAGCGTCAAGATCGAACTGATCGCCCAAGACGGCACAGCCACCGTCCTGAAAGAAAAAACCACCGTGCAAGCCGGTGAAATCCTCGACTGCGCCGTGATGAGCAAAAAGGCCCTGCGCGCCTTCATCGCCGCTGAAATCGAAGACGCGAAGAAACAAGGCGTACTGCTGTCAGTGCACCTCAAGGCCACCATGATGAAAGTCTCCGACCCGATCATGTTCGGCCAGATCGTTGCCGAGTTCTATCAGGACGCCCTGAGCAAGCACGCCGCCGTCCTGCAGGAAATCGGCTTCAACCTGAACAACGGTATCGGCGACCTGTACGCCCGCATCAAGGCCCTGCCGGCCGAGCAGCAAGCTGCGATCGAAGCCGACATCCAGGCCGTCTACGCAGCCCGCCCTGCCCTGGCGATGGTCAACTCTGACAAAGGCATCACCAACCTGCACGTGCCGAGCGACGTGATCGTCGACGCCTCGATGCCGGCCATGATCCGTGACTCCGGCAAGATGTGGGGCACCGACGGCCAGCTGCACGACACCAAGGCCGTGATCCCGGATCGTTGCTACGCCACCATCTACCAGGCCGTGATCGAAGACTGCAAAGCCAACGGCGCGTTCGATCCGACCACCATGGGCAGCGTACCGAACGTTGGCCTGATGGCGAAAAAAGCCGAAGAGTACGGCTCCCACGACAAGACCTTCGAAATCAAGGCTGACGGCGTGGTTCGCGTGACCGACAGCAAAGGCAGCCTGCTGCTGGAGCAGAAAGTCGAAGCTGGCGACATCTTCCGTATGTGCCAGACCAAAGACGCGCCGATCCAGGACTGGGTCAAGCTGGCAGTCAACCGTGCTCGCGCCAGCAGCACCCCAGCGATCTTCTGGCTGGACCCGATGCGCGCCCACGACGGCGTGATGATCGAAAAAGTTCAGGCCTACCTGAAAGATCACGACACCAGCGACCTGGACATCCGCATCATGTCCCCGGTTGAAGCCATGAAGTTCACCCTGGCCCGCACCCGCGACGGCAAGGACACCATCTCGGTGACCGGCAACGTACTGCGCGACTACCTCACCGACCTGTTCCCGATCATGGAACTGGGCACCAGCGCCAAGATGCTGTCGATCGTGCCACTGATGAACGGTGGCGGCCTGTTCGAAACCGGCGCCGGCGGTTCGGCCCCGAAGCACGTGCAACAGCTGCTGGAAGAGAACTTCCTGCGCTGGGATTCCCTGGGTGAGTTCCTGGCCCTGGCCGCTTCCCTGGAGCACCTGGGCAACACCTACAACAACCCGAAAGCCCTGGTACTGGCCAAGACCCTGGACCAGGCTACCGGTCAGTTCCTCGACAACAACAAGTCGCCATCGCGCAAAGTCGGCAACATCGACAACCGCGGCAGCCACTTCTACCTGGCGCTGTACTGGGCACAAGCCCTGGCCGCCCAGACCGAGGACACTGCCCTGCAAGCACAGTTCAGCACCCTGGCCAAGACCCTGACCGAGAACGAAGCGACCATCGTCGCCGAGCTCAACGCCGTACAGGGCAAGCCTGTGGACATCGGTGGCTACTACAGCGCCAACCCTGAGCTGGTGAGCCAGGCCATGCGCCCGAGCGCCACCCTCAACGCGGCCATCGCTGCGCTGGTGTAAGCACGAGCGAACACACAAACCCCGGCCCCGCGCCGGGGTTTGTGCTTCTGGAGTCCGCAGGAGCCGGCCTGCCGGCGACTGCCCTCACGCGAACATGAGGCGCTCGCTTCGCCGGCAAGCCGGCTCCTACAATGCTTCCCCCCTTATAAAGGAGTGCCTTTATGGAATGGCAACCCCATATCACAGTCGCCACCATCGTCGAGGATCAGGGCCGCTTCCTGTTCGTCGAGGAGTACTCGGGCGAACAGGCCGTGCTCAATCAGCCCGCCGGGCACCTGGATGCCAATGAAAGCCTGCTCCAGGCGGCCATCCGCGAAACCCTGGAGGAAACCGGCTGGGACGTGGAGTTGACCGGCGTGGTCGGCATCTACCTGTACACTGCCCCCAGCAACGGCGTGACCTACCAGCGCGTGTGCTTTGCCGCCAAGCCGCTGCGCCATCATCCGGACTATCAACTGGACGACGGCATCATCGGCCCACGCTGGCTGAGCCGCGAGCAACTGCTGGAGCAACGGGCCAACTGGCGCAGTGAGCTGATCCTGCAGTGCCTGGACGATTACCTGGACGGCCAACTGCACAGCCTGGCGCTGATCCGTCCGTCGCTTTAACCGCAGTTTTAGCCTTGCAGGCCTCAGCCTGTTAGAATCGCGTCCTTTTTCAAGACACCCATTGAATTCCTATGCGTGATCCAGCCCCTTCTGACACCCAAAAGAAGCGCGTCATTGTCGGCATGTCCGGCGGCGTGGATTCTTCCGTTTCCGCCCTCCTGCTGATGGAGCAGGGATACCAGGTGGAAGGCCTGTTCATGAAGAACTGGGAGGAAGACGACGGAACCGAGTACTGCACCGCCATGGACGACCTGGCGGATGCCCAGGCCGTGTGCGACAAGCTTGGCATCAAGCTGCACACCGCCAACTTCGCCGCCGAGTACTGGGACAACGTGTTCGAGCACTTTCTGGCCGAGTACAAGGCCGGTCGCACGCCGAACCCGGACATCCTCTGCAACCGCGAAATCAAGTTCAAGGCGTTCCTCGACTACGCCATGATGCTCGGCGCCGACCTGATCGCCACCGGCCACTATGTGCGCCGCCGCGACATCGACGGCCGCACCGAACTGCTCAAGGGCCTGGACCCGAACAAGGACCAGAGCTATTTCCTGCATGCCGTTGGCGGCGAGCAGATCGCCAAGACCCTGTTCCCGGTGGGCGAGCTGGAAAAACCCGAAGTACGCGCCATCGCCGAGAAACACGACCTGGCTACTGCAAAGAAGAAAGACTCCACCGGCATCTGCTTTATCGGTGAGCGGCGCTTCAGCGACTTCCTCAAGCAATACCTGCCGGCCCAGCCCGGCGAGATCAAGACCACCGAAGGTGAAGTCATCGGCCGCCATCACGGCCTGATGTACCACACCATTGGCCAACGCCAGGGCCTGGGCATCGGCGGCCTGAAAGACGCCGGTGAAGAGCCGTGGTACGTGCTGATCAAGGACCTGGAGCACAACGAGCTGATCGTTGGCCAGGGCAACGATCACCCATGGCTGTTCTCCCGCGCCTTGCTGGCCTCCGACATCTATTGGGTCAACCCCATCGACCTGAGCCAGCCACGGCGCCTGACCGCCAAGGTGCGCTACCGCCAGAGCGACCAGCCCTGCACCCTGGAAAAGACCGCCAACGGCTACCGCGCCACCTTCGACGACCCGCAGCGCGCCGTAACCCCCGGCCAGTCCGTGGTGTTCTACGACGGTGAAATCTGCCTTGGCGGCGGCGTCATCGAAGTCGCCGAACCCTGGAGCAGCAAGGACGTCCGTCCATGAGCCCGATTCAGGAGCAACTGACGGCGCTGGGTGGGGTATTCCTCGCAGCAGTGCTGGTGGACCGCATCGCCAAGACAGGCCAGGTCAGCGAAGCTGCCTTGAGCTGCATGCTCGGCAGCCTGCTGATTCGCGACCCGAAAGACACCCTGGAAGTCTACGGCGGCGACGACATCAACCTACGCGAAGGCTACCGCGCCCTGATCGGCGCCCTGGAGCGCGATCCCAGCACGCTGCAACGCGAGCCGCTGCGCTACGCCTTGTCAATGCTTGGCCTGGAACGTCAGCTGGCCAAGCGCGAAGACCTGCTGGAAACCATCGGCAAGCGCCTGCCGCAGATCCAGTCCCAGGTCGAACACTTCGGCCCGGCCCACGAAAACGTCATTGCCGCGTGCGGCGGGCTGTATCAGGACACCCTGAGCACCCTGCGCCAGCGCATTCAGGTACATGGCGACATGCGCAACCTGCAGCAACCGAGCAATGCCTCGAAAATTCGCGCCCTGCTGCTGGCCGGCATTCGTTCCGCACGCCTGTGGCGCCAGTTGGGCGGCCATCGCTGGCAACTGGTGATCAGCCGGCGCAAATTGCTCAAAGAGCTTTATCCATTGATGCGCAGCAGCTGAGCTGCGCCTGATTTTTCAAGAGCTGCGCGTAAGACGCTGGTCAGTTGGCAACGGACCTGCGGATATTTTCATGTATGATACGCGCCCCATTTCGTTGCCCGACTGTCCGAGAACACCCCATGCAGCTCTCTTCGCTCACTGCGGTTTCCCCTGTTGACGGCCGCTACGCCGGCAAAACCCAGGCCCTGCGCCCCATTTTCAGCGAATACGGCCTGATCCGTGCTCGCGTCCTCGTTGAAGTGCGCTGGCTCCAGCGCCTGGCCGCCCACAGCGCCATCAGCGAAGTGCCGGCGTTCTCCGCCGAAGCCAACGCCGTCCTCAATGCCCTGGCAGAGAACTTCTCCCTGGAGCACGCCGAGCGTGTCAAAGAGATCGAGCGCACCACCAACCACGACGTCAAGGCCATCGAGTACCTGCTCAAGGAACAAGCCGCCAAGCTGCCTGAGCTGGCCAACGTCAGTGAATTCATCCACTTCGCCTGCACCAGCGAGGACATCAACAACCTGTCCCACGCCCTGATGCTGCGCGAAGGCCGTGATGAAGTGATGCTGCCGCTGATGCGCCAGACCGCCAACGCCATCCGCGAACTGGCGATCCGTTTCGCCGAAGTGCCGATGCTGTCGCGTACCCACGGTCAGCCGGCCTCGCCGACCACCCTGGGCAAAGAACTGGCCAACGTCGTGTACCGCCTGGAGCGTCAGATCGCTCAGGTCGCCGCCGTGCCACTGCTGGGCAAGATCAACGGCGCCGTGGGCAACTACAACGCCCATCTGTCGGCCTACCCGGACATCGACTGGGAAGCCAACGCCCGCGCCTTCATCGAAGACGAACTGGGCCTGGCCTTCAACCCCTACACCACGCAGATCGAGCCGCACGACTACATCGCCGAGCTGTTCGACGCCATCGCCCGCTTCAACACCATCCTGATCGACTTCGATCGCGATATCTGGGGCTACATCTCCCTGGGCTACTTCAAGCAGCGCACCATTGCCGGCGAAATCGGTTCCTCGACCATGCCGCACAAGGTCAACCCGATCGACTTCGAAAACTCCGAAGGCAACCTCGGGATCGCCAACGCCCTGTTCCAGCACCTGGCGAGCAAGCTGCCGATTTCCCGCTGGCAGCGCGACCTGACTGACTCCACCGTATTGCGCAACCTGGGCGTGGGCTTTGCTCACAGCGTGATTGCCTACGAAGCCAGCCTCAAGGGCATCAGCAAACTGGAGCTCAACGCCCAGAAGATCGCTGAAGACCTGGACGCTTGCTGGGAAGTCCTGGCCGAGCCGATTCAGACCGTGATGCGTCGCTACAACATCGAAAATCCGTACGAAAAGCTCAAGGAACTGACCCGCGGCAAGGGCATCAGCCCTGAAGCGCTGCAGACTTTCATCGACGGGCTGGACATGCCGGCCGCGGCCAAGGCCGAGCTGAAGCAGCTCACCCCGGCCAGTTACATCGGCAATGCCGTGGCCCAGGCCAAGCGCATCTGACCGACTGCTCGACCTTTTGACGCCCGGCCGCGCCGGGCGTTTTTATTCCTGCTAGAAAAGTAAACTTTTTCAATAGGTTACAAATGAATCCTGACATTCCACTTCAACTTCTGGGCGGCATCACTGCACGGGAATTTCTGCGTGACTACTGGCAGAAAAAGCCCCTGCTGATTCGTCAGGCCCTGCCTGACTTCGAAAGCCCGATCGAACCTGACGAACTGGCCGGCCTGGCCCTGGAAGAAGAAGTCGAATCGCGCCTGGTGATCGAGAAAGGCGAACGCCCCTGGGAGCTGCGTCGCGGCCCGTTCGCCGAAGACGAGTTCAGCAAACTGCCGGAGCGCGACTGGACCCTGCTGGTCCAGGCCGTGGACCAGTTCGTCCCGGAAGTCGCCGAGCTGCTGGAGCACTTCCGCTTCCTGCCGAGCTGGCGCATCGATGACGTGATGATCAGCTTCGCCGCACCGGGCGGTAACGTCGGCCCGCACTTTGACAACTACGACGTGTTCCTGCTGCAAGGCCACGGCAAGCGCAACTGGAAGATCGGCCAGATGTGCGACTCCGAGAGCCCGCTGCTGCAGCACGCGGACCTGCGCATCCTCGCCGAATTCGAAGAGACCGAAAGCTGGGTCCTGGAGCCGGGCGATATGCTCTACCTGCCCCCACGCCTGGCCCACTACGGCGTCGCGCTGAACGACTGCATGACCTACTCGGTAGGCTTCCGCGCCCCGAGCGCCGCTGAAGTGCTGACTCACTTCACCGACTTCCTCGGCCAGTTCCTGCCGGACGAAGAGCGCTACACCGACGCCGACGTGCAGCCGGCCAGCGACCCGCACCAGATCCAGCAGGACGCCCTTGATCGCCTCAAAGGCCTGCTGGCCGAGCACATGAGCGACGAACGCCTGCTGCTGACCTGGTTCGGCCAGTTCATGACCGAGCCACGCTACCCGGAACTGGTGGTCGGCCCGGAGCTGGAAGAAGACGACCTGCTGGGCAGCCTGGAACAGGGCGCTATCCTGATCCGTAATCCAAGCGCGCGCCTGGCCTGGTCGGAGGTCGATGAAGACCTGCTGCTGTTCGCCAGCGGCCAAAGTCGCCTGCTTCCCGGTAAACTGCGCGAGCTGCTGAAAATGATTTGCGCCGCCGACGCCCTGCATATCGACAACCTCGGCCCTTGGCTGGCGGATGAAGATGGGCGCGGCCTGCTGTGTGAACTGGTCAAGCAAGGGAGCCTGGGGTTTGCCGATGAATAAGATTCACGTACGTGTCGCAGACTGGCAAAAGGATAACGCCGAGATCCGGCGCATTCGTGAAGCAGTGTTCATTGCCGAGCAATCGGTTCCGCCCGAGCTGGAGTGGGACGCCGACGACGACAGCGCGGTGCACTTTCTGGCCTGCGAGGGCGATTTCCCTATCGGTACCGCGCGCCTGCTGCCGGACGGCCATGTCGGCCGGGTTTCGGTACTCAAGGACTGGCGCGGCCTCAAGGTCGGCGATGCGCTGATGCGTGCAGTGATCGACGAAGCCGAGAAGCGCGGCCTGAAGCAACAGATGCTCAGCGCCCAGGTCCAGGCCACGCCGTTCTACGAGCGCCTGGGCTTCTCGATTGTCAGCGAGGAATTCCTCGAAGCGGGAATCCCCCACGTCGACATGGTTCGCGGCGCCTGACCGACAAGCCCCAGCGGCAATGGCCAGAGCGAACGCCCCGCCATCCCCCTGCGCCCACTAGGCGCAAGACCAGGATGCCGGGGCGTTTTGCCGTCTAGGATTCAACTTGCCCCACCCAAAGCCGACAAAGTGTCAAACTCAAGGCTTTACGCCAGCTACTCGCGGAGATAACGGATATGTCCCTACGCACCTTGCTCACGACGCTGCTGCTGACCTTCAGCTGCTCGGTCATGGCCGCCACCGAGATCGTGCCCCTCAACAACCGCACCAGCGCTGACCTGCTGCCGGTGGCGCAGAATTTTCTGGGCAAGGACGGCAAGGTCAGCGCCTATGGCAACCAACTGATCGTCAACGCCGAGCCGGGCAAGATCGCCGAGCTGCGGGCCTTCATTGCGCAACTGGATACCGCGGCCAAGCGTCTGCTGATCACCGTCGACACCAACGAGAACAACTTCCAGGACAACCAGGGTTATTCGGTCAATGGTGCACCGCAAACGCGCATCATCAATCGCAGCACCGAGAGCCGCGATGGCGGCATCCAACAGATCCAGGCCAGCGAAGGCGTGCCGGCGCTGATCCAGGTTGGCCAGAGCGTGCCCCTGACCACCACCCAGACCGATCCCTACGGTCGCCTGCAAAACCAGACTCAATACCGCAACGTCACCCAGGGCTTCTACGTGACAGCCAGCGTCACCGGCGAGACCGTGCACCTGAGTATCAGCACCAACCGCGACCGCATGAGCCAGGAACGCCCTGATGTAGTGAACGTGCAAAGTACCGACACAACTGTCAGTGGGCGCCTCGGCGAGTGGATCACCCTGGCCGGGGTCAATCGCCAGACCCAGGCCGACAAGCAGGCCCTGGGCCGCAGCTACTCGACTCAAGGACGGGATGACATGACCTTGCGCGTCAAGGTCGACGCCTTGGACTAAAGCACCAAAAACTGACTGATTAGTCGTATTAGACCAAAGATGTAGTGCCATAAAAAAAGCACTACAAAACATTTGACGAGCCAAAAAACCGCGGGCATGATGGCCTCGCTCCCGCTAATCAGGGGCCCTGGCAAGGGCCTTCGGATCGCCGCTCTAACCTACCCACCTGAGCCGATTCGTGTCTGTACTGCCCACAAGGCGTGTTTGACGAGATTGCGACTGGAACGAAGTTGTCCCGAGGGACGGAAGCGTATTTAGGTCGATCGGCAACACACTGATGGAACGCACCAAGGCCCACGACGCCCGCATGCGCACCGCAGCTCGCCTTCACCTGCTCACTCTCCCCTCGAGCCCATCGTTCACCCGTCGCCATCCCCGCCAGACCCGACTGGACCGCCTAAGCTTCCTGGTCAGCGAGCAGCCTTCCACGCAACGTTACGACGCGTGATCGGCGGAGCCGGAATTCTCCAACCAAGAACGACTTTTTACACAAGACGCGACGAGGTTTATCTCCATGGCACTGACACGCGAACAGCAAATTGCAGCCCTTGAAAAAGACTGGGCTGAAAACCCGCGCTGGAAAGGCGTGACTCGCACTTATTCCGCTGCCGACGTGGTCCGTCTGCGTGGTTCGGTCCAACCCGAGCACACCCTGGCACGCATGGGCGCCGAGAAGCTCTGGAACCTGGTCACCCAAGGTGCCAAGCCGTCCTTCCGTCCTGAGAAAGATTTCGTCAACTGCATGGGCGCCCTGACCGGCGGCCAGGCTGTTCAACAGGTCAAAGCCGGCATCCAGGCAATCTACCTGTCCGGCTGGCAAGTGGCTGCGGACAACAACTCCGCCGAATCCATGTACCCCGACCAGTCGCTGTACCCGGTGGATTCGGTTCCGACCGTGGTCAAGCGCATCAACAACTCGTTCCGTCGTGCCGACCAGATCCAGTGGAAAGCCGGCAAGAATCCGGGCGACGACGGCTACATCGACTACTTCGCACCTATCGTAGCTGACGCTGAAGCCGGTTTCGGCGGCGTACTGAACGCCTACGAGCTGATGAAGAGCATGATCGAAGCGGGCGCCGCCGGCGTTCACTTCGAAGACCAGCTGGCTTCCGTGAAGAAGTGCGGCCACATGGGCGGCAAGGTGCTGGTTCCAACCCAGGAAGCCGTACAGAAGCTGACCGCTGCCCGCCTGGCGGCCGACGTTGCCGGTGTACCGACCATCATCCTGGCCCGTACCGACGCCAACGCTGCTGACCTGCTGACTTCGGACTGCGACCCGTACGACCAGCCGTTCGTGACCGGCACCCGCACCCAGGAAGGCTTCTACAAAGTAAAAGCCGGTCTGGATCAAGCGATCGCCCGCGGCCTGGCCTACGCTCCGTACGCCGACCTGATCTGGTGCGAAACCGCCAAGCCGGACCTGGACGAAGCTCGTCGCTTCGCCGAAGCAATCAAGAAGGAATACCCGGACCAAATCCTGTCGTACAACTGCTCGCCTTCCTTCAACTGGAAGAAAAACCTGGATGACGCGACTATCGCCAAGTTCCAGCGCGAACTGTCCGCCATGGGTTACAAGCACCAGTTCATCACCCTGGCCGGCATCCACAACATGTGGCACAGCATGTTCAACCTGGCGCACGACTACGCCCGCAACGACATGACTGCCTACGTGAAGCTGCAAGAGCAGGAGTTCGCTGACGCCGCCAAAGGCTACACCTTCGTGGCTCACCAGCAGGAAGTGGGCACCGGCTACTTCGACGACATGACTACCGTGATCCAGGGTGGTTCGTCCTCGGTAACCGCTCTGACCGGTTCCACCGAAGAAGAGCAGTTCCACTGATTCCAGGCCTCGCGCCTTGATCGAGCGGCCAATGCAGGCCCGGTAAAAACAACTGCATTGCTGTACAACTGACGCCCCGACTGGTTCGGGGCGTTTTTTTTGCCCGCCAAACCTGCAGCAGCCAGCTTGCCGGCGAACCGCTCCCCTGCAGCCCCCTCAAAAACCTCGAGACGCCCGACCCCTGCAAAAAAGCTCGCCAAACATTGATCCAGAGCGGTGTTACCCAGAGCGAAACAGGTTAAAAGGTGCGCCCCTGCTACTTGCAGTAACAGGGATATAACAAGCAACTTTCCCACTCCCCGAAGGAAAGCAGATTAAAACAACACCTAAACAATATTGATTATCATTTAGCCGCTATAACTTTCGTTGCAGCAGCAACAAAACATAATTAACAAAACCTCCCCTAATGCCCACAGGCCGCGGCTTACGGGGCTACAGAGGTGAGCTATGTCCTTATTACGATAAACAATTTCGCTTTAGAAATTTTACTTGCCCGGTGTTTAGCCATAAAATCAGCGCGATTGATTGCGCTGCGACATATCGTCACTGCTTTATTTCTTTATCAAGCTCAGAGACTCTTGCTCTCTGTTAAGGATTACCAGCATGCCCGAAGCGACAGGACTCATGGCCCACAACTGGGGCTTTGCCATTTTCCTTCTGGGTGTTGTCGGCCTTTGCGCCTTCATGCTCGGCGTCTCCAGCCTCCTCGGGTCAAAAGCCTGGGGCCGCAGCAAAAACGAACCGTTCGAGTCCGGCATGCTACCTACCGGTGGCGCCCGCTTGCGGCTCTCAGCCAAATTCTATCTGGTCGCGATGCTCTTCGTGATCTTCGATATCGAAGCCCTCTTTCTCTTTGCCTGGTCTGTGTCCGTCCGCGAAAGCGGCTGGACCGGATTCGTCGAAGCTCTCGTTTTCATAGCAATTCTGTTGGCAGGTCTTGTCTACCTTTGGCGAGTGGGGGCTCTTGACTGGGCTCCGGAAGGTCGTCGTAAGCGGCAGGCGAAGCTAAAACAATGAGGCTTTGGCGATGCAATACAATCTCACCAGGATCGACCCCGATGCTCCTAACGATCAGTACCCGATCGGCGAACGGGAAACCGTTTCCGATCCGTTAGAGGATCAGGTCCACAAAAACATCTTCATGGGCAAGCTGGAAGACGTGCTGAGCGGCGCGGTCAACTGGGGGCGTAAGAACTCCCTGTGGCCGTACAACTTCGGTCTGTCCTGCTGCTACGTGGAAATGACCACTGCCTTCACGGCGCCCCACGACATCGCGCGCTTTGGCGCCGAGGTTATCCGGGCATCGCCGCGTCAGGCGGATTTCATGGTTATTGCCGGCACCTGCTTCATCAAGATGGCGCCGATCATCCAGCGTCTCTATGAGCAAATGCTCGAGCCTAAATGGGTTATCTCCATGGGTTCGTGCGCCAACTCCGGTGGCATGTACGATATCTACTCCGTAGTTCAGGGGGTGGACAAGTTCCTGCCCGTGGACGTCTACGTACCTGGCTGCCCGCCCCGCCCTGAAGCATTCCTGCAAGGCTTGATGCTCTTGCAAGAATCCATTGGCCAGGAGCGTCGCCCACTTTCCTGGGTCGTCGGTGATCAAGGCGTATACCGCGCCGAAATGCCGTCGCAAAAGGAGCAGCGCCGCGAACAGCGTATTCAGGTCACCAACCTGCGCAGCCCTGACGAAGTCTGATCCAGATCTGTTCTGACAAAGAAACGACACTGGCTTCACTCTTTACGTTGACCGAAAGCGATAAAAAACCATGACTACAGGCAGTGCTCTGTACATCCCGCCTTATAAGGCTGACGACCAGGATGTGGTCGTCGAACTCAATAACCGTTTTGGCCCTGAGGCGTTCACCGCCCAGGCCACCCGCACCGGCATGCCGGTGCTGTGGGTTACCCGCTCCAAACTCGTTGAAATCCTGACCTTCCTGCGCAACCTGCCCAAGCCGTACGTCATGCTCTATGACCTGCATGGCGTGGACGAGCGCCTGCGCACCAAGCGTCAAGGCCTGCCGAGTGCCGATTTCAGCGTGTTCTACCACTTGCTGTCGATCGAACGTAACAGCGACGTGATGATCAAGGTGGCCCTGTCCGAAGGCGACCTCAGCCTGCCGACCGTGACCGGTATCTGGCCCAACGCCAACTGGTACGAGCGTGAAGTCTGGGACATGTTCGGCATCGACTTTGCCGGTCACCCTCACCTTTCGCGGATCATGATGCCTCCCACCTGGGAAGGTCACCCGCTGCGCAAGGACTTCCCGGCCCGCGCCACCGAGTTCGACCCGTTCAGCCTGACCCTGGCCAAGCAGCAGCTGGAAGAAGAAGCCGCACGCTTCCGTCCGGAAGACTGGGGCATGAAGCGTTCCGGTGCCAACGAGGACTACATGTTCCTCAACCTGGGCCCGAACCACCCATCGGCCCACGGTGCCTTCCGCATCATCCTGCAGTTGGACGGTGAAGAGATCGTCGACTGCGTTCCGGACATCGGCTACCACCACCGTGGTGCCGAGAAAATGGCCGAGCGTCAGTCTTGGCACAGCTTCATCCCTTACACCGACCGTATCGACTACCTCGGCGGGGTGATGAACAACCTGCCGTACGTGCTCTCGGTCGAGAAGCTGGCCGGCATCAAGGTACCGGAGAAGGTCGACGTCATCCGCATCATGATGGCCGAGTTCTTCCGCATCACCAGCCACCTGCTATTCCTGGGTACCTACATCCAGGACGTCGGTGCCATGACCCCGGTGTTCTTCACCTTCACCGACCGCCAGCGTGCCTACACCGTGATCGAAGCCATCACTGGCTTCCGCCTGCACCCGGCCTGGTACCGCATCGGCGGCGTCGCCCACGACCTGCCCCGCGGCTGGGAAAAGCTGGTCAAGGACTTCGTTGAATGGCTGCCCAAGCGCCTCGACGAATACACCAAGGCCGCCCTGCAGAACAGCATCCTCAAGGGTCGGACCATCGGCGTTGCCGCCTACAACACCAAGGAAGCCCTGGAATGGGGCGTCACCGGTGCCGGCCTGCGTTCCACCGGCTGCGATTTCGACCTGCGCAAGGCTCGTCCGTACTCCGGCTACGAGAACTTCGAGTTCGAAGTTCCACTGGCGGCCAACGGTGACGCCTACGACCGCTGCATGGTTCGCGTCGAGGAGATGCGCCAGAGCATCAAGATCATCGACCAGTGCCTGCGCAATATGCCGGAAGGCCCGTACAAGGCGGATCACCCGCTGACCACGCCGCCGCCGAAAGAGCGCACCCTGCAGCACATCGAAACCTTGATCACGCACTTCCTGCAGGTTTCGTGGGGCCCGGTGATGCCGGCCAACGAATCCTTCCAGATGATCGAAGCGACCAAGGGCATCAACAGTTATTACCTGACGAGCGATGGCGGCACCATGAGCTACCGCACCCGGATTCGCACCCCAAGCTTCGCCCACCTGCAGCAGATCCCTTCGGTGATCCGCGGCAGCATGGTCGCGGACTTGATCGCGTACCTGGGTAGTATCGACTTCGTTATGGCCGACGTGGACCGCTAAGCATGAACAGCACGCTTATCCAGACAGACCGTTTCGCCCTGAGCGAAACCGAGCGCTCGGCCATCGAGCACGAGATGCATCACTACGAAGACCCGCGCGCGGCGTCGATCGAAGCCCTGAAGATCGTCCAGAAGGAACGTGGCTGGGTGCCGGACGGCGCCGTCTACGCCATCGGCGAGATCCTTGGCATTCCCGCCAGCGACGTTGAAGGCGTGGCGACGTTCTACAGCCAGATCTTCCGTCAGCCAGTGGGCCGCCACATCATTCGCGTCTGCGACAGCATGGTCTGCTACATCGGCGGCCACGAGTCCGTGGTCAGCCAGATTCAGAGCGAGCTGGGCATCGGCCTCGGCCAGACTACCGCCGACGGCCGCTTCACCCTGCTGCCGGTGTGCTGCCTGGGCAACTGCGACAAGGCCCCGGCGCTGATGATCGACGACGACACTTTCGGCGACGTACAGCCTGCTGGCGTGGCCAAACTGTTGGAGGGCTACGTATGACCCTGACCTCTTTCGGCCCTGCGAACCGCATTGCGCGTACCGCAGAAACCCACCCCCTGACCTGGCGTCTGCGTGACGACGGCGAGCCTGTATGGTTCGACGAGTACCAGGCCAAGAACGGCTACGCGGCGGCCCGCAAGGCTTTCGCTGACCTGTCCCAGGACGACATCGTCCAGACCGTCAAGGATGCCGGCCTCAAGGGCCGCGGCGGTGCGGGCTTCCCCACCGGCGTGAAGTGGGGCCTGATGCCCAAAGACGAGTCCATGAACATCCGCTACCTGCTGTGCAACGCGGACGAAATGGAACCCAACACCTGGAAGGACCGCATGCTGATGGAGCAACTGCCCCATCTGCTGATCGAAGGCATGCTGATCAGTGCCCGTGCACTGAAGACCTACCGCGGCTACATCTTCCTGCGCGGCGAATACACCACCGCCGCCAAGCACCTGCGGCGTGCCGTGGAAGAAGCCAAGGCCGCAGGCCTGTTGGGCAAGAACATCCTGGGCAGCGGTTTCGATTTCGAGCTGTTCGTCCACACCGGCGCCGGGCGTTACATCTGCGGTGAAGAAACCGCACTGATCAACTCCCTGGAAGGCCGTCGCGCCAACCCACGCTCCAAGCCGCCCTTCCCTGCGGCCGTAGGCGTGTGGGGCAAGCCGACGTGCGTGAACAACGTCGAGACCCTGTGCAACGTGCCGGCGATCATCGGCGACGGTGTGGAGTGGTACAAATCCCTGGCCCGCGAAGGCAGCGAAGACCACGGCACCAAGCTGATGGGCTTCTCCGGCAAAGTGAAGAACCCTGGCCTGTGGGAGCTGCCCTTCGGCGTGACCGCACGCGAGCTGTTCGAAGACTACGCCGGCGGCATGCGCGACGGCTTCAAGCTCAAGTGCTGGCAGCCAGGCGGCGCCGGTACCGGCTTCCTGTTGCCAGAACACCTGGATGCGCAAATGTATGCCGGCGGCATCGCCAAAGTGGGCACCCGCATGGGTACCGGCCTGGCCATGGCGGTGGACGACAGCATCAACATGGTGTCGCTGTTGCGCAACATGGAGCAGTTCTTCGCCCGTGAATCCTGCGGCTTCTGCACCCCTTGCCGTGATGGCCTGCCATGGAGCGTCAAACTGCTGATGGCTCTGGAGAACGGCCAGGGCCAGCAAGGCGACATCGAGACCCTGCTGGGTCTGGTGGGGTTCCTCGGCCCAGGCAAGACCTTCTGTGCTCACGCACCGGGTGCCGTGGAGCCGTTGGGCAGTGCCATCAAGTATTTCCGTCCAGAGTTCGAAGCCGGCATCGCGCCCACCAGCGCCGCCGTCCCGCCTCTGGCCCGACCGATCGTAGTCGGCGCGTAACGCTTAGATGAGGGCGCAGGGTCCATGCCCTGCGCTCGACGTGCGATGACGCCGTGAACGGCTGTGTTGATTCGCACGCATAACAAGATTCCATTAGCCACGCCCGCTGACACCGGGCCAACGAAGAACTTTGAACCATGGCCACTATCCACGTAGACGGCAAAGCGCTCGAAGTCGATGGGGCGGACAACCTGTTACAGGCTTGTCTGTCACTAGGCCTCGACATCCCTTATTTCTGCTGGCACCCCGCTCTCGGTAGCGTCGGTGCCTGTCGCCAGTGCGCGGTCAAGCAGTACACCGACGAGAACGACACCCGTGGTCGTATCGTCATGTCCTGCATGACCCCAGCCACTGACAACACCTGGATCTCCATCGACGATGAAGAATCCAAGGCCTTCCGCGCCAGTGTTGTCGAGTGGCTGATGACCAACCACCCCCACGACTGCCCGGTCTGTGAGGAAGGCGGTCACTGCCACCTGCAAGACATGACGGTGATGACCGGCCACAACGAGCGCCGTTATCGCTTCACCAAGCGCACCCACCAGAACCAGGACCTCGGCCCGTTCATTTCCCACGAAATGAACCGCTGCATCGCCTGCTATCGCTGCGTGCGCTTCTACAAGGACTACGCCGGCGGCACCGACCTGGGCGTCTACGGCGCCCACGACAACGTGTACTTCGGTCGCGTTGAAGACGGCACCCTGGAAAGCGAGTTCTCCGGCAACCTCACCGAGGTCTGCCCGACCGGTGTGTTCACCGACAAGACTCACTCCGAGCGCTACAACCGCAAATGGGACATGCAGTTCTCGCCGAGCATCTGCCATGGCTGCTCCAGCGGTTGCAACATCTCCCCGGGCGAGCGCTACGGCGAGCTGCGGCGCATCGAGAACCGCTACAACGGTTCGGTGAACCAGTATTTCCTCTGCGACCGTGGCCGTTTTGGCTACGGCTACGTCAACCGCAAGGACCGTCCGCGCCAGCCACGCCTGGCCGATGGCACCCAGCTGACTCTGGACCAGGCGCTGGACCAGGCGGCCGACCTGCTGCGCGGTCGCAACATCGTCGGTATCGGCTCGCCTCGCGCCAGCCTGGAAAGCAACTACGCCCTGCGTGAGCTGGTCGGTGCCGAGCACTTCTACAGCGGTATCGAAGCTTCCGAACTGGAGCGCATCCGCCTGGTTCTGCAGGTTCTGAACGACAGTCCGCTGCCGGTTCCGAACATGCGCGAGATCGAAGACCACGATGCCATCTTCGTCCTTGGCGAAGACCTGACCCAAACCGCCGCACGCATGGCCCTGGCCCTGCGCCAGTCGGTCAAGGGCAAGGCCGAGGAAATGGCCGACGCCATGCGCGTCCAGCCTTGGCTCGACGCCGCCGTGAAGAACATCGGTCAGCACGCGCTGAACCCGCTGTTCATCGCCAGCCTGGCTGAAACCAAGCTCGACGACGTGGCCGAGGAGTGTGTACACGCCGCTCCAGACGACCTGGCGCGCATCGGTTTCGCCGTGGCCCACGCCATCGACGCCAGCGCCCCTGCCGTGGAAGGCCTGGACAGCGAAGCCCTGGAGCTGGCCAAGCGCATTGCCGACGCTCTGCTGGCGGCCAAGCGTCCACTGATCATTTCCGGTACCTCCCTGGGCTCCAAGGCACTGATCGAAGCTGCGGCGAACATCGCCAAAGCCTTGAAGCTGCGCGAGAAAGCCGGCTCCATCAGCCTGATCGTGCCAGAGGCCAACAGCCTCGGCCTGGCCATGCTCGGTGGCGAATCCGTGGACGCGGCCCTGCAGACGGTGATCGACGGTAAGGCCGACGCCATCGTGGTGCTGGAAAACGACCTGTACACCCGCACCGACGCAGCCAAAGTGGATGCCGCACTGAACGCGGCGAAGGTGGTGATCGTTGCCGATCATCAACAGACCGCCACCCTTGAGCGTGCACACTTGGTGCTGTCGGCGGCCAGCTTCGCCGAAGGCGATGGCACCCTGGTCAGCCAGGAAGGCCGCGCCCAGCGCTTCTTCCAGGTCTTCGATCCGACCTACCTGGACGCCAGCATCATGGTCCACGAAGGCTGGCGCTGGCTGCATGCCCTGCGCAGCACTCTGCTGAACAAGCCGGTGGACTGGACCCAGCTGGACCACGTGACCGCTGCCTGCGCCGCGAGCACCCCGCAACTGGCTTCCATCATCGACGCGGCACCTTCCGCAGCGTTCCGTATCAAAGGCCTGAAACTGGCCCGCGAACCGCTGCGCTACAGCGGCCGTACCGCCATGCGCGCCAACCAGAGCGTGCATGAACCGCGCACCCCGCAAGACCCGGATACCGCCTTCGCCTACTCCATGGAAGGTTACTCGGGCTCCGCCGAACCGCGCTCGCAAGTGCCGTTCGCCTGGTCGCCGGGCTGGAACTCGCCGCAAGCCTGGAACAAGTTCCAGGACGAAGTCGGCGGCCATCTGCGTGCGGGTGATCCGGGTACTCGCCTGATCGAAAGCCAGGGCGACCGTCTCAACTGGTTCTCCAGCGTACCGCGGGCCTTCTCTCCGGCTCAGGGCACCTGGCAAGCGGTGCCGTTCTATCACCTGTTCGGCAGCGAAGAGAACTCTTCGAAAGCCGCTCCAGTACAGGAACGCATTCCGGCGGCCTACGTGGCCCTGGCCAAGTCCGAAGCCGATCGCCTTGGTGTCAACGACGGTGCCCTGCTCGCAGTGAACGTAGCCGGCCAGACCCTGCGTCTGCCACTGCGCATCAACGAAGAGCTGGGTGCTGGCCTGGTGGGCCTGCCTGCCGGTCTGGCGGGGATTCCTCCGGCGTTCTTTGGCAAATCCGTTGACGGTCTGCAGGAGGCGGCGCAATGAGTTGGTTTACCCCTGAAGTGATCGACGTGATCCTGACGGTCGTCAAGGCCGTCGTGATCCTGCTGGCGGTGGTAATCGCCGGTGCGCTGCTGAGCTTCGTCGAACGTCGCCTGCTGGGCTGGTGGCAGGACCGTTACGGTCCGAACCGCGTTGGCCCGTTCGGCATGTTCCAGATCGCCGCCGACATGCTGAAGATGTTCTTCAAGGAAGACTGGACCCCGCCGTTTGCCGACAAGGTGATCTTCACCCTGGCACCGGTGGTCGCCATGTCCGCCCTGCTGATCGCCTTCGCGATCATCCCGATCACCCCGACCTGGGGCGTCGCGGACCTGAACATCGGCCTGCTGTTCTTCTTCGCCATGGCGGGCCTGTCGGTCTACGCGGTGCTGTTCGCCGGCTGGTCGAGTAACAACAAGTTCGCCCTGCTGGGCAGCTTGCGGGCTTCGGCCCAGACCGTGTCCTACGAAGTGTTCATGGGCCTGGCGCTGATGGGCATCGTGGCTCAGGTCGGTTCCTTCAACATGCGCGACATCGTCGAGTACCAGGCGCAGAACCTGTGGTTCATCATTCCGCAGTTCTTCGGCTTCTGTACCTTCTTCATCGCTGGCGTGGCCGTGACTCACCGTCACCCCTTCGACCAGCCGGAAGCGGAGCAGGAACTGGCCGACGGTTACCACATTGAATACGCCGGCATGAAATGGGGCATGTTCTTCGTTGGTGAGTACATCGGCATCATCTTGATCTCGGCACTGTTGGTCACCCTGTTCTTCGGTGGCTGGCACGGTCCGTTCGGCATCCTGCCGCAACTGTCCTTCGTCTGGTTCGCCTTGAAGACCGCGTTCTTCATCATGCTGTTCATCCTGCTGCGCGCCTCTATCCCGCGCCCGCGTTATGACCAGGTGATGGACTTCAGCTGGAAATTCTGCCTGCCGCTGACCCTGATCAATTTGCTGGTGACCGCTGCGCTTGTGTTGTTGAACACGCCTGCGGGCGCGGTTCAGTGAGGATTTGACCCATGTTCAAATATATTGGCGACATCGTTAAGGGTACTGGTACCCAGTTGCGCAGCCTGGTGATGGTGTTCGGTCACGGCTTTCGCAAACGCGACACCCTGCAATACCCCGAAGAGCCGGTGTACCTGCCGCCACGCTACCGTGGCCGTATCGTCCTGACTCGCGACCCCGATGGCGAAGAGCGTTGCGTAGCCTGCAACCTGTGCGCCGTGGCCTGCCCTGTGGGTTGCATCTCGCTGCAGAAAGCTGAAACCGAAGACGGTCGCTGGTACCCGGACTTCTTCCGCATCAACTTCTCGCGCTGCATTTTCTGCGGCCTCTGCGAGGAAGCCTGTCCGACCACCGCAATCCAGCTGACACCGGATTTCGAGATGGCCGAGTTCAAACGTCAGGACCTGGTTTACGAGAAAGAGGATCTCTTGATCTCCGGTCCCGGAAAGAACCCTGACTACAACTTCTATCGTGTTGCAGGTATGGCCATTGCCGGTAAGCCAAAAGGCTCCGCGCAGAATGAAGCCGAGCCGATCAACGTGAAGAGCTTGCTGCCTTAAGGAAGAACGATGGAATTCGCTTTCTATTTCGCATCAGGTGTTGCCGTTGTTTCCACGCTGCGCGTGGTCACCAACACCAACCCTGTGCACGCCCTGCTCTACCTGATCATTTCGTTGATCGCCGTGGCCATGACCTTCTTCAGCCTCGGCGCACCGTTCGCTGGTGCCCTGGAAGTGATCGCCTACGCCGGCGCCATCATGGTGCTGTTCGTGTTCGTGGTGATGATGCTCAACCTCGGCCCGGCCGCGGCTCAGCAGGAGCGCATCTGGCTCACGCCCGGCATCTGGATCGGCCCGGTGATTCTCGCCGCCCTGCTGCTGGCTGAACTGCTGTACGTATTGTTCAGCCACCAGAGCGGTGCCGGTATCGGTCAAACCACCGTCGACGCCAAGGCCGTGGGCATCAGCCTGTTCGGCCCTTACCTGCTGGTGGTCGAACTCGCCTCGATGCTGCTGCTCGCCGCAGCCGTCACGGCGTTCCACTTGGGCCGCAACGAGGCGAAGGAGTAACACGATGCCTACTATCCCTCTCGGTACTATCCCGATGGAACATGGCCTGGCAGTTGCCGGCATCCTGTTCTGCCTCGGTCTGGTCGGCCTGATGGTCCGCCGTAACATCCTCTTCGTGTTGATGAGCCTGGAAGTGATGATGAACGCCTCGGCACTGGCCTTCATCGTTGCGGGCGCCCGCTGGGCGCAACCGGATGGACAAGTGATGTTCATCCTGGTGATCAGCCTGGCAGCCGCCGAGGCCAGTATTGGCCTGGCGATCCTGCTGCAGCTGTACCGCCGCTTCCACACTCTCGATATCGATGCAGCCAGCGAGATGCGCGGATGAACCTTCTCTTTCTGACTTTCGTATTCCCCCTGATCGGTTTCCTGTTGCTGTCGTTCTCCCGGGGACGCCTCTCGGAAAACCTCTCGGCCCTGATCGGCGTCGGCTCCATTGGCCTTTCGGCCATCGTGGCCGCCTACGTGATCTGGCAATTCAACGTCGCGCCGCCCGAGGGTGGTCACTACACCCAGGTGCTGTGGCAGTGGATGTCGGTGGACGGTTTCGCGCCGAACTTCGCCCTGTACCTGGATGGTCTGTCCGTGACCATGCTGGGTGTGGTGGTGGGCGTGGGCTTTTTGATCCACCTGTTCGCGTCCTGGTACATGCGCGGTGAAGCCGGCTACTCGCGCTTCTTCGCCTACACCAACCTGTTTATCGCCAGCATGCTGTTCCTGGTGCTGGGCGATAACCTGTTGTTCCTGTACTTCGGCTG
Organism: Pseudomonas sp. RC4D1; assembly: GCF_018390395.1. Lineage (NCBI taxonomy): Bacteria > Pseudomonadati > Pseudomonadota > Gammaproteobacteria > Pseudomonadales > Pseudomonadaceae > Pseudomonas > Pseudomonas sp. RC4D1. The sequence goes on from NZ_JAHBAW010000002.1 coordinate 772,954, forward strand.
GGAAGGCGTGGGCCTGTGCTCCTACCTGTTGATCGGTTTCTACTACAGCAACCGCAACAACGGTAACGCCGCACTCAAGGCCTTTATCGTCACCCGTATCGGCGACGTGTTCATGGCCATCGGCCTGTTCATTCTGTTCCAACAGGTGGGCACGCTGAACGTCCAGGAACTGCTGGTGCTGGCACCGCAGAAATTCCAGGCCGGCGACTTCTGGATCACCCTGGCGACCCTGATGCTGCTGGGCGGCGCCGTGGGTAAATCCGCGCAACTGCCGCTGCAGACCTGGCTGGCGGACGCGATGGCCGGCCCGACCCCGGTTTCGGCACTGATCCACGCCGCGACCATGGTCACCGCCGGCGTCTACCTGATCGCCCGTACCCACGGTCTGTTCACCCTGGCGCCGGAAGTCCTGCACCTGGTAGGCCTGGTGGGCGGCGTGACCCTGGTACTGGCCGGCTTCGCCGCGCTGGTGCAGACCGACATCAAGCGGATCCTCGCCTACTCCACCATGAGCCAGATCGGCTACATGTTCCTGGCCCTGGGCGTTGGCGCCTGGGACGGCGCGATCTTCCACCTGATGACCCACGCCTTCTTCAAGGCCCTGCTGTTCCTTGCTTCCGGTGCGGTGATCGTTGCCTGCCACCACGAGCAGAACATCTTCAAGATGGGCGGCCTGTGGAAGAAACTGCCTCTGGCCTACGCCAGCTTCATCGTCGGTGGCGCCGCCCTGGCGGCCCTGCCTCTGGTGACCGCGGGCTTCTACTCCAAGGACGAGATCCTCTGGGAAGCCTTCGCCAGTGGCAACCATGGCCTGCTGTACGCCGGTCTGGTGGGTGCGTTCATGACCTCGCTGTACACCTTCCGCCTGATCTTCATCACCTTCCACGGTGAGGCCAAGACCGAAGCCCACGCCGGCCACGGTATCTCCCACTGGCTGCCGCTGGTGGTGCTGATCGTGCTGTCCACCGGGATCGGCGCGATGATCACTCCGCCCCTGCATGGTGTACTGCCGCTGAGCGCCGGTCATGCCGGTGGCGAAGCCAAGCACAGCCTGGAAATCGCCTCGGGCGCCATCGCCCTGGCCGGTATCCTGCTGGCCGCCCTGTTGTTCCTTGGCAAGCGTCGCGTTGTGACCGCCATCGCCAACAGCGGCATCGGGCGTCTGCTCTCGGCCTGGTGGTTCGCCGCCTGGGGCTTCGACTGGATCTACGACAAACTGTTCGTCAAGCCATACCTGGCCATCAGCCATGTACTGCGCAAGGACCCGCTCGATCAAACCATCGGTTTGATCCCGCGTATGGCCAAAGGGGGTCACAACTCCCTGAGCCGTACCGAGACCGGTCAACTGCGTTGGTACGCCGCCTCGATGGCAGCCGGTGCCGTGCTGGTCATCGGCGCCATTGTGCTGGTAGCGGTCTGATATGAACCTTGCGAACTTGCGAAAGGAATTGAGCCCGTCATGATTCTGCCTTGGCTAATCCTGATCCCCTTCATCGGCGGCCTGCTGTGCTGGCTGGGTGAGCGCTTCGGCGCCACCCTCCCCCGCTGGATTGCGCTGTTGACCATGACCCTGGAACTCGCTCTCGGCCTCTGGCTGTGGGCCCACGGTAACTATTCATTTGCTCCGGCGCCTGGCGCCGATCCAACTTGGGCCATCGAGTTCAAGCATGTGTGGATCGAGCGCTTCGGCATCAACGTGCACCTGGCGCTGGACGGCCTGTCGCTGTTGATGATCCTGCTGACCGGCCTGCTGGGTATCCTCTCGGTACTCTGCTCCTGGAAAGAGATTCAGCGTCACGTGGGCTTCTTCCACCTGAACCTGATGTGGATCCTGGGCGGTGTGGTCGGCGTGTTCCTGGCGCTGGACCTGTTCATGTTCTTCTTCTTCTGGGAAATGATGCTGGTGCCGATGTACTTCCTCATCGCGCTCTGGGGTCACAGCTCGGCAGACGGCAAGAAAACCCGGATTTACGCAGCAACCAAGTTCTTCATCTTCACTCAGGCTTCCGGCCTGATCATGCTGGTGGCGATCCTGGGTCTGGTGCTGGTCAACTTCAACAACACCGGGGTGATCACCTTCGATTACGCCCAGTTGCTGAAGACCAAGATGTCCACCGCCACCGAGTACATCCTGATGCTCGGCTTCTTCATCGCCTTCGCGGTGAAGCTGCCGGTGGTGCCGTTCCACTCCTGGCTGCCTGACGCTCACGCCCAGGCACCGACCGCCGGTTCCGTGGACCTGGCGGGCATCCTGTTGAAGACGGCGGCCTACGGCCTGCTGCGTTTCGCCCTGCCACTGTTCCCCAACGCCTCGGCAGAGTTCGCACCGATCGCCATGACCCTGGGTCTGATCGGCATCTTCTACGGCGCCTTCCTGGCCTTCGCCCAGACCGACATCAAGCGTCTGATCGCTTTCTCCAGCGTTTCCCACATGGGCTTCGTGCTGATCGGGATCTACTCCGGCAGCCAGCAGGCCCTGCAGGGCGCGGTGATCCAGATGCTGGCCCACGGTGTTTCGGCAGCCGCGCTGTTTATCCTCAGCGGCCAGCTGTACGAGCGCACCCATACCCGCGACATGCGTGAAATGGGCGGCCTGTGGTCGCGTATCGCCTACCTGCCGGCCATCAGCCTGTTCTTTGCAGCCGCTTCTCTGGGCCTGCCGGGCACCGGTAACTTCGTCGGCGAGTTCCTGATCCTGATCGGCACCTTCGTCAGTGCGCCATGGATCACCGCGATCGCGACGTCCGGCCTGGTGTTCGGCTCGGTCTACTCGCTAATCATGATCCACCGTGCCTACTTCGGCCCGTCCAAATCGGACGCGGTGCTGCACGGCATGGATGCTCGCGAACTGATCATGGTGCTGGGACTGGCGGTCCTGCTGATCTACATCGGCGTGTACCCGCAACCGTTCCTCGATACCTCTGCCGCCACCATGCATGGCGTGCAGCAATGGCTCAGCACCGCCTTCACTCAACTCGCTTCGGCCCGGTAAGAGCGCTATGGACTTTACGATTCAACACTTTATAGCCCTGGCGCCGCTGCTGATCACCAGCGCCACCCTTGTGGTGGTGATGTTGGCGATCGCCTGGCGGCGCAACCACGCCCAGACCTTCCTGCTGTCGGTGGCCGGTCTGAACCTGGCATTGCTGTCGATCTTCCCGGTGCTGAAAGTGGCACCCCTGGCGGTCACCCCGCTGTTGCAGATCGACCAGTTCGCCTGCCTCTACATGGCCCTGATCCTGGTGGCCACCTTGGCCTGCGTCACCCTGGCCCACGCCTACCTGGGCGACGGCAGCAGCGGCTACCCGGGCAACCGTGAAGAGCTGTACCTGCTGATCCTGCTGGCCGCCGCCGGTGGCCTGGTACTGGTCAGCGCGCAGAACCTGGCCGGCCTGTTCATCGGCCTGGAGCTGCTCTCGGTACCGGTCTACGGCCTGGTGGCCTATGCCTTCTTCAACAAGCGCTCCCTGGAAGCCGGCATCAAGTACATGGTGCTGTCGGCCGCCGGTTCGGGCTTCCTGTTGTTCGGCATGGCCTTGCTCTACGCAGAAGCCGGCAGCCTGAGCTTCAGCGGCATCGGTCAAGCCCTGGCCGCCACTGGGCTGCCAAGCCCGCTGGCGCAACTGGGCCTGGGCATGATGCTGATCGGCCTGGCCTTCAAACTGTCGCTGGTGCCTTTCCACCTGTGGACTCCGGACGTCTACGAAGGCGCCCCGGCCCCGGTCGCCGCCTTCCTGGCCACCGCCAGCAAGGTGGCGGTGTTCGCGGTACTGGTGCGTCTGTTCCAGCTCTCGCCAGTGGCCAGCAGCGGTGTCCTGAGCAACGTGCTGACCGTGATCGCCATCGCCTCGATCCTGGTGGGCAACCTGTTGGCGCTGACCCAGAGCAACCTCAAGCGTCTGCTGGGTTACTCGTCCATCGCCCACTTCGGTTACCTGCTGATCGCCCTGGTGGCGAGCAAGGGCCTGGCCATGGAAGCCATCGGCGTGTACCTGGTCACCTACGTGATCACCAGCCTCGGTGCCTTCGGTGTGATCACCCTGATGTCCTCGCCGTACAAAGGCCGTGATGCCGACGCCCTGTACGAGTACCGTGGCCTGTTCTGGCGCCGTCCGTACCTGACCGCCGTCCTCACCGTGATGATGCTGTCCCTGGCCGGTATCCCGCTGACCGCGGGCTTCATCGGCAAGTTCTACATCATCGCTACCGGTGTCGAAGCGCACCAATGGTGGCTGGTCGGTTCCCTGGTCATGGGCAGCGCCATCGGCGTCTTCTACTACCTGCGAGTGATGGTCACCCTGTACCTGATCGAGCCGAACCTGCGTCGCGTAGATGCCCAACTGCACTGGGAACAGAAAGCCGGTGGCGTCATGCTGCTGGCCATCGCGGTCCTGGCGTTCTTCCTCGGCGTATACCCACAGCCGCTGCTGACCCTGGTCCAGCACTCCGGCCTGGCGGGTTGATCGCTTAGGTTTCAACGCAACAAACAGAACGGCACCTTCGGGTGCCGTTTTGCATTTCAGGGCCCTGCCCTCCCCTATTCCCAGCGAAACTCGGAATCGCCCTTCCTGTCACGTCGGCTCGCTCCGACATTCAGCCCAATGCCGCAGGCATAGACTGTTGCCAGATCAAACGCGGCGCTCAGCGGGCCTTGACCAAAGCTGCAGCGTCATCCAGTCTATACGCAGGAAGCGTATGAAATGAATGCTCTGTTTATTGAACTACCGGCATTTGCACGATACCGAAAGGACTTCCTTGACGACGAGTTGTTCTGCGAACTGCAGATCGAGTTGCTGCGCCACCCGCACGCGGGGGTTCTGATTCAGTGCACTGGCGGCTTGCGCAAGATGCGTTTCGTCGATGAGCGAGGCAACAAGGGCAGGCGTGGCGGGCTGAGAGTGATTTATTACTGGTGGTCCGGAGGGGCGCAGTTCTGGCTCTTCACCCTGTTCGACAAGGAGCAGATGGACGACCTGCTACCGCAGCAGCGACAACAGCTCAAACAACTGCTGGAACGTGAAATCGAGGCCAGAAGACATGACCAAACGTGACATCTTTTCCGAACTGGTAGAAGGCATCGACGCCCTCACCCAGGAGCGCCAGGGCAAGATCACCCTGCGCAGCCATAAAGTGAAGCTGGACAAACTGCCCCCCATCACTGCTACCGAGGTGATGAACATCCGCCAGCAACTCAACCTCTCGCGTTCAGTATTCGCCATGTACCTGCGCACCAACACCCGTACCCTGGAAAACTGGGAACAAGGCCGCGCCACCCCCAACGCCCAGGCCACGACCTTGATGCGCCTGGTGGAACGCTACCCGGACACAGTGGAGCGCCTCGCCTCGCTGGCCTGATCCGGCACTGTTCGAAGGGCAACAAAAAACCCGCACCAGGCGGGTTTCTTGTTGCAGCAAACGCCAGCTTAGTCAGCCAGGCGCCAGGTCGTACCGCCCTTGCCGTCTTCCAGAATCACGCCCATGGCGGTGATCTGATCGCGAATACGGTCGGACTCAGCCCAATCCTTGTTGGCACGGGCTGCCAGACGGGCCTGGATCAGCGCCTCGACCTGTGCCCCATCGACCCGACCTTCGGCACCGGCCTGCAGGAAGTCATCGGCTTCCAGTTGCAGCACGCCCAGCACGCTGGCCAGCTCTTTCAGACGCGCTGCCAGACCCGCCGCCGCATCGATATCGCTCTCACGCAGGCGGTTGATCTCACGCACCATCTCGAACAGTACGGCACAGGCTTCCGGAGTACCGAAGTCGTCGTTCATCACCTGGGTGAAACGTTCGACGAAGGCTTCGCCACCGGCCGGAGCGACCTTTGGCAGGCCCTTGAGCGCGTGATAGAAACGCTCCAGCGCGCCCTTGGCGTCCTTGAGATTGTCTTCCGAGTAGTTGATGGCGCTGCGGTAGTGGCTGGCCACCAGCAGGTAACGCACCACTTCCGGATGGTACTTGTCGAGCACGTCGCGAATGGTGAAGAAGTTGTTCAAGGACTTGGACATCTTCTCGCCATTGATGCGGATCATGCCGCAGTGCATCCAGGCATTGGCGTAGGTCTTGCCGGTCGCCGCCTCGCTCTGGGCAATCTCGTTCTCGTGGTGCGGGAACTCCAGATCGCTGCCACCGCCATGAATGTCGAAGGTCTCACCCAGGCAGCAGGTGGACATCACCGAGCACTCGATATGCCAGCCCGGACGACCAGCCCCCCACGGCGACTCCCAGCTCGGCTCGCCCGGCTTGGCGGCTTTCCACAGCACGAAGTCCAGCGGATCCTGCTTCGACTCATCCACTTCGATCCGCGCACCGATGCGCAGGTCTTCGATCTTCTTGCGCGACAGCTTGCCATAACCCATGAACTTACCGACGCGGTAGTACACGTCGCCATTGCCCGGAGCGTAGGCATAACCCTTGTCGATCAGGGTCTGGATCATCGCGTGCATGCCAGGGATATGGTCGGTGGCCCGCGGCTCCATGTCCGGCTTGCGGATATTCAGCCGCGCCTCGTCCTCGTGCATCGCCGCGATCATACGCTCGGTCAAGGCCTCGAAGGACTCACCGTTCTCATTGGCACGATTGATGATCTTGTCATCGATATCGGTGATGTTGCGCACGTACGTCAGGTCATAACCGCTGAAACGCAGCCAGCGGGTAATCAGGTCGAAGGCCACCATGCTGCGGCCGTGCCCAAGGTGGCAGTAGTCGTACACGGTCATGCCGCACACGTACATGCGCACCTTGTTGCCATCCAAAGGCTTGAAGACTTCTTTGCTCTTGGTGAGCGTGTTGTAGATCGTTAGCACGTTAGTTCCTTGACTGAATCACTGACCCCAGGAGTCGCGCAGGGTCACGGTACGGTTGAATACCGGAGCACCAGGTTTCGAGTCCTTGATATCCGCGCAGAAGTAGCCTTCGCGCTCGAACTGGAAACGGTCTTCCGGCTGTGCGTTGCCCAGCGAGGGTTCGGCACGACAACCAGTGAGCACTTGCAGGGAGTCAGGGTTGATGTTGTCCAGGAAACTCGCGCTGTCCTCGGCCTTCTCCGGGTTCGGAGAACGGAACAGACGATCGTACAGGCGCACTTCGCACTCGACGCTGGCGGCAGCCGGCACCCAGTGGATCACGCCCTTGACCTTACGGCCTTCAGGGTTCTTGCCCAGGGTGTCCGGATCGTAGGAGCAACGCAGCTCGACGATATTGCCCTCGGCATCCTTGATCGCTTCGTCAGCACGGATCACGTAGCTGCCGCGCAGCCGCACTTCGCCGGCCGGCTCCAGGCGCTTGTAGCCCTTCGGCGGCTCTTCCATGAAGTCATCACGGTCGATGTAGATTTCACGGGCGAACGGCAGCTTGCGCACGCCCAGTTCTTCTTTCTGCGGATGACGCGGCAGTTCGAGGTTCTCGATCTGGTCTTCCGGGTAGTTGGTGATCACGACTTTCAACGGACGCAGCACGCACATGGCGCGCGGGGCATTCGCGTCGAGGTCCTGGCGGATGCTGAATTCCAGCATGCCGTAGTCGACCACGCCGTCAGAGCGGTTGGTGCCAACCATCTCGCAGAAATTGCGGATCGATGCCGGGGTGTAGCCACGGCGGCGGAAGCCCGACAGGGTCGACATGCGCGGGTCGTCCCAACCATTCACGTGCTGCTCGTCCACCAGTTGCTTGAGCTTGCGCTTGCTGGTGATGGTGTAGTTCAGGTTCAGGCGGCTGAATTCGTACTGACGCGGGTGCGCCGGCACCGGCAAGTGCTCGAGGAACCATTCGTACAGCGGACGGTGGCTTTCGAATTCCAGGGTGCAGATCGAATGGGTGATGCCTTCGATGGCGTCCGACTGACCGTGGGTGAAGTCGTAGTTGGGGTAGATGCACCACTTGTCACCGGTCTGGTGGTGATGGGCATGGCGGATGCGATACATGATCGGGTCGCGCAGGTTCATGTTCGGCGAGGCCATGTCGATCTTGGCCCGCAGCACCCGTGCACCGTCTGGGAATTCGCCGGCACGCATGCGGGCGAACCAGTCCAGGTTCTCTTCAACCGAACGCTCGCGGAACGGGCTGTTCTTGCCCGCTTCGGTGAGGCTACCGCGGTACTCCCTGGCTTGCTCGGGAGTCAGGTCGCAGACGTAGGCCTTGCCTGCCTTGATCAGTTCCACGGCCCAGTCGTGCAATTGGTCGAAATATTGCGAGGCATAGCGCACTTCACCGGACCACTCAAAGCCCAGCCACTTGACGTCGCTTTCGATGGCGTCGATGTACTCCTGGTCTTCCTTGGCCGGGTTGGTGTCGTCAAAGCGCAGGTGGGTGACACCACCGAACTCCTGAGCCAGGCCGAAATTCACGCAGATCGACTTGGCGTGACCGATGTGCAGGTAACCGTTGGGCTCCGGAGGGAAGCGGGTCACGATCTGTGTGTGCTTACCCGAGTCCAGGTCCGCCTGGATGATCGGGCGCAGGAAGTTGACCGGTACGGCCGGTCCAGTCTTGGAATTCGAGGTAGGGTCGACAGTGGGCTTGCTCATAGGATCCTTGAACGTACAAGTGCGCGGCCGGGTGCGGCCTGATAAATCAAAACGAGTATCATAGCCGATGCTGTCAAGTGCCTGACAGAGCGCAGCTTTAAAACTGCGGCTATTAATAGCGTGCAAGTGAAAAAACAGCCTCGAAATTCATGGCGGTCACGCTAAACTGCGCTCCTTGGCTGCAGGATGGCCAAATCGGTGCGGACCGCATGCGTGCCCCGCTACCCAGGATTTTCTTGAAAACGCTTCTCCTTATAAAGAGTACCGACCATGACCCAAGTCAAACTGACCACCAACCACGGCGAGATCGTGCTGGAATTGAACGCCGAGAAAGCCCCGTTGACCGTGGCCAACTTCGTCGAATACGTGAAAGCCGGGCACTACGAGAACACCGTGTTTCACCGCGTCATCGGTAACTTCATGATCCAGGGCGGCGGCTTCGAACCTGGCATGAAAGAAAAGAAAGACAAGCGTCCAAGCATCCAGAACGAAGCGGACAACGGCCTTTCCAACGACAAGTACACCGTCGCCATGGCCCGTACCATGGAGCCGCATTCGGCCTCCGCGCAGTTCTTCATCAACGTCGCCGACAACAGCTTCCTCAACCACAGCGGCAAGACCGTTCAAGGCTGGGGCTACGCAGTATTCGGCAAAGTGATCGCCGGCACTGAAGTGGTCGACAAGATCAAAGGCGTGGCCACCACCATGAAATCCGGCCACCAGGACGTACCCGCAGAAGACGTGATCATCGAGAAAGCCGAGATCATTGAGTGATACTGCTGATTTCAGATTTGCATCTGGAAGAGGAACGCCCGGACATTACCCGGGCGTTTCTGGATTTACTCGGTGGGCGCGCCCGCGCCGCCGAGGCGCTGTACATCCTCGGTGACTTCTTCGAGGTATGGATCGGCGACGATGCCATGACCCCCTACCAGCTTTCCATTTGCCAGGCACTGCGCGAGCTCAGCGACAGCGGCACGCAGGTCTTCCTGATGCATGGCAATCGCGACTTCATGCTCGGCCAGGCCTTTTGCAAGGCAGCCGGCGCCACCCTGCTCAAGGACCCCAGCGTCGTCGACTTCTACGGTGAGCCGGTACTGCTGATGCACGGCGACAGCCTGTGCACCCGCGACGAAGCCTACATGCGCATGCGTCGTTACCTGCGCAACCCGTTGAGCCTGTGGATTCTGCGGCATCTGCCCTTGCGCACCCGGCGCAAGCTGGCGCGCAAGCTGCGCAACGAAAGCCGCGCCCAGACGCGCATGAAAGCCAACGACATTGTCGATGTGACCCCGGACGAAATACCGCGGGTCATGCGCGAACATGGAGTGGGTACCCTGGTTCATGGCCATACCCACCGCCCGGCGATTCACAAGTTGCAGATTGGCCAACAGGCCGCCAAACGCATCGTGCTGGGGGATTGGGATCGACAGGGCTGGGCATTGCAGGTGGACGAGCAGGGTTTCCAACTGGCTGCGTTCGATTTCGTACCCACGCAGCTGGCGTTGCCCGGTTCGTCCTGAACAGACGCCTTCGCTGGCAAGTAGCCCCTACAACAAATGCCCCACCGTAGGAACCGGCTTGCCGACGAAGTGGCCAGCAAGCCTTGCATCGCCCTTACGGACGCCTTCGCTGGCAAGCCAGCTCCTACAACAAATGCCCCACCGTAGGAGCCGGCTTGCCGGCGAAGTGGCCAGCAAGCCTTGCATCGCCCTTACGGACGCCTTCGCTGGCAAGCCAGCTCATACGACAATGGGCATCAATGCCCCGCCGACGCCGGGCCGGCCTTGGCGGCAAACGGTGGCTTGGCCAACCACACCAACAGAATCAGGCCCATGAAGCCCCAGCCCAGCAAGGTGAAATAGTCCACGGTCGAGAGCATGTACGCCTGGCTGGTGAGCACTTGGTCCAACTGCGCGTAGGCTTGGGTGCTGGCACCGCCGAGGTTGTTCAACGCATCCCGGGTGACCGGATCGAAGATGCTCATGCTTTCGCTCATGTAGGCATGGTGCTGATCCGCCCGACGAATCCAGATCCAGGTCGTCAGCGACGCCGCAAAGCTCCCCCCCAGCGTCCGCAGGAAGGTCGCCAGGCCGGCGCCGTCGGCGATCTGGTGCGGCGGCAGGTCGGACATCAGGATGCTCAGGGTCGGCATGAAGAACAGCGCCACACCAATCCCCATGAACAGCTGCACCAGGGCGATGTGCTGGAAGTCCACCTCATTGGTGAATCCGGCACGCATGAAGCAGCTCAGGCCAATGGCCAGGAACGCCAGGCCAGCCAGCAGGCGCAGGTCGAACTTGTGGGCGTACTTGCCGACAAAGGGCGACATCAGCACCGGCAAAATGCCAATCGGTGCCACGGCCAGACCGGCCCAAGTGGCGGTGTAGCCCATCTGGGTCTGCAACCATTGCGGCAGGATCAGGTTGATCCCGAAGAACCCGGCGTAACCGCCCACCAGCACGATGGTGCCGATGCGGAAGTTGCGATGGGCGAACAGCCGCAAGTTGACCACCGGATGCCGATCCGTCATTTCCCAGATCACGAACACCGCCAGGGCAATCACCGAGATCAGCGTGCCGGCGATGATGAAGTTGGACTCGAACCAGTCCAGGTCGTTGCCCTTGTCGAGAACGATCTGCAAGGCACCGACCCCGACGATCAGGCTCAGCAGGCCGATATAGTCCATCGGCTGGCGACTGGTCACCACCGGTCGCGCCTTCAATTGCTGCTGAACCACCCAGGCAGCAAACAGGCCGATCGGCACATTGATAAAGAAGATCCACGGCCAGCTGTAGCTGTCGGTGATCCAGCCACCGAGTATCGGCCCGGCAATCGGCGCCACCACCGTGACCATGGCCAGCAGCGCCAGGGCCATCCCCCTCTTCGCGGGCGGGTAGACGGCAATCAGCAGGGTCTGGGTCATGGGATACAGGGGACCTGCTACCACCCCTTGCAACACCCGAAAGCCAACGAGCTCGGGCATCGAGGTGGAAATACCGCAGAGAAACGAGGCCAGCACAAACAGCAGGGTGGCCCAGATAAACAGCTTCACTTCACCGAAACGCCGGCTCAGCCAGCCGGTCAGTGGCAAGGCAATGGCGTTGCTCACGGCGAACGAGGTAATGACCCAGGTGCCCTGCTCCGAACTCACCCCGAGGTTGCCAGAGATGGTCGGCAACGCCACGTTGGCGATGGTGGTATCGAGCACCTGCATGAAGGTCGCCAGTGACAGGCCGATGGTGCTCAGCAGCAGGCTGGGAGGCGTGAAAGACGCGTTATTGCTCATCGCGAATCCTTAGGAACTGGGCTGGCACCCTGGTCTCTAGACGAAACCAGGGTTGACGGATTGGCGAATCAGCGCTGGGCCGTCTTGCCGATGGTCGCGCTGTTGTCGTGGATCAGACGGGCGATCAGGGCATCGGCCTCGCCCAACTGACGGTCATAGACGTTGGTGCTGAAGGAAGCCTTTTGCGGTGGTTGCTGGGCCAGTACCGGGCCGCTCTGATCCCGCAGGTTGACGTTCACCAGGGTCGACAGGCCGACCCGCAGCGGATGCTTGGCCAGCTCATCGGCATTGATGTGGATACGCACCGGCACACGCTGCACGATCTTGATCCAGTTACCGGTGGCGTTCTGCGCCGGCAACAGGGCAAAGGCGCTACCGGTGCCGGCGCCGAGGCTATCGATGGTGCCGCTGTACTTCACATCGCTGCCATAGATGTCGGCCTCGATGTCTACCGGCTGGCCAATGCGCATGTCACGCAGCTGGGTTTCCTTGAAGTTGGCATCGATCCACAGCTGGTCCAGGGGAATCACCGCCATCAGTGCAGTGCCCGGCTGGACCCGCTGGCCCAGTTGCACGGTGCGTTTAGCCACATAACCGGTCACTGGCGCAATCAGCGTGCTGCGGGCGTTGTTCAGGTAGGCCTGGCGCAACTGTGCGGCCGCGGCCTGCACATCTGGGTGATTGGAGACTACGGTGTCGTCCACCAGGGCATTGGTGGTGTTGAGCTGCTGCTGGGCGTTGGCCAGGGCATTTTGCGCCGAGGTCAGGTCATCACGAGCGTGGGACAGTTCCTCCTGGGAAATCGCTCCGCTGGCCGCGAGGTTCTTGCGGCGATTGAAGTTGTCCTGGGCTTTCTGCACTTCGGCCTTCTGCGCCGCCACTTGGGCCCGCATGCCATCAACGTTGCTGTACAAGCCGCGCACCTGGCGTACGGTGCGGGCCAGATTGGCCTCGGCACTTTGCAGGCCGACCTGGGCATCGTTGGGGTCGAAGTTGATCAGCACCTGGCCCTCATGCACCAGATCGCCATCGTCGGCGCCGATGCTGACCACCGTGCCGGTGACCAGCGGGGTGATCTCCACGACGTTGCCGTTGACATAGGCATCGTCGGTGCTTTCATTCCAGCGCCCATAAAGTTCGTGCCAGGCGAACACGCCCAGACCGCCGAGAATGACGATGGCCGTCAGCCCCAGGAGCATGACTTTGCGCTTGCGGGAGTTACCGGCGTCCGGGGTGTTTTCGGTTGCTTGAGTGTCGACAGTGGCCATGACAAATACCTCGAATTATTTAGTCTGAGGAGCTGGGGCTGGGTCGGCCGAAGCCAGGTTCTCGGCACCGAAGCCGCCCCCCAACGCCTGCATCAATTGAATCGACAGATCGATCTGCTGAGCATTCAGCGTGGCCAGCTGGCGCTGGGCCTGCAGCAGTTGCTGCTCAATGCTCAGCACGTCCAGGTAGTTGCCGATCCCAGAGCCGAAACGCTGGACCACGGTGTTGTAAGAGTCCTGAGCGATGTCGGTGGCGTGCTGCTGGGCGACGATCTGCCGTCCGATTTCCCGCAGTTGGGAGATGCTGTCGCTGACATCCCCCAGGGCAGCCACCAGGGTCTTGTTGTATTGCGCGACTGCCAGGTCGTAGTCGGCATCCCGGGCGTCCAGGTCAGCCCGCAGCCGCCCGCCGTCGAAAATCGGCAGCGAGACGGTCGGCGCGATACTGAAGAAGCGACTGGCGGAACCGAACAGCGCATCCCCCAGCAACGCCTCGGTGCCCGCTCGCGCACTGAGGTTGAGGTTGGGGTAGAAACGGGTCTTGCTGGCATCGATGTTCTTGCTCGCCGCTTCCACCCGCCAGCGAGCCGCCACCAGATCAGGCCGGCGCCCCAGCAGTTCAGCGGGCAGCGTCGAAGGCAGGGCTACGGCGCTGGCTTGCAGGACCTTGGGCCGGGAGATGTCATCGGCCCGATCCGGCCCCTTGCCGAGCAACACGGCCAAGGCGATCTTCGCGCTCTGCAATTGCTTCTCGGCGTCGATCAGGCTGGCCTGGGAGCTGGCCTCCAGACTTTCGGTCTGCTGGTACTGGTACTGACTGTCGATCCCGGAGTCCAGGCGACGGCGACTCAGGTCGAGCATCTGCCGGGTACGCTTGAGGTCCTCGTTCGCCAGGTCGTACACGATATGCGCACGCCCCAGGTCGCTGTAGGCACGCGCTACATCGGCGGCCAGGGTTAGACTCGCTGCCTGGCGGTCGACTTCAGCGGCTCGGGCCTGCCCCAGCGCTGCTTCCCAGGCCGCGCGCTGGCCCCCCCAGAGATCGAAGTTGTAATTGAAGCTGGCGCCAACATTGCGCACCGTGGAATAGGCCCCGCCCTGCCCCAGCGGGTCCTGGTCACGGGCCAGGCGCGAGCGGCTGATACCGGCACTAGCATCCAGGGTCGGCATCCGCTCGGCATCCGCGGCATAGGCCGCAGCATTGGCCTGATGGGCACGGGCACTGGCGATCTGCATGTCCGGACTGTCCCGCAGGGCTTCCTGGATCAGCCCGTCAAGCTGGGTATCGCCCAGGCTTTTCCACCAGTCACTTTGTGGCCAGGCTGCCGGCGACAAAGTCACACCGTTGAGAGACTGTCCCGCTGCTAGGCTTTTCGCCTCAAGGCTTACGCCGGAGGTATCCAGGCCGCTGTAATTGGCACAGCCGGCCAGACTCATGGCCAACAGCACCAGGCTGAGGCGGGTACGCGAGGTTTTACTGCTCATTTTTCACCTAAACGCAGGATGGTGATCGGGTCACCGGCAGCCAGCAAAATTTTCTTGAGAATCTGCTCAAGGGTGCGCAACTCCTCAGGAGAGATGGCACCCGCCAACTGGTTCATTGCATTGGCACCGATGTAAGGCAGCCGATCAGCAAGCTTGCGACCTTCCTCGGTCAGCACCAGGCGCACCTGGCGCCGGTCGTCCTCCGAGCGTTGACGCGCCAGGAAGTCCTTCTGCTGCAGGCGGTCGAGCATGCGGGTCATCGAACCGCTGTCCAGGGACAGGTGGCGGCACAATTCGGCCGGGGTATCGACGCCGAACTGGGCCATGATGATCAGCACCTTGAACTGCGCGGCTGTGATGCCGTGGGGCTCCATGTGGGTGTCGATGATCCGGTCCTTGAGCAAGGCAGCACGCCCCAGCAGCAGGCCGAGATGGCAATTGTGAAAGTCGTCGGGTTTGAAATGCTTCATCTGACCACCAGTTAGCTGCCTAGGCAGAGAGTGTGTGTCGAGATATTACTGCCTAGGCAGCCAATGTCAACGCAATGATTAGCTTGCTTTTTATTTGCTTGATCAACGGCGCAGCGCCGCCGGTTTGAAAACCAGCGGGCGCCTTGTTCGATCAGGGAGAGGTGGTGTGGACAAGAAGGGGGCCATGCCCCCTTTGGCGACGAGCCTTAGAAGTCGCGCTTGTAGAAGATGTCCAGGGAGCTGGCAAAGCCGCTGGCCGCTTCCAGGTAGACCTTCTTGCTCAGTTTGTAGCGCAAGGCAATGGTGCTGGCAGGTTCGAACACCCCGACGCCATAACGCAGGCTGAGCTTCTCGGAGATATTGCCGCTGGCCACCACGCTGGTGCTGTTGCCACTGCCCTGGGTATCGAGCTGGAAGTCCTGGATGCCCAGGTTCTTGGCAATGCCGCCGGTAAGCTCGGAACTGCCCATCAACCCCAGGCCCAGGGCGGCCTGGGCCAGCATGTTGTTGTCTTCACCGGTGGAGCTCAGCGGCCGCCCCAGTACCAGGTAGGACAAGGCCTGTTCCTGACTCATGGCCGGTTCGGAGAAGATCTGCGTCGCCGGTTGCTCGGCGCTGCCACTGAGGCGGATGCCGGCAATCACGTCGTCGGTCTGGCGCACTGCCTCGATATCCAGGTACGGCTGGTCGATGGGGCCGGCAAACAGCAACCGTGCACGACGCACCGTCAGGCGCTGGCCATAGGCCCGGTAACGACCGTCGTTGAGCCACAGCTCGCCGCGGGTATCCATGTTGTCGCCAATGTGCACATGCCCCCGCAGGTTGGCGGTAAGGCCGAACCCGGCAAAGCTGAGCTTGTCCTGGCCCACTTCCACATCGATGTTCATCGCCATGGCCATGGGCTTCTTACCCTCGTCGGTCTGCTGGCCGACGATGACCGTGTCATCGGAAACCTTGACCGTCGAGGGCGGCAATTCGCGTACGGTGATCTGCCCCTTGGGGATCAGCACCTTGCCGTCGATTGCCAGCTTGTCGTTTTGCAGTGAGATCTTCAGGTCCGGAGCCATTTCCAGCGCGGCGTAGGGCTCGACAGTGACGGGCAACTGCGTGCCCTTGAGGCTCAGGTCCACCGCCAAGGCTCGCCCCCAGGCGATATTGCCATTGAGGTTGCCCTGCCCGGCCTTGCCGCTTTTCCAGCCGCCGTTGAGTTGCACGCTCTCGCCCATGATCTGCGCGCTCAATTGCAAGTCTTCAAGGCTGATGGGCAGCTCGGAACCAGAGACCTCACCGCCACTGAGTTGCAGATTGCCGTTGACCTGAGGCGCCAACAGCCCGCCAGACAAGCGTCCACTGCCGTTCAGGTTGCCACTGAGTTTCTCCACCATGGGCACAAACGGCCGTGCCACGGACAGATCCAGACCACTGAGGCGGAACTCCCCGGACAACGGTTTGCTTTTGGGCAACGGATTGATCTGTGCCTGGACCATCAGTTCGCCCAACTTGCCGCCGTCGAACTGCAGTTGGGTATCGATGCGCCGCGGGTTGAGGCGGGTATCGAGCTTCAACGCCTGATAGGGGAAGTCCAGCCATTGGCCCTTATCCTTGACCCGCAGGGTGCCACCACTGGCATCCAGCAGGATCTGGCCTTTGGGACCGCTAGCCGGCAGGTCCAACTGTACCTCGGCATTGAGCATGCCCTTCCAGGCGAAATCCTTGGGCAGCCATTGAGCCAGGCTGTCGATGGGGAAACGCTTGAGGTGATAACGCAGCTTCGGATCGGGCATCAATCGCTGGTCTTCGCCACACAGACTGGCATCGCCGCTGGTCCAGCAATGGGCGCCAAAGTTGAGGGTGCCATTGGCCAAACGCTCCAGCTTCGCCGGGTTCTGCAGTTTCCAGTCCTGGCCGCCGGTCTGTACATCGCCACTGGCCAGGCGCCCCCGCCAGTTGCCCTGATCCAGCGCGCCATCCAGCCCCAGGGCCAGTTTCAACAGTGGGCCTTGCAGGTCCAGTTGCAGTTTCTGTTTCTTGATATCGCCCTGGCCGGCCAGGGTCAGGGTGCCAAGCTGGGTGTCTCCGGCCTGAATTCCACTGCCCTTGAGATCCACCTGGGCCTGTTGTGCGCCGTCGAGAGTCGCCCCCAGCTTGAGGCTTTGCAGGCGGTTGTCGGCAAAGGCCAGTTGCTGCCCCGAGAGGTCCACCTTGCCCTGTGGCGCCTTGAGCGTGCCTGCCAGATCTACCCGGCCATTGAGTTGCCCGCGCAACTGCGGCCATAGCTGGCCCAGACGCGGCAGCTTGATGTCCAGCTGGCCGGCGATTTTCTGCTGCAGGCTACCGGAGCCATTGATGCGGTTGTCCCCCAGGCGGATATCCAGGGCACTCAGGTTCCACTGCTCCCCTGCTCCGTCGGCCTTGGCCAGCAGCACGGCCGGCTGCCCCCGCAGGCGCCCCTTGAGGTCGAGGTCGGCTGTGACCTTGAGCTGTTCGTTCTTCATTTCCCCCTGGCTGCGCAAGGGGCCGGCCAGGGTACCGGGCAACTCGGCCAGCCAATACGCCGGGTTGATGGCCGACAGTTCCAGCGCCGTATCCCAGGCCACACCGTCGGCAAATTGCAGGTTCAGGTGCCCCTGGGCCTTGCCTTGTCCGGCCGTGAGCTGGAATTGCGGCAGGAAGATCTTGCTCAGGTCGCCGCTGAAGGGACTGCTCAAGCTGAAGGCGCCTGCCGGGCCATCCAGATCACCCTTGAAATTGCCCAGGTAGTTGCCATCCCGGTAGGCCACTTCTGCATTGAAGCTGCGCAGCGCCACGGCCGGTTCTTCGATCAATGGGTAAAGGCGATGCCAGGGAAAATCCAGCCAGGCAAGCTTGGCCTCGGCCGAAAAGCCTTGGCTCCAATCAAGCTGACCGCTGAGATTGAGGCTCTGCTTGTCGTTGGCTCGCAGGTCCAGCGTGGCGATCTGCGCGCCCTTGGCGTCGACCTTGCCTTGCAACAGCAGAGCCACCGGCCCTTGCTCCGCCGGCAGACTGGCCTTGCCGTCGAGCTGATAGCCGTTTTTCAAGTCCCCCTTGCCGGTCAGTTCCAACTGATCCAGTTGCAGGGTGTCCGGCAAGTCGGCGCTGGCCTTGAAGCCACTGGCAATGATCCGCACTTGCGCCGGCAGGTTCTCCACCAGAGGTTGCAGCTCACCGCTCAACTGCCCTTGCAGATAGCCACTGCTGTCGGCCTTGAGTTTCAGGGTCTTGAGCAGATCGCCTTCGACCTGCATAGCCAGGGCCCAGGGACCACCGCCAGGAGCGGGCAAGCCGAGGGTGCCCTGAGCCGTCAGGGGCCAGTCGCCACTGGGTTGCAACAGGCCGGACAGGTCGAGGCTCAGGTCATCGCGCTGCAGGTGCACCGAGTCGATCTGCAAGCCCTGAGCGGTCCAGTGCGCCGCCAGTTGCAGCCCCTTGAGTTCTTCACTGCCGTTGAACAACAAGCGGCCGACCCGTACCTGTCCCAGCTCGATGGCCACGGGCAGACGCAGTTCCGGCAGGCTGATGGACCCTGTGCTTTCTTCGGTATCGTTGCTGGGAGCGAACTGCAGGCTGACCTGATCGGCCTCCAACTGCTCAATGCAGAGGGTCATGCGCAACAGGCAGGCAGGAGACCAGGCAAATTTCACCGAATCGAGCTCGACCCGACTGCCGTCCTGCTGCCAGAGCAGATGGTCTGTGCTCCATTGGCCACCCAGATGGCCCTGGAAATTGTCCAGGGTCAGCCCCGGCACCAGGCCCAAGGCCCAGCGGCTGCCGGCCTGGGTCCCCAGCACCGTGGTCAAGGCCAGAAGGGTCAGGATCACCAGCGCAAGAATCGCCAGCAGCGTTATCTTCAAGGTGCGCTTCAAAGCTCTGGCCCCATGGAAAAGTGCAAGCGAATCCCACCGTCGTCATTCATCGCGTGGGCCAGGTCGACCCGGATCGGACCTACCGGCGACACCCAGCGCAGCCCCACACCGACCCCGGTCTTGAGGTTCGGTAGCTCCAGTTTGTTGAACGAGTTGCCCTGATCGACAAAGGTCGCGATCCGCCATTTCTCGGCAATGGAGTACTGATACTCGACACTGCCAGCCACCATGTAACGCCCGCCGATGCGATCCCCTTCGGAGTTCTTCGGGGACAGGGTCTGGTAGTCGTAACCACGCACGCTCTGGTCGCCACCGGCGAAGAAGCGCAAGGACGGCGGAATGGACTTGTAACCGTTGGTGGCGCTGCCTCCAAACTGCACACGCCCCAGAAAGCGGTGATTGTCCCAGGCCGTGGTCAGGCCTTTGAGCAGGACCGTTCCGTACAACAGGTTGGTGTCGGAGCCCACGCCTTCCTTGGCCAGCTTGGTATCGAATTGAATGCGATAACCATTGTGCGGATCGATACGATTGTCGCTGCGCAGGTAGGAATAGGTCAGGCCAGGCATCAGCAGATTACTCAGGCCCGAGTCGTCCCCAAGGCGATACTCCTCACGTTGATACTTCAGCGAGACCACGCGCTGCCAGCCGCTGGGCAACTTGCTGTGCCACTCGGGGCCCACTGTGAGCAACTTACTCAGGGTATCGGTGCCGGAGATTTCTTCATTCTGATAACCACCGGCGAAGCGCAGCTTGTCGGTCAGCGGCGGGTCCAGGGGAATGTCATACCACAGGCCGACGTTCTGCCGGGGCGCCGAAACTTCGGCCTCCCAGCCATAACTGTGACCCTGTGGATTGACCCAGTGCCGGGTCCAGTTGGCCTTGACCCGGGGGCCTACGTCGGTGGAGTAGCCCAGGCCAAGCCCCATGGTCCGGGGCTTGCGGGTTTCCAGCAGGACCGCCACTGGAATCACCTCGTGCTCGGCAGCCGTGGGCGCGGCATCGACCCGCACGCCCTCGAAATAGCCGCTGGACTGTAGCGCCTGGTTGAGTTCGGCAATCAGCTCGGAGTCGTAGGGGGCGCCGCTCTTGAAGGGCACCATGCGCCGCAACAGGTCTTCGTCGAACAAAGAATCCCCGGTGAAGCTGACCTTGCCCAGGGCATAACGCGGACCGCTGTCATACACCAGTTCGATGTCCGCCACCCCGGCCAGGGGGTCTACGGACAATTGCTGACGGGTAAAACGTCCGCTGAAAAAACCGTAGCGCGAGGCCTGGTTCTGGATCAGGCGCTTGGCATCTTCATAACGGCCATGATTGAGCACAGCGCCAGGCTTGAGCTGGTCACTGTCAGGGGTGCGGAAGGACTTGAGGGACGCTGCCGGGCCTTCGACCCGGATCGTCACGTTGCGCAGATGCACCGGCTCGCCGGGGTCGATACGCAACAACAGGCGGGGTTTCTCGCCGCCGCGCACTTCGCTTTCGATACGCGGCTGGTAGTAGCCCAATGCCTGGGCGGCTTTCTTCGCCTGCTCCTCGGCGCCCCGGCTGAATCGCAGCAGGGCTTCTTCATCGCGATCACCGACACCGCCAATGTAACCTTCCACATTGGCTTTCAGCTCGTCATTGGCGGGCTTTACCCTGACATCCAATTCGCTCTGCGCCAGCGCCGCAAAGCTTGTGAACAACAGCAAAAAGCCGCTGGTAAATCTTCCTGGAAACTTCATAGGCGCGGATGCTATCACGAGCTTGGGGGGGCGATAGAGCGCTCAAGTGCTGGGAAAGTTCTATATCAGGCTGTTGCTCTTTGTAAGAGTTGCGGGTTCGGATGAAAGAATACGTGCTCGCGGACCGGCCCTACCGCGATCTCTCCGATCTCTTCATAACCCTGACGTTTATAGAACTCCAGATAGCGCGGATTACCCGTATCCAGCACCACGCCCTGGGAATGCTCATCCACAGCACACCAATTGTGCACCGCCTCCAGCAACTGTTCGCCGAAATGCTGCCCCTGGAATTGCGGGTGCACGCCTAGCAACGGCAACACATGGACCGCATCGCCGGGCAGGCAGGCCTGCACCGACTCGTGGTACTCCAGATAGCGCCGCGTGCAACGAAACCCGGTACTCAGCACCATGCGCAGCCGCCAGGCCCAGCTTTCGGTAATGCCCAGGCGGCGTTGCGGTGGGGCGATCAGGGCAATGCCGATCAAGCGGTCGTTGACGAGCAGGCCGATGGCCGGAAGGTCTTGCAGAAAATGCTGTTTCACCAGCTCACGCACCGTGGCCCGCACCCGCTGTTCATAACCGGCGCGTTCGGATTCGAAAATGAAACCGAAGGTCGGCTCATGGCGATAGGCCTGGTACAGCAGCGACCGCGCTTCACGGGAATAGCCGCTGTCGAGCATATGGATATCGGCGATGGCGTTGGCGGTATCAGGCATGTCGGTCACTCTCCCCTGGGCCCGGCTCGAATGGCCGCACTCTTGTTATTACGAACCTGGCGCGGCGCTGATCGTTCCCACGCTCAAGGACATTAGCAGCGCATTCGCGGGGCTGCCATGCTGGTCGACCCGGGCGTAGTCAGCTAGCATCGCTGTTTTGCCAGGACCGCCGACCATGAAGATCGTCTCGTTCAATATCAACGGGCTGCGCGCCCGCCCCCATCAGCTGGCGGCGCTGATCGACAAACACCAGCCGGACGTGATCGGCCTGCAGGAAACCAAGGTCGCCGACGAGCAGTTTCCCCTCGCCGACGTCCAGGCCCTGGGCTACCACGTGCACTACCACGGCCAGAAGGGCCATTACGGTGTCGCCCTGCTCTCGCGCCAGGCACCACTGGCCGTGCATAGAGGTTTCGAGGGCGATGACGAAGACGCCCAGCGGCGTTTTATCTGGGGTACTTTCGCCGATGCCAACGGCACGCCGGTGACCATCATGAACGGCTACTTCCCCCAAGGTGAAAGCCGCGACCATCCCACCAAGTTCCCGGCCAAGGAACGCTTCTACAGCGACCTGCAGCACCTGCTGGAAAATCGCTTTAGCAACGACCAGCCCCTGGTGGTCATGGGTGACGTGAATATTTCCCCGGAAGACTGCGACATCGGCATCGGCGCCGAAAATGCCAAGCGCTGGCTCAAGACCGGCAAATGCAGCTTCCTGCCGGAAGAGCGCGAGTGGATGGCACGCTTGAAGAACTGGGGTCTAGTAGACAGCTTCCGTCACCTGAACCCCGAGGTGAACGATCGCTTCAGCTGGTTCGACTACCGCAGTCGCGGCTTCGAGGACGAACCCAAGCGTGGCCTGCGCATCGATCTGATCATGGCATCCCAGGGGCTGCTGCCCCGGGTCAAGGACGCCGGCGTCGACTATGAACTGCGGGGCATGGAAAAGCCCTCTGACCATGCGCCGATCTGGCTCGAGTTGAGCTGATTCACAGGCACAAAAAAGCCCATCGCAAGATGGGCTTTTTACTACCGCTTACATGTGGACCACTTCAACCCGTTCAGTGGTGCCAGCAGCTGCGATGGCGTTGATGGCGCTCTCGAGTGTGGGCTCCGAATCGTACAAATGACTGACCAGAATCACTTCCTTGCCGGCCTTGAGCTTGAAATAAGGTTTACCGCCCGATGAAATTTTCTTGACGTAGCGCTCAGGAGAAGCGCAGTGTGCGCGGAACAGGCCGAGAGCCGCCTCGGCACTGTCCCGGCAAGGGAATCGGTCGCTTTGAAGCATGGTCTGCGCCTCCTTTGTCTTCAGCAAGAATCTGCATGCACCACTGCCATACTGCTTCAGCTCGAACCAGGCACTCATTTGTAACTCCTTTGCTTACTACGAAATAGCAGCACAACACTGCCGAGGCATCTGCGGGGGGATGACGCGTTGGCAGTCGCCCCAATCCCCGCCAGACAAAGTTGCCAACTCTACGCAGCCTCCGAAGACTGGTCTTTAGGACAAGTCTCAAAAAATCTAGAGAAAACAGCTATTTACGATGTAGGACTTTCGCCATTTATCGCCAGAAAGTGCCGCCCGTCACATACCTGTCACCTCCCTGACTTAATCTCGCCAGCACTCTCCTCTTTCTCAATAGAAGGCCAGTGCCGCCATGCCCCGCGCTTCCACCGTCAGTGAACGAGATATCTGGTGCCGGACCATCAGCCTGTTTCTGATCGGCTTTGTTTGCTATGCCCTGCCTTGGTCGGTGTTCGCCGCCTTGCCCCTGGCGCCCGACAATGCCGCCGTGCTGCGTATCCAGGGCTCCAACACCATCGGCGCCCAGCTTGGCCCGGCGCTGGTCAAGGGCTTGCTTGAACAACAGGGTCTGCACAACGTCAGGATTGAGGGCGGTGGCAAGGACAATGAGAAACGCGTTCTAGGACAGAGCGCCCAAGGTCGGACAGTCAGAGTGGACGTTGCCGCCCACGGTTCGAGCACCGGCTTTAGCGCACTGAAAAACGCCCAGGCCGATATTGCGGCCGCCTCCCGACCGATCAGGGACAGCGAACTGGTGGAGCTGGAAAGCCTGGGGGACCTGAAAAGCCCTGGCGCCGAACAGGTCATCGCCATCGACGGGCTGGCAATCATCCTTCATCCGCGCAATCCGCTGAGCCAGCTAAGCACCGAGCAACTGGCCCGCCTGTTCAGTGGCGAGATCAAGACCTGGGAAGAGCTGGGAAGCACGGGCGGGCCGGTCCACCTGTATGCCCGGGATGATCAGTCCGGCACCTACGACACCTTCAAGGAGCTGGTCCTCAGCCGTCGCGGCAAGGCGTTGAACCCAGCGGCCAAGCGTTTCGAGTCCAGCGAACAGCTGTCGGACGCGGTGAGCCGGGACCCTCAAGGCATCGGCTTCATCGGCTTGCCCTACGTACGCCAGGCCAAGGCCGTGGCGATTATCGACGGTGACTCCCAACCTATGCCGCCCCTCAACAGCCTGATCGCCACTGAGGACTACCCACTGTCGCGGCGTCTGTACCTGTACTTGCCGCCCAATGGGCAGAACCCCTGGGCGGACGCCCTGGTGAGTTTTTCCCAGAGCGCCAAAGGCCAGGCCATCGTCGCCGCCAACGGCTTTGTCGCCCAGACCGTGCAAGCCATGCGGGTAACGCCCAGCCCACAGATGCCCAAGACCTACCAGCAACTGAGCCGAGACGCGCAACGCCTGAGCGTGAACTTTCGCTTCGAGGAGGGCAGCGCCAATCTGGACAACAAGGCACGCCAGGACCTGAATCGCGTCCTGGATTACCTGCGCCAACACGGCAAGATGAACCGGCACGTCACTCTGGCCGGATTCGGGGATGCCAAGAGCGACCCGGCACGCGCTGCACTGCTGTCCAAGCTGCGGGCCATGACAGTGCGCAGGGAACTGGTAAAAAGCGGCGTGGTGTTTCGCGAGATCCGCGGTTTCGGCGCTGAGCTGCCAGTGGCGGCCAACAACGCCGACGAGGGCCGGATCAAGAACCGGCGCGTAGAAGTCTGGGTGTACTGAATACACAGCAACCGGCCTGCCACAGGCGTCGCCCGGCAGGCCGGCTGCATGATCATCAATGGCTGCTGCGCAGCATTTCCTTCGGCACATACTTGCCGATTTCGTACTTGCCAATGGCCGCGCGGTGTACTTCATCCGGGCCATCGGCCAGGCGCAAGGTGCGCTGCATGGCGTACATGTAGGCCAATGGGAAGTCATTGGATACCCCGGCCCCACCGTGTATCTGGATCGCCCGGTCGATCACCCGCAGGGCCACATTCGGCGCCACCACCTTGATCTGGGCAATCTCGCTCTTGGCCACTTTGTTACCCACGGTGTCCATCATGTAGGCCGCCTTGAGGGTCAGCAGCCGAGCCATGTCGATCTCCATCCGCGAGTCGGCGATCTTGTCGATATTGCCCCCCAGGCGAGCCAGCGGTTTGCCGAACGCGGTGCGATTCACCGCACGCTTGCACATCAATTCCAGCGCCCGCTCGGCCATGCCAATGGAACGCATGCAGTGGTGAATGCGGCCCGGGCCGAGGCGGCCCTGGGCAATCTCGAAACCACGCCCCTCTCCCAGCAGCACGTTCTCATAAGGTACGCGGACGTTGTCGAACAACACTTCGGCGTGACCATGCGGCGCATCGTCGTAGCCAAACACCGGCAGTGGACGGACGATCTTCACCCCGGGGGTATCCACCGGCACCAGGATCATCGAGTGCTGCTGATGACGCGGCGCATCCGGATTGCTCAGGCCCATGAAGATCAGAATCTTGCAACGCGGATCACAGGCGCCCGAGGTCCACCACTTCTTGCCGTTGATGACCCACTGATCGCCGTCACGCACCGCGCGGGCCGCCATGTTGGTGGCGTCGGAGGAAGCCACATCCGGCTCGGTCATGGCGAACGCGGAGCGGATCTCGCCACGCAGCAGCGGCTCCAGCCAGCGCTGCTTCTGTTCTTCGCTGGCATAACGCACCAGCACTTCCATGTTGCCGGTATCCGGCGCCGAGCAGTTGAACGGCTCGGGACCCAGCAGCGATCGGCCCATGATCTCCGCCAGTGGCGCATATTCAAGGTTGGTCAGGCCGGCCCCCAGTTCCGACTCAGGCAGAAACAAATTCCACAGACCTTCAGCCTTGGCCTTGAGTTTGAGCTCTTCCATGATGGCGGTCGGCTGCCAACGATCACCTTCGGCAACCTGACGCTCGAAGACCGCTTCAGCCGGATAAACATAGGCATCCATGAACGCGGTGACGCGCTCACGCAGCTCTTGAACCTTGGGGGAATAGGCGAATTCCATGGGCAGTTCTACCTTTGTGAAGAACGGGTGTTGGGGGACTGAAATCGATGCTAGATCAGCTACGAAAATTTACCTAGCCTATTCTCGGCGTGTATTAACATTCATCACCGATATATGATCGGCTGATCCGAAAGGCCTCCGAGCCTCCCTCACAGGCCCTAACAATAAGAGTGCAGCGCCATGAATCTGAGCAAGGTCGACCTCAACCTCTTCATCGTTTTCGACGCGATCTACACCGAAGCCAACCTGACCCGCGCCGGGCAGATCGTCGGCATCACCCAACCGGCGGTGTCCAACGCACTGGCACGTCTGCGCGAGACCTTCAATGATCCGCTGTTCGTCAGGACCGCCCAGGGCATGGTGCCCACCCCCATGGCACAGAACATCATCGGCCCGGTGCGCAATGCATTGTCACTGCTGCGGGTTTCAGTCCAGGAAAGTCGGATTTTCAACCCTCTGCAAGCGGTCAAGACCTACCGCATCAGCATGACCGACCTGACCGAGGCAGTGATCCTGCCCCCCCTGTTCCAACGCCTGCGCCGCCTGGCACCGGCGGTGATCATCGAGAGTTTCCTCTCCAAGCGCCGGGAGACCACCAAGGAACTGGCAGCCGGGCGCCTGGACTTTGCCGTGGACGCCCCCCTCAACACCGACCCCCAGGTGCGCCACGTCAAGCTCATGGAAGACCGTTACGTGTGCGCCATGCGCAAGGGGCACCCCCTGGCCGGCAAGGAAAAGTTCACCCTGGACGACTACCTGTCCCTGACCCACATCCATATTTCCAGCCGTCGCAGCGGCCTGGGCCATGTCGACCTGGCGCTGGGCAAGATGGGCATCCAGCGCAAGATCACCCTGCGCTCCCAGCACTACCTGATGGCTTCACAAGTGTTGCAACAAACCGACATGGTCATGACCGTCCCGGAACGTTTTGCCCGACGCCATGACCTGCAGGCCTTCAATCTGCCGGTCAATGATGTACCACCGGTGGAAACCCACCTCTATTGGCACGAAAGCACCGACCAGGACCCGGCTAACCGTTGGATGCGCGAACAGATGATCGAGTTGTGCCAACAGGTGACCGCCCACGAAAAGAAACTCGACCAGCAGACAGCCTGACCCCTTCGCCGGCAAGCCCTCACTGGAGGAGCCGGCTTGCCGGCGAACGGGATCGACGCGGATTGCTTGACGTATACGTAAACCTGCCTTTAGCTTAGCGCCAAGTCCCACCTTGAGCGCCTCCATGAGCAGCCAGACCTACAGCATCTCCGACCTCGCCCGCGAGCTCGACATCACCACCCGGGCCATACGCTTCTATGAAGAGCAGGGCCTGCTGGCCCCTGAGCGTCGCGGTCAGGAACGCATCTACTCCCCCCGGGACAAAGTCAGCCTGAAGCTGATCCTGCGGGGCAAGCGCATCGGCTTTTCCCTGGCCGAATGCCGTGAACTCATCGAGCTCTACGACCCCAGCAGCGGCAACCTGAAGCAGTTGCACAGCATGCTGGCGAAAATCGGCGAGCGCCGTGAGCAGCTCGAACAGCAGTTGCTCGACATCGAACAGATGAAGCTGGAACTGGACACCGCCGAGGAGCGCTGTACCCAGGCGCTGGAACAAACCATCCAGAACCAGAAAACCACCGCACAATAATCCTTGGGACACCTGCGCCGCTCGCGCCGGCATCCGCCCTCCCTCATAGAAGGTGAACCTGAATGTCACTCCCCAGCCATGTACGCCTGATCGAAGTGGGCCCCCGCGACGGTCTGCAGAACGAAGCCCAGCCCATCAGCGTCGAGGACAAGGTGCAATTGGTCGATGCCCTGACGGCGGCAGGCCTGGGCTATATAGAAGTCGGCAGTTTCGTCTCGCCCAAGTGGGTACCGCAGATGGCCGGTTCGGCCGAGGTCTTCGCCCGCATCCAGCGCAAGCCGGGGGTGGTCTACGGCGCGCTGGCGCCGAACCTGCGGGGCTTCGAAGACGCCCTGGCGGCGGGGGTCAAGGAAGTCGCGGTGTTCGCCGCCGCATCGGAGTCCTTCTCCCAGCGCAACATCAACTGTTCCATCAGCGAAAGCCTGCAGCGCTTCGTGCCGATCATGGAGGCCGCCAAGCAGCATGGCGTCAGCGTGCGCGGGTATGTGTCCTGTGTGCTGGGCTGCCCTTACGAAGGTGAGGTAGCCCCGGAGCAAGTGGCCCTGGTGGCCCGTGAGCTGTACGCCATGGGCTGCTACGAAGTGTCCTTGGGCGACACCATCGGCACCGGCACCGCCGGCGCCACCCGCAGAATGTTCGAAGTGGTGAGCGCCCAGGTGCCACGGGAGAAGCTCGCCGGCCACTTCCACGACACTTATGGCCAAGCCCTGGCCAACGTCTACGCCAGTCTGCTGGAGGGCATCGCGGTGTTCGACAGTTCGATCGCCGGCCTCGGCGGCTGCCCCTATGCCAAGGGCGCTAGCGGTAACGTTGCTACCGAGGATGTGCTGTACCTGCTCAACGGCCTGGGCATACACAGCGGTATCGACATGGATCGCCTGATCGATGCTGGCCGGCAGATCTGCACGGTGCTGGGCCGCCCCAGCGGTTCTCGTGTGGCCAAGGCACGTAGCGCCGGGTGAGCCAATGTGCGGCCGGGTGTTACCGGCCGCTCTAAACGGTGGCGGGAACGAGTAACACGGAAACAGTTTGTCGATTTTATTGCGATGCAGATTGTCCTACAAAAACATTAAGCTGTTGATTTTAAAGGACTTTAAAAAGTTGGCACGGCTCCTGCTATCTCTATGGCATAACAAGAATAAAAAGCAGCAAACCTAATAAAAATAAGACGTAACGACTCTGACATAACAAAAACAACACGGCAGAGACGCAGCTAACAGATTTTTTTGGAGAGGATGTGATGTGCAGGAGGGCTTGCAAGAGCCACCCGCAACCGGTCAGAGAACAATAAAACTACCCTGAGGTAGCTCCCGAACTGGTTGGATCGCCCTGGCGACACGTTAGATCAGCGCTCAAAAAAATACGTTTGCTCTTGATCCCGGATGGGGATCGCCAAAAACAGCGGTAAAGGGCCACGGTTGCCAAAAACAACAATAGACCGCCCCTCAATAATAAAAAAAGAGCACGCAACGACAAATTAAAGGGGAGCTTCGGCTCCCCTTTGTGCTTTCTGCGATTTAGCTTTTGCCTGCCCTTCTCGCCCATAAAGCGTGCACCCGTCCAGATGCACGCTCCAGCAATGCTCACACCCTGCTCACCTGCTCGCGCAACTCCTCGATGCTGATTTCGCGCATGCGGAATTTCTGGATCTTGCCGGTTACCGTCATCGGAAACTCCTCGACGAACTTGAAGTAACGCGGCGTCTTGAAGTGGGCGATGCGCTCCTTGCACCAGGCCTGCAGCTCGACTTCATTGGCGCAATGCCCGGGATGAAACTTGATCCAGGCGACGATTTCCTCACCGTACCTGGCGCAGGGAATGCCGATCACCTGTACATCGGCCACGGCAGGATGGGTGAAGAAAAACTCTTCCAGCTCCCGCGGGTAAATATTCTCGCCACCGCGGATGATCATGTCCTTGTTGCGCCCGGCAATGCACACATAACCCTGCTCGTTCATGGTGGCCAGGTCGCCGGTGTGCATCCAGCCTGCCTGATCAATGGATTCACTGGTGCCCTGGGGATTGTTCCAGTAACCGAGCATGACGCTGTAACCCCGGGTGCAGAGTTCACCGATGGTGCCTCGGGGCACCAGATTGCCGGCCTCGTCGATGATCTTGCTCTCCAGGTGCGGCTGGGTACGGCCCACGGTGGTGACCCGCAACTCCAGATCGTCGGCAGGACCGGTCTGCAACGACACCGGACTGGTCTCCGTCATGCCGTAGGCGATCTGCACCTCGCTCATGTGCATCTCGCTGATGACCCGGCGCATCACCTCGATCGGACAAGTGGCACCAGCCATGATCCCGGTACGCAGGCTCGACAGGTCGAACTCACCACGCCTGGGCTGGTCGAGCATGGCGATGAACATGGTGGGCACCCCATATAAGCCGGTAGCCCGCTCCTCGGCCACGGTACTGAGGGTCAGCAACGGGTCGAA
Organism: Pseudomonas sp. RC4D1; assembly: GCF_018390395.1. Lineage (NCBI taxonomy): Bacteria > Pseudomonadati > Pseudomonadota > Gammaproteobacteria > Pseudomonadales > Pseudomonadaceae > Pseudomonas > Pseudomonas sp. RC4D1. Next base: position 802,727 of record NZ_JAHBAW010000002.1, read on the forward strand.
GGCATCGTTGGGGTAGATCATGGTGGTGCCGTGGGTGATACAGCCCAGGTTGCCCATGACCATGCCGAAGCAGTGATACAGCGGCACCGGGATCACCAGCCGATCTGCCGCGGTCAGGCCCAGGCTCTCCCCCACCATGTAACCGTTATTGAGGATGTTGTAATGACTCAGGGTCGCACCCTTGGGGAAACCGGTGGTGCCGGAGGTGTACTGGATATTCACCGGCTGATCGAAATCCAGGCTGTCCTGGCGCGCCTGCAATTGCTCGGCGGTGGCTCCAGCGGCCAGGGCCGTCAGTTGCGACCAGGGCAGAAAGCCGGAGGGCGGCTGGGCATCCAGGCTGATCACTCCACGCAACTCCGGCAGGCGCTCACAGTGCAATTGACCGATGGATTGCTCCGCCAATTCGGGGATCAGCCCCTGCAGCATGCCGTGGTAGTCAGAGGTCTTGAAGGCTCCGGCGCAGATCAGCCACTGGCAGCCGGACTGCTTGAGCACATATTCCAGCTCGGAACTGCGATAGGCCGGGTTGATGTTCACCAGGATCGCGCCGATCTTGGCACTGGCAAATTGGGCGATGCACCACTGGGCGCAGTTGGGGGCCCAGATCCCCAGTCGATCCCCCGTCTTCAGCCCCAAGGCCAGCAGCGCCCTGGCATGCAGGTCGACTGCCTCGCGCAGTTGCTGCCAGCTGTAGCGCAACTGCTGATGACGCACCACCAGGGCTTCCCCCTGGGGATAGGCAGCGACGGTGTTGTCGAAGGCCTGACCGATGGTCAGCGCCAGCAATGGCTTGTCTTGCGTACCACGGGTGTAACTGCGATCCGGCTGGAAACCCGAGTGTTCCATGACGACCCCTATTGTCTTTATTAGTGGGTGTTCAGGAGCCTGGCCGATGGTGCGAAAAAGCCTGGCTCCAATCGAAAGCCCTGCTACTCTGGCGCAAGTTGACGTTTACGTAAAGGGCGGTTGACAGCCTTCGGTCGCAGGTTTACGTTAACGTAAAGGTGAGAGCTAGACAGTGCCGCTCTCTGCAGCCCATTCCCTCAATAAAAACAAGTTTGAAGGTGCCCCGCCATGAGTTACCCGACCCTGAACTTCGCCCTCGGTGAAACCATTGACATGCTGCGCCAACAGGTCCAGGCCTTCGTCAAGGCGGAACTGGCTCCTCGGGCGGCACAGATCGATGTCGACAACCTGTTCCCCGCCGACATGTGGCGCAAGTTCGGCGACATGGGTCTCTTGGGCATTACCGTAGCGGAAGAATACGGCGGCGCCGGGCTGGGTTACCTGGCCCACGTGGTGGCCATGGAAGAGATCAGCCGCGGCTCCGCCTCGGTGGCACTGTCCTACGGTGCCCACTCCAACCTCTGCGTGAACCAGATCAACCGCAACGGCAACCATGAGCAAAAGAGCAAATACCTGCCCAAGCTGATCAGCGGCGAACACATTGGCGCCCTGGCCATGAGCGAACCCAACGCCGGCTCCGACGTGGTGTCGATGAAGCTGCGCGCCGACAAGCGCGGTGACCACTTCGTCCTCAACGGCAGCAAGACCTGGATCACCAACGGCCCCGACGCCAACACCTACGTGATCTACGCCAAGACCGACCTGGAAAAGGGCCCCCACGGCATCACCGCCTTCATCGTCGAGCGTGACTGGAAAGGCTTCAGCCGCAGCAACAAGTTCGACAAGCTGGGCATGCGCGGCTCCAACACTTGCGAGCTGTTCTTCGATGACGTGGAAGTGCCGGAGGAAAACATCCTCGGCGTGCTCAACGGCGGGGTCAAAGTGCTGATGAGCGGCCTGGACTACGAGCGCGTAGTGCTCTCCGGCGGCCCGACCGGGATCATGCAAGCCTGCATGGACCTGGTGGTGCCCTACATCCACGACCGCAAGCAGTTCGGTCAGAGCATCGGCGAGTTCCAGTTGATCCAGGGCAAGATCGCCGACATGTACACCCAGCTCAACGCCAGCCGCGCCTACCTGTACGCCGTGGCCCAGGCCTGTGAGCGTGGCGAAACCACCCGCAAGGACGCCGCCGGGGTGATTCTCTACAGCGCCGAACGTGCCACCCAGATGGCCCTGGATGCGATCCAGATCCTTGGCGGCAACGGCTACATCAACGAATTTCCCGCGGGCCGCCTGCTGCGTGACGCCAAGCTCTACGAAATCGGCGCCGGCACCAGCGAAATCCGCCGCATGCTGATCGGTCGCGAACTGTTCAACGAAACCAAGTAAGAGCAGCCGCAAGTTGCGAGCTACGAGCGGCAAGCCAAAGCTGCCGTAATACCGACTTACTTTTGCAGCTTGAAGCGTGTCGCTTGAAGCTGCCGTAGGCCCTCCCATGATTCTGAAGTCTCAGCTCAACCCGAAATCCCCCGAGTTCGCGCAGAACGCGGCCAGCATGCTGGCCCAAGTCGACGCCCTGCATACCCTGCTCGCCCAGGTCCAGCAAGGCGGTGGTGCCAAGGCCCAGGAGCGCCACACTTCCCGGGGCAAACTGCTGCCGCGCGAGCGTATCAACCGCCTGCTCGACCCTGGCTCGCCGTTTCTTGAAGTCAGCCCCCTGGCCGCCTACGAGGTCTATGGCGAAGACGTGCCCGCCGCCGGCGTGATTGCCGGCATCGGTCGGGTAGAAGGCATCGAATGCATGATCGTGGCCAACGACGCCACGGTGAAAGGTGGCTCCTACTACCCGCTGACGGTAAAAAAACACCTGCGGGCCCAGACCATCGCCCAACAGAACCGCCTGCCCTGCATCTACCTGGTGGACTCCGGCGGCGCCAACCTGCCGCGCCAGGACGAAGTATTCCCGGACCGCGAGCACTTCGGCCGGATCTTCTTCAACCAGGCCAACATGAGCGCCCAGGGCATCCCGCAGATCGCCGTGGTCATGGGTTCCTGCACCGCCGGCGGCGCCTACGTGCCGGCCATGGCCGACGAAGCCATCATGGTTCGTGAACAGGCCACCATCTTCCTCGCCGGCCCGCCCCTGGTAAAAGCCGCCACCGGCGAGGTGGTGAGTGCCGAAGAGTTGGGCGGCGCCGACGTGCACTGCAAGATTTCCGGGGTTGCCGACCACTACGCCGACAGCGATGAACACGCCCTGGCCCTGGCCCGGCGCAGCGTGGCCAACCTCAACTGGCACAAGCAGGGCCAGTTGCAGCAACGCACGCCGATTGCTCCGCTGTATGCCCGTGAAGAGCTTTACGGCGTGGTGCCGGCCGATCCCAAGCAGCCCTTCGATGTACGCGAAGTCATCAGCAGGCTGGTGGACGGCTCGTTGTTCGATGAGTTCAAGGCCCTGTTCGGCACCACCCTGGTCTGCGGTTTCGCTCACCTGCATGGCTACCCTATCGCCATCCTCGCCAACAACGGCATCCTCTTCGCCGAAGCCGCGCAAAAAGGCGCGCACTTCATCGAACTGGCCTGCCAGCGCGGGATTCCCCTGCTGTTCCTGCAGAACATCACCGGCTTCATGGTGGGCCAGAAATACGAGGCTGGCGGCATCGCCAAGCACGGCGCCAAGCTGGTCACTGCGGTGGCCTGCGCCAAGGTGCCGAAATTTACCGTGATCATCGGCGGCAGCTTCGGTGCCGGTAACTACGGCATGTGCGGTCGCGCCTACGATCCACGCTTTCTGTGGATGTGGCCCAACGCGCGGATTGGCGTGATGGGTGCCGAACAGGCGGCCGGGGTGCTGGTACAGGTCAAGCGCGAGCAGGCGGAACGCGGCGGACACCCTTTCGACGCCGCCCAGGAAGCCGAGATCAAACAGCCGATCCTCGATCAATACGAGCACCAGGGGCACCCTTACTACTCCAGCGCCCGGCTGTGGGACGACGGCGTCATCGACCCGGCACAGACCCGTGACGTCCTGGCCCTGGCCCTGTCTGCGGCCCTTAATGCCCCCATCGAACAGAGCCGCTTCGGCGTGTTCCGCATGTAATCCTGCGCGAGAAGAACATGAGCGACTTCAATACCCTGGAACTGCTGCGTGACCCTCGTGGCTTCGCCACCCTGTGGCTCAGCCGCGAAACCAAGAACAACGCCTTCAACGCCGAGATGATCCGCGAGCTGATCCTGGCCCTGGATCAGGTGCAGGGCGACCCGAGCCTGCGCTTCTTGCTGCTGCGCGGACGCGGTAAGCACTTCAGTGCCGGCGCCGACCTGGCCTGGATGCAGCAGTCCGCCGAACTCGACTACCAGACCAACCTCGACGACGCCCGGGAACTGGCGGAGTTGATGTACAACCTGGCCAAGCTGAAGATCCCGACCCTGGCCGTGGTGCAAGGCGCAGCATTTGGTGGGGCCCTGGGCCTGATCAGTTGCTGCGACATGGCAATCGGTACCGACGATGCGCAGTTCTGCTTGTCGGAAGTCCGCATTGGCCTGGCACCAGCGGTCATCAGTCCCTTTGTGGTCCAGGCCATTGGCGAGCGCGCCGCCCGACGTTATGCCCTCACCGCCGAGCGCTTTGGCGGCCAACGGGCACGGGAAATCGGCTTGCTGGCGGAGAGTTACCCGGCTACCGAACTGGAACAGCAAGTCGCCCAATGGATCGACAACCTGCTGCTCAACAGTCCCCAGGCCATGCGTGCCAGCAAGGACCTGCTGCGAGAAGTGGGCAACGGCGCCCTCACCACAGCCCTGCGCCGCTACTGCGAAAATGCCATCGCGCGGATTCGGGTCAGCACCGAAGGCCAGGAAGGCCTGCGGGCCTTCCTGGAAAAACGCCCGCCCAGCTGGCAGTCCGAGACCACGACCAAGGAGTCCCGCTGATGAGCGCCCCTGTTCTAGATACTTTGCTGGTGGCCAACCGTGGCGAGATCGCCTGCCGCGTGATGCGCACCGCCAAGGCCTTGGGCCTGACCACCGTAGCCGTGCACAGCGCCACCGACCGCGATGCCCGGCACAGCCGCGAGGCAGATATCCGCGTCGACCTGGGGGGCAGCAAGGCCGCCGACAGTTACTTGCAGATCGACAAGCTGATCGCCGCGGCCAAGGCCAGCGGCGCCCAGGCCATCCACCCCGGTTACGGCTTTCTCTCGGAAAACGCCGGTTTTGCCCGAGCCATCGAAGCGGCGGGCCTGATCTTTCTCGGCCCGCCCGCCTCGGCCATTGACGCCATGGGCAGCAAGTCGGCGGCGAAGGCACTGATGGAAACCGCTGGCGTACCTCTGGTGCCGGGTTATCACGGCGAAGCCCAGGACCTGGAAACCTTCCGCAGTGCCGCCGAGCGCATCGGTTACCCGGTACTGCTCAAGGCCACCGCTGGCGGCGGCGGCAAGGGCATGAAAGTGGTCGAGGACGTCAGCCAGTTGGCCGAAGCCCTGGCCTCAGCCCAACGTGAAGCCCAATCGTCCTTTGGCGATTCGCGGATGCTGGTGGAAAAGTACCTGCTCAAGCCCCGCCACGTGGAGATCCAGGTGTTCGCCGACCAACACGGCAACTGCCTGTACCTCAACGAGCGCGACTGCTCGATCCAGCGGCGTCACCAGAAAGTGGTCGAAGAAGCCCCCGCTACCGGCCTCAGCCCCGAGTTGCGCAAGGCCATGGGCGAAGCCGCCGTGCGCGCGGCCCAGGCCATCGGCTACGTCGGCGCCGGCACCGTGGAATTTCTCCTGGATGCTCGCGGCGAATTCTTCTTCATGGAAATGAATACCCGGCTGCAGGTGGAACACCCGGTTACCGAAGCCATTACCGGCCTCGATCTGGTGGCCTGGCAAATACGCGTGGCCCAGGGTGAAGCCCTGCCCATCAGCCAGGAACAGGTCCCGCTGCTGGGGCACGCCATTGAAGTGCGCTTGTATGCCGAAGATCCGGGCAACGACTTCCTTCCCGCGACCGGGCGCCTGGAGTTGTATCGCGAATCCGCCGCTGGCCCGGGCCGTCGGGTAGACAGCGGGGTCGAGGAAGGCGATAGCGTGTCGCCCTTCTACGATCCGATGCTGGGCAAGCTGATCGCCTGGGGCGAAAACCGCGAGCAGGCTCGTCTGCGCCTGCTAAGCATGCTGAACGAGTTCGCCATCGGTGGCCTGAAAACCAACCTGGCGTTCCTGCGGCGCATCATTGCCCATCCGGCGTTCGCCGAGGCGCAACTGGATACCGGATTTATCCCACGCTATCAGGAACAATTACTGCCGGCGCCCAGCGAACTCGGCGCGGACTTCTGGCAAGCGGCCGCACAGGCGTTTACACAAAGCCAGCCGGAACGGGTGCGTAGCGACGACCTGCAGTCCCCATGGTCGGCAGTCAATGGCTGGCGCAGCGCGTTACCGGCCCAGACCAGCCTGCACCTGAGCTGTGCCGGACAGGATCAGGCCATCAGCCTGGGCGCTCGCTCGCCAGCCTTCCAGTTGCAAGGTGAACACCTATGGGTAGAGCAACAAGGGCTGCGTCGTGAACATCGCGCCATTCGCCGTGGTGACACTCTGTACCTGCACTGGCAGGGCGAGATGCACAGCGTCACGGCTTACGATCCGATTGCTGCAGCCGATGCCAGTCACAGCCACCAGGGCGGACTTACTGCGCCCATGAACGGCAGCATCGTGCGGGTGCTGGTCAGCGCCGGGCAAAGCGTCGAAGCCGGTGCGCAACTGGTGGTGCTGGAGGCGATGAAGATGGAACACAGCATCCGCGCGCCCCAGGCAGGCGTCATCAAGGCACTGTATTGCCAGGAAGGCGAAATGGTTAGTGAAGGCAGTGCGTTGGTAGAGTTGGAGTAAACCCACTAATAAGAAAGCCCCTTCCTAGCTGTAGGAAGGGGCCTTTCAAGCAAGTTAAAACTTCGCAGTAGCTTGTACGACTACACCAATAACCCGGCACTCGTCGCTGTAGAGCATCTTCGGATAGGTGGGATTGAGGGGAACCAGATAATGCTGACTGCCCTCTTTCACCCACTTACGAAAGATCGCCTCGGCATTACCGGGACACTGTACGACCACCAACTTCCCAGGTTCGGCGGTAATAGCCGGGTCCACCAGAATCAGCATATCCTGACTGATGCTCAAGCCGCTGGGCGCAATCATTGCGTCACCGACTACCACCAGCCAGAACGCCGCGCCTTGAGCCTGATAATCGGAAAGCTCATAGCGCTCCGGTACATAGGCTGACTTGCCATCTTCACGAACTTCCCCAGCAGCTCGCCAATCGCTCACCGGATAACGGAAATACGGATTGTACTTGTGCAACAGTGAAGGCTCGTTCACCAGGGGTTCGCCATCGTCACCGAGCATGGGTTTCTCGCGGACCACCAGGGCAACTTCCAGAAAGCCCATGCCGATCTCTTCAAGCACCCGATTCATGTCTTCGATCTTTGGCTGACGGCGTTTGCTCAACCAATGACCGATACCACCTTGAGACATGCCCAGACGCTCGGCGAGTTTTTCCTGTGTGACCTTGCGGCCTTTCATGTTGGCTTTGACCAACTCGATCCATTTGTCCATGGACTGAACAATACGTTGTGTATTTCCCGCCTCAACACACAACTTGTAGTATTTGAAATCTCGTCACAATTACAATACGTATTAATCTAGTTCATACCCCTCTTTCCTTTTCTCAAACAGGACGGAACACTTTATGAACGCAAGCAGCAAGGACGTGCCAGAGCTCGATACAGAGACCACATTGAATTCACTCAAGGGCAGCCACGCAGCACGACGGGCGATGGACTACTACTTGAAGCCCGCGCTGACCGGATCGGACAAGGAAGAGAAGTTTTTCGAGGTCAGGCGCAACCTCAGCAGCGAGGAAGCCATGATCCATGCATCCGATCTGCTGCGCTGTGCAGCAGCCACCGCCTATGACGCGGCCGACAATCTGCGGGGGGCCAAGCGTGACCTGGCTTTTTCCGTGGTGCACATGATCGACCTGGCCAAAGCCCTGGTGGACAAGTCCCTGGAAAGTCAGCGCTTTGAGTCCAGCTGAGGCGCCGGCAAGGAATAAACAGCGGAAACAGGAGAAATGGAAAAATATTTTCCGAAGGGCAGGGAAAAACATTTGACTTGCAAATGATAATGATTATTATTGCAAGCAACTGATCGCGAGATCAGTCGATAGCCCAAAGGACCTTAGGTCGGACCTTTGGATTATCTCCTCATCAGGCTAATCACGGTTTTTGACCCGGCTTTTTGCCGGGTCTTTTTTTTGCCAGTTTTCTGGCTTGGCTTCAGGCTAATGAAGACGTGGATGCAGCTAAAATAATGGCGGCGATGATAGCAAAAGAATGTCCTTTTGCAAGATAGCAGCCGTGCTAAATGGCCAGGAAAGACAAAAGTAGCGCTTGAGAATCAATCGCATAGCCACTAAGCTGCTTCTGCGTCAAGGACGACGCCCCCCCTTCTATTACCCCCCTCAGTGTGTAGAGTAGCGGTCATAACAATCCTATACAGGGACCGACCATGACCGTGGGTAATCACACTTCGTTTCAAATTACTGCCGACTTCGACAGCGGCAATATCAACGTGCTGGACATCAGCAATCCGCTGCAGGCACTGCTGGCCATCCGTCCGGATACCCAGAGTCCGCACTTCCAATGGTTTCACTTCAAGGTCAGCGGCCTGCATGTCGGCCAGGAACATTGGTTCCGCCTGACCAACGCCAGCCAGTCCTCCTACAACAAAGCCTGGACCGGCTACCAGGCCGTCGCTTCCTATGACCATGTGAACTGGTTTCGCGTACCGACGATCTTCGAAGGTGACGCCCTGCGTTTCAATCTGGAGGCCACCCAGACTCACGCCTGGTTCGCTTACTTCGAGCCCTACAGTCGCGGGCGCCACGACTGGCTGATCGATCAAGCCCTGAGCAAGGCCGACACCGAACTGCTGGCAGTGGGCAAAAGCGTCGAAGGCCGGGATATCCAGCTTCTGCGCAAGGGCAGCGGCAAGGAAGGGCAGCGCAAGATCTGGATCATTGCCCAACAGCATCCCGGCGAGCACATGGCCGAATGGTTCATGGAAGGCGTGATCGAGCGCCTGCAACACCGGGATGACCCGGAGCTCAACTCGCTGCTGGCCAAGGCCGATCTGTACCTGGTGCCCAACATGAACCCGGACGGCGCGTTCCACGGCCACCTGCGCACCAACGCCAAGGGCCAGGACCTGAATCGCGCCTGGCAGAACGCCAGCCAGGAACTGAGCCCGGAGGTGCTGTTCGTCCAGCAGCAGATGGAAAAGTACGGCGTCGACCTGTTTCTTGATGTGCACGGCGATGAAGAAATTCCTCACGTCTTCACCGCCGGCTGCGAGGGCAACCCGGGCTACACGCCACGCCTGGCGGGACTCGAAGAGCATTTTCGCAGCCACTTGAAGCGCCAGACCCGAGACTTCCAGACTACCCACGGCTACGCCCGGGACAATCCCGGAGAGGCCAACATGACCCTGGCCTGCAATGCCGTCGGGGAGAAATACGACTGCCTGGCGCTGACCCTGGAGATGCCTTTCAAGGACCACGACGATAACCCCAACCCCGTCACCGGCTGGTCCGGCAAGCGCTCCATGCAGCTGGGCAAGGATGTCATGAGCACCCTCGCCGACCTAGTGGATCACCTGCGCTGAACCCGACTGACGGCTGCGCGAGCCTGTGCGCAGTCGTCACTCATCGGCGCCAGCCGGCACCCGTCGGCAATCCTCCGGCCCCAGCAAGCGCCCATCCGCCGCACGCAGTTCCAGCGCACGTAACGGTTGCCCGGTTTCCCGGTCGACCATTCGCGAATACGCCTCGCCCTCCTCGTAGAAAAACGCCTCGCCCCATTGGCGCAAGCCGATGATCAGGGGAAACAGCCCCTTGCCCTTTGGCGTCAGCACGTACTCCTGGTAGGCACTGCCATCCGAGGCCGGCACCACTTCAAAAACCCCGTGTTCCACCAGGGTGCGCAAACGTGCGGCAAGAATGTTCTTGGCCATGCCGAGGTTGCGCTGGAACTCGCCAAAGCGACGGATGCCGTCAAAGGCATCCCGCACAATCAGCAACGACCACCAATCACCGATGGCGTCCAGTGAGCGGGCCACCGGGCACTCGGCATCTTGCAGGCTGGTGCGTTTAACCATGCTGGGCAGTCTCCGTTCGGGCCACAGAAAAGTGGTTGCAATATAAAACCACGACCTCTACCGTACAACTGGTTTTATAACGAAACCAGATACGGAGCCCGACATGTCAAGCGATCCTTCCCCTCCTGCCCCCTCGACTCTTTCACCACGGGTGGTGCTGCTGTTCGCCATCGCCTGTGGCCTGGCGGTGGGCAACGTCTACTACGCCCAGCCGCTTCTGGACGCCATGGCCCGAACCTTCGACCTGCCGCCGGCCACGGTGGGCATCATCATCACCCTGACCCAGGTGGGCTACGGCCTGGGGCTGCTGTTGCTGGTGCCTTTGGGCGACCTGCTCAACCGCCGGCGACTGATCGTCACCCAGACTCTGCTGTCAGTGCTGGCCTTGCTAATGGTGGCCCTGGCCCCCAGCAGCGCCTGGCTGCTGTTGGGCATGGCCAGCACCGGCCTGCTGGCGGTGGTGACCCAAACTCTGGTGGCCTATGCCGCGAACCTGGCACCCACAGCCCAGCGTGGACAGGTGGTCGGCATAGTGACCAGCGGCATCGTGGTGGGCATTCTGCTGGCCCGCACCGTGGCCGGAACCATGGCCGATCTGGCCGGCTGGCGTTCGGTCTATCTGTTGTCGGCCGGCTTGACCCTGCTGGTGGCCCTGACCCTGTGGAGAGTGCTGCCCAGAGTTGAACAGCCACCCGCGGTGCAACGCTACGGGCAATTGCTCGGCTCACTGTTGCAGCTGTTCAGGGAAGAAAAAGTACTGCGCGACCGTGCGGTGCTGGCGATGTTGATCTTCGCCGCGGGCACCGTCTTGTGGACCCCGCTGGTACTGCCTCTGAGCGCCCCGCCGCTGTCGCTGTCTCACACCGAAATCGGCCTGTTTGGCCTGGCCGGGGCCGCCGGCGCCCTGGGCGCAGCAAGGGCCGGGCACTGGGCGGATCGCGGCCTGGCGCAGTGGACCAGCGGCCTGGCTCTGGCGTTGATGTTGCTGTCCTGGCTGCCCATCGCCTTTACCCAATCGTCCCTGTGGGCACTGCTACTGGGAGTCATCACCTTCGACCTGGGCTTGCAGGCCGTCCACGTCACCAGCCAGAGCCTGATCTACAGCGTGCGCCCACAAGCCCAGAGCCGCTTGGCCGCCGGTTACATGCTGTTCTACTCCCTGGGCAGCGCCGGCGGCTCGATTGCCGCCACCGCCACCTACGCCTGGGCTGGCTGGATCGGTGTCTGCCTGCTGGGAGCCGCTATCAACAGCCTGGCACTGGTCTATTGGCTGTGGAGCCTGAACCCCGGAAAAGCTCGGACCGAGGCTCGCTGCGCCATTTGAACGACACAGCAGGCTTGCTCAAGGGGGACTCAACCACGCCCCCGCAGCATGCTCTGCAATACCCCGTCTCGGCGGACCCAGCCATGGAACAGTGCCGCCGCCAGATGCAGCAACACCGTCAGGAACAGCAGATAAGCCAGGTAGCCATGGGCCTTGCGCAAGAGAGCGAACACCTGGGCATTGGCCGGCAGGATCGCCGGCAACTGCAACGAACCGCTCAGCATCACCGGGTCCCCGGCCGCCGAAATCATGGCCCAACCCAGTACCGGCAAGCCCAGCATCAGGGCGTACAGCAGCACATGGGAGGCTTTGGCCGCCAACACCTGCCAGCCCGGCAAGTCTGCCGGCAGCGGCGGTTGTCGAGTGGAAAAACGCACAAACAGGCGCACCGCCGCCAACAGCAGAATGGCGATGCCCAACGGCTTGTGCAGGTGGATCAGCCACTCATGACGGGCGGACACCGTGGTCACCATGCCGGCACCGATAAACAGCATGGCAATGATCATCAGCGCCATCAGCCAGTGCAGCAGACGCGCCAGCGGGGCGAAGTGTTGAGGTTGGCTATTCATGGACGCGGTTCCTGGGCGGAGGGCAATTGACTGACTTCACTGGTGCGACGCAGGTAGGAACTGGCGTAGGCGGCAGAACGTGCCGCCAGCAGTGGATCATCGGAGGCCTGGATGCCATTGGGCAGGATCAGCGGGTCGTAATTGATGTCCCGGCACTGGCCACTGTTCTGCGGCTGGGTGCCTTGCAGCACCAGGGTCCCGGCATTGATCACCGGACGCTCTGCGGGCCAGGCCTTGCTGGCGTCATTGGTGGGGTCATCGGGCGCCGCCAGGGTGATCTGCAAACGCCAGCGCAACGGCCCTTGAGCCAAGCGCTGCGTCAGGTCCTGTTCCAGGTAGTCCGCGCCTTGCGGAGCACTGCCCGGAGCTGGCGCCTCACCGGTCTCGGGGACCACACCCCAACGCACCGCCTGGCGCTGGCCACTGGCATTGACCAGGTAGAAGGCATTGATCCCGTTGTAGCTTTCACTGGCGTAGCTGGCTGAAGGCTTGGCGCTCTTGACCCATTGCAGGAAGGGCCCAGCCTCGGGGTGAGCGGCAAAGAACGCCGGCACCCTGGTCGGGTCCGGCTTGCCCGTGGCCGGATCAGGGGAGCTGGCCTGCTGCAGTTGATAGAACGCCTCGGGAGTGCCCACCGGAAACACCGGCATGCTGTTCATTCCCGTGCGCCACTGCTGGCCGTTGGCCTGGAGGAAACGCAACGCCAGGCTGCGGATCGGCACGCTGCTGTCCGGCGCATAGGGGTTGCCGCTGGGCAAGGCAAAACGCCCCACGACCGGCGTTTGCGCCTCGCTGAACACCTGTGCCGTGGAATAGGCCCGGGCCTCGCCACTGCTCTGGAAGTAACCGATGACACACACGCCCTTGGCGTGGTTGCGGCGAAACCCCGGATGCACGCCGTTATTGGTCTCCAGCACATCCACCAGGGCCTTGGGGGTCAGGCGTTGCGGGTCGAAACTGCCGTGCACGTAGGCCAGCGCCGCGGCAGCGGCGGCCACCACCCAGGCAATGGCCCCCAGGCGCAAGGTCAGGCTGACAGCACTCAAGGGCGGACGATCGGGTGGCGAGGATGGGGCAACCATGGACATCTCCAGTACGCGGGGCCACAGGGGCAAGGACCTGTCAGACGCAACCCGGTACCGGTTATTCCAGACGCCGATATTTATTTTTCCGCGACTGGAATAACCTGCAGCACGGCGCGTCTTCCTAGTCCCAAGCCTAGTGACTGGCCCAGCACCTGCAGGACTTCATGAACGATTTCGACGAACAGCTACGCCTGCTGCTCCCCCGCCTCAGGCGCTTTGCCCTGTCCCTGACGCGCCAGCCCAGCAGCGCCGACGATCTGGTGCAGTCCTGCCTGGAGCGCGCCTTGTCGAGTCGGGCCCATAAACGCCCCGAAGGCGATTTGCGAGCCTGGCTGTTTTCCATCCTCTACCGGCAGTTTCTTGATGCCCACCGACGCTCCCGGCGTTACGCACGCATGCTCGAATTCTTTACCGGCCGTGACGACGCCCAGCCTTCGGTGGAGCGCACCGTAGTCGCCCAGTCGACCCTGGCAGCCTTCGACCGCCTGAACGCCGAGCAACGCGCCCTGCTGCTCTGGGTCTCGGTGGAGGGCTTGAGCTACAAGGAAGTGGCAGAGATCCTCCAGGTCCCCGTCGGCACCGTGATGTCGCGCCTGTCCAGGGCCCGCCAGGCGCTGCGCCAACTCAGCGACGGCGAAATCAGCAGCCCCTCTCTACGGATACTCAAATGATCAGCCTGCCCCCCAGCGACAGCGACCTGCACGCCTACGTCGATCACCAACTCAGCGAAGCGGACCGCCGGGTGCTGGACAGTTACCTGGCCAACCATCCGCAAACGGCAGCCCAGGTCCAGGCCTGGCAGCAGGATGCCCAGCACCTGCGGGCCGCCCTCGGTGGCGCCCTGCTGCAAGCGCCCAACCCGGCGCTGGAGCCGACGCTGATCCGTGCGCGCCACCAGCAGCGGGGCTTGCGGCGCCTGGCCAGTGCCGCGGCACTGCTCGTGGCGGTCGGGGTTGGCGGTCTGAGCGGCTGGCAGGCCCGGGAGCTGACCCTGGCCGGCAACAGCGTGCTGCCGATGACCGATGCCCTCCAGGCGTATCGCCTGTTCGCCGAGCAAGGCATCCTGCCGGCGGACTTCAAGGTCCAGGACAACGGCGCCATGCAAGCCTGGCTGGATCGCTACTTCACCCAGGCCAGCCCGCTGCCGGACCTGCACGACGCTGGCTTCAAAGCGGTCAGCGGGCGCCTGCTCAGTACCGAACAAGGACCGGCGGCAATGGTCCTGTACCAGGATCGCGAGGGGCGCAAAGTCAGCTTCTACATCCGCCCGCCAGGACCGCAAAACACCCTGCTACCCCGTGGCAGCCGCCGTGACGGCCCGTTGCAGGCACAGTACTGGTCCGGCGGGGGCTACAACTACGCCATGGTCGGCCCGGTGGAAATTCCCCTGTAGGCCTTCAGAACCCCACGTCCAGGACCACGTTGTCGATGTAGGTGCCGGCTGGGGGAGTGTTCTGGTCGGTGTAGATCCTGGCGTTGTAGTTGAAGATCTGGCTGCCGGTACCCAGGCCATTGCCCGGGTTCACTTCGGCATCGGTGCTGGAGCGCCGGGCACTGCCGACGCTGCCCCAACGGGTGTTGCCGGCACTTTTGAAAATGTCGTAGGCCAGGTAGTTGCTGCCGGAAATCATCCGCCGTCGCCCTCCCGCGCTCACGGGTTGCTGGCCGTCGCTCAAGCCCACGGTATAGGCACTGCCCTTGGTGCAGGACAGGTTGATGGTCTGCCCGGTGACCGTGGCGAACGCACTGACCACCGGCGCACTGCCGAAACTGATGTTCGGCGCGGTGATCACGCAATCGTTGGACACCGTCATGTTCACCGTAAGGGCCTGGGTGCCGCTGCCGATGTCCCGTCCCAGACAGATCCCCAGCGCGCCGATCCCGGCGCAATAGTTCCAGCTCCAGAAGATGCTCAGGTTCTCGGTGTAAACCCCTGCCGCTACGTTGCTGCCGGTGATGGTCCCCATGTAGATGGGCACGGTCTTGGCCACGGTGGCGCTGCCCAGCAAGCCCAGGAGGTCGATGATCGAGTTGCGCGCGAAGTCGAACTGCACGCCCCGAGTGATCGGATAGCTGGTGCTGTTGTTGGCGTACAGGGTGTAGCCGATGACATCGCCCGTGGGGCCGACCATACCGCTGGTGCTGGAAGTGATGGTGGCGTAGAAGTGGTCGTTGCTGGCCAGCAGGCTCAACAGCGAGCCGGTACAGCTCAAGCCCGCATTGGTGGTGGAAGCCGGCTGCGAAGTGGTACGCACCAGGATCGAGCTGACGCTGCCGAACCCCGCCGGTGCGGTGCTGACGGTGTTGCACAGCGCCTGGGCCTGCAGCGTCAGCAGACTCGCCAGCAGCCCCACTATTGTCTGTTGCCATCCCTTGAACCTGTCCACCCTCAGCACTCCCTTGCCTCGTGACGCCACAACTACTGGCAGACCAGCGGGCCGATCAACGGCACCTGCTGCTGTTGCAGATCCATGTCGAACTGCGCACGGCAGCTCTGGCCATCAGCCAGGCTGACTTGCAGGCTGTTGTGTTGCGAAAGATTCTCCAGATACACCAGCCCATCCCAGCCGACCACCGCCCGAGCCCCACTCTGCTCATGGGTCACGGTGCTGCCCAGGGGCAGTTCCCGTTGCTGGGCGTCCACCAGCACCACGCTGGCGGCGATGATCCGGGTCAGTGGAAACTCCAGCAAATAACCGCTGCCACGACGCACCGCCACTCGCTGCTCCACATTCGGCGTCTGGACGTTGGCCGGCAGGTTCAACGGATCGATCTCGTACTTGCCCCGGTAATAGGCACTGCTCCAGGGCACCAGCAAGTGTCCGTTCTTGTCGGTCTGCCCCACCAACTGGTTTTCATAGCGCACCGGGATGTCCTGGTAACCATCGGTGCTGACCACCACAAAGGCATCGTCGATCTGGTTGGCGGCGAACACCTGACGGTCCATCCACACCAGCGAGCCACTGGCATCGGCCCAGCGGGTCTCGGCATCGCGGGTGCCATAGACCCCCGCCTGCAGGCGCACCGACTGCAGGCGCCAGGTGACATCCGCCTGGCGATAGTCGGCGCTGCTGCCCGTGGCATAACCCAGGTTGTAGCCAACCCCGCCCTCCAGGGGCACCGAACGACTGAAATTGACCCGCTGGCGGTTTTCCCCCGTCTTGCTGCGTTCGTTGCTCAGGCTCAGGCTGCCGTGCAAGTCGAAGGGAATCACCAGCTGCGCCTGCATCGCCCACTGGCTGTCGCCGATCTCCCGGTTGGCCGACAGGTAGAAGCTGCTGTTGTGCCACAGCGGCTTGCTCCAGGTCAGGTTCAACAATCGGGTGCGGCTCGAATCGGCGGCCCGCACATCGAAGTAGCCGGCCCCCAGGCTGCCGTAGCGATCCAGGTTGAGGCTCAGGGTCAGTTGCTCGCTGCGCTGGCTGAGGCTGATGTAGGGGCTGTCGACCACCGTCAGGTCGGCATACTGGTCACGACGTTGCATGCGCTGGTACGCCAGGCTGAAACGCTGGTTGTTGTACTGGTAGCCGAAGCTGAACTGCTGACCGCCGCTGCCGTCAAAACGGCTCTGGCTGAGCGCCGTGTTGAGCACGCCGAAGTTGCCCAGGCGCAGATTGCCGCCCACCCCGCCCAGCGTCAGGGAGTCCGAGGCCTCGGCATGCGCTTCCAGGGTCAGGCTGTCGCTCAGGCCATGGCGCAGGCTGCCGGAGGTGACACCCGGGCCATAGCCAAAATCACGCAGGGTGTAGTCCCGGCGCAGGTTCCCTGCGGCCACCGAGAAATCCGTCAGGCCCTTCTGCAGCAGGCTGCTGGTGACGTAGAACGGCACCGTGGTCGACACTTGCCGCCCCAGGGCGTCCGTGGTCACCACCACCGCCTCCCCCGCCCCGTTGATAAAGGGAATGTTGGTCAGGGTGTAGGGCCCCGGCTGCACCTCGCTGCTGCTGGACTTGTAGCCATTGATGAACAGGTCCAGGGAGGATGGCACCGCCGCTTCACCGGCAAACTGCGGCAAGGGATAGGTCACCAGGTCCGGGCGCACGGCGAAATCCCGAGACAGCTGGACCCCACCCAGACGCACCGAACTGCTCCAGGGCAAGGCGCTGCTCACCACGTCACCCGCCTCATAGGTCAGCAGGCGTTCTTCATCGGAAAAACGCCAGGTGGTGTCATAACGCCGATACCCATTGTTCAACGAGCTGCTGGCAACGCCGGACAAGGTCCGCCGGTACTGCCCGGTATTGGACAAGGTGCCCCAGGTGTCGAACAGCCGCACTTCATTCCAGGCCGCCAGGTAGGTGCCGCCTTCATCGGTGTCATTGAGGTACAGATCGTAGTTGAGTAGCGCGCCGAAGCTGCTCAGGGCCGGTGTCCGCGGATAGGCCTGGCGACTGCCGATGAACTGCTCCGGCAGCCAATCCGGCGGCACATCAATCAGCAGGCGCTGGCCCTGACTGTCGTAATCGCTGTGCAGGCCCGGCAGGCTGTCTAGATCGACTTCGCTGCCCAGCCCCTCCGGCAGCTTGATGCCGGTTTCCCGCAGTGTCTGCACCGGCATGAACAATCGTCCGGCACGCTGCTCCACCGCCACCACCTTCCCTGTGTTCATCTGATTGATCACCAGTTCCAGAAACAACTGTGCATCGGCCAGCGACTCCAGGCTGCTGGGCGGTGGCGGCAGCTCGCCAGCTTGGCAAAAAGGCGCCAGCATCAGACCGCACAGGCCAGCCATCAGTCCTTTCCAGCAGCGCAAACAACGAGCAGCGTCCTGGCTCATGGCGGGTTCAAGTCCATCTATGGACATCTCCATCCCAAGGCGGATGCGTCACCGCGCTCACATCCGTCCGTACCTCTTCCTACCGCCACCTGGCAGGCGCTTGCATGACTGCAGTGGATCAGTGCGCAGGCGCCAGACTCTGCACCTGCGGCGCGCCATTGACCCGCAGTTGCAGGGTCGAATCCATTGTCAGGGGGTCCGTCACCGGCCAGCGCATGACCGCCCCGGGCAGCACGTAACCGAGCAAGCCCGGCGCCAGCGGCCGGGTCTGCCCGCCCTGCTTGAACGCCACATCGGTCAGGCGTGCGTGCACTGCCCCCTGGTTACGCAGCTCGAAAAACGTCTTGCCGTCCACCGCCACTTTGCGCCAGCTCAGGTCCGGCACCCCGGCGCCCTTGGGATCGCGAGGGCGGGAAGTGTCTTCCTTGCTCCAGAGCCCGGCACCATAGGCAAACAACGGCACCGAGTAACGCATCTGGAAGCGGATCGCCGCCGCACTCTTGGCCCCCTCTTCCGGGGTGATGGGCTTGGCCGAAGGAATCTCGTCGATGATGATCCGGTACGCCAGCTCCTGCCCCGGCGGCACCTCACGGGTTCGGGTCAGGCGCACCAGTTGCTTCTGCCCGGGTTCGATCTTCGCCACCGGCGGGCTGCCGATGACGTCGCGCTGGTTCTGATACTGGTCGGCAAAACCGCTCTGGCTCCAGGCAAACACCCGGATCTGCAGGTTGGCGGTTTCAGTACCGCGGTTTTCCAGCCACAGTGCACTGGCTTGCTGATCCGCCTCCAGAACCGGATCGATCGGCCAGATCAGCACCGAGCTGGCGGCCTGGACCCTGGGCACGCCGGACAACACGCCGGCCAGTATCAGGTAACCGGTGGCCCGAAGGCACCGCAAAGGTAAATGCATACTGCTACTCCTTGTCCGCCTGCCGACTGGTTGTCGACTCGCCCCATCACCACGACAGCTGCACCTGCAGCACATCGCTGTAAGTCCCCCCAGGCTGATTGCCCGGCAACTGCACCTGCCCGTAAATCGGCAGGCTGATGTTATTGGCATCGCTGTAAGCCACGGCCACGCTCTGGCCTATGCCCAGGCTCTGGCTGTACGCCGCATCGCGAAACAACTGATAGGCCACCCGGGCACTGCCGCTATTGAGCTGCATATGTCGCCCGCTGCTGTTGTACTGACCGCCGTCCACGGTCATGTTCAGGGCCACTCCCGGTGTGCACTGCAATTGCACGCCCCCGATCAACGCCACTCGCACGGTGCTGGTGGACAGCGCCGACTGGCTGCCGAAGGACAGGCTGCCGTAGTTGCTGACACCGCCTACCACCAGACAACCGGCGGTGATGGTGGCACTGACCTGGAAGTTCTGGCTGGTGGCCGCCCAGATCCACGCCGGCCAGGCACTGGCGCAGATCAGGGCAAACAGCGCAAGACCTTGGCTGGCCATGGCATCAGAAGGTCAGCTGCACGGACACCGTATCGGTGTAGGTGCCGGCCGGCAGCCCGGCCTTGCCCACGGCCTGACCATAGAGGTTCACGGTCTGCGCGACCCCGGTGCTCGGCGCCAGGTTGATCACCCCATTGATCGCCACGATCTGCGAGTGGCCGGAGTCGGTGTACAGGTCGTAGGGCACATAGTTGGCCACCCCGTCGTACAAGGCCCGGGTGCCACCCGAGGACATACCGTCATTGTTGCCGCCCTGGATGGTCAGGCTGGGTGTGGTGCCGCTGGAGCAGAGAATCGACAGAGCCCCGCCACCGCCCCCCAGCACCTGGCCAGTGGCCGTCGTAAACAGGCTGTTGGTGGTGCCGAAGTTCAAGGCGCCGAAGTTCAGACCGGTGCTGCCGCCCACCCCGTTGACCTGGCAACTGCTGGTGAGGATCAGGGTCGAGCTGATCTGACCGGTGACCGTAGTGGCGGCGTTGGCCGTGGAAACCATGACCAGTCCCAACAAGGGCCAGCCAATCCTGGATACAAGCGCGTGCATGATGTGCGTCCTCTCGTGAGTTACCAATCCAGCGTGATGGTCAGGGTGTCGGTGTAGACCCCTGCCGGAACCGCGCGGGTATTCGCGACCACAGAGCCGAACACCGGAATGGGAATCCGCCTGCCGCTGCTCACTGCGAAATTGCGCTGCTGGCCGATGCTGTAGCTGTCGCTACCGGATGCATCGACAAACAATCGATAGGGAATGGTCTGGCGTCCGTTGCTCAAACGCCGGGTTGTACCGTCGCCGTTGAGGCCGCCATTGATGGTCACGGTGAAACCGGTGACCGAGGAATTGCAGGCCACCTGCAACTGGCCTTCGGCACTGTCGGTGAGGCTGGCCTTGATGGGATTGCCCCAGGTCGGCCCCTGCTGCCCGAAGTCGAGCATGCCCAGGTTGCTGATGGGGTTCGTGGAGGGCGCGCTGCCGCCACTGCTCACCTGACAACTGGCAGTGATCACCAGGCGCGCCTGGATCTGCCCGCTGATCGCCGCCTGGGCATCATCAACCAGCAGACACAGCGAGCCCAGGGCGACGATCGTCCAGGTCCTGCCTTTCATTGCACCCATCCCGGTTCCATCAGGACTCCCACGTGAGCCGTTCAACCTGAACGGCTGTCCCTGCTCTGCCCGGGTCCCCCGTGGCAGCTGTCATACCCCCGACCTCACCAGGTCAGGGTCACCTTCAATACATCGGAATAGCCCCCGGCCCAGGGAATCTCGGCCAGAGGTTCAATGCGCCCGTACAGGGGCAGATCCACAGTGCCGGAGTCAGGCACCCGTCCACTGACCGGGACATTCACCGGCAACGCAATGCGCCGGGCCGAGTCCTGGTAGAGGCGATAAGGAATGGGTTTGCCCAACGCACGGTTGCTGGCCAGGTAACGCACCTCGCCGACACCGCCATGCAGGCCGCCGTCGATGCGCATCTGATAAGGGGTATCGGGATTGCACTCCAGGCGTGGCAGACGACCACTGACCAATGCCGCAGCCAAAGGCCCCGCCGGATCGTTCAGGCGCGCAGTACTGCCAAAGTCCAAGGTGCCGAGTTGCTCGACACCCGCCTCCCGCTGCTGACCCACCAACTGGCAGCCACGCTGCACATCGACCCGGACCTGCACCTGCAAATCCGCGGCCCCTGCCGTCGCGCTGAGCAACGCGCTCATGAGTGCCAAACCCTTATATCCATTCAAGGCCTCAATCCTTATGAGGAGCATTCGCTGAAATCAGGTTAGCAACCGCGGGCGAAACTGCCAGTTAGCGTATTAATCGGCCTGCCCGGTGTGAATGACCGTCTATCGCCGCCATGCCTTTTCGAGATCACTGGCTGTTGGGTTTTCTATTGGTTAAATTGTCGCGCCGCTTTTAAGGTAGGCGGCCTGGAATCATCGGGGTAACCACCATTGGCCGCTTTACCGCCAACACCTGCACAGACTCAATCACCCTGGCGACGCCTGTTCGCCCGAGCCTTGCGCCGCCCGAACGGTGCCGGTGGCGTGATCCATGACTACTTTCGCCACAAGGCCCTGGACCTGGGATACACCCTCAGCCACAGCCAATTGCGGGTGATCGACTGCATGGCCCGGCAGGCCGACGACCTGACGCAATCCCCCGGCAAGGCCCAGAGCCTGTACCTGTACGGCGCCGTCGGCCGGGGCAAGAGCTGGTTGCTGGACGGCTTCTTCCGCGCCTTGCCCATCGCCGAAAAACAGCGCCTGCACTTCCACGACTTCTTCGCCCAGTTGCACCAGGGCATGTTCCGCCATCAGCAGCAGGCCGACGCTCTGGAAGCCACCCTGGATGAACTGCTCAACCAGTGCCGAGTGCTGTGCTTCGATGAGTTCCATGTCCATGACATTGGCGATGCGATGCTGATCACCCGGCTGTTCAAGGCCCTGTTCAACCGCGGCATCACGCTGTTACTGACCTCCAACTACGCCCCCGAGGGCCTGCTGCCCAACCCGCTGTACCACGCCCGCTTCAAGCCGGTGATCGAACTGATCAACGGGCGCATGCAGGTGATGGAGGTGGGAGGCCCCCACGACTACCGGAGCCAGGCCCGCTCCCACGATCAGCAGCTCTTCACCCAGGGTCACTATGTGTGGCCCGGCACCCCGGCCCAGCGCCAGGCCCTGGAACTGCCCGAGCGCCATGCCGCGGCGGCGCAACTGACAGTAGGCGCCCGGCAATTGACCGTGCGCCAGATCCAGCAGCGCAGCATCCGTTTTGAATTCAACGATGTGTGCGAACAGCCCACGGCCGTCATGGACTACCTGGAACTGAGTCGCCACTTCGACACCTGGATCATCGACGAACTGCCGGAGCTGGGAGAATGCTCGATCGCCGCCCAGCAACGCTTCATCAACCTGATCGACGTGCTCTACGACCAGGACAAACGCCTGCTGCTGATCGGCCAGCGCCCGCTGCACGAGTGTCTCGGCGGCCACGCCATCGACCTGGCGCGCACCCGCAGCCGCCTCGGGCAGTTGCAGGAAATCGGTCCCGGGCCGGCCCATGGCTGAGCCAGCGCACACCTGCATGCACAGGCTGCCGCTGACTTTTTTCCAGCTGCTTGACCTGCACCTGAGCAACTTGACGCTCGAACATCCGTGCCGGTTTGGCCTGCTGGCGTTCTCCCCCGCCGAATTCGCGGCAAAGGGCTACGAACTGATCGGCGAGCCCACGGACTTTCACTTCTACGAAAAGAGCCACTTGACGGATTACCACCAGCGAACGCTGGAGGTGATTTTCAAGTGCTACTTCTTAGGCCAGCAACGGATTGACAGTGGCTTCAATCTGGTGTGCGGCGTCCGCCTTACAACCTTGCTCAAGTACCTCAAAGGTTGGACCGAGCCGGGCCACAGCCTGGCCTTTTACTTCTCGCACGACAAGAAAGAAGGCGCAGTGATTCTGGATGACCGGCATGTGATGCGTTTCAACCAATGGAGCGCCAGAGGCGCCTATCTGATTGCCACCCTGGAAAGCGACTTTGACTCAAGCAACCCCTCGGGCAGAATGGCCACCGAGTCAGTCAAAAAGACCTTTGAACACTACAGCCTGGCGTTGATCTTGCGCGACGCCAGAAATACCAAGCAACCCGCCGCGTTCCGCAGGCTGGCTAGAGAAATGAATGATGCAATCATTTGATCGCGATGAAATCTATCGACTCATAGCCGCTCTGCTCAAAGCCATTCAAAACGGCGAGCGACCCGCGTTATCGGCATTTGCAGTGAGCCCGGCCATTCATGAGGAAATCATCGAGGAGCTGGATTACTCGGGGGAGCAGGTTACGAACCTGACGGTCCCGCCTTATCACCTGGCCTTCAAGCCCGACAGCAGCGGCCGAGTTCCTCTGGACGTTTACCCGACAGAGGACGATCCACAATCGAGGCGAGTGGCGTGCCAGCTATGGTCCGCAGGCCAGAGGACGGATCTCACCCTGATGGCCGACTACTCGGAAAAACAGGAGGCAGCGGCCCTGACGTTCAGGCTATTGGAAACACAGTAACCCTCGGCCCCGGCGGCAAATGGCCTATCCAGCAGCAAAACCCACCGATCTCCTTTATTCTGCAGCCCCTTTTCCTTCTTTCGAGTACTGACGCTGTTCATGGATACCCTTGCTCAACTGCGGGCCGGCCAGCTGGCCGGAATCAAGCGCCTGGACCTGTCCTGTGGACTGACCGAGTTCCCCCGGGAGATCTTCGATCTCGCCGACTCCCTGGAGATCCTCAACCTCAGCGGCAACGCCCTGAGCAGCCTGCCCGACGACCTGCATCGCCTGACCCGCCTGCGCATCCTGTTCTGCTCGGACAACCAGTTCAGTGAAGTACCAGCCTGCCTCGGCCAATGTGCGCAGCTGAGCATGATCGGCTTCAAGGCCAACCGCATCGAACGGGTCCCGGCCGCCGCCCTGCCGCCGCAGTTGCGCTGGCTGATCCTCACCGACAACTGCATCAGTGAACTGCCCGAAGAGCTGGGTAAGCGCCCGCTGTTGCAAAAGCTCATGCTGGCCGGCAACCGCCTGACCACCCTGCCCCAGAGCCTGGGCCAGTGCCACAACCTGGAGCTGCTGCGGATCGCCGCCAACCGCCTGACCGAGCTGCCGCCGTTCCTCCTGGCCCTGCCACGCCTGACCTGGCTGGCCTACGCCGGCAATCCGCTGGAGTCGGAAGCCGACGCCACGGCGCTGGCATCCACGCCAAGCATTCCCTGGAGCGAACTGACCCTGGAGCAGCGCCTGGGCGAAGGCGCCTCGGGAGTGATTCACCAGGCCCAGTGGCAACCCGCCGGGCAGCCGCCGCGCGCGGTGGCGGTCAAGCTGTACAAGGGCGAGATGACCAGCGACGGCTCGCCGCTGCATGAAATGAACGCCTGTATCAGTGCCGGGTTGCATCCGAACCTGATCCGGGTCGAGGGCCGCATCGTCGAGCATCCCCAGGGCCAGAACGGGCTGGTGATGCAACTGATCGACCCCAGCTACCGCAACCTTGCGGCGCTGCCGAGCCTGGATTCCTGCTCCCGGGATATCTACCCGGATAACGCGCACTACCGTGCCGGCGTGATTCTGCAAATCGCCCGCGGCATCGCTTCGGTGGGCGCCCACCTGCATGCCCAGGGCATTACCCACGGCGACCTCTACGGCCACAACACCCTGTGGAATGAACAAGGCGACTGCCTGCTGGGGGATTTTGGCGCGGCGTCCTTCCATGCCAAGGACGACACCCCAGAGAGCCGGGCGCTGCAACGCCTGGAAGTGCGGGCCTTCGGTGTCTTGCTGGAAGAATTGCTGGAGCGCGGGGATGGCTCGCTGAGCCTGGAACAGCGGCAGAAACTGGCGGCGCTGGTGCAGCGCTGCTGTCGGCCAGAGGTGCTGGCACGACCGGACTTTGCCCAGGTCTGTGAGGAATTGGCGGAGCTTTAAAACAGCTTCGCCGGCCAGCCGGCTCCTACAGAGGTATGCAGGAGCCGGCTGGCCGGCGAATCACGGTCTTAGCCCGCCAGGCCGACGAACATGTCCTGCACGTCGTCATGGTTGTCCAGGCCTTCGAGGAAGGCCTCGACTTCAGCCATCTGCTCATCGCTCAGGCCGCTCACCGGGTTCTTCGGCTGATAGCCCAGCTTGGCCGACAACACGGTGAAACCTTGCTCGGGCAGGGCTTTCTGTACCGCGTCCAGGTCCGCAGGCTCGGTCAGGAACAGGGTCGCGCCCTCTTCGCCCGGCTCGAAATCCTGGGCACCGGCCTCGATGGCCGCCAGTTCCGGATCGGCGTCCGGGCTGTCCGGCGAGGCTTCGATCATGCCCACGTGGTTGAAGTCCCAGGACACCGAGCCCGAAGCGCCCAGTTGGCCCTTGCGGAAGGCCACACGGATTTCCGCCACGGTGCGGTTGATGTTATCGGTCACGCATTCAACGATCAGCGGCACCTGGTGCGGGGCAAAACCTTCGTAGGTCACGCGGTGGTACTGCACGGTCTCGCCCAGTTGGCCCGAACCTTTCTTGATGGCGCGCTCAAGGGTCTCGCGGGGCATCGAGGCCTTCTTGGCCTGTTCGACCACCAGCCGCAGGTGGGCGTTGGTGGCGGTGTCAGCGCCGTTACGTGCGGCAATGGTGATCTCTTTCACCAGCTTGCCGAAAATCTTGCCCTTGGCGTTGGCTGCCGCTTCTTTGTGTTTAACCTTCCACTGTGCGCCCATTACTCACTCTCTTGATCTATGGCGTCGAGTTGGATTTGGCCGACGCGATGGGCAAGTTTATACGTCCTCAGGGCCCTGATCGACCAAAAAGTCAGCGACCGGCCCTACCCCGCCAGGCTTCAGCCCTTGTCGGCCTTGCCGGCGGCCGCAGCGAAACGCGCCAGACGCACATCCAGATGCCGCGGCCGACGCCCATGATCCTCGGCACGCTCCTTGCGGCGAATGGCGTTGCGCACCATGAGCGAGCCCAGGTAGCGGATCGGCTCCGGGGGGAAGTAACCCAAGGGACCGTTGACCAGGGGCGAACGGGTCCAGGGATTGTCCAGGCCCTGGACCAGGGATGCGAGAATCTGCCCTCCCATATGACAGGGGCCCACGCCGCTGCCGGAATAGCCGAACCCATAGAAGAGATTGCCAGCGCGGCTCATCTGGCCGAAGAACGGCAACCCGGTGACCGAGCGATCCGACGGACCGTTCCAGGTCGCAGCCACCGGCACCTCGGCAAAGGCCGGGAAGAACTGCCCCAGGCTCTTGTGCAACAAACCGGCATAGGGCGACGGCTGGTCGAATACCGGCAGCATGCGCCCACCGTAGGCAAAGGTGTTGCCGCCCTTGCCGAGCATGATCCGGCCGTCCGGGGTGTTGTGGTAGTAGTGCACGAAGATTCGCGAATCCAGCACCGTCACCCCGCTGGTCAAGCCGATCTGCTGCAGCAACTGCGGACGCGGCTCGGTGATCAGCATGTCACTGGAAACAATCGCCACACTGCGTTCGAACTGCGGGAAGGCCCGGGCCATCCAGGCGTTCATCGCCAACACCACGCGCTGGGCACGGATCTGTCCCAAAGGGGTGCGCAACAGCGCCGGGCGCCCTTCTTCCAATCCGGTCATGGCGCTGTGCTCATGGATTCTGACCCCCAATTGCAAGGCCACCCGACGCAAGCCACGCACCAGCAACCCCGGCTGCACACTGGCGGCGGCCGGCGAGTACCAGCCTTCCAGGTGCTGGCTGGAACCGGCCATGCGCTGCACATCGGCCAAGGGACGCTTCTCGAAGGAATTGATGCCCCGGCGTTCCAGGGCCGCGATCACCCCGTCGGTGGAACCGACCTGGGCCTGGTTGGTGGCGGTGTACAAGGTACCGTCGAGGCGATAGTGAGCCTCCACTCCATAGCGCTCGCAGAATGCGCCGATGGCATGGATGCTGCGCTCCGACTCCTTGACCAGGCGCACCGCCTCCTCGATGCCGAACAGACGCTCCAGGGTGAAGTACTTGGCCGACCAGGACAGCGCACAGCCGCCATTGCGCCCACTGGCACCGGCGCCGCAGATATCCGCCTCGATCAGCAGCACATCCAGCCCGGGGTTCTGCTCCTTGAGCATGATGGCTGTCCACAAACCGGTGTAGCCGCCGCCGACAATGGCCACCTCGCAGGTGGTATCGCCTTGCAGAGGCGGACAGGGGTCCAGGGTTTCCTGTTGCAGGGCCTGTTCCAGCCAGAAAGGTCGCATCGGTAAGTCTCCAGGAAAAAAAACGGCAAGTGGGTGCGCTGGCAAGCCAGCGCCTACAACACTTCGTAGGAGCCGGCTTGCCGGCGAAGAGGCAGAAAAGTCAGGAACGCAACGGCTTGATCAACAAAGGTCCATTGGGAACGAGCCCGCGCACCGGCTCGACCCCTTGGGGCCGGCTGTTCCAGAACGGTATGAGCAACAGCGCAGAGACCAGGGCACAGCCGGCAAACACGATGAACACCGTCACCGTGTCGAAATAGCCCGGCAACAAGCCCCCCAGTACCGCCCCCACCGAGCCACAGCCATTGACGAAGCCTGCCGCCGTGGCCCCGGCCTTGGCCGAACCGAAATCAATGGCCGCCGCGCCGCTGATCATCGAGTCCGGCCCGTACAGGGTCAGCCCCATGAAAAACAGCAGCAGCATCACCAGCAGCACGCTGCCGGTGTGCAGCGCCCCCATGAACAGCGCCAGGGACACCGTCAGCGCCAAGAGGCTGAGGACACAGGCCGGCATGCGCCGGGCACCGAACAGCTTGTCCGAGGCCAGGCCGATCATGATCGGCCCCAGCAGCCCGGCCAGCTCGAAGGTGGTGGGCACGATCGCCGCCCCCACCTTGCCCACCGACGGCATCTGCTCATAAACAATCACCGGTCCCCACAGCAGAATCGCGTAGCGCGCCGGTTTGAGCAGGAAGTACGACAGGCCGAGAACCAGCACCGTGCGATTGCGCAGGATCTCCCGCAACGGCTCCCAGACACTCAGGCGGCGCTCGGCGGCCTCCTCCTCGGCACTCTGTGGCGCCAATGGCTCCACCGCCGGCAAACCCACATCCTGCGGGGTGTTGCGCTGGAAGATAAAAAACAGCACCGCCGTCAGCCCCACCACCACGGCACTGGAGATGAACGCCGCATGCCAGGTGCCGATCAGGGTATAGGCCCACCAGCCGGCAAAGGGCGACGCCACCAGCCCGCCAAAGGCGTAGCAGGAACTCCATAGCCCCAGGACCCGGCCACGCTCCCGGGCAGGAAAGAAACTGCCCATGTTCTTGCACAGCCCGGACCAGCCGGTGGACTGCGCCAGGCCCTGGATCAGCATGCACGTGGCGAACACCGGCAAGGTGGCGAAGCTGCCCATGACCAGGGCCGCGGCCGCGGAGATCAGCAGGCCGCCCAGCACTACCACCCGCGGGCCGAAACGGTCGGCGAAGATTCCCCAGGTGAACTGGCCCACGGCGTAGGCCGCCAGGTAGATGGCGTCGAGGTTGGCCATGGCCATCTTGTCGAGGGTGAAGTCGGGATCGTCGGCGATCCCCAGTTTGGCGACGGAAAAGGCTTTGCGGGTGAAGTAGAACGCCGCGTAGGCGATCCAGGTGATGGCGAAAATCTGCACGCGCCAACGTTTGATGGTGCCGTTGTGCTTATTCATTGTGGTTCTGACCTCAGGGTGAGTGTGCCGGCAGAATGAGGAGCAAACGCCTGTGTTTTTTATTGTTGAGCACTGCAGCAGAGCCCTTGAGGCAGGCACTGCTGGTCAGATGAGTCCTGTTGCTTTCCCTGTTTCGGGACTTGGGGGTGCACGCACAGGCATCAGGGCCGGGTACGGGTCGACTGACGGGTCACCCGGCCTTGAAAGATGGAAGCAATTACCAACTAATAAGTGAAATCGATTTATCGTATTTCAAATATAAGTCCAGCTTGTAAGAGGATCTGCCTATGTCGGTTTCCCACGCACAGTTGAAGGCCTTTCATGCGGTGGCCGTGCACGGCAACTTCACCAAGGCCGCCGAACGCCTGTTCCTCACCCAGCCGGCGATTTCCGATCAGGTGCGCAAGCTCGAAGAGCGCTTCGGCGTCATCCTGTTCCATCGCAACAAACGCTCGGTACGCCTCACGGATCTGGGAGAACGCCTGTTGGCCATCACTCAGCGCCTGTTCGTGGTGGAGGCCGAAGCCAAGGAACTGTTGCAGGATTCCCAGGCCTTGCAGACCGGCAGCCTGGTACTGGCGGTGGATGCACCGGTGCATGTGCTGCCGCAGATCGCCCGGTTCTGCGAGCTGTACCCCGGGATCAATGTGAAGATCGAGACCGGCAACACCGACGAATCCCTGCTGCGCCTGTTCAACTACCAGGCCGACCTGGCCCTGCTGGGACGCGAGGTGGACGACGAGCGCCTGCTGTCCTTGACCCTGCGCAACGACCCGATGGTGGCCTTTGTCTCGCGCAATCATCCCTGGGCCGATCGCCAGTCCATCTGCCTGGCCGACCTGGATGACACGCCCCTGGTGCTGCGGGAAGTCGGCTCGGTGACCCGGCAGACCCTGGAAGAGGAAATGAACCGGGCCGGCCTGCGGATACGCCCGACCATCCAGGTGGAGGGCCGGGAAGCGGCGCGGGAGGCGGTAGTGGTGGGGATTGGCGTGGGGGTGGTCTCGGCCGCGGAGTTCGGTGCCGACTCCCGGGTCTGCGCCCTGCCGATCATCGACTGTCAGCGGCGCATGACCGAAACCCTGGTGTGCCTGCGCGAGCAGAGTTCACGGCGGATCGTCGCGACCTTTCTCGACCTGGTACGCGAAAGCCTGGCCTCCCCCACCGCTCCGTAGGCGCCGGCTTGCCGGCGAAAGCGATCTCCAGGCACCACTACCGTAGGAGCCGGCTTGCCGGCGAAGGCAATCTCCCAGGCACCGCTACCGTAGGAGTCTGGCTTGCCGGCGAAGGCGATCCCTGGGGCCTCTTCGCTGGCAAGCCAGCTCCTACGGGGCGGTCAAGGAGCCAGGGCGAAAAACGCCTGGATCAAACGCAGGTCACGGCGCCGTTCCATGCAACCGAGCATGTGCCGGTTGATCAGGCCAGCACCACGAATCGGCACCGTGTACACCCGCGGGTCGTGCCCCACCTCCACCGAACTGACGATCCCGACCCCCAACTGCGCCGCCACCGCTTCGGTCACCGCCTCGCGGCTGTCCAGTTCCAGCAGCACCCGGGGCTGGACCCTGGCCAGCACGCAAGCCTCATCGAAGGTGCGCCGGGTAATGGAACTGGGCTCGCGCAGCACCATGATCACCTGATCCAGTTGTTCGATGGCAATGCCTTCGGGCAGCTCCAGCCAGGGATGCCCCTGGGGCACTAGGGCACACATCCGCGACTCACCCAGGCTTTGCAGGTGCAGGCCCTTGCGCGGCTCGACTTCGGTCAGCACCGCCACGTCGGCGTGTTCCGACAGCAGCGCCGCCAGGGTTTCCTGGGCATTGCCCAGGCGCAGGTTGACCGTCACCCCCGGATACTTCGCCCGCAGGCTGGCCAGCATCGGCATCACCATGTGCGGGCCGTCCGCCGCCACTTCCAGGCGCCCGGTCAGCAATTGCCGGTTGGCCTCGAGCATGGCCTGGGCCTCTTCCGCCAAGCCGAACATGGCCCGGGTGATGGCCGCCAGCTTGATGCCTTCCTCGGTCAGTTCCACCCGGCGCGCAGTGCGCCGCAGCAGGGTGATCTGGTAATGCTCTTCCAGGGCCTTGATATGCCCGGTCACCGCCGGCTGGCTGATAAACAGCCGCCCGGCGGCCCGGGTGAAGCTGCCTTCACGGGCCACGGCGTCGAATGCGCGGAGTTGAAACAGGTTCATAGCTATCGGCCTCACTGATGGCTGGCATAACAACAAACAATTTGATTGATGACAAGGCAAACTGCAATTTAGTCCCCGTAGCTTCATCCCATCACTTTCGAGGACACAGCATGAGCATCGCCGAGCCAATCCTGCTTACCCCCGGGCCCCTGACCACATCCGCCCGCACCCGCCAGGCGATGCTGGTGGACTGGGGTTCATGGGATGACCGCTTCAACCAACTGACAGCCAGCCTGTGCCAGCAACTGCTGGCCATCGTCAACGGCGCCGACAGCCACCACTGCGTCCCCCTGCAAGGCAGCGGCACCTTTGCCGTGGAAGCCGCCATCGGCACCCTGGTGCCCCGCAACGGCAAGGTCCTGGTGCTGATCAACGGTGCCTACGGCAAGCGCCTGGCGAAAATCTGCGAAGTGCTCGGCCGCGACTTCAGCACCTTTGAAACCGCCGAGGACGAACCCACCACCGCCGCCGACGTCGAGCGCCTGCTCCAGGCCGACCACCGCATCAGCCACGTGGCCCTGATCCACTGCGAAACCAGCACCGGCATCCTCAACCCGCTGCCGGAGATCGCCCAGGTGGTGGCCCGCCACGGCAAACGCCTGATCATCGACGCCATGAGCTCCTTCGGCGCCCTGCCCATCGATGCCCGGGAAATCCCCTTCGACGCATTGATCGCCGCCTCCGGCAAATGCCTGGAAGGCGTGCCCGGCATGGGTTTTGTCTTCACCCGCAAGGAGTCCCTGGCCCAGGCGGCGGGCAACGCCCATTCCCTGGCCATGGACTTGCACGACCAGCACAGCTACATGGCCAAGACCGGCCAGTGGCGCTTCACCCCGCCGACCCACGTGGTTGCTGCGTTACATGAAGCCCTGCTGCAGTACAACGAGGAAGGCGGCCTGCCGGCACGCCATGCGCGCTACGCCGACAACTGTCGGACACTGCTGGAAGGCATGGGGAACTTGGGCTTGCGCAGCTTTCTGCCGGAAGCGATCCAGGCGCCGATCATCGTCACCTTCCATGCCCCGCAAGACCCGCGTTACCAGTTCAAGGATTTCTATGAACGGGTCAAGGCCAAGGGCTACATCCTCTACCCGGGCAAGCTGACCCAAGTCGAAACCTTCCGCGTGGGCTGCATCGGTCACGTCGACCGCCGCGGCATGCAGGCCGCCGTCGCCGCCATCGCCGAGGTACTGCAGGAAATGGAAGTCCAGAACATCTGACTCCCCGCCGTGCCTGCAGGAGCGAGCTTGCTCGCGAAACAGGCGATGCGATCCCGAACCTTTTTTCGCGAGCAAGCTCGCTCCTACACAGGCATTGAAACCATGAACTACAGCAACCCTTCTCAGCTGCAAGCGGCGATCCTCGACTGGGCCGGCACCGTGGTGGACTTCGGCTCCTTCGCTCCGACGCAGATCTTTGTCGAAGCCTTTGCCGAATTCGATGTGCAGGTGTCTATCGAAGAAGCCCGCGGCCCCATGGGCATGGGTAAGTGGGACCATATCCGCACCCTGTGCGACCTGCCGGAGGTGGCCGAGCGCTACCGCAAAGTCTTCGGCCGTACGCCCACCGATGCCGACGTCACAGCCATCTACGAGCGCTTCATGCCATTGCAGATCGAGAAAATCGCCGAGCATTCGGCACTGATTCCTGGCGCCCTGGAAGTGATTGCCAAGCTGCGCGAGCAAGGCATCAAGATCGGCTCCTGCTCCGGCTACCCCAAGCAGGTGATGGACAAGGTGGTGGCCCTGGCCGCCAGCAACGGCTACGTCGCCGACCATGTAGTGGCCACCGACGAAGTGCCCAACGGTCGCCCCTGGCCGGCCCAGGCCCTGGCCAATGTGATTGCCCTGGGCATCGATGATGTTGCCGCCTGCGTGAAGATCGACGACACCGTGCCAGGGATTCTCGAAGGCCGGCGCGCCGGCATGTGGACCGTGGCCCTGATCTGCTCGGGCAACGCCCTGGGCCTGAGCTATGACGGCTTCCGTGCCCTGGCCAGCGACACCCTGGCCAGCGAGCGCAAGCGCATCCATAAACTGTTCGAGGCTTCGCGCCCGCACTACATGATCGACACCATTGCCGATCTGCCTCAGGTCATCGCCGACATCAACCAGCGCCTGGCCCGAGGAGAGATGCCCCAGAGCCACTGATTCAGGCCCCAGCTCCACAACTAAACGGCGGCGCTCCTGGCACCGCCGTTTTTTTATCGGGCATTGCCCCGCCAGGGCCCTGGCAAGGGCGATAAAAGCCCCTGTCGACGCAGGCAAACCCTCGGATAGCGGATTACAGTTACAGCACTCCGTCATGCAAGAACGGAGGCTTCAGACCTGATGACCGAGGATGTCCCGTATGCCCTGGCCGGGCTCTATCACCACTACGTGATGCGCGATAACACCCTGCAACGCATGTGGCGCAAAGCGGATCAGGCCTGATCGGCGAATCCACGGCGGCCTTGCAAGCCGCCGGTATGCACGAAGATCAACCGGCTACCCGCGGCAAAGCGCCCGGCCAGGACCTGCGCCTGCAAGGCCAGCAGGGCCTTGCCGGTGTACAGCGGTTCCAATGGCAAGCCGCTGTATCGCTCACTCAGTTGGATGAACTCCCGCAGCTCTGCGTCGACCTTGGCAAAACCGCCACGACTGCTGTCCAGCAGCTCATAACGGCCACTGTTCAGCCCGGCCTCCTGCAAAATATCCGCAACCTGCTGCGCCACCCCGTGATCCGCAGGCACCGCCAGTGCGCCATACACCGGGTGCGCGCCAGCCTCCGCCAGCACCAGCCCGGCCAGGGTGGTGCCAGTACCGACGGCCAGCCACCAACCGTGATAGTCGCTCCAGCCCAAGGCCGGCAACTGTTGCTGCACCTGTTGTAGCAACGGCCGGCAGCCTGAAGCCCCCGCCAGGCCACCGCCCCCTTCGGGCACCGGATACAGCTCGGGGTACTGCGCCTGCCAAGGCGCCCAGAAACCGGGGGAATGGCGCTCCCGGTAACCGGCGTAACCCAGCCAGTGCACCTGCATGCCGAAACGCTGCAGGTCGCGCACGGTCGGGGTGTCTTGTGGATGGCCGCGCAACAGCCCGACCGTGGGGAAGGCAAAACGCCGACCGGCAGCGGCCAGGGCGTGCAAATGATTGGAATGGGCACCGCCCAGGCTGATGATGCCGGTGGCACCACACTGGCGTGCGGTTGCCAGGTGTTCGGTCAGCTTGAACCACTTGTTGCCGCTGATCAGCGGATCGATCAGGTCCAGGCGCAGCACCGCCACCTCGACCCCGGCTTGAGACAGCCAGTCCAGGTCCAGCCGTTGCAGCGGTGCCTGGGGCAGCCAATCGAAGGAATCGGGAAAGGACATCGGCGTCAGGTTCAACATGCAAAGAGGCGCAGTCTACCAGTGCGCCTCTTTGCCCGCTGCGTGTCGCTGACGCCGTTACAGCTGTGCCGCCAGGCGCGAGCCCTGATTGATGGCACGCTTGGCGTCGAGCTCCGCGGCCACATCGGCGCCGCCGATCAAGTGCACATTCTGCCCGGCGGCCAGCAGGCCGTCCTGCAGCTCACGCAGCGGGTCCTGACCGGCGCAGATGACGATGTTGTCGACCGGCAGCACCTGGGGTTCTCCTGCCTCGCCAATGCGGATATGCAGACCGGCGTCGTCGATCTTCAGGTACTCGACGCTGTTGAGCATCTGTACCTGCTTGTTCTTCAACCCGGTGCGGTGAATCCAGCCGGTGGTCTTGCCCAGGCCGTCGCCAACCTTGGTTTTCTTGCGCTGCAGCAGGAACACTTGGCGGGCCGGTGCATGGGGCTCAGCCTTGATTCCCGCTACGCCGCCACGGGCTTCGAGCTGGGTGTCGATGCCCCATTCCTTCCAGAACGCTTCACGGTCCTGGCTGGTGGCCACACCCTGGTGCACCAGGAACTCGGAGACGTCGAAGCCAATGCCACCGGCACCGATCACTGCCACGCTCTTGCCGACCGGCTTGCGCTCCAGCAACACATCCAGGTAGCTCAGGACCTTGGAGTGCTCCACCCCGGGAATCGCCGGCACACGCGGGGCGATACCGGTGGCCAGGATGATTTCGTCAAAACCGCCGGCCACCAGTTGCTCCACATCCACCCGGGTGTTCAGGCACAGCTCGACATGGCTGGTCTGCAGCTTGCGCTTGAAGTAACGCAGGGTTTCATAGAACTCCTCCTTGCCCGGCACCCGTTTGGCGATGTTGAACTGGCCACCGATCTCGCTGGCGGAGTCGAACAGGGTCACCTGGTGGCCACGTTCAGCGGCCACGGTCGCGGCGGACAGGCCTGCCGGGCCGGCCCCCACTACGGCAATCTTCTTGATCTGCGTGACCGGCAGGTAGTTCAGCTCGGTCTCGTGGCAGGCACGGGGGTTGACCAGGCAACTGGTGAGCTTGCCGCCGAAGGTATGGTCCAGGCACGCCTGGTTACAGCCGATGCAGGTGTTGATCTCGTCGGCGCGACCAGCGGCGGCTTTATTGACGAAGTCTGGATCGGCGAGGAACGGCCGAGCCATGGAAACCATGTCGGCATCGCCCTCGGCGAGGATCTGCTCAGCGATTTCCGGGGTGTTGATGCGGTTGGTGGTGATCAGCGGAATACTCACCGAACCGCGCAGCTTGGCCGTGACTTTGCTGAATGCGGCGCGAGGCACCTTGGTGGCGATGGTGGGAATTCGTGCTTCGTGCCAGCCGATCCCGGTATTGATGATGGTGGCGCCGGCCTGTTCGATGGCCTGGGCCAGTTGCACGATTTCTTCCCAGGTGCTGCCGCCTTCCACCAGGTCGAGCATCGACAGGCGGAAGATGATGATGAAGTTCGGACCGACCGCCTCACGCACCCGGCGAACGATTTCCACCGGCAGGCGCATGCGGTTTTCGTAGCTGCCACCCCAGCGGTCGGTACGGTGGTTGGTGTGGGCCGCCAGGAACTGGTTAATGAAATAACCTTCCGAGCCCATGATTTCGACGCCGTCGTACTCGGCTTTCTGGGCCAGGGTCGAGCAGGTGACGAAGTCGCGGATCTGCTTCTCGATGCCTTCCTCGTCCAGCTCCTTGGGCTTGAACGGGTTGATCGGCGCCTGGATCGCGCTGGGGGCGACCTGCTTGGGGCTATAGGCATAACGCCCGGCGTGGAGAATCTGCATGCAGATCTTGCCACCCGCCTCGTGCACCGCACGAGTGACGATCTGGTGCTTGAGGGCCTCTTCCTCGGTGGTCAGCTTGGCGGCGCCGGAATACACCCCGCCCTCGTCGTTGGGACCGATACCGCCGGTGACCATCAGGCCCACACCGCCGCGGGCACGCTCGGCAAAATACGCCGCCATGCGCTCGAAACCGCCGGGCTTCTCTTCCAGACCGGTGTGCATGGACCCCATCAGGGTACGGTTGCGCAGGGTGGTGAACCCCAGGTCGAGGGGGGCCAGCAAGTGCGGGTAAGGTGCGGCAGCCATGGTGTCACTCCAGATCGGGCAATCACGGAAAATGTGGAAGCTCTGCGTCTTCCATCGGTAGTGCTCCACAGACTAAGAGCACAGTACCCGGTGCTCAATGACCGTAACTGACAACTTATTGATCCAAACGCACAGCGCCCCTTGGCAAGCGTCGGCCCGGGCCCTACCCTAGTCGACGACTCCTGCACACGGCCGCTGACTGTTTCCCCATGCGCAAACTTCTCTACATCACCCTCACTCTGGCCCTGCTTGCAGCCGCCACCCGCTACGCAATCTGGACTCGCGACCGTCCAGAGGCGCACTACCTGTCGGACCTGCGCATCCAGCTCGCGGTGGATCAAGGCGTGCCAGCCGATCATGGCAACCTGCTGGCGATTCAGCCTGAGCTGTTCCCCACCGACTACCAGAACATCGAACGCCTGCATCGCAAGCTGGCGGCCTACTTGCAGCAAGCCACTGACAAAGGCCTGGTCAACGCCAAGACCATCGTCGTGCTACCGGAGCATATCGGCACCTGGCTGATGGTCAGTGGTGAAAAGAACGAGCTGTACCAGGCCGCCTCCTTGAAAGAAGCGATGAACTGGCTGGCCGTGAGCAACCCCTTGCCGTTTCTCAAGGCGCTGATCAGCGCCAGGGGCGACAGTCGCCTGGACGATGCGTATCTGCGCATGAAGGCGAAGAAAATGGCCAAGGACTATCAGTGGCTGTTCGGCGGCCTGGCCAAGGAGTTCCAGGTGACCCTGGTGGCCGGCACCATCATTCTGCCGGAGCCCAGTGTCAGTCAGGGCACCCTGCAGATTGGCAGCGGCGCCCTGTACAACAGCAGCCTGGTGTTCGGCAGCGATGGCCTGCCCATGGGCCAGCCCCAGCGGCAGATCTACCCGACCTATGCCGA
Organism: Pseudomonas sp. RC4D1; assembly: GCF_018390395.1. Classification (NCBI taxonomy): domain Bacteria; kingdom Pseudomonadati; phylum Pseudomonadota; class Gammaproteobacteria; order Pseudomonadales; family Pseudomonadaceae; genus Pseudomonas; species Pseudomonas sp. RC4D1. The sequence goes on from NZ_JAHBAW010000002.1 coordinate 839,718, forward strand.
AAGCGGCTACCTAAAGGGCGATACCGATACAGCGCTACGGGTGATCGATACCCCCGCCGGACGGCTCGGCGTATTGATCGGCAGCGACAGCTGGTACCCGGAAAACTATCGCAAGCTCAATGAGCAGAGCACTCAATTGGTGGCAGTTCCGGCCTTTGTCATGGGCCGCGACGGCTGGGACAAACCCTGGCGCGGTTACAAGAGCATCGCCACCCCCAGTGAAGTCAGCCTCAAGCCCGAGGAAGCCAGCGAAGGCGAGGCCTGGCATCGCCTGACCCTCACTGCCCGCCCGCCCAGCAGCCTGGCCAGTGCCGGGGTCAGCGTGTTCCTGCGTGGCCAGTTCTGGGACCAGCGCAGCAGCGGCCAGAGCTTTATCAACAGCAATGGCCAGACCTTTGCCGACGAGGGCACCCGGGGTGCTCGCTTGCTGAACATCTGGTTGTAGTCGATGAAGACGCCGCCGATGCGCCTGGGAGACCTCTCGGTGGGGTTCGTCCACAGCCTGGTGGACGCGGTACGCAGTCATGGGCTGGACCCGACACCGTTGCTGGAACAATACGCACTGGACGCCGCCAGGCTGGGGGAAGCCGGGGCACGCTTGTCGATCCCCCGCTACATGCGCCTGGGCCACGGGGCGATCCAGCTGACCGGTGACCCGGCACTGGGTCTGCGCATGGGCCGCCTGAGTCGCCTGAGCCAGATGGGCCTTGCTGGGGTGACTGCCGCGCAAGCCCCTACCGTGCGCGAAGCGGCTCGCTGCCTGACCCGTTTCGAGGCCTTGTACGGCTCCAACTATCGTGGCCAGTCGAGCTTTCACGAAGACGCCAACGGTGCCTGGCTGCGCTTTTATTCCATCAGCCCCTACAACGCCTACAACCGTTTCGTCGTGGACTCGATCATGTCCGGCTGGCTTCAGCAGCTGTCGAGCCTTTGCGGCCAGGCCATTCATGCCGAGCAGATCGACATCGAGTTCGAGCGCCCGGACTATCACGACGCCTATGCCCTGCTCGGCCCAACGCCCATCCAGTTCGGTGCTGAACAGAACCAGCTGCGCTTGAGCCAGGCCAACCTGGCCCTGCGCAATCCGGAGCATTGCCCCAGCACCTGGCGGCATCTGGTGCAGCTATGTGAAAGAGAACTGGAACAGTTGACCCGGACCCGCAGCCTGCGCGAACGCATCATTCAGCTGTTGGGCCCTCTGCTCAACGGTGGCCGTGAGCCGGACCTGGAAGAAGTGGCGATGCGCCTGAAGCTGCCGACCTGGACCCTGCGGCGCAAGCTGGCGGAAGAAGGGACGCAGTTTCGAGCGATTCTCAACGACACTCGCCGCGACCTGGCCATGACCTATATCCGCGATACCGAACTGGCATTCGGCGAGATCGCCTATCTGTTGGGCTTTGCCTCAGCCGAGGCATTTCAACGGGCTTTCAAGCGTTGGAACGGGCAGACCCCGGGGGAATTCCGGCGCAGCCACCGACAATTCGGCTAAAAAAAAACGCCACCGGCGTTACAGCTCGGTGGCGTCTTCTGCTGGTTCCAGGGGATCGAGCTCGAAAGCTTGATACTCCAGCAGTTCCTCTTGGTATTCGTCCATGGCGGACTCCTTTTCCGTTGATTGAATAACCCTGTGCCTAATGACTGTCGGGACCAGCATAAAGTGCCGGGATGACAGAAAAAATACTACCCCCCCGGTCAAGATTTATATCGTTAAAACGTAACAGCCCGTGAGAAATTTAAGCTGTGGATACCTATGCAACGGCAATGATTGCAGTCGAAGGCGAGCGCGATGTAAACATCGGGCCGACTTTAAAGAGTCGGCCCGAGCACCCTAGAACCGATCAGTGCCCGCTGCCCGGCAGAGCGGGAATCGGCTCGGTCGGCGGCGGCAGACTGCTGGCGGGGGGCGCAGTGACGGCTTGATTGGCAGGCGCCGGCTCGCTGCTGGCAGCCGGCACAATCGGCGCGACTTCCGCTGGTGGAGCCACGGGCTGGGAGAGCGTTGGCTCAGGCTCATTGGCGGGCACCAGCGGCGCGACCACAGCACTCGGCTCGATCACTGGGCTCTGTGGCTTGGACTCAGGCTTGGGTTCCGCCTCGGGCTTGTTTTCAGGAACCCCCAGATCAGCCTTGGGCTTCTCTTCGATATGTGCAGCCTTCTTCACTTCCTGGGGCAAAAACAGCTCGACCAGGGCGAAGTAGCGCTCATAGAACTTGGCGGACGACACCGTCTCACTGGCCACCTTGACCATGGAATCGTCGGTGGAACCGATCGGCATAGACACCGAACCCAGCACTCCGACGCCCAGGCTCGCCGAGTTGTTCACCTTCTTGAGTGCATAACGGTCCTGCAAGGCGTTGGCAAACACCGTCGAACGTTGGTCGCCGCTGCCATCCTGGGCACAGACCACATTGAAGCTGATCTCCAGATGGGTCTCACCGGTCTGCTGGAAGCTCTTGTGGCCACTGACCAGCTTCGGGTCGTTGCTGGTGATGATGTAGCCCTGGCTCAGCAGAGCCCGGCGTGCGGCTTCACAGGAAGCGGTATCGCTGACCGGGTAATTGCGCGAAAAAGTGCCGGAATCATCGAAGCTTTCATGCTCGTAGATGGCGGTCTTGTGCGTCGAACAACCGGCGACAGCGGACAGCAGCAATGCCGTGGCTGCGGCGCGCAGATGAAATGATCTAAACATCGAAAATCCTGAGGAAAACGCTCCGGCGCGTATTGTGCAACAGATCAATGCCACACCGCGCAGGTAATTGGTGTCTTAAATTTCACACAAGTTTACTGACCGTTGTTTGCCGGAAAAAGTCGCTCGCTCAAGTGCTCGATCAACACCCTCAGCTTGGCCGCCGCATGTCGGCTCGATGGCCACAGCACCCAAAACGTGCCGCTGTGTTCCAGGTACTCGTCGAGCACTGTCTGCAACGCTCCCCGGCGGACCGCCGCCTGCACCATGAAATCCGGCAAACAGGCGATACCCAAACCGCTGCGGGCAGCGTGTTCCACAGCCTCGATGGAGCTGCTGGTCAAGCGGGTCGGCAGCAGCGGTTCCGGTAAGTGGGCCTGGGGCTTGAACGGCCACGGCTCAAGTTTGCCGGTGTGGTGAAAGGTGTGCCGCAGGCAGGCGTGCTCGCGCAGTTGCTGGGGACATTGCGGCAAGCCGCGCTGCTTGAAATAGTCGGGACTGCCCACCAGCACCATATGAAAGCGCCCCAATTGTCGGGCCAGGAGCCGGGAGTCCTTGGGATTGCCTGTGCGCACTACCAGGTCAAACCCCTCCTCCACCACATCCACCATGCGATCGGAAAGGTCCACGTCCAGCTCGATCTGTGGATAGAGCTGCATGAACTCCGCCAGTACCGGCATCAACAGCCCGTGAACTTGGGGAGCACTGATCCGCAACTTACCTACAGGCGCACTGGAGGAATCGCACAGCTGGAACTCCGCAGCCTCCGCTTCGGTAGCTATCCGGCGGCAGCGCTCGAGGAACCCGGCCCCCTCGGCGGTCAGGCTGATACTGCGGGTGGTGCGATGGAACAGGCGCGTCTCCAGACGCTCCTCAAGCCGCGCGATGCTCTTGCCCACGGCTGAAGAGGACACTCCCAATAGCCGCCCCGCTTCGGTAAAGCTACGTGTCTCGGCCACCTGCATGAACACCGGAATACTGCCCAGCCAGTCCATTCTGCCTCCTGCGATTAAGGACTTCTGTGTCCGATAAGTTCGGAACCTTAGCCTATTTTTCCGCCATGCACAGAACCCTACCCTGTGAGCTTCATTTCTGCCCCTGCACAACGGTGCCCGACCATGAGCAACTCCGCCAATGCCTGTGAACTGCTACAAGCACCCGCCGAGACCCGCGAACGCCTGCCTGTCGGCGGCCTGCTGGCTCTCGCCAGCGCCGGTTTCATTACCCTGATGACCGAGACCCTGCCGGCTGGGCTGCTGCCACAAATGAGTGCCAACCTTGGCGTCTCACCTTCACTGATTGGCCAACTGGTGACCTTCTATGCCCTGGGTTCGCTACTGGCCGCCATCCCGCTGATCATCCTCACCCAGGGCTGGCGGCGGCGCCCCTTACTGTTGCTGGCCATCGCCGGCTTTGCCCTGGTCAACAGTGTTACCGCTCTCTCCAGTGACTACAGCCTGATTCTGGTGGCACGCTTTTTCGCCGGGGTCTTCGCCGGCCTGCTCTGGGCCTTGCTGGCCGGGTATGCCAGCCGTATGGTGGCGCCCCACTTGCAAGGACGGGCAATCACACTGGCCATGCTCGGCGCGCCGGTGGCTCTGTCGGTGGGAATGCCCGCTGGAACCTGGCTGGGCAACCTGGTGGGCTGGCGCATGAGCTTTGCTGTCATGACCTTGCTGACCCTGGGGCTAATTGGCTGGGTACTGGTTCAGGTGCCGGACTTCCCGGGGCTGCGCGCACAGAAGCGCTTGTCGCTGGCTCGAGTCCTGGCCTTGCCGGGGATCCGACCAGTGCTGTTGGTGACTTTTGCCTATGTGCTGGGACACAACATTCTCTACACCTACATCGCGCCCTTTCTTGAGCCGGTCGGGCTTGGTGAGCAGATCGAGCGGGTGTTGCTGGTGTTTGGCCTGGCTGCATTGTTGAGCATCTGGCTGGTGGGCCTGCTGATCGATCGCTGGCTGCGTCAACTGGTGCTGGTCAGTTGCCTGCTGTTCATCGGCTCGACCCTGATGCTGGGGCTGCTGAGTGACTGGCCAGTGGCGATCTATGGGGCGACCGCTATCTGGGGGCTGTCCTTCGGCGGCATGGCCACCCTGCTGCAAACCGCACTGGCCAAGGCCGCAGGCGAGCACGCTGACACCGCGCAGTCGATGCTGGTCACCCTATGGAACCTGGCGATCGCCGGTGGCGGCCTGGGTGGCGCCTTGCTGCTGCAAGGGCCGGGAGTGGCGATCTTCCCCTGGGTGATCGCCGCGCTGTTGCTGATCAGCCTGGTGGTGGCGGTGAACGCCCGGCACCAGGGCTTTCCAGTCAGACGCTGATCCTCGACCCAAGCCTTGGCAACCGGGCGTTCTCGCGGCTACGGAGCCTGCCAGGTCGCTAGCCTTCAGCCGAAGCGCCAGTCTGCAAAGCAGTATCCACTTTTGCGTGCGCAGCGGATCGGGCTTTGCGACTGCGTACCAACGGCCAGAACAGCTCCTCCTTCCAGCTCACCGGCGCCAAGTGCTCGATACCGAAGGTAACGGGCCGGCGGCGGGTGATCTTCGCGGTGCCAAACAGCACATCCCAGAGGAACAGCAAGTTACCGAAGTTGCCCTTGTAGTGGGTCACGCCATCCTCGGCGCTCAGGCCATGGTGAGCCGAATGGGTCGAAGGCGTTGAAAAGACTCGCTCCACCAGCCACATCAGTGGCCGGAGAAAACCGATGCGGTACAGCTTGTCGTCCCAGGCCACGCTGCTGTGTGCGGCGAAGATCACCGTCATCTTGAGAATCAGGTAACCGTAATAGACCGGCGCCAGCCCCAGGTAGATCAGCACCCCGGAGAACCAGATTCCGGGCATCAGCAGGTAATAGAAGCTGTTGTTGCGATAAACGATGCGAATGCTCATGTAGGGCGCTGAATGGTGAGCCCGGTGCAGGGCATACAGCGCGGGGAGACGATGGGTCAGGCGGTGCCACCAGTATTGGGTCATGTCATCGAAGATCAGGAACAACAGCAGACCAAGCACCCAGGGCGTATCCGCCAGCATGCCCTTGGCTTGTGGCAGTGCCAGACCCATGAGCGCACCGCTGGCCCACATCACCAGGGGAAAGGTCACGCCGAGCAACAGGCTTGAGCCCACCGCCTCGATCAGCACGTCGCGGCGATGGCCACGGGGTTGGCGAAAGGCTGAACAAGCTATTTCCAGGAGGATGAAAAACACAAAGATTGCCGAAACGATCAACAGGGGGTTGTTGGTCATCAGATCGTGGTTCATGGCATTCTCGCTCTTATCCTTATGGGCAACGCCCGACCATTAGAGATCAGCAAGGCAGCCCTCTCTATGCGCGAAATGGACAGAATCCAGCGAGATCCGGCCAACCGAGCGGCCCCGCGCTTTCATCGAGGACGCCTCGGTGAAGTCTTGCAACGCTTCCTCAATGACCAGAGCGCCGCCACGCACCAGGACTACAACCTGCTGCACCTGGAACAGCTATGGCGCGCGGCGGCGGCGTTGGAGCCGGCCATAGGTCTCAAACTGTTCGAACGCTTCACGCCCCAGGACTGGCACGTTATTGCCCACGCCAGTCTCTACTGCCCGGATGTTGCCGCGTCCATGGCATTCTGGGTTCGCTATGCGCCGTTGGGCTCGGACACCGATCGCGTGCAACGGGTGACGGATGCCCGAGGTTCTGGTGTTGAAATCCATATCGACACCTCGGCGGAGTTGAGCCGTTACCTGATCGAACACTATGGAGTCATGTCCATCACTCAACTGCGGCGTGGCACTGGTCTTGCGGTTCGGCCCGTGCTGGCCTGCTTCAGCCATTCGCGTCCCGACTATCACGCGCAATACCAGCATTGGTTTGGCGACCGTATCGAATTCGATTGCCGGGCCAACCGTTTCTACTTCGACCCGCACAGCCTGCAACTGCCACTGCAGACCCGCCACGCCGGCATGCTCGACCTGTTGAGCGAAGAGCTGGATCGACGGGTGGCCCTGCACCAACGGCTGAGCGGTTGGGCAGCCAAGGTGGTCAGGGCCTGTCGTCAGGCCCTGGCGGCGGGCCATCCCGTAACCCTGGAAAGCCTTTGTGCCCATCTGCATCAAACCCCACGCACGCTGCGGCGACGTCTCGCGGAACAGGGGCTGAGTTTTCGCCAGTTGCTGGACCAGACCCGCGCCGAGCTGGAAATGCATCTGGAATTGCAAGGCGAATCCCGGACGCAGATTGCGCTACAGCTGGGCTACAACGATCAGGCGGCCTATCTGCATGCGCGCAAGCGCTGGCACACCACCGGCACCTGAGGTTTATCCGAGCTCAAAAAAAAGACCCCGGCATTGCGGCCGGGGTCTTTTCAACACTGCGGTTCAGGCATTAGTAACGCTTGATGTCCGCCTGGTTTTCCAGCTGCTTGCGGTAGGCGGCAAAATCTTGCTGCCCTACCCGCGAGGCCAGGAAGCGACGGTATTGAGCCTTCTCTTCCTCAGTCGGCGCAGCGGCTTCATTGACGGCATTGAGCTGCAGCACCAGCAGATTGCCGTTAGGCAGGGTCACGCTAGTGAAGGTCGGTTTGTCCTTGGACTCAGGCTTGCTCATGCGGAACAACGCCTGCAGAACAGTTGGATCGATACCATCCTGACCACGGGTCACCGCTTGTGCGACTTTCCAGTTCTGGCCATCAACCGGCTTGTTCAGCGCTGTCTTGCCATCACGCAAGCTGGCAATCAGCTCTTCAGCCTTGGTCTTGGCCGCAGCACTGGCGTGCTCCTTGGCCAATTGCGTGCGAATGGCACTGGCGACGCTTTCCAGAGGCAGTTGCTCAGGTTTGCGATGCTCTTTGGCTCGCAGCACCACGACAGTTTCCGGATCCAGTTCGATGGCGGTGCTGTTGGAACCCTCGTCGAGGACTTCGGTACTGAACGCTGCTTGCACCACTGCACGGTTGGCAGCGATACCGTCGCCACCGTCACGGCCGAATGGCGCGGAGGTGTGAACAGTCAGCTTCAGCTCCTGAGCCGGTTGTGCCAGATCGGAGGCTTCGAACGAAGAGTCCTCCAGCTGCTTGGTCGCCTCAACGAAACGCTGCTCGACCTGCTGAGTTTTCAAGTCGCGGGTCAGCTTGTCCTTGAGACTGGCGAAGCTCGGCACTTCCGGTGCTTCGATGCCCAACAGCTTGATCAGGTGGAAACCGAAGTCCGTACGCACCGGAGCCGAGACCTGATCCTTATTCAGCGCATACAGCGCCTTCTCGAAGGTTGGGTCATAAACACCTGGACCGGCGTAGCCCAAGTCGCCACCGTTATTAGCCGAGCCTGGATCCTGGGAGAATTCCTTGGCCAGTGCCTCGAAGCTTTCGCCTTTGGCCAGACGCGCCTGGATCTCTTCGACCTTGGCCTTGGCCTGAGCCTCGTTCACCTTGTCGTTGACTTCGATCAGGATGTGCGCGGCACGACGTTGCTCGGACAGGTTGGCGATTTCCTTCTGATACAGCGCCTGCAGGTCCTCGTCCTTGACACTGACCTGATCAAAGAAGGCAGCCTTCTTCAGCTCGATGTAATCAATCACCACTTGGTCGGGAGTCATGAACTCCTTGGCGTGCTGATCGTAATAGGCCTTGACCTCGTCATCGGTCAGCTTGATCGCTGCCGGATCAGCCTTGATGCTCAGAGAAGCGAAATCTCGGGTCTGTTTTTCCAGACGAGCGAACGCCAGTACCTGAGCATCGGTCACGAAACCACTGCCCGCCAGACCGGCACGCACCTGACCGATCAGCATTTCCTGAGCCAGCATCTGGCGGAATTGCAGACGGGTGTAGCCCAACTGACGAATCACCTGATCGAAACGCTCAGGGCTGAATTTGCCTTCAACCTGGAATTCCGGCGTTTGCAGGATCACCTGATCCAGCGCGCCCTCGGAGAAGGCAAACTTGGAATCCTGTGCACCTTGCAGCAACAGTTTGCGGTCGATCAGCCCTTTCAAAGCGGCTTCGCGCAGCATCTTCTCATCCAGCAGGGAGGCATCGAAATCTTTGCCCAACTGTTGCATCAGTTGACGACGTTGCATGTCGACGGCCTGGCTCAACTCGTTCTGAGTGATTTCCTCGCCGTTGACCTTGGCCGCGTCCTGGTTATGGGTAGTGGCCTGGAAAATGGCATCGAAACCGGTCAACGCCAGCAATGCGACGATGACCCCGATGATGGTTTTGGCAATCCAGCCTTGTGAGTTGTCCCTGATATTCTGCAGCATGCGTCCCCCAGAAACGGCTGTACTTCAATTTAAGCAACCGTGGAGTGTGGGTAGAGTCCGGATAGAAGAAAGGCGCATCCGAGGATGCGCCTTCTCGTAACTGGCGGAGCGGACGAGAGCTGAACCTGCGACCCTCGGCATTGGCCGGTGATGCACCGGCCTACTGGCGCCCCGCTGCCAGATCAGGCATGACCCCGACCCGGATGGGCAAAGACCCTGAAGAAACTTAGTTTACGGCTTCTTTCAGTGCTTTACCGGCTTTGAAACCTGGCTTTTTAGCAGCAGCGATTTCCAGAGTCTTACCGGTCTGTGGGTTGCGACCGATACGAGCTGGACGATCCGTTACGGAGAAAGTACCGAAACCAACCAGAACAACAGAGTCACCGGCCTTCAGAGCGCCAGTAACGGATTCGATTACTGCGTCCAGCGCACGGCCAGCAGCAGCTTTCGGGAGATCAGCAGATGCAGCGATAGCATCAATCAGTTCCGACTTGTTCACTCTAAGTCCCCTTACATATCTATGAGTATGATTCTAAGTTTTTTGGTGAAAGCAAAAACGAGTGCTGAATGGCCTACAGACACTTAAGAGCCGCTTTATAACAAGGGCTCTAAAAAGCTGTCAAGGAAGCCCCCCAGGCTAATGCGTACTAATGCGTGCTAATTCTTTCCTTAGAGTCAGACTCGCGTTTTTCGTCCTTTGCAACTATCTCGGGAGCCACATCCGGCAAGGGCTCCGGCGCGTATTGCAGCGCAATTTGCAGGACTTCGTCAATCCATTTAACTGGTTTAATCTGCAGATCCTGCTTGATATTGTCAGGAATTTCTTTCAAATCGCGAACATTCTCTTCAGGAATGATCACCGTCTTGATTCCACCCCGATGAGCTGCAAGTAATTTCTCTTTCAGCCCGCCGATGGCCAATACCTGACCGCGTAGGGTGATCTCCCCTGTCATCGCTACATCAGCCCGCACCGGAATGCCGGTCAGCGCCGAAACCAACGCCGTGCACATGCCTATGCCCGCGCTAGGGCCGTCTTTAGGGGTAGCCCCTTCCGGCATGTGGATGTGGGTGTCGCGCTTCTCGTGGAAGTCCAAGGGAATACCCAGGCTCTTGGCACGACTGCGTACCACAGTCAGCGCGGCAGTGATCGACTCGACCATGACATCGCCCAGGGAGCCGGTCTTGATCAACTGACCCTTGCCTGGAACCACAGCGGCTTCGATCGTCAGCAACTCACCGCCTACCTGAGTCCAGGCCAGGCCGGTCACTTGGCCGATCTGATCCTGCTGCTCGGCCAGGCCGTAGCGGAATTTACGCACGCCCAGGAAGTGTTCCAGCAGATCGGAAGTGACCTTAACAGAGAAGCGTTTTTCCATCGCATGCTCTTTCACCGCCTTGCGGCAGACCTTGGCGATCTGACGCTCCAGGCCCCGCACACCGGCTTCGCGGGTGTAGTAGCGGATGATGTCGCGAATCGCATCGGGGTCGAATTCCAGCTCGCCTTTCTTCAGTCCATTGGCCTGAATCTGCTTGGGCGACAGGTACTTGACCGCGATGTTGATCTTCTCGTCCTCGGTGTAGCCAGGCAGACGAATCACCTCCATCCGATCCAGCAATGCTGGGGGAATATTCATCGAGTTGGAGGTGCAAAGGAACATCACATCGGACAAGTCGTAATCAACTTCCAGATAATGATCGTTGAAGTTGTGGTTCTGCTCAGGGTCCAGAACCTCCAGCAACGCCGACGCCGGATCACCACGCATATCACTGCCCATCTTGTCGATTTCGTCGAGCAGGAACAGCGGGTTGCGAACGCCAACCTTTGTCATCTTTTGAATCAATCTTCCTGGCATCGAACCGATGTAAGTTCGACGATGTCCACGGATTTCCGCTTCATCACGTACGCCACCCAGCGCCATACGCACAAACTTACGGTTGGTCGCATTGGCGATCGACTCCGCAAGAGAGGTCTTACCTACCCCAGGAGGACCGACGAGGCACAGCACCGGACCACGAATCTTCTTCACGCGCTTTTGTACGGCGAGATATTCGAGAATCCGCTCTTTGACCTCTTCCAAACCATAGTGATCGGCGTCGAGAATATCCTCGGCACGCGCCAGGTCGAGACGCACCTTGCTCTGGGCCTTCCAAGGCACTTGAACCAGCCAATCGATATAGGAGCGAACCACCGTAGCCTCGGCAGACATCGGCGACATCTGCTTGAGCTTGTTGAGCTCGGCCTGAGCTTTGGTCATCGCATCTTTTGGCAGGCCGGCGGCATCGATGCGCTTTTTCAGCTCTTCGATTTCATTGTGACCCTCGTCACCATCGCCCAGCTCCTTCTGAATGGCCTTCATCTGCTCATTCAGGTAGTACTCGCGCTGGCTGCGTTCCATTTGCTTTTTGACGCGGCCACGAATGCGCTTTTCAACTTGCAGCAGGTCGATCTCAGCGTCCAGCAATGCCAGGACGTGCTCGACCCGAGCAGACAGATCAATGATCTCGAGGATTTCCTGTTTCTGCTCGATCTTCAACGCCATATGCGCGGCCATGGTATCCACCAGGCGGCTTGGCTCGTCGATACTGTTGAGGGAGGACAACACCTCGGCAGGAACTTTCTTGCCCAGTTGCACATATTGCTCGAACTGGGACAGCAGACTGCGAACGAACACCTCTGACTCACGATCAGGAGCATCTACTTCGTCAATCAGGGAGACTTCGGCACGGCAATGACCATCAACTTCACTGAAGCGTTCGACAGCGCCGCGTTGCTCGCCTTCAACCAACACCTTGACGGTGCCATCAGGCAACTTGAGCAACTGCAAGACAGTTGCAATGGTACCTACGCGATAGAGTGCATCTTCACCGGGATCGTCATCAGCAGGGTTTCTCTGTGCCAGCAAGAGAATCTGCTTGTCGCCCGTCATCGCTGCCTCGAGGGCTTCGATCGACTTCTCGCGCCCCACGAACAGCGGGATAACCATGTGCGGATAAACCACAACATCACGCAATGGCAGGAGAGGCAATTCGATGGTTGTCTTCATGATTTCGCCTCTACGGCGGCCGTACGGCCGTAAACAGATGGAAGTAAGCTTGAAACCAAGATGGGGGCTGCCTGTAAAAAAAACAAGCTTAAAGACAGCACTTTAAGACGCTAAAAGCAAAGGGGCCCGAAGGCCCCTTCTTTCAATCCAACAGCGCGACGCTTACGCGTCTGGCGCCGCCTTGGCCGTCGGCTCACTGTTTTCATAGATGTACAGTGGCTGGGACTTGCCTTCAATGACGCTTTCATCGATCACTACTTTACTCACCTCGGATTGCGAGGGGATCTCGTACATAGTGTCGAGCAGAACACCTTCGAGAATCGAACGCAGGCCACGAGCACCTGTCTTGCGTTCAAGTGCACGCTTGGCGACTGACTTCAAGGCGTCAGTGCGGAACTCCAGATCAACACCTTCCATCTCGAACAACTTGGCGTACTGCTTGGTCAAGGCATTCTTCGGTTCAGTGAGGATCTGAATCAATGCAGCTTCATCCAACTCATCCAGGGTCGCCAGGACTGGCAGACGGCCAACGAACTCCGGGATCAGACCGAACTTGACCAAATCGTCAGGCTCGACTTCACGCAGGGACTCACCAACCTTCTTGCCCTCTTCCTTGCTACGCACTTCAGCATTGAAACCAATGCCGCCACGGGTAGAGCGGTTTTGAATAACCTTTTCCAGCCCGGAGAACGCGCCACCACAGATGAACAGGATGTTACGAGTATCGACTTGCAGGAATTCCTGCTGCGGGTGCTTGCGACCACCTTGTGGCGGAACGGAAGCAACCGTGCCTTCAATCAACTTCAACAGGGCTTGCTGAACACCTTCACCGGAAACATCCCGAGTAATCGAAGGGTTGTCAGACTTGCGGGAAATCTTATCGATTTCATCGATGTAGACGATGCCCATTTGAGCTTTTTCTACGTCGTAATCGCACTTCTGCAGCAACTTCTGAATGATGTTCTCGACGTCCTCACCCACATAACCAGCTTCGGTCAGGGTGGTTGCATCGGCGATCGTGAACGGTACATTCAACAGACGGGCCAGGGTTTCCGCCAGCAGCGTCTTACCCGAACCTGTAGGGCCGATCAGCAAGATGTTGCTCTTGCCAAGCTCGACGTCGTCACTTTTCTTGTCACGCTGATTCAGACGCTTGTAGTGGTTGTACACCGCTACAGCTAGAACCTTTTTTGCACGTTCCTGACCAATCACGTATTGATCAAGGATGCCGCTGATCTCTTTAGGCGAAGGCAGTTTATGCGCGCTGCTCTCGGCCTGTGCTTCCTGCACCTCCTCACGGATGATGTCATTGCACAAGTCGACGCACTCGTCGCAGATAAAGACCGAGGGGCCGGCAATCAATTTGCGTACTTCATGCTGGCTTTTGCCACAGAAGGAGCAATAAAGCAGTTTGCCGTTGTCCTCGCCGTTGCGGGTGTCAGTCATTCGTTCGATCCAAATCCGATAGGCTTGCAACACAAGATGAAGGCTATTGCGGGCTTTTTCAAGCCCGCCACTGATCAGAACAACTGACCAAGCCTATTTTGAGCTGCTTATTTTAAGCGGGGCGTTGGTTGATTACTTCATCGATCAACCCGTACTCACGCGCTGCTTCGGCGCTCATGAAGTTATCACGATTGGTATCGCGCTCGATTTCTTCCAGAGTGCGCCCGCTATGCTTGGCCATCAGCGTGTTGAGACGCTCACGGATGAAGAGGATTTCCTTGGCATGGATTTCGATATCCGACGCTTGGCCTTGGAAACCGCCCAGGGGCTGGTGAATCATCACTCGGGAGTTTGGCAGGCAGAAACGCTTGCCAGGGGCACCGGCCGTCAGCAAGAAGGCGCCCATGCTGCATGCCTGACCAATACAGGTGGTTGAAACGTTAGGCTTGATGAACTGCATGGTGTCGTAGATCGACATGCCAGCCGTTACCGAGCCGCCCGGGGAGTTGATATAGAGATGGATGTCCTTGTCCGGGTTTTCCGCTTCAAGGAATAGCAGTTGCGCACAAATCAGGTTGGCCATGTAGTCTTCTACAGGACCTACGAGAAAGATCACTCGCTCCTTGAGGAGGCGCGAGTAGATGTCGTAGGCGCGCTCGCCACGAGCGGACTGCTCGACAACCATCGGGACCAGGCCGCCTGCGGCCTGGATATCAGAGTTCTGCTGAATATAAGAATTACGGAACATGCTCTGCAGTCACTCCCAAATAGTCACGTCTTGAATACGCATAAGCCAGCGCGAAGGCTGGCTTATGGTGTGTGCTTCGAACGAGAAGAAAATCAGTCGGCTTGAGGTGCTTCTACCGGCTTGACCGCTTCTTCGTAAGAGACCGATTTGTCGGTCACGCTAGCTTTCTGCAGAACAGTATCCACAACTTGTTCTTCCAGCACAACCGAACGGACTTCGTTCAATTGCTGCTCGTTCTTGTAGTACCAGGACACGACCTGCTCAGGCTCCTGGTAAGCCGAAGCCATTTCCTGGATCAGCTCGCGAACGCGGTCTTCATCAGGCTTCAGATCGAATTGCTTAACAACTTCAGCAACGATCAGGCCCAGCACTACACGGCGCTTGGCTTGCTCTTCGAACAGCTCGGCAGGCAGCTGATCCGGCTTGATGTTGCCACCGAATTGCTGGACAGCCTGAACGCGCAGACGATTAACTTCGTTGTCCAGCAGCGCCTTTGGCACTTCGATCGGGTTGGAGGCCAGCAGACCGTCCATTACCTGATTCTTCACTTTGGACTTGATGGCCTGACGCAGCTCACGCTCCATGTTCTTGCGAACTTCGGCACGGAAACCTTCCAGGCCGGCTTCCTTGATACCGAATTGAGCAAAGAACTCTTCAGTCAGCTCAGGCAGCTTAGGCTCGGAAACGCTGTTAACAGTCACGGTGAACTCGGCAGCCTTGTTGGCCAGATCCAGGTTCTGATAGTTCTCAGGGAAGGTCAGGTTCAGGACACGCTCTTCACCAGCCTTGGCGCCAACCAGACCGTCTTCGAAGCCAGGGATCATGCGGCCGGAGCCCAGTACCAACTGAGTGCCTTTAGCCGAACCGCCTGCAAAAGCTTCACCATCAACCTTACCCACGAAGTCGATGTTCAGTTGATCATCGTTCTGCGCAGCGCGATCAACAACTTCAAAGCGAACATTCTGCTTACGCAGGATCTCCAGCATGTTGTCCAGATCGGCATCAGCTACGTCAGCGCTCAGACGCTCAACAGCGATGTTTTCGAAACCGGCAACCGTGAACTCTGGGAAGACTTCGAAAGTGGCAACGTATTCCAGATCCTTGCCCTTCTCCAGCACTTTAGGCTCGACCGAAGGAGCGCCAGCTGGGTTCAGCTTCTGCTCAACAACTGCCTCATAGAAGGAAGCCTGGATCACATCACCCACTGCTTCTTGACGCGCATCAGCCTCATAACGCTGACGAATCACGCTCATTGGAACCTTGCCAGGACGGAAGCCCGCAATTTTGGCCTTTTGGGCAGTCTGCTGCAGACGCTTGTTGACCTGGCTCTCGATGCGCTCAGCCGGCACGGTGATGCTCATGCGGCGCTCAAGAGCAGAAGTATTTTCAACAGAAACTTGCATGGATATTCCTCGTTGCACAGACGTTAGCCGGCCGTTTTCCGACCCCAGAATCAAGGGCATGCATTCTAGTGGGTCAAACTCAAGAAGTCACCCTACTGAAAACGGGTAAAAAACGGCCGACAATGTGAAGGCGAGGACAAAGGGTTGAGCCTCGCCATGAGAGCAAATACTACGAATCCAACCAGAGCCTCTACACCAACCCTTCTATATATAGAAGGAGCCGGCCAGAGCTTCCCTGACAAACACCAACCAATAGCCAAGATCCCAGCACCCAGCGACCAAAGGCCAACCATTGCCCAACCCAGCCGCCCCACTGTGCGTGGAAACACCAGACATATCGGACCCAGAAACGAAAACGGCGCAGCCCTTTTCAGGTGCTGCGCCGTAATCTGCTATTAACTAGCTACTTTATTGGTGCGGACGAAGAGACTCGAACTCTTACACCTTGCGGCGCTGGAACCTAAATCCAGTGTGTCTACCAATTCCACCACGTCCGCTTAACAATCTTTTAAAGCAAAGGCGCCAGACTATTAATCTGGCGCCTTCTTCGAATATGGGGTGGACGATGGGGATCGAACCCACGACAACAGGAGTCACAATCCTGTGCTCTACCAACTGAGCTACGCCCACCATATTGCGTTACTTGTGCCAAAGCTGCCTAATGGCGCACCCGGCAGGACTCGAACCTGCGACCATCCGCTTAGAAGGCGGATGCTCTATCCAGCTGAGCTACGGGCGCCTTATTAATCTGTATTCTTTAACGATTACAAACTAATTGCTTTCAGTCGTTATGAGCTAAACATCAACTCCGCCCGACTTTCTTAACCAGTGCTAGGCTGTGCCCGACAAGTGCGACGAATGTTATAGGCGAGCCTTTAGGTCGTCAACTCTTTTTTAAAAAAAATTCATTTAATTAAAGGAGTTAGGGGAATTTGCAGACCAAGCGCCTTTGCCCTCACGTTCCGACATGCGAGAATACGTTCTCTTTTTCTCTCCCTCTCGATGGTTAATCACGCGTCATGACTGCACAACTAATCGACGGCAAAGCGATCGCCGCTAGCCTGCGCCAGCAGATCGCCAAACGTGTCGCCGAGCGTCGCCAGCAAGGCCTGCGTACTCCGGGCCTCGCGGTGATTCTGGTCGGCAGCGACCCGGCCTCTCAGGTTTATGTCTCGCACAAGCGTAAAGACTGCGAAGAGGTCGGCTTCCTTTCACAAGCCTATGACTTGCCCGCCGACACCACTCAAGAAGCACTGGCGGGCTTGATTGATCGCCTCAATGATGACCCGAACATCGACGGTGTCCTGCTACAGCTGCCACTCCCTGAGCACCTGGATGCCTCTCTACTACTAGAACGCATTCGTCCGGACAAAGACGTGGATGGCTTCCATCCTTATAACGTTGGTCGTTTGGCCCAACGCATTCCCCTGCTGCGCCCCTGCACTCCCAAAGGCATCATGACCCTGCTGGAAAGCACCGGTGCCGACCTGTATGGCATGGATGCAGTAGTGGTCGGCGCATCCAACATCGTTGGGCGCCCGATGGCCATGGAGTTGCTGCTGGCTGGCTGCACCGTGACCGTCACTCACCGCTTCACCAAGGATCTGGCTGGCCATGTCGGCCGTGCCGACCTGGTTGTCGTTGCTGCTGGCAAGCCAGGCCTGGTCAAGGGCGAGTGGATCAAGGAAGGCGCTATCGTCATCGACGTCGGCATCAATCGCCAGGAAGACGGCAAGCTGGTGGGCGACGTGGTTTATGAAACCGCCCTGCCCCGCGCGGGCTGGATCACTCCAGTGCCTGGTGGCGTAGGCCCCATGACCCGCGCCTGCCTGCTGGAAAACACCCTGTACGCCGCAGAATCGCTGCACAGCTGAGTTTTCGACAGCGCACAAAAACCCGCCAATGGCGGGTTTTTTTATGCGCCAACGTTACAACACCACAGCGCTCTTTATCGCCCCTGAATCTTAGCGTTCAGGATCGCACTCAGCCTATTCTGAAACCGCAGTAGCGCTCAGGAAAAAACGGTGTTTTTTCTTGGTTTTTAAGGGTTTTCGACTGACCACTGAAGAACAATCGACAGTTCTTCAGCCATACTCATAAAATGTAACGCTTTTCCGAAAAAGCCCGTTGCCAAACGGCATATCCATTATTATCGAGTCCGCCCGCGTGAAAATTCGTCTCTCCATCCTCAGCTTATTGTTTGCTGTGTCCGGCACCTTGATCGCGCACAGCGTCGACGCCAGCGAAACCACCGCGGCGCCAAGAGACACTTCACAATTGCATATTGCATCCGGCAGCGCCCTGCTGCTGGACCTGCAAACCAACAAAGTCATCTATTCCAGTAATCCGGACGTTGTGGTGCCCATCGCTTCGGTGACCAAACTGATGACCGCCATGGTGGTTCTGGACGCCAAGCTGCCGCTGGACGAACACATCTCCATGAACATCAGCGACACCCCGGAAATGAAGGGTGTGTTCTCCCGGGTCAAGCTCAAAAGCGAACTAAGCCGTCGAGACACCCTACTGATTGCCCTGATGTCCTCGGAAAACCGCGCCGCGGCCAGCCTGGCCCATTATTACCCGGGAGGCTATCCGGCCTTCATCGCCGCCATGAACGCCAAGGCCAAGTCACTGGGAATGACCCACACCCGCTATGTGGAACCCACCGGCCTGTCGATCCATAACGTTTCCACGGCTCGCGACCTGAGCAAATTGCTGGTGGCTGCCCGCAAGTACCCTCTACTGAGCGAGCTGAGTACCACCAAGGAAAAGACCGTGGCATTCCGCAAGCCCAACTACACCCTGGGCTTTCGCAACACCAACCACCTGGTCAACAAGGAGAAATGGGACATCAAGATCACCAAGACCGGCTTCACCAATCAGGCCGGTCACTGCCTGGTGCTGGTCACCAGCATGGGCAATCGCCCGGTAGCCCTGGTGATTCTCGATGCCTTCGGCAAGTACACCCACTTTGCCGACGCCAGCCGCATCCGCAACTGGGTAGAAACCGGCAAGAGCGGCTCGGTACCGGACGTTGCCTTGCGCTACAAGGCCGATAAGAACCTCAAGAACCGCCAGACTGCAGCCCCTCAGGCCTCGCACTGATACTCAAGCACAACAACGGCGCCCAATGGCGCCGTTGTTGTCTGCAGGCTTCAGTGGCTGTCGAGCGCTTTAGCGGCCCTGGCCGCCGCCTGTTCCTGACCGGCCTGCCCCAGTTCATCGACGGCTTTCAACCAGCGCTGGCGATCGACCTTGGCTGGCAACTGGTTGGGCGCCTGAATCAATACCGCAAAGCTCCCGGCGCTCTTCCAGGACGACTCGAACTCACGAAAGCTCATCAGTTGCCGACGGCTTTTCGCTCCACGCAGCAACACGGTTTGCTTGTCCCGGTTGTAGCCGGCCAACACCGCATAACGCGGCTCAGCCCAGAACGTCGAACCTTCGGTAAAGCGCACCAGCACCGGATAACCTGCCGCCACCTGGGTCAGCAGGGACGCTAGATGATCGTCCAGGGGATAGACCACCATGCCGTACTCACGCGCCAGGCTTAGCATGTTCTGCTGCAATTGCGCCTCGGCGCCAGGCAGGTGCAAGGGTTTGTCCAGCAACCCCGGAGTAATCACGACGCCCTGTTGCGACAGCATGCCGGCCAAGGCTCCGGGGCCACTTTGGTACATCTCTCCACGGAAAAACGGCACGCTGTTGAGCTCTACCCGCTCCGGCAGGCGCTGGATCTCGGGTTGCACGCTGCCGGCACAACCGACCAGGCTCAAGACACAGGCGCTGACCAGCAACGCCGCTCGAAATCGAGGAAATACCCGCACCATCATCGCTCTCTATATTCAAACGCCGGACGACCCGGTCCCGGCTGGGGCCTTGATCATAGGGCGCTCACGGGCGAGGGTATAGCGTTAGGCAGCAGTTAATTGAAAACCATAGAGCGAAGTGTTCGAAGACTCTCGACTATTGGTCAATAGCCTGAAACACAGAGACTACTAGACTAACCATTGGTAAGAGTGTGTGCCCTGGACAGGGCATCAAGGAGGCACTTATGAGCCTGACAACGACGATAGTGATGCTGATCCTGAGCTGGCTGGCCGTAGCCGCCGCAATGCTCTGGGGCGTGCTACGCATCACCCGCCGTCACCATCATCGGCCCCAGCAGTCCACCCCTGACATCAAGACTGGAAAAGCCGCCCGGCGCCCAGCCACTGCTCACTGATCAACATTCCCGCCCTGCCGAAAACAACACGGCCGCCTGACTCCAAGGAGTACAGACGGCCGTTCGTCATGGTTGCGAATCAGCCCTCGGCCTGCGCCGCCTGACGCTTCTGGCGGACCCGACGGGCCAGTATGTTCAGGCTTTCAATGGCAGCCGAGAACGCCATCGCCGCATACACATACCCTTTGGGTACATGGGCGCCGAAACCTTCGGCGATCAGGGTCATGCCGATCATGATCAGGAAGCCCAGGGCCAGCATCACCACGGTCGGGTTGTCATTGATGAACTTGGCCAACGGCTCGGCAGCCAGCAGCATCACCAGTACCGACGCCACCACGGCAATGATCATGATCGGCAAGTGCTCGGTCATGCCCACGGCAGTAATGATGCTGTCGATGGAAAACACCATGTCCAGCAACAGGATCTGGCCAATCGCAGCAGCAAAGCCGATCGCCACGCCCGATGTCTGGGTTTTGTCCGCCTCAGGCTCCGGAGTCATGCTGTGGTGAATCTCCGTGGTGGCTTTCCACACCAGGAACAGGCCACCGGCAATCAGGATCATGTCCTTCCAGGAGAAGCTCTGCCCCATGACGTCGATCACCGGCTCGGTGAGCTGGACGATGAAGGCGATGGTGCTGAGCAGCGCCAGACGCAAGAACAACGCCATGCCAATACCAATGCGTCGCGCCTTGGCCCGATGCTTTTCCGGCAACTTGTTGGTGAGGATGGAAATAAAGATCAGGTTATCGATGCCGAGCACGATTTCCATCACCACCAGGGTGGCCAGGGCGACCCAAGCAGTGGGGCTAGCAGCGAGTTGTAAGAGGTAATCCATGGGTCAATCCTGAATCGGTTGTATGAAAGATCAGATTTCCTGGGACGACTCCGGCTTCTTCGCCGCGTCTTCCTGTGGTTTTTCCTTGCCGGTCACACTTTGCGTGGCGTCACTCAACGCTTGCTCTGCGGCCTTGTGAGTATCGTCGATGGCTTGCTTGGCAGTCTCGGCCGCCTTGTCCAGCACCTGTTGCGCGCTTTTTTCCGCCTGATCGCAAGCTGCCAGGGTCAGCATAGACAGTGCCAGCAGCGACGCTACACCCAGTTTTTTGAATGACATACCGTATTCCTCGATAGAACGGGCGTGGCCAAGTGGGGCCCCGTCGATAGCGGGGCATTCTAAGGAGAGTAATACTTCAGGAAAATTCGTATTTTTAGCAGTTATACTTCGATTTTCACGAACTGATAGTCGCCATGCTCAACTACCGACAACTGCATTATTTCTGGGTTGTAGCCAAGACCGGCAGCATCGTCCGCGCCTGCGAGCAGCTCAACCTGACTCCACAAACCATCAGCGGCCAGATCAGCCTGCTGGAGCAGACCTATGGCATCGAACTGTTTCACCGGGTCGGACGCCAACTGGAACTGAGCGAAGCCGGGCGCCAGGCCCTGCCCTACGCCGAACAGATGTTCCAGCTCGGTGGTGAACTGGAAGCCATGCTTCGGGCCAGACCCGACGAGCAACAGATCCAATTCCGTGTAGGCGTGGCAGACGTGGTGCCCAAGTCCATCGTCTATCGCCTGATCGCGCCCACCATGGAACTCAGCGACCCGATTCGCCTGACCTGCCGCGAAGACAAACTAGAGCGCCTGCTGGCAGACCTGGCCATCCAGCGCCTGGACCTGGTGATCTCCGACAGCCCCATGCCCTCGCATCTGGACATCAAGGGCTACAGCCAGAAACTCGGAGAATGTGGCGTCAGTTTCTTCGCCACCGAGGAACTGGCGCGATTGCACGGCGCGGACTTTCCCCGGGGCCTGCACGGCGCCCCGCTGCTGATCCCGGGCCAGGAAACCGTGGTCCGAAGCCGCCTACTGCGCTGGTTCGCCGAACAGCAATTGCAACCGCGCATCATCGGCGAATTCGATGACAGCGCTCTGATGCAGGCCTTCGGCCAGTCCGGCAGTGGGATCTTTATCGCCCCCAGCGTGATTGCCGATGAGGTCCGACAACAGTACGGCGTGCATCTGATTGGCCAGACCGATGCCGTGACCGAATCGTTCTACGCCATTTCCGTGGAGCGCAAGGTCAAGCACCCCGGCATTGTCGCCATTACCGAAGGGGCCCGACGGGAACTGTTCACCTCCATCAACCACTGATCAGGAAGGACAGGCGTGCGGCGCCTTGAGCTTCATCAGCAGCAACGCCAGGGCAATGGACAGCACAATGAAGCAGGACGCTGCAAATCCCAGGCTACCCAGCCCCAAGGTGTCGATCACCCGACCGCCGACCATAGCCCCCAGGCCGATCCCCAGGTTGGCCCCGGCGATGTTCAGCGACGCAGCGAACGCCGGCGCTTGCGGCGCCGCCTTGATCAGCCGCACATGGCTGACCAGGAACAGGGCTGCCTGGGTCACGCCCCAGACACCCATGGCTGCCGCCAACCCCAGGGTCGAATGAATGCTCGGCACCAAGGCCAGCATGCCGCCGATCATCAACCCACAGAACACCATGGAAGCGATCAGCGGATGCCGGTCCACAGCCCGGCCGCCCAGGGAATTGCCGATCAACCCCACCGCGCCAAAGCCCATCAGGCACCAGCCCACCACGGTGCCGTTGAAGCCCGCCAGGCGCTCGAGAATATCCGCCAGGTAGGTATAGGCAGTGAACATGCCGCTGAACACCAGAATCGACAGCAGCACATGCCCCTGCATCAGCGGGCTGCGCAGGATGCGAAACTGCGAACGCAGGCTTGCCTGTTGGTTATGCGGCTTGGTTGTCGGCAGGTAGACCCACAGCAGCAAGGCCTTGCCGAAGGCCACCACAGCGAGGAGGCCAAAGGCGCTGCGCCAGCCAAAGGCATCGGCAATCAGGGTGCCCACGGGAATCCCGAACACCGTGGCGCAAACAATGCCGAAGCCGATCTTGGCAATGGCGCGCCCGGCGTAGTCTGGGCCGACGATATCCACTGCCGTTTCGCTGGCCAGGGCCCAGAACACTGGCAACCCCAGGGCCGGTACCAGTCGCGCCAGGGACATCACCCAGATATTCGGTGCGAGCGCCGCCAGGGTATTGGCCAGGCCAAACATCAACAGCACGCTGATAAACAGCTGCTTGCGCGGAAAACGCGCGAAGTAGGCGGTCAGGAAGGGCCCGAAAGCGGCGACGGTGAATGCGAACAGGGTCACCAGCAAGCCGGCCTGGGACACGCTGACCTGCAAGTCCCGGGCAATCGACGGCAACAGGCCGACGATGATGAATTCCGTGGTCAGCACGGTAAAACCCGCGGCCGACAACAGCAGGATGGGCAACAACATCAAGAACTCCAGAAACGGCGACAGCAGCGATAGCCCGAAGGGCCCGCTGACTGGATAGGAAAAGGGGGTGACGAATGTTAACAGAGTGAGTACGGGTCAGGGCAACCGCCACGTCGCCGCTTTTCTTGCTGCGCCAAGTGGCAGATCGTCACATCGACGCGGGAAGCACTGGCTGCTGTGATAAAGTCCGCCCCCTGCCAAAAACAGGCCTGATCGCGCACTGCCACTCAAGTCGCCCGATCGCCAGTTGCCATTGACCACCGCAGCCATGGGTGCCGCTGCAGCCCGGGCCACTTTAGGCCCTGGGTACCCGGCATGCACTGCACATTAAAATAAACAGAGATACCGCTATGAGCGCTTCCCCCCCTTCCTTTCTGCAATCCCTCAAACGCCTCAGCCTGGTCACGCAGATCGTTATCGGCCTGATTGCCGGTATCGCCCTGGCCCTGCTGGCTCCAGAGGCCGCGAAGTCCACCACCTTTATCGGCAAGGTCTTCGTCTCGGCGCTCAAGGCCGTGGCGCCGATCCTGGTGTTCGTGCTGGTGATGGCCTCAATCGCCAACCACAAGCACGGCCAGGAAACCCATATCCGGCCGATCCTGGTGCTCTACCTGCTGGGCACCTTCGCTGCCGCCGTGGTAGCCGTAATCGCCAGCAGCCTGTTCCCTTCCGCCCTGGTGCTGTCGACCCAGGACGTCGCCATCACCGCTCCCGGCGGCATCAGCGAAGTGCTGCAAAGCCTGCTGCTGAGTGTGGTGGACAACCCGGTCAGCGCCCTGATGAACGCCAACTTCATCGGTATCCTGGCCTGGGCCATCGGCATGGGCGTGGCCATCCGCCACGCCGGCCAGACCACCCGCACGGTGCTCGACGACCTGTCCAACGGGGTCACCGTCATCGTGCGTGTGGTGATCCGCTTCGCACCCCTGGGGATTTTCGGCCTGGTGGCCTCGACCCTGGCCACTTCAGGCTTCGATGCGCTGCTGGGCTACCTGCACCTGCTGGCGGTACTGATCGGCTGCATGCTGTTCGTGGCCCTGGTGATGAACCCGCTGATCGTGTTCTGGAAGATCCGCCGCAACCCCTTCCCACTGGTACTGACCTGCCTGCGCGAGAGCGGCATCACCGCGTTCTTCACCCGCAGTTCGGCGGCCAACATTCCAGTCAACCTGGAGCTGAGCAAGCGCCTGGGCCTGCATGAAGACACCTATTCGGTGTCCATCCCCCTGGGCGCCACCATCAACATGGCCGGCGCGGCGATCACCATCACCGTGCTGACCCTGGCCGCCGTGCACACCCTGGGCATCGCCGTCGACCTGCCGACCGCCGTGCTCCTCAGTGTGGTGGCAGCGATCTGCGCCTGCGGCGCTTCCGGTGTCGCCGGTGGCTCGCTGCTGCTGATTCCACTGGCCTGCAGCCTGTTCGGCATCCCTAGCGAAATCGCCATGCAGGTGGTGGCCGTGGGCTTCATCATCGGCGTGCTGCAGGACTCGGCGGAAACTGCGCTGAACTCCTCCACCGACGTGCTCTTCACCGCCGCCGCGTGCATGGCCCAGGAAGACAAGGCGCAAGCCTCAGCCTGATTCACGGCCACTAAAAAGCCCGGCCAGGGTAAACCTGGCCGGGCTTTTTTATGCGTGCTGAAAGGCTCGTGCCGCTCTTCAGCAGGACGCCTTAGAACGCGCCCATGTAGTCGCGCTTGCCCACTTCCACACCGTTGTGACGCAGGATCGCGTAGGTGGTGGTGACGTGGAAGAAGAACTGCGGCAGGCCGTAGGTCAGCAGGTAGGACTGGCCACTGAAGCGCTTCTCTTTCGGAGTGCCCGGACGGGTGACGATCTCGATGCCTTCCTTGCCATCGATCTGCGAAGGCTGGATGCCTTCGATAAAGGCCAGGACCTTGGCGATCAGCGCCTGCAGGTCGGCGAAGGTGACTTCAGTGTCGTCGTACTTGGGCAGTTCGACCTCGGCCAGGCGAGCCGACACGCCCTTGGCGAAGTCCACGGCGATCTGCACCTGACGCACCAGCGGGAACATGTCCGGATACAGGCGCGCCTGGAGCAGGGCATTGGGTTCGATATTCTTCGCCGTGGCGTGAGCTTCGGCCTTGTGCAGTACATCGCTCAAGGCGTTGAGCATTTGCTTGAAGACAGGAACGGAAGCGGCGTACAGGGAAATAGTCATGACAGTCTCGACATGGATGGCGGAAATACAACGAGCAGCGATTATAGCCACAGCGGCCGACCCCGGGGCCTTTATCCCGGCGGCCCTTGGCGATAGGCGCTGGGCGCGACGCCAAACCAGCGCTTGAAGCTCTGGGAAAAACTCGACAGGTCGCTGAAGCCCAGCCGCTCGGCGATCTGCGTCAGGCTCAAGGCCGGGTTGCCCAATAGCTCCAAGGCCCGGGCGCTGCGGTGCTGGCTCTGTAATTGCCGGTACGACGTGCCCTCCTCCTGCAAACGACGCTTGAGGGTGCGCACGCTGGTCCGACTCAACCGCGCCATGCTCGGCAGGTCCGGTACGCTGCCGGAGGGGGCGGCCTCAAGATACTGGCGCACCAGGGCCGTAGCCCCCTGAGGCGCTGAACGACGCTCCAGCAACTGTGCACACATCTGCTCGCACATCGACACCGTCAGTGGATTGGCCTGGGGCAAGGCCCGGGTCAGGAAGCGCCGGTCGAAGGCCAGGCCATGCTGCTCGGCCCGATAGGCGGGACTCAGGCCAAGGATCTGCTCCACCTCCCCCGTGCTGCGCGCCACAGGACGGCCATTGCACCGGGTAAACCGCGTCAGGCGAAAGTCCGGGCCCACAATCTCCTTCATCAATACCGCCGCAGCGGCCATGTCCCGCTGCAGCAGAAACTCCCGTACCGCCGGGTCCGCCACCGCAGGCTCAGCAAACGTCAGCACTCCCAGCTCCTGCTCCAATCGATAGCCGATCGTGGCAAAGGCATAAGTCAGGGGTAAAAAGCGCAAAGCCAGGTTCAAGGCATCCGCCGCAGTCGCACTGCTGATCAGGCCATAGCCAAACAGGCCGTAGCTGGAGAAGTGATAGCGCGCGCCCACGGCGTAACCCAAGCCCCGGGGATTGCCCAACAAACCCAGCAGATTGCTCACCAGTTGCAGTTCCTGAGCCACCGTCAACAGGCTGTTGGGGTCCTGCAACTGCTCCAGGGACAACCCCGAACCGGCCAGCAAACTCGCCACTGGCAAGCCCTTTTCGCGGCCGAAGCTCACCAGCAGCAAGGCGCTGGAAGGTCCTCGGGTGTAGGTCTGGATACTCATGGGCCGGACTCATGAACCGCTGATTTGGCCCAAATACTAAAGCACTTGTCCCGTTACAGCATGGGGCCTGCACTTTATTCCCTGCATGCTTCACTGATCGGGGCTGCACCACAGAAACAAGGACGTGGCCTCGGGAGGATCAACCCAGTGCCGCACAACAATAACAACGAGGTCGTCATGCCCCAATCAGCACCTGCCTGTACCCCACCCTCCAGCTCAACCGCGCCCCTTGAGGCCCTGATCATCGGCAGCGGCTTCGGCGGCCTGGGCATGGCCATCGCCCTGCGCAAGGCCGGGGTCGATCAGTTCATCCTTCTTGAGAAAGGCCAGGACGTCGGTGGCGTCTGGCGCGACAACACCTACCCCGGCGCCGCCTGCGACGTGCCTTCGCACCTGTACTCGTTTTCCTTCGAGCCCAACCCGAACTGGTCCCGGGTGTTCGCCCCCCAGGCAGAGATCCACGATTACCTGCAGCATTGCGCCCAGCGCTACGACCTGCTGCGCCACATCCACTTTGGCAGCGAAGTGCGCCACGCCCGGTTCGATGAAGCCAGCAGTTGCTGGCAGGTCATCTGCCGCGATGGCCAGGCGCACTTCAGCCGCCTGCTGATCAGCGCCACTGGCCAACTGAGCCGCCCCGCCCTGCCCAATCTGCCGGGCCTGGACAGTTTCCAGGGGCATGTATTCCACTCCGCAGCCTGGGACCATCACTACCCTCTGGCCAACAAGCGGGTAGCGGTGATCGGCACCGGCGCCTCGGCCATCCAGTTCGTTCCGCAGATCGCCGATCAGGTGGCCGCGCTCAAGGTCTTCCAGCGCTCCCCGGCCTACATCATGCCCAAGGCCGACCGCGCCTACCGCCCGGAGGAAAAACAGCGATTCGCCCGCCATCCGCTATGGGCCAAACTGGTGCGCGCCGCCCACTACCTGCATTTCGAATCCCGGGCCCTGGGCTTTACCCGCCTCAAGAGCCTGACCCAATGGGTGGTCGGTATTCCTTTTCACAAGCTGCTGAATGCCTCGGTGCCCAACCCCGAACTGCGCCAGCGCATGACCCCGAACTATCCCATCGGCTGCAAACGCATCCTGCTGTCCAACGACTACCTGAAAACCTTCGCCAGCCCCCATGTCGAGCTGTTGACCCAGGGCATCGAGCGTATTACCGAGCACGGCATCACAACCCTCGACGGCCAGCAGCATCCGGTGGATGCCATCATCTATGGCACCGGCTTCGCCGCCACCGAATTCCTTTCGCCGATGCGCATCAGCGGCCGCGGCGGGGTCGACCTGAACCAGGCCTGGCAACATGGCGCGGCAGCCTACCTGGGGCTCAGCGTGCCCGGCTTCCCCAACTTCTTCATGCTCTACGGGCCCAACACCAACCTGGGCCACAACTCCATCATCCACATGCTGGAAAGCCAGATATCCCATGTGATCAAGGCCCGCCGGGCGTTGCTCAAAAGCGCGGCGAAAACCCTGGAGGTGGACGAGTCGCCCTACCAGCGTTTTCAGTGGCGCATCCAGCGCCGCCTGGCCACCTCGGTGTGGAGCGGCTGCCAGAGCTGGTATGTCGACGCACAGGGGCACAACAGCACCAACTGGCCCGGTTTCACCTGGAGCTACAGATGGCTGACCCGCTATGGCGGACTGTCCGCCTACCGATTTGCCAGCCCCCTGGACGCGCCGTTTTCGCCCAGCGATGGACAGCGAGTGGCCCCACCCGGGGATTGGCTGGAACGGTGCAACGCGGCTTTCTTGCGGCTTTTCCTGAGAGCCAGTTTCAGGACCCTGATCGGCCCGCCGCGGCAGCTGGTGAGCCAGCGCAAGCTCGTCAACGCTCTCTCCTGGCTGATGCCCGGCGGCCTGGGCGTAACCCGCAAGCGCACGAGCCTGGGTCAGTTGGCGGTGCAGTGCGTCGAGCCCAAGGCCCGGACCTCGAACGCGGTCATCCTCTACCTGCACGGCGGCGCCTTCTGCCTGGGCAACCCGGACACCCACTACAGCGTCACCAGCCGCCTGGCCAGGGAGACTGGCTGCCGCGTCTGGGCGCCCGACTACCGACTGGCACCGGAGCATCCCTACCCGGCCGCGCTGGACGACTGCCTGGCCTGTTATGACGCCATTCGTGCCCAGGGCTGTCCGGCGCAACAGCTGCTGATTGCCGGTGACTCTGCCGGGGGCGCCCTGGCGCTGGCACTGGCGCTGACCTTGAAGCAACGCGGCGAGCCGTTCGCGGCTGGGCTGATACTGCTCTCGCCGGTTACCGATCCCGACCTGGGCGCAGACCGCCTTCAATCCCGATCCGCCGTCGACCCGATGATCCGCCGCGACTGGCTGGAACAAGCCCTCAAGGCCTACGCCGTCCCTGCGCAGACGCTTTCACATCGCCCCCTGGAAGCGGACCTGCGCGGCCTACCGCCGATGCTGATCCAGGTCGGCGACCAGGAACTGCTGCTGTCCGACTCCCTCCGCCTAGCCGAACGGGCACGGGCGTCCGGCGTACCCTGCCAGCTGGAAATTCACGACGGGCGCTGGCATGTCTTCCAGTTGCAGGCCTTCTATCTGCGCTCTGCCAGGAACGCCCTGCGCAGCATCGCCCGGTTTGCCCAGCGGTGCCTGGAACCCGTCGCCAGTCCCCCAACGCCGTCCACGCCGCGGACCGCAGCCGAACCGGCACAAGCTGCGCAATCCAGCTGAAACCTGCCGCCGCGCCGACTGCGCGGCGGCCTTGCCTTGCTTGAACGCCACAACCCGATCCCCGCCCCACCAAGTTCTGATGGTCAGAACCGGCTTGTGAAGGTAAAACAGAGCCCCTCGAAGAAGGCCGACTCGGCCACGGAAAACTCAAGACCGCCCTAGCGCGCCATGCACCGGGTTTTCCACGACCTCATCCATCAGTGACCAAGGGACCAGCACTTATGAGCAACGAGCACGACACCCCCAACGAAGCACTGCGCCTGAGCAGTACCGACATCCGCGTTCTGGGTTCGTTGATCGAAAAGCAGGCCACCAGCCCGGAAACCTATCCCCTGACCCTCAACGCCCTGGTGATCGCCTGCAATCAGAAAACCAGCCGCGAACCGGTGATGAACCTGACCCAGGGCCAGGTCGGCCAGAGCCTGCGCGCCCTTGAGGCCCGGGGCTTCACTCGGTTGGTCATGGGCAGCCGCGCCGACCGCTGGGAACAGCGCCTGGACAAGGCCCTGGAACTGGTGCCGGCGCAGTTGATCCTGTGCGGCCTGATGTTTCTGCGCGGTCCGCAGACGGTCAACGAACTGCTGACTCGCAGCGGGCGCATGCACGATTTCGAAGACAGCGAGCAAGTCCTGCACCAGCTCGAACGCCTGATCGCCCGGGGCCTGGCCCT
This sequence comes from Pseudomonas sp. RC4D1, assembly GCF_018390395.1. Lineage (NCBI taxonomy): Bacteria > Pseudomonadati > Pseudomonadota > Gammaproteobacteria > Pseudomonadales > Pseudomonadaceae > Pseudomonas > Pseudomonas sp. RC4D1. The sequence goes on from NZ_JAHBAW010000002.1 coordinate 869,469, forward strand.
GCACATCCCGCGTCAGGCCGGCCAGCGCGAGGACCGCTACACCCACGCCCTGGGCGACCCGGCGGATATCGAAGCGATCCTCGCCGCCCGCGGCAACCCGGTGGAGCGCAGCACCGGCGGGGCGGTTTCAGTGGAACGCATCGAAGAACTGGAAGCGCGGATCGCCGCCCTGGAAGAACGTCTGGCCCAGCTCGAAGGCTGAGCTGATGCGTCCCCATGGGCCGCTGACGACAATGCCGGCTCAAGCCCGAGCGAAGGCCACCGCCTTGTGGAACTGCTCCTCGCTCGGGCGCACGCCGGTATACAGCACAAACTGCTCCAGGGCCTGAATCGCAATCACCTCCAGCCCGGTGATGACCTGCTTGCCCTCGGCCCTGGCCCGCAGGATCAACGGTGTCTCCGACGGCACGGCCACCACATCGAACACCCGGTCCGCCGCAGCAATCGCCTCGGCCTCGAACGCCAGCTGCTGCGCTTGCGGGCCACCGCTCATGCCGATCGGGGTCACGTTGATCAGCATCTGCGGCCGCAGGCTGCCCAACTCCGCCTGCCACTCATATCCCAAGGCACTGGCCAGGGCGCGCCCGGTGACTTCATTGCGTGCGACGATCACGCCCTGGGTGTAACCGCCATCACGCAAGGCACTGGCCACCGCCTTGGCCATGCCGCCGCTGCCGCGCAGGGCGAAAGTCGATTCCCGTGGCACGTCGTGCTCGGCCAGCAACTGAGCCACGGCAATGTAATCGGTGTTGTAGGCCTTCAGATGGCCATCGGTGTTGACGATGGTGTTGATCGAAGCGATGGCCCTGGCCGAGGCATCCAGCTCATCCACCAGGGCGATGCAGTCCTCCTTGAACGGCATGGACACGCCGCAGCCGCGAATCCCCAACGCACGTATCCCCCGCACCGCACCAGGCAGATCCTGACTGCTGAAGGCCTTGTAGTAGAAATTGAGCCCCAACTGCTCATACAGATGATTGTGAAAACGCAGGCCGAAGTTCCCCGGACGCCCGGACAGCGACATGCACAACTGGGTGTCTTTGTTGGGGTTCATTTGCATATTCATCTCCTCGCTGGGCACTTTCGGATAGACGGGCTTGGTCAGCCAAGCCCCTTGTGCCTGATCATATCGGCGCTGGTTTGCAGGCCCCTGCAGCGCCCAGGGATGACGGTAAAGAGGCCGGTACAGACCTTACACAATATTTACTCAGCGGCTGTGCAGATTTTCCAGAAACCGCTGTCTTAGCAGTATCCCCGCGTCAGTTCTTGAGTCTGGTGCAGACCATAAACGCAGGGGTTGAACCGAGGACCAATCATGATTTCCAAAATCCCCAAGATTGCCCTGCTCATAGGTGCACTGGCTGTCGCCGGCCAGGCATCGGCCCACGGTGGTGGCTGGGCCGGCCCCGCAGCGCTGGGCGCAGTTGTCGGTGCAGCCGTTGTGGGCTCGGTGATCGCCAACCAGGATCGTCCGGTCTACGTGCAGCAGGCGCCGGTGTATGTGCAACCCCAGCCGGTGTATGCCGCGCCACCACCGCCGGTCTACTACCAGCCGGCACCGGTCTATGTCCAACAACCGGTCTACTACCGCCCGGCGCCGGTGTACTACGGCCCGCCACGGGGCTACTACGGCCACCCTCATTACTACTACGGCCCACGTCCCGGCCGCTGGTAACCGTCCACTGAAACAGCCACAGGCCCCGCCCTCGAAGCGGGGCCTGTTGCATTTTGCCATCACCCGGATGTCTGAATAATCCCGAACAATGTCGCGACTGGAACAGTATTTGCCTGCAAATCCGGGAATAGTGTGCTGATCCCACGACGGCCCTGAGCAACGCGGGACTGTCATGTTTGTGTCATTCAAGGACTGCAAGATCGACCCAGTCCGCTCGCCACAGGCCCATAACAACAAGGACGACCCCATGCCCACGCAAAACCCCCACCGCGTCGAAGGCCTCTGCACCTCCAGCCGGGTGTACGACGCCCTGACCGAACTCAAGCATCTGGAAGGCCATCGCTGCGCCAAGTTTCTCTCGCTGCTGGCCCAGAACCTGGTGCGCAAGGGCCTGCTCAATGAGCAGGAAGTGCTGCACATGCTCGATCAGGTGGTGGACTGAACCACCGCAACCGCTAGCACCGGCATCAATGTCCACTATCAGACTGGGTGATTTTTCGTAGCACTTGAGGCTTTGTAAGGTAACTCCTCGCCCATCGAGGAGGTTGTCATGCCCAAGGTTCAGATCATGTCCGTTATCGGCAGTGCCGTCCCCGCGTCGCTCAGGGAACTGGGCTTGCTGGCCTGCTGGTACCTGGTACGCGACGGCGAAGCCGTCAGCGGCCCGCTGACCTCCCTGCCCGCCGCCCAGGCCCTGTCCAGGCAACTCGATCTGCACAGGGTCCACTACTAAGGCAACTGCACCCGAGGCCGGGTTTCGACGAACAGCGCCCAACTGGACATGAACAGCGCGGCGATCAAGGGCCCGATGACAAAGCCGTTGAGGCCGAAAATCGCCAGCCCGCCCAGGGTCGAGATCAGGATCAGGTAGTCCGGCATCTTGGTGTCCTTGCCCACCAGGATGGGTCGCAGCAGGTTGTCCACCAGGCCGATCACGAACACTCCGAACACCCCCAGCACTACCCCTTGCCAGATCGCTCCGCTGATCAGGAAGTACGCCGCCACCGGCCCCCAGACAATCCCCGCCCCCACCGCCGGCAGCAACGACAGAAACGCCATCAGCACCGCCCACAACAGGGCACTGGGAATATCCAGGAACCAGAAGATCATTCCCCCCAGGGCGCCCTGGGTCACCGCCACCAGCACATTGCCCTTGACCGTAGCCCTTACCACCCGATTGAACTTCAGTTGCAGCCGGCGTTTCTGGTACTCGGCCAGGGGCACGGCGGTGCGGATCTTGCGCGCCAGTTCGGCGCCATCACGCAAAAAGAAGAACAGCAGGTAGAGCATGATGAAGAAGCTCACCACGAACTCGAAGGTGCCCTGACCGAAGCTGAACGCCTGGGTCGCCAGGTACTGACTGCCCTGCATCGCGCTCTTGACCGTTTTCTCCTGCAAGCCCTTGAGCTCGCCAAGGCCCAAGCGATCCAGCAGGTGCTGAAAGTAGGGTGGCAGGCTGTGCTTGAACTGGGCCAGGTAGCCGGCGATGTCCAACTGACCGCTTTCGATCTTCTTGTACAGCTCGGCCCCTTCCTGGACCAGCAACACACTGGTGATGATCACCGGCAAGATGGCGATCACCAGGCAGATCAGCAGGGTGCACAAGGCCGTGAGATTGCGCGGCCAGCCGAACTTCAATTGCAGGCGGCGCTGCAAGGGAGCAAAGACGATGCCCAGGATCACCGCCCAGAACAGTGCTCCGTAGAACGGCAGCAAAATCCAGATGAACGCCACCGTCACCAGGACCAGTAACAGCAGCAGGCTTTTGTTTTGCAGGTTGTTTTGATTCATGTCCGATCCAGATCAGTCAACGCCCCATCACGGCGTCCTGAGGTTAGTCCGCAGCCGTGATGCCGAGTGCGTTTTTTTCTGCATCAGACATAGATCCAGATCAATGAATGGCCGCCAGCACTGGCTTACCCTCGCGACCTTTTGCGACCGACAGCCCCATGACGCTCCTCGCCAAGCCCGAACTCCTGGCCCCCGCCGGCACCCTGAAAAACATGCGCTACGCCTTCGCCTACGGCGCCGATGCGGTGTACGCCGGCCAACCGCGCTACAGCCTGCGGGTGCGCAACAACGAATTCGACCACGCCAACCTGGCCCTCGGTATCCGCGAGGCCCAGGCCCAGGGCAAGCGTTTCTACGTGGTGGTCAACATCGCCCCGCACAACGCCAAGCTCAAGACCTTTCTCAAGGACCTGGAGCCTGTCATCGAGATGGCCCCGGATGCGCTGATCATGTCCGACCCGGGGCTGATCATGCTGGTGCGCCGGCACTTCCCGGCCATGCCGATCCACCTCTCGGTGCAGGCCAACACGGTGAACTGGGCCAGCGTCGAATTCTGGCAACTGCAAGGGCTGACCCGGATCATCCTGTCCCGGGAACTGTCCCTGGAAGAAATCGAGGAAATCCGCCAGAAAGTGCCGGCCATGGAGCTGGAAGTCTTCGTCCACGGCGCCCTGTGCATGGCCTATTCCGGACGCTGCCTGCTCTCGGGCTACATGAACAAGCGCGACGCCAACCAGGGCACCTGCACCAATGCCTGCCGCTGGAAATACAAGGCCGAAGCAGCCACCGAGAACAACCTCGGGGACATCGTCCAGACCTTCCAGCCGGAGCCGACCCTGGGCCTGGGGGCACCCACCGACCAGGTGTTCCTGCTCCAGGAAGCCAATCGCCCGGACGAGCTGATGCCGGCCTTCGAGGACGAGCACGGCACCTACATCATGAATGCCAAGGACCTGCGGGCAGTGCAGCACGTGGAGCGCCTGACCCGCATGGGCGTGCACTCGCTGAAGATCGAGGGCCGGACCAAATCCCACTTCTACTGCGCGCGCACCACCCAGGTGTACCGCCGGGCCATCGACGACGCGGCGGCCGGGCGCGAGTTCGACCGCAGCCTGATGAACGACCTGGAGTCCCTGGCCCAGCGCGGCTACACCGAAGGCTTCCTGCGGCGCCATGTACATGACGAGTACCAGAACTACCAGAACGGCAGCTCGGTGTCGGAACGCCAGCAGTTCGTCGGCGAACTCACCGGCGAACGCCGTGACCGTCTGGCAGAAGTGAAGGTGAAGAACCGTTTCGCCCTGGGCGATCACATGGAACTGATGACCCCCAAGGGCAACTTCCATTTCGATCTGCACGAACTGCAGAACGCCAAGGGCGAAACCATCGAAGTCGCCCCGGGGGATGGCCATACCGTGTACCTGCCGATCCCCGATCAGGTGGACCTGCGCTTTGGCCTGTTGATGCGCGACATCAGCGCCTGAAGCGCAGCGCTCTTGCCAGCCGCCCCAGGCGGCTGGCTGAGCACAACATCAGATCCGGAACTGCCCCACCAACCGACCCAGGCGCTGCCCCAGGTCCGCCAGACTGCGTGACGTCTGGGCCCCGCGCTGGGTTTCATCGGCCACGCTGTCCACCGCCACGGCAATCTGGTGCACGCTGCGGTTGATCTCTTCAGCCACCGCGGTCTGCTCCTCTGCCGCACTGGCGATTTGTGCGTTCATCGAATTGATGGTGCCAATCAGCTGGGCCATGGTGTCCAGCGAAGCACCGGCCTCGTTGGCTTTCACCGAGGTGCCATCGCCGGCATCGCTGGAGCGGCGCATGGCGTCCACCGCCACCCGAGTACCCTGCTGCAGACGATCAATCATGCCCTGGATTTCCTGGGTGCTTTGCTGGGTACGGCTGGCCAGGGCCCGCACTTCGTCGGCGACCACGGCAAAACCACGCCCGGCCTCCCCGGCCCGGGCCGCTTCGATGGCCGCGTTCAAGGCCAGCAGGTTGGTCTGCTCGGCGATTGAGCGGATCACATCCAACACGCTGACGATCGACGCCACGTCCTGCTGCAAGCTGTCCAGGGAAGTGCCGCTGTTGCGAATATCGCTGACCAGGGCATGGATCTGCTGGATGCTGCCATCCACCACGCGCTTGGCCGCCTGGCCTTCCTCATCGGTCTGTTGCGCCGCCACCGCCGCCCCCTGGGCACTGCGCGCCACTTCCTGGGCAGCCGAAGACATTTCATTGATCGCCGTGGCCACCTGATCGGTCTCGTGACGCTGACGCTCCATGGCCTGTTCCGAACGTTGGGCCTGATCCGAAACCTGGGTCACCAGCTCGGTGAGCTGCCCGGTCATCTCGGTGATCTGGCGCACCAGACCGTGGATCTTGTCGACAAAACGGTTGAACGAACCGGCCAGTTCCCCCAGTTCGTCCTGGCTGGTGATCGCCAGACGCCGGGTCAGGTCGCCTTCGCCGGCGGCGATGTCATCCAGGTTGGCCTTCATCAGGTTCAGCGGCCGCAGCATGGTGTTGGCCACCAGCAGGCCCAGGGCCGCAATCACCAGCAGCACCACCGCGGCGATCCCGAGGATGCTCAGGACCATGCCTTCCATGCGTTGGTTGACGCTGTCCTGGACTGCCGCCACCTGGGCGTCGATGCCGTCGAGATTGACCGAGGTGCCCAGCACCATGTCCCACTTGGGCAAGTACTCGGTGTAACCCAGCTTGGGCACCAGCACGTCGCTGCCCGGCTGGGTCGAGCTGTATTGCACGTAATGGCTGCCGTCCTTGCCCACGCGCACCAGCTCGCGGTTGACATAAACGCCGTTGGGGTCGCGATTGTCCTTGAAGCTCTTGCCCACGCCGTCCGGGCTGTTGCCCTTGAACAGACGCACGGTTTCGGAGTCGTAGCCGAAGAAGTAGCCGTCCTTGCCGTAAGTGATGTTGGACAGCAGCTTGACCACCTCGGCCCGGGCCGCCTGATCCCCGGGCGCCGCCGCGTCATACAGGGGCTTGATCGTGTTCAGGGCGACTTCGACATAGCTCTGCAGCGTGGTCTTGGCCTCGACCAGCAGACGACTACGGGTTTCCTCAACCTCTTTCTGGGCCTGCTGGCGCAACATGAACACCGTGCTCAGGCTGATCACCAGCGCGAACAGTAGTACCGGGAGTACCGCCAGGGACAGGACTTTGGCCTTCAGGCTCAAGCGCATAGTGGGCTCACTCTTGGTTTTTTATTGGCGTGATAACCGCGTTAACGGCACGCCAAAACAAAAGTTGAGCCTGAACCCGTAGGAGCCGGCTTGCCGGCGAAGAGGCCCTTGAGCCTGGCACCGACCTTGTCGACGCCTTCGCTGGCAAGCCATCTCCTACAACAACCCCCGGCTTCTAGGAGAGCGAGATAATCAGAGGACCATGGCCGCGACCCAGCCGAAGGCCAGCAGCGGCAGGTTGTAATGCAGGAAGGTCGGGACCACGGTGTCCCAGATGTGATGGTGCTGGCCGTCGATGTTCAGCCCCGAGGTCGGGCCCAGGGTCGAATCCGAGGCCGGCGAGCCTGCGTCCCCCAGCGCCCCGGCGGTGCCCACGATGCAGACAATCGCCAACGGGCTGAAACCCAGCTGCACGCACAAGGGCACGAAGATCGCCGCCAGGATCGGCACCGTGGAAAACGACGAGCCGATGCCCATGGTCACCAACAGCCCCACCAGCAACATCAGCAAGGCGCCCACGCCCTTGCTGTGGCCGATCCACGCCGCCGAGGCTTGCACCAGGGAATTGACCTCGCCGGTGGCCTTCATCACTTCGGCGAACCCGGAGGCGGCGATCATGATGAAGCCGATCATGGCCATCATCTTCATGCCTTCGGTGAACAGGTCGTCAGTCTCGCGCCAGCGCACGATGCCCGACACCGAGAAAATCAGGAAGCCGCACAAAGCCCCGATAATCATCGAGTCCAGCAGCAACTGGATCACGAACGCAGCGACGATAGCCGCCCCCGCCACCAGCAGGGTCCGCGGGTTGTACTGCACCGCCACCTGCTCGACTTTCTCGATCCGATCCAGGTTATACACGCGCTTCTTGCGGTAGCTGACAAAGGCCAGCAGCAAGCCGCAGAGCATGCCCAGGGCGGGAATGCCCATGGCGTGGGTGACGTTGACCTGGCTGATATCCACCCCGCTGCGGGCCACGTTGGCCAGGAGGATCTCATTGAGGAAGATGTTGCCGAAGCCCACCGGCAGGAACATGTAGGGGGTGATCAGGCCGAAGGTGATGACGCAGGCGATCAACCGCCGGTCCAGTTGCAACTTGGTCAGTACATAGAGCAGCGGCGGCACCAGCAGTGGGATGAAGGCAATGTGGATCGGCAGAATGTTCTGCGAAGCAATCGCCACCACCCACAACAGGCCGATCAGCAGCCATTTGACCTGGCCGCCGCCGTGGGCGTCCTGGCGATCCACCAATATCAGGATCTTGTCCGCCAGGGCATGGGCCAGGCCGGACTTGGCGATGGCCACGGCGAAGGCGCCAAGCAAGGCGTAGGACAGGGCCACGGTGGCACCGCCACCCAGACCACTGTTGAACGCCTTGAGGGTAGCCTCGATCCCCAGGCCACCCGTCAAACCGCCCACCAGGGCACCAATGATCAGGGCGATCACTACATGCACGCGGGACAGGCTTAGCACCAGCATCACGCCAACCGCGGCAATTACTGCGTTAATCATCGTTACCTCATTACTGCGCCGCTAAAAAAGGCGCAAAAGCCTGTGACCGACCGGAAGGCAGCGGGCTGCCGACATCGAGATGAAAGAGGTTCTTATTAGAGGGCGCGCACTTTGCAGCAGCGCAACCAGCTTGTCAAAACCCGCACCCCGCCGCCCGCAGGAGCAAGCTTGCTCGCGAAGCACCCAAGCCCCCCGTGCCCGTGGCGAGGGCGCTCGTTCCCGACGGGCTGCACAGCAGCCCCAGAGCCTCACGGCTTATTTCGAACAAGCGTTTAAAGAACGCCGTTCGTCGGCCGTTACAGTGCAAAGTCTCAGATATTTATCGAATAAAGGACGCCTCCATGTCGCTCAGACAACTTTCCATCCAATGGAAGATCACCCTGCTGGCCGGACTCTGCCTGTTGGGCATCGTGTCGCTGTTGGTGGGGCTTTCGCTGTATCGCATGGAGCACAGCTCCGAGCTGGTGAAAGCGTCGAGCATGGAGATGCTCAACGAAGCAGCCCAGGCGCGGATCGAAGCCCAGGGTGAAGTCCAGGCACTGGGCATTCGCCAACAGTTCATGGACGCCTATCAATACGGCCACGGCTTTTCCCGCCAGGTGCTGTTCCTGCGGGAACAGGCCGAGAAACGCTTCCTCGACGCCTTCGACCTGCGTGAAGACCTGACCCGCCAGGTCAAGTCGGCGCTGCAGGCCAACCCCGACTTGCTGGGCCTGTCCCTGGTGTTCGAAGCCAACGCCCTGGATGGCAAGGACGAGTTGTTCAGCGGCCAGAGCGAATTGGGCAGCAACGAAAAAGGCCGCTTCGCCCTGTACTGGTCCCAGCCCACCCCGGGCCAGCTGACCTCCATGGCGCTGCCGGAAAGCGACATGAGCGACACCCGCAGCGGACCCAGCGGCCAACCGGCCAATGCCTGGTTCACCTGCCCGCGCAGCACCCTCAAGCCCTGCGTGATCGAGCCCTACTTCTATGACATCGACGGCCAGAAGGTGCTGATGACCAGCATCGTCTTCCCGCTGCTGGTCAACGGCAAAGTCATCGCCTCGCTGTCGGTGGACATCAACCTCAACAGCCTGCAGGCCATCAGCCGAGATGCCAGCCAGAAGCTCTACGCCGGCCAGACCAGCGTCAGTATCCTCAGCCCCGCAGGCCTGCTGGCCGGCTATAGCCCGGATGCCAGCAAGCTCAGCCAGCGCCTGGACAGTGTCGACAGCGTCAACGGCGCCGAACTGATCCGCCAACTGGCCGATAGCACCCAGACCCACAGCCTGCACAGCCAGGAGAAACTCAAGGTCCTCGCCCCCTTCACCCCGATCCCTGGCGGCAAGCCCTGGGGCGTGCTGCTGGATGTGCCGGAAAAGGTCCTGGTGGGTCCGGCCGAAGCCTTGAAAAGCGAACTGGACGCCAGCAACAACAGCGGCACCCTGATGGAGCTGGGCCTGGGCCTGCTGGCTGCCGTGGTGGGCCTGCTGCTGGTGTGGCTGATGGCGCGCAGCGTGACCCGGCCGATTCTCGGCGTGGCCCACATGCTCGAAGACATTGCCAGCGGTGAAGGCGACCTGACCCGGCGCCTGGCGTACAACAACAAGGACGAGCTGGGGCAACTGGCCGGCTGGTTCAACCGTTTCCTCGACAAGCTGCAGCCGATCATTGCCGAAGTGAAACGCTCGGTGCAGGACGCCCGCGGCACCGCCGACCAGTCATCGGCCATCGCTACCCAGACCAGCGCCGGCATGGAACAGCAGTATCGTCAGGTGGACCAAGTGGCCACTGCTTCCCACGAGATGAGCGCCACCGCCCAGGACGTGGCCCGCAGCGCGGCCCAGGCGGCCCAGGCGGCGCGGGATGCCGACCAGGCCACGCAACAGGGCCTGACCGTGATCGACCGCACCACCCGCAGCATCGATCAACTGGCCGCCGACATGAGCGCCGCCATGACCCAGGTCGAAGGTCTGGCCGCCAACAGCGAACAGATCGGCACGGTACTGGAAGTGATTCGTTCGATTGCCGAACAGACCAACCTGCTGGCCCTCAACGCTGCCATCGAAGCGGCCCGCGCCGGAGAGGCCGGGCGCGGTTTTGCCGTGGTCGCCGACGAGGTGCGCAACCTGGCCCAGCGCACCCAGGAATCGGTGGAGGAAACCCGCCAAGTGATCGAGCAACTGCAAACCGGCACCCGGGACGTGGTGGGTTCCATGAACAGCAGCCACCGCCAGGCCCAGGGCAGCGTCGAACAAGTGGGTCAAGCCGTGACCGCCCTGCGCCAGATCGGCGACGCGGTGACGGTGATCAGCGACATGAACCTGCAGATCGCCAGCGCCGCCGAGCAGCAGAGCGCAGTGGCCGAGGAGATCAACAGCAACGTGGCGACCATCCGAGACGTCACCGAATCGCTGTCGGAACAAGCCAATGAATCGGCGCGGGTCAGCCAGTCCCTCAACAGCCTGGCCAATCAGCAACAGAGCCTGATGGACCAGTTCCGCGTCTGACCTGTAGCCGCTGCCGCAGGCTGCGATAGCCCCCAAGAGGGCGCCGCCCTTGAGGACGCCGAAGGCCCTTCGGGCCTTGTCGCAGCCTCGCTGTTGCTCGGCAGCGGCTACAGGTCTACAGATCTACAGATCGGGGCCGAACCGGGTTGGTGTAGCCGCTGCCGCAGGCTGCGATGGCCCCCAAGAGGGCACCGCCCTTGAGGACGCCGAAGGCCCTTCGGGCCTTGTCGCAGCCTCGCTGTTGCTCGGCAGCGGCTACAGAGGGCGCCAAGGTTCGACGGTTGATCGACAGCCGTCACGGGCGCCGAACCTCGCGCCCGGCGAGTTCAGCGCTTGGGCAGCTCGACCTCCACCCGCAAGCCGCCCCACTCGCTGTCCCCCAGGCTCAGCGTGCCGCCGCAGGCGTCGACTATGTCGCGCACGATGCCCAGGCCCAGCCCGTGGCCATCGGTTTGTTCATCCAGCCGTGCGCCGCGGCTGAACACCTCGTTACGCCGCGCTTCGGGAATGCCCGGGCCGTCGTCCTCCACCCGCAGGCAAAAGCCCTGCGGCCGCTCCTCGACGCTCAGGCGCACCTGGGCATCGGCCCATTTGCAGGCGTTGTCCAGCAGATTGCCCAGCAGCTCCAGCAGGTCTTCCCGGTCCCAGGGCAGGCGCAGCCCCGGTGGCGCCTGGTAACTCAAGTCCAGGTGCTCGCCATGGATCATGTTCAAGGTCGCCAGCAAGCCCGGCAGTTCGGCATCGCATTCGAACAGCACCCCGGGCAGTGCATCCCCCGCCAGCCGCGCGCGGTTGAGTTCGCGATTGAGGCGTTGCTGCACTTGCTGCAATTGCTCCAGCAGCACCCTGCGCACCTCGGGGTGGCCCTCGAGCTTGGGCCCCGAAGCCAGACTCAGGAGTACCGCCAGTGGGGTTTTCAAGGCGTGGCCAAGGTTGCCCAGGGCGTTGCGCGAGCGGTTCAGGCTGTCTTCGGTGTGGGCCAGCAAATGGTTGATCTGCGCCACCAGCGGCTCCAGCTCAACCGGCACCTGGGCGTCCAACTGCGAGCGCTGGCCCTGCTGCAACTGGGCGATCTGCTCCCGTGCGGTCTCCAGGGGACGCAAGGCCCGGCGCACGGTAATCCGCTGCAGCAGCAGAATCAGCAGCAACCCGGCCAGCCCCAGGCCAAGACCGACCTGACGCATGCGCTGGAAGCTCTCGCGCACCGGGGTGTAATCCTGGGCCACGCTGATGGAGATCGATTGCCCGAGGCGCTTGTAGTCGCTGCGCAGCACCAGCAGTTGCTGGCCTTCCGGCCCCAGTTGCAGGTCGCTTTGCAGGCCGGCGCGCTGCAGCTGCGGCAGCTCCTGATCCCACAGGGAACGGGAACGCCAATGCACATCAGCGAAATCGATACGGAAGTAATGCCCGGAAAAGGGCCGTTGATAGGCAGGCGACAGGCGACGCTCGTCCAGTTGCAAACCTTGAGGGCCCCGGACCAGCGCCAGCAGCAGGCTTTCGCTGTCTTCCTGAAGTCCCGCCTCCAGGTAACGCTGCAGGCCCACCTCAAACAGCCAGAGGCTGGTCTGCGCCAACACCAGACCGACCACCAGCATCACCGTGATCAGGCCCAGGCTCAGGCGCCGCTGGATCGACCTCACGAATCACTCCCGCCGAACAGGTAGCCCTGGCCGCGGCGGGTTTCGATCACGCTGCGCCCCAACTTGCGCCGCAGGTGATTGACGTGGACTTCAAGGACATTGGAGTCGCGTTCGGTTTCACCGTCGTACAGGTGCTCGGCCAGATGGCTTTTGGACAGGATCTGCTGCGGGTGCAGCATGAAATAGCGCAACAGGCGAAATTCCGCGGCGGTCAGCAACACGTCCTGGCCATCACGGACCACGCATTGGCGACCTTCATCCAGGTGCAGCCCGGCGGCCTGCAAGGTCTGCTGATTGGCCTGGCCGTGGGAGCGACGCAACAGCGCCTGCACCCGCAGGTGCAACTCCTCGGGATGGAAAGGCTTGCTCAGGTAATCGTCGGCGCCGGCCTTCAGGCCCTCAATGCGCTCGGCCCAGGAGCCGCGGGCGGTGAGGATCAGCACCGGGGTCGCCAGGCCACCGGCGCGCCATTGACGCAGCACCTCAAGCCCCGGGACCCCGGGCAGGCCAAGGTCGAGAATGATCAGGTCATAGGGTTCACTGGCACCCTGGTACAGGGCATCGCGGCCGTCGGCCAGCCAGTCCACCGCGTAGCCCTGGAGTTTCAGGCCCTCCAGCAGTTCATCGGCCAGGGATACGTGATCTTCCACCACAAGCAGGCGCATCAGTCGTCTTCCTCATCTTTCAACAGGCGCCCAGTGGCGGCATCCAGGTCCAGCTCGCGGACCACGCCGTCCAGGGTCAACAGCTCAACCTCATAAATGTACACATCATGTTTTTCTTCCAGTTCGGCTTCCAGCAACTTGGCGCCGGGATAGCGGTCCATGGCTTGCTGCAAGAGTTGCTCCAGGGGCAGGATCACCCCCCGCTGGCGCAGGCGCAGGGCCTCGTCCTGGTCTAGGTCACGGGCCACTGCCAGGGAGCAGAATAGCAACAGCGCCAGGGCCACCCGGCTGCCGGCGCGCATCGTCGAGTTCATTAAGTGTCCTGATGATCCTTGAGTACCTGGCCGGTCACGGCGTCCAGCTCCAGGTCCCACTCCAGCCCTTGCGGGTCACACAGTTCAACCTGGTAGATGTACTTGCCGTACTCCTCTTCCAGCTCGGTTTCACTGATGCTCGCCCCAGGATGCCGGGACAGGGCCGTGGCATTGAGTTTTTCAAAGGACACAATGGTACCAGCGTCGCGCAGCCGCAGGGCTTCGTCGGGACCCAGGTCGCGGGCATGGGCCAGGCTGGTGGTCAGAGCGATGAGGCTGGCGCTGAACAGCGCGGTCAGGGTTTTCATGACAGGTCTCCAAGGTCAGTGGCCAAAGGCCGATGGCGCCGACGATACCCAAGGCAACTTAATTGAAACTGAATCGCCATCATGGCCCTGACACAAGTTTCACTCGGCCCGAAGCGCCCGGGTTCTCTATACTCGGCGGCTGATTCAAGAGTGAGCCCGGTATGACCGCCATCCATATCAAGTTTCCCGCCCTGACCCTCAAGGCCGGCCCCCGCGCCCTGGCCCGCATCCGCCGCCAAGGCCTGCACGCCGGCGAAGTCGGCACCTTGCCGGGCGCCGCCGGCGGCCCCAAGGCTTTGGGCATTCAGGGCCTGGACCTGGCGCTGTTCGGTGAATGGCTGCCGGCGGTGCCCCGTGAGCGTTCGCTGATTGGCGCCTCGGTGGGTTCCTGGCGCTTTGCCAGTGCCTGCCTGCCGGACGCCGCCGAAGGCATCCGCCGCCTGGGCCAGCTGTACAACGCCCAGAGTTTCGCCAAGGGCGTGACCATGGCGCAGATCAGCCAAAGCTCCCAGCGCATGCTCGATGAGCTGCTCGATGGCCGCGACGCCTCGATCCTCGACAACCCTCACTACCGACTGAACATCATGGTGGTCAAAAGCCACGGCCTGCTGGCAGACGATCACCGCGGGCGCCTCGGCCTGGGCCTGTCTTCGGTGATCGCCGACAACCTGCGCGGCCGTGCGCGCCTGTCGCGGCACTTCGAACGCCTGGTGCTGCATGACCCGCGCCTGGCTCCGCCGCTGCACGCCCTGGAAGACTTCCCTTCGCGCTTCGTGCCCCTGGACCGCAGCAACCTGCGCCAGGCGCTGCTGGCCTCGGGCTCGATCCCCATGGTCATGCAGGGCGTGCGCGAACTGCCCGGCGCCGGGGCCGGCACCTTCCGCGACGGCGGCCTGCTGGACTACCACCTGGACCTGCCCTACAGCGGCAGCGACATCGTGCTCTACCCGCACTTCACCGACCGGGTGATCCCCGGCTGGTTCGACAAGACCCTGCCCTGGCGCCGGGCCAGCCCGGAGCGCCTGCGCGACGTCCTGCTGCTGGCGCCGTCGAAGGAATACCTGGCGCGCCTGCCCTACGGCAAGCTGCCGGACCGCAACGACTTCAAGCGCTTCATGGGCGATGACGCCGGCCGGCAAAAATACTGGCGCAGCGCCATGGACGAAAGCCGGCGCCTGGGCGATGAATTCCTCGAACTGGCGGCGCAGAACCGCCTGGGCGAGCGCCTGCAAAGCCTGTGAGGCTGTCCCTGGCCGCGCACTGACCCTTTAGTCAGGGTTTTTCCGCAGCCCGGGAGCCAAGCTGATAAACTCGCCGCCTGCCTCAACTCGCCCCCCCGGGCGACGCCACCTGACAGAGCTGACCGACACTGTGGAAATCTTCAAAGAATTTACCTTCGAATCCGCCCATCGCCTGCCTTTCGTGCCCGAGGGCCACAAGTGCGGCCGCCTGCATGGCCACTCGTTCAAGGTGGCGATCCACCTCAGCGGCGAGGTCGACGCGCACACCGGCTGGATTCGCGACTTCTCGGAAATCAAGGCCATCTTCAAGCCGCTCTACGAGCGCCTGGACCACAACTACCTGAACGACATCCCCGGCCTGGAAAACCCCACCAGCGAAGTCCTGGCCAAGTGGATCTGGAACGAACTCAAGCCGCTGCTGCCGGAGCTTTCGGCGATTCGCATCCACGAAACCTGCACCAGCGGCTGCATCTACCGCGGCGAATAAGCCGAGCCATCTACAGGTCGCAAGGAAGCTGCCCCATGAGCCCACGTATCTACCTCGCCGGTTTCGATGTGTTTCGCGCCGACGCCCAGGCCCATGGCCAATACCTCAAGCAACTGTGCAGCGCCCAGGGCCTGCACGGTCTGTTCCCCCTGGATAACCAGGCCCCGCAGAAGCTCTCGCCAGAAGCCACCGCGCAGTGGATCTGCCAGCAGAACCTGGCCATGATCCGCGCCTGCGACGCCCTGCTGGCCAACCTCAACGACTTTCGCGGCCTGGAGCCGGATTCCGGCACCGCCTTCGAAGTGGGCGCGGCCATCGCCCTGGGCAAGCCGGTGTGGGCCTACTTCAGCGGCCCCGCGACCCTGCGCCAGCAAGTACCCCACGACGCCCAGGGCCGCGATGCCCAGGGCTTTGCGGTGGAAGATTTCAACCTGCCGCGCAACCTGATGCTGGCCTGCACCTGGAGCGGCCGTAGCACCTGTGTGGAAACAGCCATCCGTGACCTCGGGCACTGGTTGAACGCAGCCCCTGCGGCCCACTGAAGATAACCAGCAGCGTCACTTTCTGCCGAAAACGACCCCGTCGGACAAAAGCCTTGTTTTGTCGCGAAAGCCGATGTTATGTTTCTAACACGAATTGCAAAAATGAAACTTCAATAACATTTTCCGCGAACGCCTGGCGAGATGGTCATGGACAAGAACAGTTTCCAAATCACCCTGGAACAGCAGTTTGCAAGCCTGACGCCCACCGGCAAGCGCATCGCCACCTACCTGCTGGCCAACCTCCAGCAGTTGCCTTTCGAAACCGCCGACAGCATCGCCCAGCAAGCCGGCACCACCGGCATTTCCGTGGGGCGCTTCCTGCGCTCCCTGGGCTACCGCAACCTGGATGACGTCAAGCAAGGCCTGCGCGGCGATGCCCCGGCCTCCTGGCTGATCACCGACCGGCTCGGCGCGTTTCGCAGCGAAGCCCATCAGGACGACGCCCTTGAGCGCTCGATGCACCGCGAGATCGAGGCCATCCAGCACGTCTACGGCCTGGCCCGCAGCCAGGTGTTCGCCGACATCGTGCGGCAGATCGTCGAGGCCGACGCGGTGTTCATCATCGGCATCCAGTCGACCCGGGGCATCCTCAACGCCTTCCACAGCCACCTGGAATACATCCGGCCCAAGGTCTACTACGTCGATGGCCTGTCGGGCATCTATGCGGAAACCCTGAACTCGGGCTTCGCCAAGCCCTACGCGATCATTTCCGATTTTCGCGCCTACTCCGCCGTCACCCAGACCTTCTGTGAAGTAGCCAACGCCAACGCCCTGCCCCTGGCCCTGGTCACCGACCTGCAATGCCCCTGGGCCCGGGACTACCCGCTGGACCTGCTGCAACTGAAAACCGATGTCGGCCAGTTCTGGGATTCCCTGGCCCCGCTGACCTGCCTGTTCAACCTGATGGTGTCCGCGGTGGCCGAGGGCTACGGCGAGCGCCTGGATGAGCGCCTGGCGAAGAACCGAGCGTTGCAGGAAGCCTTCGGCCAGTTCGAATCCTGACCTTCAAGCGTGCCCCAAGATGGAGTGAGTGAGTGAACAACAGCCCCCTTGTCGAAATCGACGCCCAGCGCCACCAACTGGAAATCGACCTGGTCTACGCCAGCGCCGACAACCTGGCCGGCCAGGTGATCTACCGCAACGCCCGCTGCCTGCTGCACAAGGACGCCGCGGCCTGCCTGTACAAGGCCAGCCAGCTGGCGCGCATGGCCGGCCTGGGCCTGCGCATCTACGACGCCTATCGCCCGGCCTACGCCCAGCAACTGCTGTGGCAGGCCCTGCCCAACCCGGACTACGTGCGCGATCCGCGCCTGGGCTCGCACCACACCCGGGGCGTGGCCGTGGACCTGACCCTGGTGGATGAAAGCGGCCAACCGCTGGACATGGGCACCGCCTTCGATGCCATGGAGCCCAAGTCGCACCAGTTCTACAGCGACCTGCCGCCCCAGGTGCAGCGCAATCGCCTGATGCTGCTGGGGATCATGCTCAGCGCCGGCTTCGAGGCGATCCCCACCGAGTGGTGGCACTACGAGTTGCCCAACGCCGAAGACTTCCCCCTGATCCAGGAGCACGACCAGCCCTTCGAACATTGATCTCCCGTTCCCCAGCCGGCCACAACAACAGGCAGCTCACTGCCCCAAGCCGGTCGTACTGCAACACCGCTTCAGCTCCAACTGCCCGGTTATAGCTTTTATAAAAAACCTGACGAACTTCCCAACATCGAATGATCAAGGAAACCGGCATGACCCCCAATCTGCGCAATAACCCTGATGTGCGTCTGTCCACCCGTGTCGCCCTGTCGCTGCTGTGCGCCGCCCTGAGCCTGGGCACGTGGCAGGCGGCCAGCGCCGCCGCGCCCAAGGACACCCTGATGATCGGCAAGGCCGCCGACCCGCAGACCCTCGACCCGGCCGTGACCATCGACAACAACGACTGGGCCGTGACCTACCCGGCCTACCAGAAGCTGGTGACCTACAAGGTCGAGAACGGCAAGGGCAGCACCGAAGTCCAGGGCGACCTGGCCGAGAGCTGGAGCACCTCCGCCGACAACCTGACCTGGGACTTCAAGCTCAAGCCCGGCAACAAGTTCGACGACGGCAAGCCGGTGGACGCCGCCGCAGTGAAGTTCTCCTTCGACCGGCTGATGCAGCTCAAGCAAGGCCCGTCCGGAGCCTTCCCGGATGACATGAGCGTGGCCGTGGTCGACCCGCTGACCGTGCGCTTCACCCTGAAGAAGCCCTACGCGCCCTTCCTCTACACCCTGGCCCACAACGGCGGCGGCATCATCAACCCGGACGTGGCCAACAAGGGCGAGGACGTCAACGCCTACCTCTCGACCCACACCGCCGGCTCCGGGGCCTTCCGCCTGAGCAACTGGCAGAAGGGCCAGTCGCTGACGCTGGAGCCCAACAGCTATTACGCCGGGCCCAAGCCGAGCCTGAACAAGGTGGTGATCAAGATCATCAGCGAGGCCTCGGTGCGCCGCCTGCAACTGGAACGCGGCGACCTGGACATCATCGAGGACATGCCCGAAGACCAGCTCGGCACCCTGGCCGGCAAGTCCGGGGTGGTGATCCAGACCTTCCCCTCGCTGCGGGTCAACTACCTCTACCTGAACAACCAGCGTGCGCCTCTGGACAACGTCGAAGCGCGCCAGGCACTGGTCCAGGCCATCGACTACAAAGGCATCGTCGACGGCATCCTCAAGGGCCAGGCCAAGCTGATGAACGGGCCGATCCCCGACGGCATGTGGGCCCACGACCCAAGCCTGCCGCTAATGCAGCAGAACCTCGACGGCGCCAAGGCCAGCCTGGCCAAGGTCCCGCAGAAGATCAGCAACCTGACCTACCTGTACTCGGACAAGGACGCCAACTGGGAGTCCATCGGCCTGACCCTGCAAGCGGGCCTGGCGCCGCTGGGCATCAACCTGAAGATGGAAAAACTGGCCAACGCCACCATGCGCGAACGGGTCGGCAAGGGTGACTATGACGTGGCCATCGGCTCCTGGAGCCCGGACTTCGCCGACCCCTACATGTTCATGAACTTCTGGTTCGACTCCAGCCTGCAGGGCCTGCCGGGCAACCGCTCGTTCTACAGCAACCCGGAAGTGGACAGCCTGATCCGTGAAGCGGCGGCCACCAACGACACCGCCCAGCGCATCGAGCTGTACCAGAAGGCGCAGAAGATCGTCCTCAAGGACAACGTCTACGCCTACCTGTACCAGAAGAACTACAGCCTGCCGATGCGCGATTCGGTGAAGGGCTACGTGTTCCATCCGATGCTGGAACAGGTGTTCAACATCGCCGAAATCAGCAAGTAGGACCGGCCCTGCGATCCCCGTCGCCAGCCCCTGAACCGGGCCGGCGCCGGGTTGCCGTGTCCCCGCTGCGGGGCCGTTATTGCCCCTGCCGTTCGTCAAGCGTTAACGAGGTTGCCTCATGGCCTTCCTGAATATGTTGCGCAAACGCCTGCTCGGCCTGTTGCTGGTCGTGATCGGGGTTTCGCTGATTACCTTCACCATCTCGCACCTGATTCCCGGTGACCCGGCGCGGCTGATCGCCGGCGACCGGGCCAGCGATGCCATCGTGCAGAACATCCGCCACCAGCTGGGCCTGGACCTGCCGCTGTACCAGCAATATGGGCGCTACATGCTCGACCTGCTGCACGGCGACCTGGGCACCTCGATCCGCACCAGCCGCCCGGTGCTGGAGGACCTGCAGACCTTCTTCCCGGCCACCCTGGAGCTGGCCCTGGCGGCGCTGCTGCTGTCGGTGCTGGTGGGCGTGCCGCTGGGGGTGTTGTCGGCGGTCTATCACAACCGCTTTATCGACCAGATCGCCCGCACCCTGGCGGTCACCGGGATTTCCACCCCGGCGTTCTGGCTGGGCTTGGGGCTGATCCTGCTGTTCTACGGCAACCTGGGCTGGCTGCCCGGCAGCGGGCGCCTGGACGAAGGCCTGGAGCCGCCGCCAACCATCAGCGGCTTCTACCTGATCGACTCGCTGCTGGCCGGGGATATTCCGCTGTTCCTCAATGCCCTGCAGCACCTGATCCTGCCGGCGGTGACCCTGGGCTTCGTCAACCTCGGGGTGGTGGCACGGCAGATCCGCTCGGCGATGCTCGACCAGCTCGGCGAGGACTACATCCGCACCGCCCGGGCCTACGGCCTGTCGCGCTGGGCGGTGATCCTGCGCCACGCCCTGCCCAATGCGCTGATCCCCTCGGTGACGGTGCTCGGCCTGACCCTGGGCGATCTGCTGTACGGCGCGGTGCTGACCGAGACGGTGTTCGCCTGGCCGGGCATGGGCGCCTACGTGGTGAAGTCGATCCAGGCCCTGGATTTCCCGGCGGTGATGGGCTTCGCCATCCTGGTGTCGTTCATTTATGTGCTGCTGAACATGGCGATCGACCTGTTGTACCGGGTGATCGACCCGCGCATTGGCGAGGTAAATTGAGATGTCCGCTCCCTTGATCGTTCCCCTGCCAGTCCCTGCGGCCCAAGCCAGCGGCTGGCGCGCGCGCCTGGCCTACCTGGGCTACCGCGTGCGGCAGAGCCCGCTGACCATCGCCGGGCTGTGCATGACCCTGCTGGTGCTGCTGTGCATGGCCTTCGCCCCCTGGCTGTCGAGCCATGATCCCAATGCCCTGAACCTGGCCCAGCGCCTGGCCGCCCCCAGCGCCGCCCACTGGTTCGGCACCGACGAAGTCGGCCGCGACCTGTTCAGCCGGGTGCTCCACGGCAGCCGCCAGTCGGTGGGCGTGGGCCTGTTTGTGGCCTTCGCTTCGTGCCTGGCCGGGGGCCTGCTGGGCTGCCTGTCGGGAATCATCGGCGGGCGCTTCGACAGCCTGATCATGCGCCTGATGGACATCATGCTCTCGGTGCCGTCCCTGGTGCTGATCATGGCCCTGGCCGCCGCCCTGGGCCCGAGCCTGTTCAACGCCATGCTGGCGATCACCCTGGTGCGCATTCCGTTCTACGTGCGCCTGGCCCGGGGCCAGGCCCTGAGCATCCGCCAGATGGGCTACGTCAAGGCGGCCCAGACCTACGGCGCCGGGCGCTGGCACATCGTCAGCTGGCATGTGGGGCGCAACGCCATGCCGCCGTTGCTGGTGCAACTGAGCCTGGACATCGGCAGCGCCATCCTCATGGCCTCGGCCCTGGGCTTCATTGGCCTGGGGGCGCAACAGCCCACCGCCGAATGGGGGGCGATGGTGGCCACCGGGCGCAACTTCATCCTCGACAACTGGTGGTACTCGACCTTTCCCGGGCTGGCGATCCTGTTCACCGCCACCGGCTTCAACCTGCTGGGTGACGGCATCCGTGACCTGCTCGATCCACGGCAACAGGGGAAATGACCATGAGCTCATCCGCCGTTCTCAACATCGACAACCTGAGCCTGGAATTCCCCGCCTATCGCAGCAACGTGCAGGCCCTCAACGGCGTGTCGCTGCACGTCAACCCGGGGGAAATCGTCGGCGTGGTCGGCGAGTCCGGTTCGGGCAAGTCGGTGACCGCCATGCTCAGCCTGCGCCTGCTGCCCGAGCGCAGCTACCGCATCACCTCCGGCAGCCTCAGCCTGCTGGGCCGCGACATGCTCACCACCCCGGAAAAACAGCTGCTGCAGATCCGTGGCCGCGACGCGGCGATGATCTTCCAGGAACCGATGACCGCCCTCAACCCGACCCGGCGCATCGGCCGGCAGATGCTCGACGTGATCATCCATCACCAGCGCCTGAGTCAGGACGAGGCCCGGGCCAAGGCCATCGCCCTGCTGCGGGACATGCACATCGCCGACCCCGAGCAGGTGCTCCAGGCCTACCCCTTCGAGCTGTCCGGCGGCATGCGCCAGCGGGTGATGATCGCCCTGGCATTTTCCTGCGATCCGCAACTGCTGATTGCCGACGAGCCGACCACCGCCCTGGACGTCACGGTGCAGCGCCAGGTGCTGCTGTTGCTGCGCGAGAAGGCCCGGCAACGGGGCACCGCGATCCTGTTGATCACCCACGACATGGCGGTGGTCTCGCAGTTCTGCGACCGGGTCTATGTGATGTACACCGGCGCCGTGGTGGAGCAAGGCAGCACCGCCCAGGTCATGCTCGACCCGCAGCATCCCTACACCCGCGGCCTGCTCAGCGGCCTGCCGGAACAGGTGCCCCCCGGCGCGCCACTGCTGACCATTCCCGGGCAGGTGCCGAACCTCGCCCACCTGCCCGCTGGCTGCACCTTTCGCGAGCGCTGCCCGCAGGCCATGGCGGTGTGTGCCCAACGGCCACCGCTGCATTCGATCAACGCCGGCGAGCAGCGCAAGAGCGCCTGCTGGCTGGCCGCCCCGGAGTCCGCCCAATGACCGCCCCTCAATCCCACACTGGCAACGCGCCGCTGCTGCGGCTCAACGACGTACAGGTGCGCTTCCCCCTGAGCAATGACTGGCTGGGCCGGCCCCGGGCCTTCGCCCACGCGCTGAACGGCATCGACCTGGAACTGCGCCCCGGGGAAACCCTGGGCATCGTCGGCGAGTCCGGCTGCGGTAAAAGCACCCTGGCGCAACTGCTCATGGGCCTGGTCCAGCCCAGCAGCGGCGACCTGCGCTGGGCCTACGCCAGCGACCGCGAGCGCCACAGCCACGTGCAGATCGTGTTCCAGGACCCGCAATCGTCCCTCGACCCGCGCCTGCCGATCTGGAAGATCATCACCGAGCCGCTGTTCGCCCTGGGCACCACCCCGGCCGCACAGATGCGCGAGATCGCCGCCAAGGTGGCGCAACAGGTGGGCATTCGCGGCGAATACCTGGAGCGCTACCCGCACCAGTTTTCCGGCGGCCAGCGCCAGCGCATCGCCATTGCCCGGGCCCTGGCGTCGAACCCGGACATCATCGTCCTCGACGAACCGACCTCGGCCCTGGACATCTCGGTGCAGGCGCAGATCCTCAACCTGCTGGCAGACCTGCAACGCAGCCGCGGCCTGACCTTTGTGCTGATATCCCACAACGTTTCGGTGGTGCGACACATGGCCGACCGGGTGGCGGTGATGTACCTGGGGCAGATCGTCGAACTGGGCAGCGCCGAGCAAGTGCTGGAGCGACCGCGCCATCCCTACACCCAACTGCTGCTGGATGCGGTGCCACGCCTGGGCGCGCCCCTGGCGGACAGCCAGGTCTCGGCCCCCACCGAACTGCCGGGCAACCGCAAGCTGCCCGCCGGCTGCTTCTTCTTCGACCGCTGCAGCCGGCGCGGTCCGGGCTGCGAACAGCCGCAACAGCTGCTGGGCGATGCGACGCAGCAAGTGCGTTGCCATCTGCAACACCTCACCGGGTGATCCAAGCGCACCACGCCGCCGGCCGCGGCGTGGTGCTTGCCCCCTGCTCGCCAAGGGCTTAAAACAAGCGCCTTCTCTCTGACGTTGCAGGAACCCCACCCATGGAAAGCCATTGGCTGACCCACGCCAAACGCTTGCAAGCCATCGCCTCCACCGGCCTGCACTTCTGTAAGGACGTGCACGACCGCGAGCGCTACCAGGAAATCGCCGACATCGCCCACAGCATGCTGGCGCAGCTGGGCAACGTGCCTCTGGAGCGCATCACCGATCTGGTCTCGGACTTTGCCCAACGCTATTCGACGCCGATGGTGGAAGTGCGCGGCGCGCTGATCGAGGACGGCAAGATCCTCCTGGTGCGCGAACAGCACGACGGCCTCTGGGCCCTGCCCGGTGGCTATGCCGATGTCGGCCTGTCGGCCAGCGAAAACGTGATCAAGGAAATCCACGAAGAAGCCGGGCTTGAGGTGTCGGTACGCGCCTTGTACGGCGTCCGGCACAAGGCCAAGGGCCCCTACAAGGCTGATCACCGCGACTTCTACAAGCTGTACTTTCTCTGTGAACGCCAGGGAACCCAGCCCCCTTTGGCCGGCAGTGAAGCCACCGAGGCCGGCTTCTTCGCCCCCGACCAGTTACCGCCCCTGTCCCAGGGCCGCACCGTGGAACGGGATATCCACGAAGCCTTCGATTTTCATCAGGGCCGGACCACCCAGGTCATGTTCGACTGATCCGCACCCCGCGTGGCGTGACTCAAGATGACGCCGCTTGCACCGCTTTCGTGCCGGTGCCGGCGCTTACCTGTGGCTGAATACCTGTCATCGTCTATACCTGCCGGGCAGCCCCCGGTTGTCAGGCCGCTTGGCACGCTGGCTGCAACAACCGGCTATCACTCCGACCAGGGACAGGCCCATGACCCAGCACGAACCCGGCAACGACTACCCCTTGAGCGAAGTTCCAGCGCACGCCCGCAAGGGCCTGGCCTCCATGGCCATGGTGCTGCTGGGCTTCACCTTCTTCACCGCCACCATGTTCGCCGGCGGCAAGCTGGGGGTGGCGTTCGACTTCCCGACCCTGCTGGCGGTCATCGTCCTGGGTAATCTGTTGCTCGGGGTCTATGCCGCAAGCCTGGGCTACATCGCCTTCAAGAGCGGGCTGAATACGGTGCTGATGGGGCGCTTCTGCTTTGGTGAACGGGGCAGCAAGCTCAGCGACCTGATCCTCGGCCTGACCCAGGTGGGCTGGTACGCCTGGGGCACCGCCACCGCGGCGGTGGTGCTGGGCAAGTATTTCCAGCTGGATCAGGGGGCGGTGCTGGGGCTGATGCTGCTGTTCGGCATGGCCTTTTGCGCCACGGCCTACGTCGGTTATCGCGGCCTGGAGATCCTGTCGTGGATCGCGGTGCCGGCCATGGGCCTGTTGCTGGTACTGTCGATGGGAGTGGCAAGCATTCAGGTCGGCGGTCTCGACGGCCTGCTGGCCCTCAGCCCCAGCGCCACCATGGACCTGTCCACCGCCCTGACCCTGGTGTTCGGCACCTTTGTCAGCGGTGCGACCCAGGCCACCAACTGGACCCGTTTCTCCCGCTCGGCGCGGGTGGCGGTGAGCGCCAGCCTGATCGGTTTCTTCATCGGCAACGGCCTGATGGTGCTGATCGGTGCCTACGGCGCCATCGTCTACCAGCAGCCGGACGTGGTGGAAGTCTTGCTGCTGCAAGGCTTCGCCATGGCGGCCATGGCCATGCTGCTGTTGAACATCTGGAGCACCCAGGACAACACCATCTACAACTTCGCCGTGGCCGGCTGCAACCTGCTGCGCACCCAGCGGCGCAAGACCGTGACCCTGGTGGGCGCACTGATCGGCACCCTACTGGCGATGCTCGGCATGTACGACTTGCTGGTGCCCTACCTGGTGCTGCTGGGCACGGTGATTCCGCCGATTGGCGGGGTGATCATGGCCGACTTTTTCTATCGCTGGCGCGGCCGCTACCCGCGCCTGGCCGACAGCCAGTTGCCGGCCTGGAACTGGCCAGGGCTGTGCGCCTATGGCCTGGGCACCCTGGCGGCTTTCTGCTCGCCCTGGGTCGCGCCGCTGGTGGGCATCGCGGCTGCCGGCCTGAGCTACATCCTGTTGAGCGCGATGCTGGGCGCACGCGCCCCCCAGGCCGCCGACATCCAGGCCTGATTTGCTCACCCGGCACCTTCCGGGTCTATCATGGCCCGGTCACGCAACACCCTGCCCCCTGCCGCACCGCGCATTGACGCCTGACCGGGGGCCGTCCAACGACCGTGGGACAAGGACCTGCCCTGATCCGACGGCTGAACCACTGATTGCCCGACCCGAGGAACTGCTCCGATGCTGATCACCAACGCCCGCCTGCGCCACCGTGAAGGTCTGTACCAACTGCACCTGGAAAACGGCCGCATCGCCCGCATTGTCCTGCAAGGCGCCGACACCTCCGGCGCCGTCCCGGCCTTCGGCCCCGAACACCTGGATGCCGGCGGCAATCTGGTGGTGCCGCCCTTCGTCGAACCACACATTCACCTGGACGCCACCCTGACCGCCGGCGAGCCGCGCTGGAACATGAGCGGCACCCTGTTCGAAGGCATCGAGTGTTGGGGCGAACGCAAGGCCACCATCACCGCCGAAGACACGCGCACCCGCGCCCACAAGACCATCCGCGCCCTGGCGGCCCACGGCATCCAGCACGTGCGCACCCACGTCGACGTTACCGACCCGGACCTCACTGCCCTCAAGGCCATGCTGGAAGTGCGCGAGCAAAGCGCGCACCTGATCGACCTGCAGATCGTCGCCTTCCCCCAGGAGGGCATCGAATCGTTCCGCAACGGTCGCGAGCTGATGGAAGAAGCCATCCGCCTGGGCGCCGATGTGGTGGGCGGCATTCCGCATTTCGAATACACCCGGGACCAGGGCGTGAGCTCGGTGAAATTCCTCATGGACCTGGCCGAACGCACAGGCTGCCTGGTGGACGTGCACTGCGACGAAACCGACGACCCGCACTCGCGCTTTCTCGAAGTGCTGGCCGAAGAAGCCCGCAGCCGCGGCATGGGCTCGCGGGTCAGCGCCAGCCACACCACCGCCATGGGTTCCTACGACAACGCCTACTGCGCCAAGCTGTTTCGCCTGCTGGGGCATTCCGGCATCAGCTTTGTCTCCTGCCCCACCGAAAGCATCCACCTGCAGGGGCGCTTCGACAGCTTCCCGAAACGCCGCGGCGTGACCCGGGTCAAGGAGCTGCTGGATGCCGGGATGAACGTCTGCTTCGGCCAGGACTCGATCGTCGACCCCTGGTATCCCCTGGGCAATGGCAACATCCTGCGGGTGCTCGAAGCCGGCCTGCACATCTGCCACATGCTCGGCTACAGCAACCTGCAAAGCGCCCTGGACCTGGTCACCGACAACAGCGCCAAGGCCCTGGCCCTGGGCGAGGGTTACGGCCTTGAAGAAGGTCGCCCGGCAAACCTGCTGATCCTGTCTGCCGACAGCGACTACGAAATGCTCCGCAGCCAGGGCTTGGCGCTGTATTCGATCCGCCACGGCAAGGTGCTGATGCAACGGCAGATGGCCCAGGTGCAACTGGCCGGCGACTGACGGTGGCGACGCTTACTTGACCCGAAACGGCTGGGCCGCCATGAACGCCACCGGCAACAGCGGCAGGGCGAGGATCGTCAACACCCCGTCTGCGGTGAGGGTCACCGGCGTCAACAGCACCTGGCCGACCTTGCTCTTCTCCCGGTACGCCGAGAACTGCAAGGTATAGGTGCTGTTCAACGGGTTGGCCTGATAGGCGCTGATATCCCGCTTGGACTTAAAGCGGCTGCCGCGAATGGCATAGCGGTGCAACAGGGCGTTCTGCGACCTCGCCACCACGAAACCCAAGGCCTTGGCTGCCTCGATCTGCTGGGCGTCGAGCTGGTCCAACCCGGGAATTCTCAGGAGCAGTTTACCGTCCAGGTTCTGCCCCGCATTGACGAGGATCTGCGAAAACTCGGCCTGCATTTTTCCGTGCAGGTCCGACTTGATGGCCTTGAGCAACTCAGGATCGACTATCACGAAGTAGTGGTACTTCTTGCCCAGGATGACAAAGCTCTGCGCGTCCGCCGTGATGTAGAACTGGCTGACGGTTTCCGTATAGACCTCATTGCTGGCGCGGCTTTCGTACAGCTGGCTGGTCAGGCAACCGCCAAGGCTGCCAGCGACTAAAGCCCCCAGAGCCATAACCGAGCCTTTGAGCAAGGCGCGGCGGGGCATTCCTTTTTGCATGTCGAATCCCTTCCATGAATGCGGGCGGTATCGGGAGATAGGCCACGACTGCCGTCACGCTACATAAACCCCAGCCGTTTTGCACCCGGCCAGCGCCACGGCGGCGCCCTGCTCAGTCAGCCAGGGCCCGCGCCGTGCCAAACAGGCTCACCCGGGTTAACACCCCATCGGTCTCTTGCAACAGCAACGGCGCGGTGCCGCCCGGCATCAGCACTTCGACCCGTCCGGCCTGGACCCAGCCCACCCGCCAGGCCGCACAAGCCACAGCGCTGGCGCTGGTGCCGGACGACGCGGTGGGACCTTCGCCACGCTCGAAGACCCGGGCCGCGATGCGCCCTTCACCTGCGCGCATGGCCCATTGCAGGTTGACCCCGGCCGGGCAGGGCTCGCCGTTGCCGATGGGCCGGGCGAACGCGATACGGGTCAGGCCCTCGAACAGCGGCGGTTCGAGCATCTGCGGGTTGCTCGGCAACGCATCGGCCGCCTCCACCAGGGTCACGCAATGGGGATTGCCGATACGCACGAACTGGCTGTGCTGCCACTGAGCATTCAACGCTTGCAAGGGCGCGACCCGGCTCAGTTGGCAGCCATTGAAGGTCAGGCTTTGCACCCCATCAGCTGCCACCGCCTCAGGTCCGAAGCTCGGCTGCCCGAGGTCCAGCCAGAACCCCGACACCCCCGCCACCCGCGCCGGCTCCACCGCCGTGATCACCGGCGAGTCGCCACCGGGCTGGTCATGATGCACCCGCAATAGCGTCTCGCCTTCGACCGCCATCAGCCCTTGTTCGGTGAGGGCTTGGGAAAAAATCGTCAGGCCATTGCCGCTGCGCTCGGCCAGGGTGCCGTCGGTATTGACGATCAGCAGATCGAAAGGCGCACCGGCCTGGAACGGCCCCACCAACAAGCCGTCACAGCGATGAGCCTTGGCCCCTTGCGGCCGAGCTCCCGGCGCCCAGTCACACAGCGCGGCGATGGCCTGCACAGCCCACCGTCGCCGCTCCAGGGCCGCCTGCGCCGCCGTGTCGGGCAAGGCAATGCCCAGGCTGCGCAGCGCCTCGGGCGACACCACGCCATAGATATTGCCCCGGGCATCGTAGAACGCCGCCATCACACCGCCTCCAGAAAAAAACCGAGCCGCTGACATTACGGGCAATCCAGCGGCTCGACCAGAGGGGACTAAGCAACCTGGTTGGACATCGCGCGCTGCTGAAGAACAACCATCCGCCAGGCTAGCGAATGGGCAAGGCCATGGGCCGGATCGGCGCCGCGTCGGCACCCCGCAGTTTGAGTGAGGCACCGATAAAGGCGAACTGATAGACCTTGTCCCGGGACAAGCCTTCCAGGTTCACCAGCTCCAGGATCGGCGCGCCCTGCATCGCCAGCAGGTAAGTGTGCAACGGCAGGTAATTGCCCTCGACCTCGGAAGGGAAGGTTTCAAAGCTGAGGTTGTCCGCCCCCACCACCATGGCGCCGCCCTCTTCCACCAGGAACTTCGCCGCATCCAGGCTCAGCCCCGGCGGGTTGGCCATATAGCGCTGGGCATTGTCGTAGTCACGCATGCGCCCGGTGCGGATCAGCACCACGTCGCCCTTCTCCAGCGCCACCTTCTGTTTGGCCAGGGCCTGTTGCAGGTCGGCGCGGGTCACCCGGTAGCTGTCCGCCAGCTGTTCCAGCCCCTTGGCCGCAGCCACATCGATCAGCACTCCGCGGGCAATGATCGGCGGCAGTTTTTCCGCCCCGGTGACGTTCCAGCCCCGATCCCCCAGATGCTGATCGGCGCGGTAGCCGTTCCAGATCTTGCCGTTGAGGCCAAAGTGGTTGAGGGCGTCGATATGGGTGCCCATATGGGCGTACATCGACACCGCCGAACCGCTGTAACTGACGTGCTGGTTCATCGGTTCGCCGACCTGCATCGGATCGGCGACCACATTGCCGTGGGGCGTGTGGGTCATCCACATCTGATAGGGCGGATCTCCAGCGGCCTGCCAGCTGGGCATGCCGACAAAATAATCCACGGCCAGGTCGTAGGCCTGCTCGCCGCTGACCCGGGCCATGATCGCCGCCCGGGACTCGGGGGTGATCAGGTTCAAGCGACCGATCTCATCCTTGGGCCCCCAAGGGCTGATCCCCACCTCGGCACGGGCCGCAGTGGCGGCACTGCAACCACCGCTGAAAAGGGCCAGGGCGAGCACCCCGGGAAGGATCTTCGACATTGCGTGATGAGCCATGACAACACTCCTGTGAAATGAAGTGCCCATGGTATTGAGGGATCAATCAGAGATAATCAGCCGATTCGTGGATAGATATTCAACCCAGGGGAAACAATATGGACGTACTGATGGCCATGCGCACCTTTCGCCGGGTGGTGGAACGGGCCAGCTTCAGCCAGGCCGCCGCCGACCTCGGGCAATCCACCGCCGCCGTCAGCAAGCAGGTGCGGCAACTGGAAGAGCGCCTGGGCAGCCTGCTGATCCTGCGCACCACCCGACGCATGAGCCTCTCGGAAGCCGGGCAGAGTTACTTCAATGAATGCTGTCACCTGCTGGATGAGCTGGACGCCCTGGAGCGCGCCACCCAGGCCGGCAGCCACGAACCCGGTGGCCGCCTGCGGATCAATGCGCCGCTGTCCTTCGGGCTCAAGGTGCTGTCGCCGATCCTGGTGGCCTTCATGCAGCGCTACCCGCAATTGCAGGTGGACCTGACCCTCAACGATCAGGTGCTGGATGTGGTGGGCGAAGGCTTCGACGTGTCCCTGCGGATTCGCCGGCAACTGGAGGATTCGACCTTGATCGCGCGTCACCTGGGTCAGGTTGAGCAGGTGATCTGCGCCGCGCCGGCCTACCTCCAGGCCCAGGGCACGCCCAGCGCCATTGCCGACCTGCATCGCCACCGCTGCCTGGCCTACCGGCTGGCGGAGCATCCCGGGCGCTGGCAACTGGAGGGCCCGGAAGGCCAGACCCGGCTGGAGCTGCCGGTGCACTTTGCCGTGGACAACAGCCTGCTGCTCGGCGACATGCTGGTGGCCGGCCTGGGCATTGGCGCCCTGCCCGGCTTTGTCGCCCAACCGCTCCTGGACAGCGGCCAACTGCTGCGCGTGTTACCGGAACAACGCCTGCCCAGCCGCCAGATCTACGCGCTGTATCCCAGCCAGCGCCACCTGTCACAGAAAGTCCGGGTGTTCATCGATTTTCTGGTGGAGGCGCTGCAGACCCCTTGAGCCTCAACCGTCGGTGGGCACCTGGAGCCCGACCTTGACCCGGTTCATCGCCACCAGGGTCTTGAAGCGCTTGACGTTGTCATTGCCAAAGAACAGCTCACGGGTCAGCTGGGTGTACTGGGCCATGTTGCGCACGCAGAAAATCAGCACGAAATCGCATTCACCGGCCACGTAGTAGCACTGCTGGACCTGGGGGCAGGCCTGGAAGCTGCGCTTGAGCGCATCGATCTGGTCGATGCGCTCACTTTCCACTTCCACCTCGACGATGATGCTCAGCTCATGGCCGAGGGCATCCGGGGCGACTTGCGCGGTGTAGCGCTCGATCACACCCTCGTCCATCAGGCGCTTGAGCCGCCGATTGACCGCCGCCGTGGACAGGTTGACCCGCAGGCCCAGTTCGCTCTGTGCGGTACTGGCATCGCGTTGCAGCTCGGCGAGCAGCTTCAGGTCATAGGCATCGAGACTGGTGTTCATGAACGGCGCAACTCCGGAAAACAACGGCGCACAGTGGAATGATTTTGTGCAAAAGCCGCCGATTATGCGCAATAGATGCGCCCCCTGCGCACTAATATTTCCGCCAACAGCAGCGGCCGTGGAATGCCTCAAGCATTGCCGAGGCGGCGACGAATGTTCCGTTCATGGGCCCGGATGGGTTTTTCTGCAACCTTCAACCGTTAGTTTTGTCACAATCCCCCCGGCCACCCTCGAAGCCCTCTGAAGGCGCCACCGATACCAGGCTGCACGAACAAGGGATCGGTGCGACAGCACAACCGGTCAGCCAGCGTTGCCCCCTCGCTGGCACCTGACCGCCAAGGATTTTTATGACTGCCAGCAACACTCACCTGCAGGCCACCCCCGGCCGCCTCGAACAGATGTCCACGCGCATCGCCTTTTTCATCGCCGGTTTCGGCATCGCCGCCTGGGCCCCGCTGGTGCCCTACGCCAAGGCCCGGGCCGGGCTCGACGAAGGCACCCTGGGCCTGCTGCTGTTGTGCCTGGGCGTGGGTTCGATCCTGGCGATGCCGATCGCCGGGGCCCTGGCCGGGCGCTTTGGCTGCCGTCGGGTGATGGCCGGTGGCACCTTGCTGATCTGCCTGGCCTTGCCGCTGCTGGCGACCCTCACCTCGATTCCGCTGCTGATGGCCGCGCTGTTCCTGTTCGGTGCCGGCCTGGGTGGTGTGGATTCCACGGTCAACCTGCAAGCGGTGATCGTCGAGCGCGCCAGCGGCAAGACCATGATGTCGGGCTTCCACGGGCTGTTCAGCCTCGGCGGGATTGTCGGCGCCGCCGGCGTCAGCGCCCTGCTGGGCCTGGGCCTGTCGCCTCTGGGGGCAACCCTGGTGGTGATTGCCCTGATGCTGGTGGCCCTGCTCAAGGCCGCGCCGCACATGCTGCCCTACGGCAGCCAGAGTTCGGGCCCGGCCTTTGCCGTGCCCCACGGTGTGGTGCTGTTCATTGGCTGCCTGTGCTTTGTGGTGTTCCTCGCCGAAGGCGCGGTGCTGGACTGGAGCGCAGTGTTTCTCAGCGCCGAGCGCAACCTGGATGCGGCCTACGCCGGCCTCGGTTACGCCGCCTTCGCCCTGACCATGACCCTGGGCCGGCTGACCGGCGATGCCATCGTCCACCGCCTGGGCGCCCGGCGGGTGATCATCATCGGCGGCAGTACCGCGGCCGCCGGCCTGCTGCTGGCGACCCTGGCCCCGGCCTGGGAAGCGGCGCTGCTGGGCTATGCCCTGGTGGGCGCGGGTTGCTCGAACATCGTGCCGGTGCTCTACACCGCCGTGGGCAAGCAGAAGGTCATGCCCGAAAGCATCGCCGTGCCAGCCATCACCACCCTGGGTTATGCCGGCATCCTGGCCGGCCCGGCGGTGATCGGCTTCATCGCCCATGGCAGCAGCCTGAGCGCGGCCTTCGGCCTCATCGCCGTGCTGCTCTTGGCAGTGGCCGCCAGCGGCAGAGTGCTCAAGCTCTAGCAAGCTCCAAGCTTGCGGCTTGAGGCTTGCAGCTGTGACTGTGGCTTTTGATCTTACTGCCCCTTCAGGAGGCCGAGTGCAGGCATTGCGCAGGGGGCAGCTCGGCATGGATGCCGAGCTAGCCCCCCATCAACAACCTACCCCTACTCCAACAACGCCGGAGAACCTAGGCCAACAGCATCTCTCGGAGCACCATCGAGCAACGCCTCCACCACCGCCCGCGCCATCTCCACCGAATGCACCATGGACCAGATCAACCCTGTCTCCAGGCCACTACCCTGCCGGGTGATTTCATCACTGACCTCCTCCGCGCATTTAAGCAGCAACGCCACATGCACCAGCGCCTCCTCGACGCCCACCCCCGGGCGCACGCTGAACAGCGAGTCGGGAGCAACGGCCTGGGCCGTGGTCTTGAACTGGAACATCGCAGGGTCCAATGGATGCCGGGGCAGCGCTTCACGCAACGAAGCATTGGCGGCCTTGAGCTGGGGATCGCGATAGGAAGTCGGTGGATCGGGAACGATCTTTTTCATGGTCAAACTCCTAGCTAAGAATAGGAGCCGACACCGTTCGCTTGCACACGAATAAGGGTGGCAGCCGTACGCAGGTGTGCAAGACCGAGTTTGCTAGGACACCCGGCAGATCCGAAGATCTCCCGCGCACGGCCGCCATAACGCAGCGGACATGAAAAACGCCCAAGCATGGCTGAGCGTTTCTACGCCTTAGCAAAATTCGGACTTGCACATCCGAGCCATCGATTTGGCGATGGCCCAGGCACCCTAGCCCGCCCACCAGGCGCATTCAAGCGGCCCGCAGTTTCTCGGATTTGCCTTACAAAAGAAAGCGACCAAACCCCGCCCCAACAACCTTTAAGCCCGCCTCAGCCGCAAGCTCCAAGCTTGCCGCTAAGCCTCATTTGCCGTGCACCGTGGAACACCTACCGAACATCGCTAACCGCCCAGGCATTTATCTGCCACGCCAAGTCTGGAATCATGGCCCCCCGCCTCAACAGGAGTGAGCACCGATGCCGCCGTTCTCCCGCGCCCCCCTTCTCGGCCTGCTGCTGGCCAGCCTCGCGGCCCAGGCCGCGCCAAAGCAGGACCAGGAACCGCACATCTACTACAGCATGGTGCCCGGCCAGTTCATGTTGATCGGCAAACAGCCGGACGGCGGCCCGACCTACTCCGGCACTGCGCAGATCCGCTACGAGAACCAGGCCCTGACCCTGGTCAAGACCGTCAACGGCAAGACCACCACCGCCATCGGCAAAGTGGAACGTGCCCGCATGGCCGAGGCCGATGTCTTGCGTTTCAACTGGCCGGGGCACGCCGCCACCTGCCTGGTGCGCGGTGACCTGGACAACTACTCGCGCTTGTCTTGCTACTGGACCAAGGACGGGGTGGACCACCGGGAGCCCGGGCTGGAGGCCTACTTTCCCACCGAAACCTGGCCCGGCCATCAGGACTGAAACCTGCCGGCCGCCACCGCCCATCGCTGCCCCCCCCTTGCCGAGCCCACGCCATGATCCAACTGATCGAGTACGACAACACCCAGCACCGCCAGTCCGTGATCGAGCTGTGGGAGCGGGTCTTCGGTTACGCCACCGCCCACAACTCCCCGGAGCTGGCCATCGACCGCAAGCTCGCCGTGGATGATGGGCTGTTCTTCGTCGCCCTGGCCTCAGGGCAGGTCGTAGGCACCCTGATGGCCGGCTACGACGGCCACCGCGGCTGGCTGTACTCCCTGGCGGTAGACCCGCAACAGCGCAGGCTCGGCACCGGCCGGGCCCTGGTGCGCCACGGCGAACAGGCCCTGGGCGCCCGCGGCTGCCTGAAGATCAACCTGCAGATCCTCAGCAGCAACGCCGCGGTTAAGGGCTTCTACCAGGCGCTGGGTTACCAGGTCGAACCCCGGGTCAGCATGGGCAAGGTGATCACCGCCAACCTCCCCGAGCACCGGAGCGGCTGACGGCAACTTCGCCGCCTTCACCAGTTGTGCAGGTTGCTGCGCGGCGGCGCCAGCAGTTGCTGGGCCAGACTGACGGCGGCCAGCGGCGAGGCACTGTGCAGCAGTGGGTAGCCCCAGAACTGCTCATAGGTCCTGGCAAAAGCCTCGACCTGCGCCTGGTTCTCCGGCTGCGGGGCGATGACGATCAGCGCCTTGATCCAGCGGCGGATCGCCGCCTTGTTGCACTTGGTCCACATCGAGCCCTGCTTGAGCAACGCCTTGCCCTGAGCGCTGTTGCGCTGCTCGGGCTCAGGTATCAGATCGCTCATCAGGACAAAAGCCTGGGCACGCTGCGTCAGCGCCTCCAACTGCTGGTAAGGGTCGACTACCGGCTGTCCTGCGCCTTCGGCGCGACGCATCCAGACCAGGGGAAAATGCTGATGATCGAAGTACATGGGAACACCTCCAGAAGCTGACAAACAAGAATGCTTATCATCTTCCCGCCAACCATTGTCCGCATCAGCCGAGATCGACAAGAGATTGATTAATCCAGCCAAATGTCACCACCGCCTGGGCCGCGAACGGGTTGGGCGGTACTCCGACGTCGCGGCCACAGCGATCTTGAGTTTGACGAGGCATCGCCAGGCAAGGCCCTGCGGGCCTTTTCGCAGCCTCGCGGGCTCGGCAGCGGCTACAGGGCGTGGTTTTCCAGGGCTTGGCGACGCTCGGCAAAAAATCGCCCCGGCGGCTGGCCCACGGCTTTCTTGAACATGCGGATAAAGGCGCTGGCGCTGTCATAGCCCAGGGTCAGCGCCACACACTCCACCGAGTCGCCCCGGCCCAATTGCTTGAGTCCCAGGAGGATGTGCAACTGGCGCTGCCAGCGGCCGAAACTCAGGCCGGTCTCGGCCACGATCAAGCGGCTCAGGCTGCGTTCGCTGAGGCCGATCTGCTCGCCCCATTGCCCAAGGCTCAGGCGCCGTTCCGGCTGTTCAAGGATCTGCTGGGCCAGACGCCGCAGCTGTGCGTGCCGGGGCATGGGCAGGTGGATCTGCTCACGGGGCGCGACCGCCAGCTCATCCAGGGTCACCGCGACCAGGCGCCCGGCGGCGCCGTCCTGGTCATACAGGAACGGCAGTTGCGCACAGCGCTTGAGCAACTCCTGCAACAGCGGCGACATCACCAGGGTGCAGCAGGCCTGCGGCAACGACCGGGCGTGCTCGGGCTCGACCAACAGGCAATAACCCTGGGCGTTCTCCAGCCCCTGGACCCGATGCTCGATCGCGCTGGGAATCCACACCGCGCACTGCGGCGGCGCCAGCCACAGGCCCTCGGCGCTCTCGCAACTGAGCACACCGCCCGCGGGAAACAGCAACTGGGCCTTGCGATGGCTGTGCCACGGCCGTTCCCAGCGCTCTTCTTGCATCGAGATGCGCAGGGCACATACCGGACGTGCAATCGCGTCCGGGTCCTGGTCCTGCTGTTTCAAGACGGGCATCCACCTTCCTCCACACTTCCGGGGCATGCCGGCCATCGGCACGATGCCGGCGCCTGCCCTGCAAGGTCGAGGATTGTGCCGGGCCCACGGGGCTGAGCCAAGCCACTGGCCACACCGGCCAGTGGCTCTGGACGCCGGGGCATTGGCGCTATTGATGAGGGCCTGCGGCCACCGCCTCCAGCAGCCAGGCCTTGAAGGCGCTCATGGCCGGGGTTTGCGCCCGCGACTGCAAGCGCGTCAGCCAATAGCTGCCGGTGACGATGCCGATGTCGAACGGCTGCACCACCGCCCCGCTGGCCAGTTGCCGCTCGAACATCAGCGGCGGCGCCAGGGCCACTCCCAGGCCTTGCAGGGCCGCTTCGAGCATGCCCAGGGAGGAGTCGAAGACAATGCTCTGGGGCAAGGGGCTGCCGCCGCCCAGTCCCGCCTCCTGGAACCATTGCGGCCATTCATCGGTGCGATAGGAGCGCAACAGGGTCTGGCCCAACAGGTCCGCCGGGCTGTGCAACTGGTGGGCGATCTGCGGTATGCACAAGACCGACAGCGGCGCCTGCAACAGCTCCAGGGCCTCGATGCCGTGCCAGGCTCCCGTGCCAAAACGGATGGCGTAGTCCAGGCCTTCGGCGGCCACGTCGACACGGTTGTTGTTGGTGCTCAGGCGCAAGTCGACAAAGGGATAGCGCGCCTGGAAATCCCCCAGGCGCGGCAACAGCCAGCCCACGGCAAAGGTGCCTACGGCCCCCACCGTCAGCACTTCGCGGTAGTGCCCGCCCTCGAAACGCCCCAGGGTCTGGGCGATGCGATCAAAGCACTCACGCAGCACCGGCAGCAGGGTCTCGCCTTCGCTGGTCAGCATCAGCCCCCGGGGCAAGCGCTTGAACAGGGTGACGTTGAGCTGGGCCTCCAGGCTCTTGACCTGATGGCTGACCGCCGCCTGGGTCACACAGAGTTCGATGGCGGCGCGGGTGAAACTCAAATGACGGGCCGAGGCTTCGAAAGCCCGCAGCGCGTTCAAGGGCAGGTGTGGACGGAGCATGGGCATTCCCTAGTTTTTCTAATGGCTCCTGCGAAATATCGTCGTTTGCCGATCCTGCGCAGACTGCCTACATTGGCCTCGCTCGCGCAGCGCTGACCACGTTCTCCCTTCCCGGGAAGACTCCGCGAGCACTGCGCCCCAGGGTTCCCGCAAAGAACCCCGAAGCCGGAAAGTCGCTGGGAATAGGCGGCAAAAAAATCAGAACCCATGGAAAACAGCCCATCATGCGCCATAAAACCTCAACCGGATTAGGCATCATCAGCGCCTGCGTACTGCTCCTCGGCAGCGTCGACGCCCTGGCCGAGAACCCCCAGGACAGCCATCTGAAAACCACCGTGGATGCCACCATCCGTCCGCTGATG
The DNA here is from genome assembly GCF_018390395.1 of Pseudomonas sp. RC4D1. Classification (NCBI taxonomy): domain Bacteria; kingdom Pseudomonadati; phylum Pseudomonadota; class Gammaproteobacteria; order Pseudomonadales; family Pseudomonadaceae; genus Pseudomonas; species Pseudomonas sp. RC4D1. Next base: position 906,971 of record NZ_JAHBAW010000002.1, read on the forward strand.
CAGCAGCAGGGCATTCCCGGCATGGCAGTGGCGATCATCGCCAACGGCAAGCGACATTACTTTAACTACGGCCTTGCCTCCAAGGACAATCAACAGCCGGTGGACAACGACACCCTGTTCGAAGTGGGTTCGGTGAGCAAGACCTTCAGCGCGACCCTGGCCGGCTACGCCCAGGCCAGCGGCAAGCTGGCCCTTGAGGACCACGCCAGCCAGTACTGGCCGGCCCTGCGCGGCAGCGCCTTCGACGGCATCAGCCTGTTGCAGTTGGGCACCTACAGTGCCGGTGGCCTGCCGCTGCAGTTCCCCGATGAGGTCCAGGGCGAAGACAAGATCCTGGATTACTACAACACCTGGAAGCCCACCTTCAGCCCGGGCACCCAGCGCCTGTACTCCAACCCCAGCATCGGCCTGCTCGGCTACCTCGCCGCCCGCAGCCTGGGCCAGCCCTACGATCAACTGCTGGAAAAGAGCCTGTTCCCCAAACTGGGGCTCAAGCACAGCTACATCAAGGTGCCCAAGGACCAGCAGGCCCACTACGCCCAGGGCTATGACAAGCAGAACAAGCCGATCCGGGTCAGCCCAGGTCCCTTGGACGCCGAGGCCTACGGGGTCAAGACCAGTGCCCCGGACCTGCTGCAGTTCATTGCCGACAACCTGCAACCGCAGCCGTTGGACGACACGCTGCAAAAAGCCATCGCCAGTACCCAGAGCGGCTATTACCGGGTCGGCGACCTGACCCAGGGCCTGGGCTGGGAGCGCTACGCCTACCCGGTGCCGCTGGCGCGGCTGGTGGCGGGCAACTCGACGCCAATGGCCCTCGAACCGCACCCGGTAGAGTGGCTGACTCCGGCCCAACCGCCCCAGGCCGACGCCTTGTACAACAAGACCGGTTCCACCAGCGGCTTCGGCGCCTATGTAGTGTTTGTCCCCAGCCAGCAGATCGGCATTGTCATGCTGGCCAACAAGAACTACCCCAACGAGGAACGGATCAAGGCCGCCCATGCGCTGCTCAGCGCCCTGGAGGCGGCAAAGTAACCGAGCTGCACAGCAGCGTGTCCCCAGGGGCGCCCGATAAAAAACGCCACCGGCCTGCAACGCCAGGTGGCGTTTTTCTTGTTGCTTGGGCGATGGCGCCTAGACTCAGGAAATCCCCTTCGACCGTTGACCTCAGCCAGCTGTGCAACACCCGATTCCCTGGAGGGCGACAAGGCCCGCATTGAGCCTGATTCAGGGGTGGGGCTGAACCTTCTGCCGGGCTTTCCGGTCGATAACTGCAACCTGGACCAACGCCGCCGCTTGCACACCGCGGGGTGTCCGGGAACCACAGCCGCCGGAGAAATGCCCCGTGATATCGACCCTGCAAATCGCCAGAATCAAAGCCTGGGGCGCCCATGGCTTCACCGCCACCGGAGTGGTCAGCGCCCTGCTCGCCACCCTGGCACTGTTTGAAAACCAGCCCAAGGCCTGCCTGCTGTGGCTGGGGGTGGCGCTGCTGGTGGATGGCGTCGACGGCTCCCTGGCGCGCAAGGTCAACACCCGCTCGGTGCTGCCCAACATCGACGGCTCGGTGCTGGATCTGGTGATCGACTACCTGACCTATGTGTTCATCCCGGCGCTGTTCATCTACCGCTACATTCCCCTGCCGGAGTACAGCGCGCTGCTGGCCACCTCGCTGATCCTGCTGTCGTCGCTGCTGTGCTTCTGCAACGTCAACATGAAGAGCCACGACAACTACTTCCAGGGTTTTCCCGCCGCCTGGAACGTGGTCGCCCTGTGCTTCTACCTGATCGAGCCCGGCCCCTGGCTGAGCTTGCTGAGCATCTTCGCCCTGGCCCTGCTGACCGCCACTCGGGTGCAGTTCCTGCATCCGTTCCGGGTGCGCAAGTGGATGGGGCTGAACATCATCGTGACCTTCGTCTGGCTGCTCAGTGGCGCGCTGCTGATCCTCAGCCACCCATTGCACAGCCCGTCGATCATGGGCCTGTGGCTGGCGGCTTCCGCCTATTTTCTGGGGATCTGCCTGTGGCGCTCGGCCCAGGAGTGGATGAAGGGCAGCCACCAGCCATAGACGGCGGCGGCCCGCATCACAGCGGCGGGTCGTTGCCGATTGCGGCACTCAAGGCCTGGGCCAGGGCCGCCACCGAGTAGGGTTTCTGCAGGAACACGAACTCCCGGGTCTGGCCCTGGGCCAGGGCCGGGCTGTAGCCGCTGGTGAGGATCACCGGCAGCCCGGGGTAATCGCTGCGGATGCGAGTGGCCAGTTCGATGCCGCTCATGCCGGGCATCACCACATCGGAAAACACCGCCTGGAACACCCCCGGCTCCTGGCTCAGGCGACGCAGCGCCTCGATAGCGCTGGTGGCCCATTCGGTCTGGTAGCCCAGCTCGTTCAAGGCCTGGGCCAACAGCACGCCCACCTCGGGATTGTCTTCCACCACCAGCAGCGTGGCCCCCTGGCCATCCACCTGCAGCGGCCCCGGGCGAGGGGCCGCTACCGGGCTGACCACAGCTTCGGAGCGCGGCAGGTACAAGGTAAAGCGCGTGCCCTGCCCCGGCTGACTGTGGACCACCAGGCCACCGCCAGACTGCTTGGCAAAACCGAACACCTGGGACAGGCCCAGCCCAGTGCCCTTGCCCACCTCCTTGGTGGTGAAGAAGGGCTCGAAGATCCGCTCGATCTGCTGCGGGTCGATGCCGGCACCGGTGTCGGTCAGGGACACCGCGACAAAGTCGCCGTTCTGGGCGCCCTGGCTGGCGCTGGCGGGAATCTGCGCCACCCGCTCCACGGCAATCACCAGCAGGCCCTCGCCCTGCATGGCGTCCCGGGCATTGACCGCCATGTTGATCAGCGCGGTATCGAACTGGCCGGCGTCGGCATGGATGCAGCACGCTTGCTGCGGCAGTTCGATACGCAGCTCGATGCAGGCGCCGATCAGCGGATTGATCATCTGTGCCAGCAGTTGCACGCTGACGCCGACGTCGAAGGTTTCCGGGCGCAGATTCTGCTGGCGGGCATAGGCCAGGAGCTGGGCGGTGAGCTTGCTGGCGCGGTCCACGGTGTCGGAAATCGCATCGATGTACAGCTGCCGGCGCTCCTCGCTGAGGTTGCGTCGCAGCAGGTCGGTGGACGAGCGGATCACCGTCAGCAGGTTATTGAAGTCGTGGGCGACCCCACCCGTCAGTTGCCCCACCGCCTCCATCTTCTGTGCCTGACGCAAGATGTCTTCGGTCTTGCGCAGCGCCTGCGCGGCTTCACGCTCGGCCTGAATGTCACGCCCCACGGCGTGCAGATGCTGGGGGTCGGGCACGGCACTCCAGGACACCCAGCGATAGCTGCCGTCCTTGTGCCGAAAGCGGTTTTCCACCCGTGAAAAACTCTGACCCAGCGCCAGTTCGGTGCAGGCGTTGACCGCCGCCACACTGTCCTGGGGGTGGATGAAATCGTAGAAGCTGCTGCCTTCGAGTTCGTGCCGCTGCCAGCCCAGCAATCGGGTCCAGGCCGGGTTCACGGCGACGATGCGCCCGTTGAAATCCGCCACCAGCATCAGGTCGGTGGACAGTTGCCAGATCCGGTCGCGCTCCTGGGTGCGCTCCTGGACCCGCTGCTCCAGGGACTCGTTGAGGCGGCGTAATTGCTCCTCGGCCTCGCGGGTGGCGGTAATGTCCCGGGAGATGCAGAGGATCTTCTCCGGCTGACCGGCCTCATCGAGCATCGGCGTGACCTGCACATCCCACCACTTGGCGTTGCCGGCCAGGGTGTTGGCGGCGCCCTGGAACCGCGCCGATTCCCCGGCCTGGGCAGCGGCGATGGCGGCCTGGGCGTCAAGGTTGCCCTGGCCCTGCCAGAAGTCCGGCCAGGGGCAGCCGGCAATGGCGTTGAAGTCGCTGACCTCCATGACCCGTAGGCCACCCTCGCTCATGAACGACAACTGACCATCGAGATCCAGCACCTTGATGCAGTCATTGCTGCTGGCCAGCACCCGGGTATTGAGCTCGCGGGTCTCGCGCAGGCGCGACTCGGTGAGCCGGGCGTGCAGCCCCAGGCGCACCCGCGCGGTGGTTTCCACTGTGTGACAAAGCACCCCCAGCACCTGCTCCTGGCGCTCGTCGAATATCGGGCTCATGGAAAACGACCACCAGGTCAGTTCCTCTCCGGGATAGCGCTGCATGTTCACCGGCAGGTCTTCATGACGGCAGGCCTGGCCGCGAAACGCCTGCTCGACCATGGGCTGCACATCCGGCCAGGCATCGGCCCAGAGCGTCTCGATGGTCTGCCCCAGGGCATGGGCCAGGCGCGGCCCCAGCACCGGACGATAGGCGTCATTGAAGAAGAACTGCTTCTGCGGGCCCCATAGCAGGTACAGGCTTTCAGGGGATTCGAGCACCAGGCTCAAGGTGCTGTGCAGCAGGCTGGGCCAGTGCTCCCGGGGGCCCACCGAGGTCTGCGACCAATCGAACTGGCGGATGGCGGCACCGGTCTCGCCGCCGCGCCAGGTTTGGGGGGCGGCACCATCAGCAGAGGAAATAGTCATGGACTGCATCACACAAGGGGAAAAGGGGCTGCGCCGCCCATCAAAGGCCTGCGCAGGATAACTGACCCCTGGAATCCACGGAAGTTAGCAGGTGACGGCGAGCATGGCCCGGCTGTGGGCCTCAGAAGGCCAGCTTGTAGCCGATGGAGAACAGCATGACCGCCAGGCATGGGCGCAGGATCTCGTCGGAGATCCGCCCGGTCATGTGGCTGCCGATCCAGATCCCCGGCAGTGAGCCCATCAACAGGAACCCCAGCAGGTGCCAGTCCATGTTGCCCATGCTGGCATGACCCAGGCCGGCCACCAAGGTCAGGGGCACGGCGTGGGCGATTTCGGTGCCCACCAGGCGCTTGGTGGCCAGGAACGGATAGAGGATGAACAGCGCCACAGTGCCCAGGGCGCCGGCGCCGATGGAGGTCAGCGCGACCATGGTGCCGAGGATCAGCCCGGTGATCACGGTCAGGCCGTTGAGACCGCGGGGGCTTGGCTGATAATCGCTGCCGTGACGCTGGGCGAAGGCCATGAGCTTCTTCTTGAAGACGATGGCCAGGGCCGTGAGCAGCAGGACGAAGCCCAGCCCTTGCTTGATCACCGAGTTCAAGGCTTGGGGATCGGAGTCCAGGTTGTTCAAGAACCCTAGGGTGGCCAGTACCGCCGGCACGCTGCCCAGGGTCAGCCAGCCGGTGATGCGCCAGTCGATATTGCGGTTCTTCTGATGCACCAGCACCCCACCGGACTTGGTGATGGCGGCGTACAGCAGGTCAGTGCCCACGGCGGTGGCCGGGTTGATGCCGAACCAGAGCAGGATCGGGGTCATCAGCGAGCCGCCGCCCACCCCCGTCATGCCCACGATGAATCCCACTACCAGGCCTGCGATGACAAAACCGAAATTACCCACATCCATCAATAAAACCCTACAAATCACACGGCCAGGTAAAAAACTGGCGGCAGCATAGCGGCTAAAGCTTATGTCCATTTATATGAATAAAATCTAACGTTATAACCAGGGCCATTTTTTCCATGCGCCAGACGCATCCAGCGCCCACTGCCCTTGCATCCGCCACATACCCATCCAGCCCTCCCTGAACCTCCAGCGACATACACCGCAACCTGCGCATCCGGTATTCTGCTGGGCGCTCGCCGGGGCAACCGATCCTGAGCTCACTCAGGTCCCGCCCCTTTCGTTTTCCAAGGAAGGCCCATGACACCCGACTCGACCCTCTACCAGATCGAGCAACAGCGCATCCGTTTCAGACGCCTGAGCCTGCATCAGCAAGCCCCCGGACCCAGCACACCGCAGCGTGGCAACTGGGGCCTGGCGTTGTCCGGGGGCGGCATCCGCAGCGCCACCTTCTGCCTCGGCGTCCTGCAAGCCATGGCCCGGGCGCCGGCACCGGCGACGGCCTCCACCGCCCCACTCCAGCCCGCGCCTGAAACCGCCACCGAGCACAGTCTGCTGTCACGCATCGACTACCTGTCCACGGTCAGTGGCGGCGGCTATATCGGCAGCTTCTTCTCCAGCCTGTTCCTTCCCGGCCGCCTGCGCGAGCCCGATCCCCAGGACCCGGTGGGCCAGGCCGCCCGCGATGCCTACCAGGCGCTGCGCTTCGAGCCGCCGGGACGTATCAGCACCGGCGTCGACTACGCCCAGCAGCCCGTGGGCCAGGGCCCGGGCGCCTGGCTGCGGGAAAACGGCCGCTACCTGACGCCCACCGGCTCCGGCGACATGCTCTATGCCCTGGCCATGACCTGGCGCAACTGGCTGTCGCTGCACGCCATGATCGGCATGCCGATCCTGTTGATGCTCAGCCTGCTGACCCTGTTCCAGGTGCTGAGTCAGGCCAGCCTGCTGTTGTGGCCGCTGATGGCCGCCCTGCTGTTCGCCCTGCCCTGCGCCGTGGCGTACTGGTTGGTGATCCCCCAAGGCGATCTGGACCAGCCGCCAAACCTTGGCAACCCGGCCTTGCGCTTCATGCTGGCGATCGTCACCGGCCTGTGGATCGGCGGCGCCCTGGCCTATGACGTGGCCCAATGGCAGGTGGTGGGCACCCTGGCCCTTGGGGCCGCCCTGGTCGGCAGCAACGCGCTGCTGATCACCCACCGGCTGGTCCGTCGGCTGGCGGATCACCGAGACCCGGCCAAGGACAGCACCTGCAACAACTGCGTGCGCAACTACCGGGTGCAGATCACCCGCGCCCTGGGGCGAGCCATGGCGGCAGTGGCCATTCTCGCTTTCCTGGCCCTGCTGGTGACCGGTGCCGAAGCGTTGTATCGCTACCTGCTGGACTATCAGGCCCTGGCCACGCCCCTGCTGCTGGCACTGCTGATGTGGCTGGTGCGCCGCCTGGTGCTGCTCAAGGATGAAAAGCCGCTGCCCGACTGGATGCGCAAACTGCCCCTGGATGTCCTGGCGCTGGTTGCCGGATGCCTGCTGATGAGCCTGCTGTGCCTGTGCTGGGCGCTGCTGGTGCAATGGGTCGCCCATGACGCTGGCGCCATCAGCTACAGCGCCGCCGCTGCCTGGCGCCTGCTGGCCCTGAGCCTGGTGACCGCCTTGCTGGTCTGCGTCAGCGGGCGCTTCATCGGCTTTCTCAACACCTCGTCGCTCCAGGCCTTCTACAGCGCCCGGCTGACCCGCGCCTACCTCGGCGCGTCCAATGGCCGGCGCTTCAACGGCCCGCCACAGCAGCGCCGCACCTACCTCAGCGTGGCCGAGCCGATGTCCAGCGACGACCTGTCGCTGCAGCAGTACTACGCCACCCCCAGTGCCGGGCCGGTGCACCTGATCAACGTCACCATGAACCTGACGGTGGACCCCGCCGAGCAACTGGTGCAGCGCGACCGCAAGGGCAAGCCGTTGTGCATCGCGCCGAACTGGGCCCCGTCAACCGAAGGCAGCGTCGCCAGCGACGGTCCGGCGGAACGCTACACCCTCGATGGCAAGCCCTACCGCCGTGACCTGAGTCAGGGCCCGGCCTCGGAAATCATGAGCCCCCTGAGCCTGGGCCAGTGGATCGGCGTCTCCGGCGCCGCCTTCAGCACCGGCCTGGGGCGAGCCAACAGCCTGGGCATGTCGCTGATCCTGGGGCTGGCCAACATACGCCTGGGCATCTGGTGGCCCAGCCACTTCCTCGATCCCGGGCAACAGCACTGGAAGCCCCGTGACCTGAAGCCCTGGACCTACTTCGGCACCCAGGCCTACCTGTTCTATGAGCTGACCTCGCGGTTTCATGGACATCGACGCGACTACCAGTACCTGTCCGACGGCGGGCATTTCGAAAACACCGCCACCTACGAGTTGCTGCGTGAGGGGCGCGGGGTGGAACTGATCGTCACCTGCGACAGCGGCTGCGACCCGGATTACCAGTTCGACGACCTGGCCAATCTGGTGCGCCTGGCGCGCATCGACCAGGCCCTGGAGATCCGCGAAGACCCGGGGGTACTGGCCCATCCCCAACTCAAGGCGCTGTTCGGCAGTCTGCAAGAGTTTCGCCAGCCACCGAGCGCCGACAGTCACAAGTGCGCCTTGCTGCTGAACGTCTACGCCCATAGCCCCGACACCCAGGCGGACATCGCGGCCACGCCCCACTGCCGGATCCTGGTGCTCAAGCCGCGGCTGATCGCCGGGCTGACACCGGACGTCGTCAACTACGCCCGAGCCAACCCGGGCTTTCCCAACCAGAGCACGGTGGATCAGTTCTTCGACGAGGCGCAGTTCGAGAGTTATCGCCAGTTGGGGCTGCATATCGGCCAGCAGCTGTTTGGCCGCAGTGGCCAGTCCAACGAAATGGCCGAGGCCTTGTGGCGTTACCTGGATGATCCGCAGCCTTGAGGAAGGGCCAGCGGATCAACCTGAACCTCAGCGCGGCTGGTGCACCTTGACCGCTTCCAGCCACTGCGCCTCCAGGCGCTCCTGCTGTGGGTCGATGCCCTGCTCGGCCAGCAACGCCAGGTGGCGCTCCACTTCACCCAGCATCTGTCCGTGGGCACTGGAGTTGGCGTCCAGCTGATGCATCTGGGTCAACCCCAGGTGATAGAAACGCAGCAGCTTGAGGGCCGCCGGATCGCCCGCCGCCACCCCGGCGGTGACATGATGCATGACATTGGTCACCCGCATCAGGCTGCGCTTGAGGCGCCAGCCATAGACCGCCGAGGCCATCCACGGCTGGGTCCAGAACACCGTGCGCAACAGCACGGCGCTGATCACCAGCCCGGTGAACACGCCGCCGGCATTCCACACCAGGTTATCGCCGCCGGGCTGGCCGAACACCGCCACCGCGGCGCTGGAAAACAGCATGGCCAGGGCGATGAACACCAGGGCGATGATCAGGGTGCTGCGGCGGGTTTGCCGACGGTAGAGTTCGGGGTCCTGCGGGGTGATGACGAACATGGGTGCGATGGGCTCCGGAAGCAGTAGGGAAATGAGCAGGCGGGCATTATCACCGCTGGGACCGGGAGCGGTGGCTTAAATCGTCGGCGAAGGGCAGAAATACTGCATAACCCTGATCCAGGTCGCGGTATTGCGCCCTTCCCCGCCTCAACGCCGACGCGCACGCAATGCTCGCCCCAGGCGGCGCCAGCCCAGCACCACACCGCTGACGCTGATCAGCAAGCCTCCGGCGCTGAACAGGATCATCCACAGGTCCCACAAGGGGCGGTTGGCCAGCAGCGGCAGCCAGTCCCAGCTGTGCAGCAGGCCGAACAGCCAGCGCGAGGCGCGGCGCGGCTGGTCCAGTTGCCCGACGATGGCGCCGGTGTGCAGGTCCAGGTGCAGCCAGGTCTGGGCCGGGTCGTCGAAGCGCACCCGCAGCACCGGCAGGCGCTGCTGCAAGTGGCCCATCATGCTGTGGGGCTCACGGGCGTAGTAATAGAAATCGTAGGCAGCCAATTGCTGGACAACCATCGGCCGCTCGGGGCGAATGGCCCAGGCCGCTTGGCGCAAGGTGTCGGGGTTGAACTGGCGCAGCACCTGCTGATCGTCCATGGCCAGAATCCGCGTGCGTCCGGCACCGTCGTAGCCGATCACATAACCCTTGCCGCCGATCATCCGCCACTCCAGTTCCCGGGGCTGCAGGCCGTCATCGGCAAAGCGTTGCAGGGCCTGGGCCGCGCTCAGGGGAAAGGCCGCAGCGTGCAGCGGTGCGCCTTGATAGGCCGCCACCGACAGGGGCTGGGAGCTGCTGAAGATTTTCCACGGGTTCATCGACATCAGGCCGCTGAAGATCCAGGTGATCAGCAGCACGCCGAACAACATGCCGCCCACATGATGCCAGCGGGCAAAGCCCTGGTACGGCGAGTGTGAACCGTTGCGATAGGTGCGCTTGAAACGCCAGCGCAGCACGCCCACCGCCAGGCCGAGCACGGCCATCAGGGTCGCGGCCAGGGACAGGTAAGTGACGATCGGCCCCCAGGCGCCATCGATGCCGATGCCCCGCAGCGGGTACAGCCAGTGCAGCCAGGCACCGATCCAGTTCCAGCCACGCTCGGTGGCAGTGGCATCGCGCACCACCTCGCCCGTGGTGCCGGAGACATACAGCAGACGTCGTTCGGCATCGGCGGTGGCCACCCGCAGCAAGGGTCGGTCGGCGTCCAGGGCCCGGGACTGGCTCCACATGTCGCCATTCACTGTCCCGCGATCACGCACCGCCACACCGGGGGCAAACTGCCGGGCCGCGGCCAGGGCCTCGACCCGGTCAGTGGGCAGCGCCCGCAGGCCGCTATCGGCCTCGATCGCCACCTTGCGCGGTCCTGGGTATTCGAGGATATAGCGCGGGGCGCCGGCCACCGTGGTCAAGCGAATGCTTGACGGCGCCAGCTCGGGATCAGCAGCGTGCAGCACCTGCTTCAGCTCAATGGGTGCGTCGTCCAGTTGCAGCACAGGCAAGCGTGACCAGTGTTCGGCGGGGGTCAGTTTGGGGTAGCCGACATACAGCATCACCACCCCGGAGATAAACCACAGGGCCATGAACAGGCAGGCAACAATGCCCAACCAGCGGTGCCAGAGGTACAGATAACGCTTCATCACAGGCTGCTCGCAAATGCGCGGGGCGCCATCGGACGCCCCGCGGTCTCAGGTTAAAAGCGCGTTTGCAGCGCCAGCTCGAAGGTCCGCGGCGCCCCCAGGTAGAGCTGGGTGGGTGCGGTAGTACGGGCGTAGACCTGATCGGTCAGGTTGCGCACCCGGCCGGTGATCCGCGTATCGGCATTCAACTGGTAGCCGACGAACGCGCCGAAGATCGTGTAGGCCGGCGCATAGCGGGTGTTGGCCGCATTGGCGTACATCGACGACACGTAGCGTGCATCGCCACCGACCTGCCAGGACGGCGCAATGTCATAGCTCAGCCACAGGTTGCCTACCTTGTCCGGGGTGTTGGTGGGGCTGTTGCCCTTGCGCGACACCGGCCGGCCGCCGACGTTTTCATAGAACTCGTCGTACTGGGCGTCGACATAAGCGAAGTTGCCTTCGGCCAACAGCTTGGGCGTGACCTGCAACGAGCCCGCCAGCTCCACACCCCGGGACGATTGCTGGCCCACCGGCTGGCTGCTGCCGGGGTTGCTCGGATCGGCGGTGGACAGGTTCTTGCGTTCGATGCGGTAGGCGGCCAGGGTCGCCGAACCACGGCCGTCGAGGAAATCAAACTTGCTGCCAATCTCCCACTGGTTGCCGGTGCTGAGATCAAAGTCGCGCACCTGACCGTAGCTGGCGGTGGTCAGGATGCCTGCCGGTGGATCGGCAGCGGTGCTGTATTGCACATAGACGTTGGCCGCCGGGGTCAACTCATAGACCAGCCCCAGGCGCCCGGTGGTGGGCCGATATTTACGCTGGAAGAACGCCGGATTGGCCTCGGTGGCGGCGCGGTAATTGGTCACTTGCAGGTCGATCTGATCGTGGCGCAGGCCGCTGAGCAGGGACAGGCGATCGGTCAGTTGCAGGCGGTTTTCCAGGAACAGGGCCCAGGTGTCCACCTGGTTGCGGCGGTTCTTCTCGAAGCCGCGCTGCATGTCTGGCAAGTCCCAGAAGCTGCCCGGAGCAAAAGCGTCCGGATCGACCCCAGGCAGCGAGCCCGACACCGAGCGCGGGTAGTTGCTCATCACGTTGTGGCTGTAATCGATACCCGCCGACCACTGGCTGTCGAGGCCGAACAGACTGTTGTGGTGCAGCAGTTCGAAACGGTTGCCGTTGAGTTCCTGGGCGTGGCGCTGGAGCAGAATGCCAGAGCGCACCACCTGGCTGTTGTCACTCTTGTAGGCGTAGTTTTCCAGGTTGCGGTATTCGCGATCGGCGTTGTAGTGGTACAGGGTGTTGCGCACGGAAGTGCGGTCATTGACCTGATAGTCGATGATCGAACGCAGCCATTGCACCCGCTGTTCATAGCGACCGTCGCTGACGTTGTAGTTCTCGAAGCGCCGGCTCTTGTCCACCTCCATCTTGCCCCCCAGCGGGTTCAGCGCCGGCGTGCCCCAGTAAGGGCTGTCGACGCTTTCGTTCTGGTACTCGTAGGCCAGGGTGTGGGACAGCTGGTCGTTGAAATCCGTCAGCAGGGAAAACGCCGTGGTCCAGGCATCGCGCTGTTCGCGGTCGACATAACCGTTGCTGGTGGTGTGGCTAACATCGAAACGCGCGTAGTGGCGCGGCCCGGCGCCATCGTTCAGCGCATGGTTGAAACCGAAGGAGGTTTCGCGGCTGTCGAAGGAGCCATAGCTGACCCGCCCTTCATTGAACGACTCGGTGCGCGAAGGCAGCTTGGTGATGTAGTTGATGGAACCGCCCACCGCGCCAGTGCCGTAGAGAAAGCTCGACGGCCCGCCGACCGCCTCGACCCGGTCGTAGATCCAGCTGTCCACGGGACGGGCGGCGATGGAGTCGTATTGCACGCTGATGCCGTTGAACAGCTGGGTGATCTGCGGCCCGGAGAACCCGCGATAGGAAACGAACCCCGGAATGCCCGGGGATGCCGCGGCGTTCATTCCCGGCACGCTGGCCAGTATGTCCTGGGTGTTGGCGGCGCCGCGCTGCTCGATCTGCTGGCGGTTGACCACATTGACCGTGGCCGGGGTTTCCCGCGGGGTCAGGCCCAGGCGCGAGCCGGTGGTGGTCTGGGTATCCAGTTGCAGACCTGTGGGTTGCACTTCATCGGCGCTGATGCGCGTCTGCGGCAATTGCAGCGTGCCCTCGGCCAGGGCATTGAACGACAGGGCACAGCACAGCGCCGCGCAACTGGGGGAGCGATACAGGAACTTCATGGACTCGGACTCGAAAAAATCATCAAACACCCCGGCCGCCGTCGCCATCGCGACCGCAGACTTAAGTACCGGGAGATGAAAAAGACGCGACGCCAGGGCAATCGCGAAGCAGCGCTAGGCGCTCAGAGGGGGAGCCCGAGGATTGAGTGACGGCCAGGAGTAACGCGGCGGCGCCTTGCTGCCCCGCTCGACCTTGACCCGCGCCGAGTGCCGTACCAGCAGCAGCCAGGCCAGACAGAACAGCAGCCCCAGGCCCAGGCTCACCGCCGAGCACAGGGGGCAGACAAAAGCCCCCATGGTGCTGGGGCCAGTCTTGTCGCTGGAGCTGTCATCCAGAGTCGATGCAGATTCGCCCATGGCGTGACAGAACTGCCCACCCACGCCGGTGATTTCCAGTGCAGCCATCTGTCCATGACCCAGACCGCAGACGAACACGTTGAACAGCACGCAGAAATACAGCGTCCAGGCAATGTGAGGGCGATGTGCGGAAGAATGGGTCATGGCGGCAAGGTTAACAGTGAAAAACGCACTGGAAAATCACCCATGCATGGCGAGCGAAACTCATGGGCCCGCATGCGGTGAGGTTGTGGCGAGCTTTATAGCCGACTCGCGAAGCGCGAAGGATCGGACCAGAACTAAAGTCGCCAGGTGAGCCCGCGCCTGGGCGGAACAATGCCGCCTATGCCCATGATGGCTTTTAGCCTTGATGCGCAAGAAGTTGCGCACTCAAATGTGAGTAAGCCTGTGGGCACATCGCTGTAAGCATGACGGTCAGGGCTCTACAGAGGAGTGCGCAAGAAGTTGCGCAGTACTGCGCAACTTCTTGCGCACTTTCTATAGGAATTCTGGCTGGAAACAGCCTGTTGAACCTTGAATTTCCATCAAGTGATTGATTGGCAAGGGGTATTGGCAAGTTGGCATGACTCTTGAGATATCCCTGGAGCCCGGCCGGCCATTCAGGCCTCCGGGTTTTCCGTATATCCAAGCAAGGAGAGCAACAATGGCAACCCCAGCGTACATGTCCGTCACCGGTACCAAACAAGGTCTGATCACCGCCGGTGCCTTCACCGCTGACTCCGTTGGCAACACCTACCAGGAAGGTCACGAAGATCAAGTCATGGTCCAGGGCTTCAGCCATGAAGTGATCATCCCCCGCGATCCGCAGTCCGGTCAGCCCACCGGCCAGCGGGTACACAAACCGGTGAAGATCACCAAGGTTTTCGACAAGGCTTCACCGCTGCTGCTCGCGGCCCTGACCTCCGGTGAGCGTCTGAGCAAGATCGAAATCCAGTGGTTCCGCACCTCCGCCGCCGGCACCCAGGAACACTACTTCACCACCACCCTGGAAGACGCGATCATCGTCGACATCAAGGACTACATGCACAACTGCCAGGATCCGTCGAACGCGCATTTCACCCACCTGGAGGACGTCGAGTTCACCTACCGCAAGATCACCTGGACCCATGAAGTGTCGGGCACTTCCGGCTCCGATGACTGGCGTACCCCGGTCGCCGGCTAAATCCAGCGGCAGGTTCCAACCCATCGGTCAGCCGGGCTGATCGATGGGGTTCGCGCTCCCAGGCACGCCTGAGGAGGCACACCGGTCATCCGTTGGATGGGATGAGGCTCGGGAAAACCGAGCACCGACTGCACACTCCCTGATCGCTCGTGCTGTCAGGGGGGATGAGCACTTCACGAAGTGGAGGTGTGTGTCATGCGTCAAAGGGATTTGCAGTTCACGTTTTCCGTGCTGACCGCACAGGTGGCGTTCGAGGTCGTCGAGTTCACCCTGGAAGAAGCCTTGTCCGAGCCTTTTCGCCTGACGCTCGAACTGGCCAGCGACAACGGTGCCATCGATTTTGGCCAGATCCTCGACCAGCCGGCCTTGCTGACGATCTGGCAAGGCGGCCTGCAGGTGCGGCATGTGCATGGCTTGGTCAGCAGCTTCACCCAGGGTAAAACCGGGTTTCGCCGCACCCGTTACCGCCTGCTGGTGGAGCCGCAACTGGCACGGCTGGCCCTGAGTTCCGACTGGCGTATTTTTCAGCAGAAAACGGTGCCCGAGATCCTCAAGTCGGTGTTGGATGAGCACGGCGTCCTTGATTACCAGCCCTACATCCACACCCCGCATGCGCCGTGTGAATACTGCGTCCAGGCCGGTGATACCGACCTCTATCTGTTCGACCGCCTGTCCACCGAGGAAGGCCTGTTCTATTTCTTCAAACACGATGCCAACGCCCACACCCTGGTCCAGGGTGACAAGTTGTACGTCCAGGAGCGCATCCAGGGCGGGCCGGTGCTGTACACCACCCAGCCGGCCGGGGATGCCCCGCAACCAGTGCTGTACGCCTTCAGCTACACGGAAAACGTGCGTACCGCCGAGCAGACGCAGCGCGACTACAGCTTCAAGCGCCCGGCCTTCGACCAGCAGCAGCGACAGCTCGGCGATGACCTTGAGCATCAGGCCCAGCGCTATGAGCGTTACGATTACCCAGGCCGCTACAAGAGCAGCGCCGTCGGCCAACCCTTCACCCAAAACCGCCTGCTGGGCCGTCGTCACGATGCACGGGTGGCGACGGTGGAAGGGGATGATCCGCGGCTGATTCCGGGGTTTTCCTTCCAACTGACCGGGCACCCCCGGGGCGACTTCAACCGCTGGTGGCGCTCGGTGCGCATCACCCACAAAGGGATACAGCACGCCAGCCAGCAAGAAGAGGCTGCCGGTGCCGAGATGGGCGTGAGTTACGACTTCCGCGCCCAGATCATTGCCGAGGACTGCGAATGGCGCCCTAGGCCACTGCCCAAGCCGGTCATTGACGGCCCGCAGATAGCCACGGTGGTGGGCCCGGAAGGCGAGGAAATCCACACTGACGAATATGGCCGGGTGAAAATTCAGTTCCCCTGGGACCGCGAGGGCAAGCACAACGGCTTCAGCTCCTGCTGGGTGCGGGTTTCACAGAACTGGGCGGGGGCGGACTGGGGCCATATGGCGATCCCGCGCATTGGCCAGGAAGTCATAGTCGACTACCTGGATGGCGACTGTGACCAGCCGATCATCACCGGACGCACCTACCGGGCCAGCCATATGCCGCCCTACTGCCTGCCGGATCACAAGACGCTCAACACCCTCAAGAGCAAGGAACACAAGGGCAGCCGGGCCAACGAACTGCGCATCGATGACACCACCCAGCAGATAAGCGCCGCCTTGATGAGCGACCACGGCAGCAGCGCCTTGCACCTGGGGTACCTGACCCATCCCCGGCCCGAAGGGGGCGCACCCCGTGGCGAGGGCTTTGAACTGCGCACCGACGAGCGCGGCGCCTTGCGCGCGGCCAAGGGGCTGCTGCTCAGTACCGAAGCGCAACTGCAGGCCAATGCCGGGCAACTGCAGCGTGGCGTGGCCATCCAGGTGCTGGAAGCCGCACTGCAACTGGCCAAGGGGCTGGGCGACTATGCCGAAGACCATCAAGGCGTCGGGCACGACACCCAACCGCAGCAAACCCTCAGCGAAGCGGTGCGCGACCTGGGGCATGGCGCCAACGACGAGTCGCAGCAGAGCAACGGCGGCAACCCGGCCATTGCCCTGAGTGGCCAGGCGGGCATCGCCGCGGTATCACCCCAGAGCGTCACCCTGGCGGCGGGCGAGCATATCGACAGCATCGCCCAGCAGAATCAGCAGCTCACCTCGGGACAGAAATTCGTGGTCAATGCCGGTAGCGACCTGGGCCTGTTCGCCCAGAGCGGCGAGATGCGCCACATCACCCACCAGGGGCCGATGCTGCTGCAGGCGCAACAGAACAGCATTCGCCTGGAGGCGGATCAGAGTGTGGAGGTCAGCGCGGGCCAGCAGCACGTGCTGGTGTCTGCCAAGGAACACATCACCCTGATGTGCGGCGGGGCCTACCTGACGCTCAAGGGCGGCAATATCGAGTTGGGCATGCCGGGGAATTTCACGGTCAAGGCGGCCAAGCACTCCTCTATCGGTCCCGCACATGCCTCGACCACGTTCAACTCATGGGAGTCGACCCCGTTCAATGACGCCTATGTGCTGCGTGATGAAATCACCCTTGAGCCTCTGGCAAACACCACCGTAGAACTGCGGCGCGGCGACGGTGGGGTCACCACCCTCACGACCGATGGACAAGGCCGTCTGCCCAGGCAGCAGGACCTGGCCATGGATCAAGTCCAGATGCGCATTCTGGCCAAGGGAAATAGCTCCAACGACGACAGGGAGTCCACTGCATGAGCAGCCAAGCAGCCGATAACACTGAGGACGTCATCATTCCTCGCTCGCGCGACAATCTGGGGCGACCGGTCTACAAGACCCAACTGACCCGCACCGAGGACCAGCGTGAAAAGGTCCTGCTGGCGAGGCAGGCCGCGCCGATTCCGGTGATCTTCATTCCAGGCATCATGGGCAGCAACCTGCGTAACAAGGAGGACCAGAGCAAGGTCTGGAGTCCGCCGAATGCCAGCTTTTGGCCCACTGATATCTTCCCCGCTCTCGCAGCCTTGGCTGTCTGGTGGGGCCGAGGCCCCAAGGATCGACAGATACTGCTAATGCCGGAAAACGTCGAGGTGGATGATCGAGGCTCGATTGATACGTGCTCATCCGGCCTGAGCAAAGAGGCGGCGCGCATTCGTGGCTGGGGGACGGTGATGCGCAGCGCCTACAACCCGTTCATGGCCCTGATGGAGGGCCGCTTGGACAGCATCGTCAGCCGACAACAAATCCAGCCATGGTGGAACACTGAAAGCCTGCATGAACCCGCAGCCTATGGCGAAGAACTGGGGCAGGCGACGCCCCTCAGCGAAGACGAACTGAAACAGGCGGGCAAGTATCAATTCGACGTCTGGTGCGCCGGTTACAACTGGCTGCAATCCAACCGGCAGTCCGCCCTGGATGTGCGTGACTACATCGAGAACACCGTCCTCGCCCACTACCGCGAACACGCAAGCGTCAGCCCTGAGCAGGCGGATCAGATGAAGGTCATCCTGGTCACCCACTCAATGGGCGGGCTGGTTGCACGCTCCCTGACCCAATTGCACGGTTACAAACGAGTGCTTGGCGTGGTCCATGGCGTGCAACCGTCAATCGGTTCATCGGCCATCTACCACCACATGCGCTGCGGCTATGAAGGTATTGCCAGCATCATCCTTGGCTACAACGCAGGCGAAGTGACCGCAGTGGTGGCCAATGCCCCAGGGGCGCTGGAACTGACACCTAGCAACGAGTATCGGGAAGGTCGCCCCTGGTTGTTCCTGTGCGATGCCCAGGGGCAGGTCATCAAGGATATGGACGGTAAACCCCGCGCCTATCCGCAGAACCAGGACCCCTACGAGGAAATCTATAAGAGCACCGCCTGGTATGGGTTGGTGCCGGAGCAGAACACTCAGTATTTGGATATGTCGAGAGAGGGAAGTACTGACGGAAGGATAAACCTGCGGTCAGATTTCGATGAGCGAATAGATTTTGTAGCCAAATTCCATCGCCAAATGTCCACGTCAGGCTATCACTCTGAAACCTATGCCCACTATGCGGCAGATGACGGACGCCATAGCTGGCGGGACATGATCTGGCAAGGCGATCCAGCTCCTTTGGAGGCGCCTGGCTCTAAGCTCAAGGATAACGAGACCGGCAGCTACAGCAGTTGGTTTCGCCGAGGCCTGCCCGTCATCGTACCTACGCTTGAAAACTGGACTGTCAAGGAAGAGGACCAGTCTGGCAGTGGTGGCGATGGCACGGTGCCAACCGACTCCGGGCAGGCCCACAAGAAGGCGGGTATCAAGGCCAGTTTCCGCCAGGGCGGCAAGGGCGCGGGGCAGTACAACACCGACAAGGGTTACGAACACCAAGAAAGCTACAACGACAGGCGAGCCCAGTGGGCCGCGCTTTATGGCGTGATCAAGATCGCTCAGTTGGCTGACTGGCACCCTAATGACAAGGGGGGCTTATGACACTCACTCGTCGCTTGTTTACCGTTCTTGGCCTGGTCGCTTTAACCAGTGTGGCCAGTTGTACTTCGCTTTCATCTTCTCGGAGTCCCACCATGGACAAAACCGGATGGATCACTCATTGCTACGGACGTTTTTTGATTGATTTACCGCCTCAGGCAGAGATCAATGCTGGGTACTACCTGTGGGGCGACAACATCGAAGCGCTCGACGATACCCCTGAGGCCCTTGCTAGTCAGATTGATCGACGCGAACAAAAATTGAGAGGTCAGCAACATGATACGAAAGGCAGTATGTTTCTTCGTCGAATAGATTTTGGTGGAGGCTCAGTAGGGCTAATGTCTTGGTCATCTGAAGTTGCCTCCAAGGTATATCTGCTTGATACCTATATTGCCTCGAAGCCAACGTGGCGTGCTTATCGCTGGACAGGGAAAATATCAGAGGATAGAGAGCGTCGAGCTATGGAGATATCTAACTCTCTGGCCCGCAACCTACGCTCGCGCGCGCCCAACGAAATCCCCACCGAACCAGGATTCTGTATCGACCGGGCTTACATCGCGGGTGACAGCTTTCAAAGTGAGAACTTCGGAATTGGCGTGACCTTCCCGGAACACCCGAGAACCTTTTTGGCATTCAGATCCAGCACTGGAGCCGAACGAGATCGGTTACTGGATCGAGTAAGTGGCTTTCTGATGGGTGCGGCAAAGATGGTTGCAGGCATCGAGACCCTGCGCAAAAGAGAGCGTGGCGGCGCCATTCCCGCCGATGAGTACCTGCTGGCAGGTAGCGCAAAGGGCCAGCGTACCTACACCTTCCTCTGGGAAGCCCAGGGCAAGGACGTGTCGGTCTACGAGCCCCACCTCAAGGCGGAACTGAGCGTGGAGGAAGCTGACGTCGATGACGATGCCCCCCCACCAGTTCCCGCTTTCAAGTCAGATAAAGCAGCACTGGAACTGTGGGATGCCATCATCGATTCGATTCGCCTGCGCCCGGTATCGACTACTGGACGCGACGACCATGCTGGCACGCCCTCCCCGCCTAAAAGTCCGCAACAGATGGCCAACAGCCCAGCGGTAGATGATGACTACGCACTGGGAGAGTTCCTCGCTGAGCTGAAGCCTAAAGATAACTGGATGGATGATTTGTGAGTTTCCTAAGGAAGCGTGCGCGACCACAGCACACTCGCCAATGGGCCGCATTATCTGACGTGATCAATATCACTCAACTGGCTGACTGCCAGCTGGATGCCAAGGAGGGTTTATGAAGCGCACTCATTACCTAATAACGATCCTTGGTTTAATCGCTATGACTAGCGTTATCAGCTGCACATCGATTTTTTCCTCTCGGAGCCCCGCCATGGACAAGAGCGGATGGATTACTCATTGCTACGGACGCTTCCTGATTGATCTGCCACCACAGGCAAAGATCAACGCTGGGTATTACCTGTGGGACGACGACATCGAAGCACTCGACGATAGCCCTGAGGCTCTAGTAACCAGAATCGACCAGCGTGAGAAGGAATTGAAGAGTGAACGGCATAAAAAAATACAGGGAAGTATGTTTCTTCGTCGATTGGACCTTAGAAATGGCTCAACAGGGCTACTTTCCTGGAAGTCCAATGCCAGTGTAGAGATGTACTTGCTGGATACTTACGCTATTTCCAAGCCGACATGGCGCGCTTACCGCTGGAAAGGTGGCGTCACACAAGATCGTGAAGCAGCAGGCATTGAAAGTGCTACTTCCCTAGCCCACAACCTACGCTCTCGTGAAATCAATGAGATCCCCACCGAACCAGGATTCTGTATCGACCGGGCCTACATCGCGGGTGACAGCTTTCAAAGTGAAGACTTCGGGGTTGGCGTGACCTTCCCGGAACACCCTAGAACCTTTTTGTCATTCAGATCCAGCACCGGAGCCGAAGAAGATCGGTTACTGGATCGAATGAGTGGCTTTTTGATGGGCGCGCTGAAGATGGTTGCGGGCATCGAGACCCTGCGCAAAAGAGAGCGTGGCGGTGCCATTCCCGCCGATGAGTACCTGCTGGCGGGCAGCGCAAAGGGGCAACGCAACTACACCTTCCTCTGGGAAGCCCAGGGCAAGGACGAGTCGGTCTACGAGCCCCACCTCAAGGCGGAACTGAGCGTGGAGGAAGCTGACGTCGATGACGATGGCACCCCACCAGATCCGGCTTTCAAGTCTGATAAAGCAGCACTTGCGCTGTGGGATGCCATCATCGATTCAATTCGCCTGCGTCCGGTATCGACGCCTTAAAGCGATGGCAATGACCGGACGCTCAAGGCTGCAAAACTGGAGAAGCAGCCTTGAGCAAAGACCCTGAAAGGGCTGGCCTTAGCGGCGAAATCCTAAGCCGGCGTTACCGCAGCAACGGGTATGTCTCCCCATCCTTGTCGCCACTTCGCCGACGGCCACCACACTCTAAGTTCAAGAAGACCGGGGGACTCGGGCTTTACGAGCGCGGCTCGTCCGAGCATGAGCAGACACCTCGCGGGCTAGCGTCCAGCAACGCCTCCACCACCGCCCGGGCCATCTCCACGGAATGCACCATGGACCAGATCAGCCCGCGCTCGATGCCGCTGCCCTGCTGGGTGATTTCATCGCAGACCTCCTCGGCGCATTTGAGCAACAGCGACACATGCACCAGCGCCTCTTCAGCACTGACGCCTGGGCGCACGCTGAACAGCGAGTCGGCAGAAACAGGTTTGGCTTGGGTGTTGCGCTGGAACAGCGCGGGGTCCTGCGGTTGTCGAGCCAGAGCCACGCGCAAGGTGGCGTTGGCGGCCTTGAGTTCGGGATCGCGATAGGACGTGGGGGGATCGGGGACGAGCTTTTTCATGGTCTAACTCCTTGCAGATAAAAGGAGCCAACACCGTTCGCTTGCACACGAATAAGGTGGCAGCCGTACGCAGGTGTGCAAGACCGAGTCTGCAAGGACACCCGGCAGATCCGAAGATCTCCCACGCACGGCCGCCATAACGCAGCGGACATGAAAACGACCAATCAGTGCTGATCGTTTGTGCGCCTTTGCAGAGTTCGGACTTGCACATCCGAGCCATCGATTTGGCGATGGCTCCAGCACCCTAGCCCGCCCACCAGGCGCATTCAAGCGGCCGGCAGTTTCTCGGATTTGCCTTACAAAAGAAAGCGAATCGGCGTAGTTCCAACCAGCTTTCAGCACTCTCTGAAACAGCCACGGCTCTGTGGCGAGGGTGTTTGTTCCCACGGATTGGTTTGTCAGCGACCAGGCCGAAAACAGTTCTGTCGCCCTGTTTTCGTATCGGCGCTGTACCTGATATACCGCGCCGACTGGCCGGGCGATTCTCGCCCGTTCGCAGCCCTCGGCAGCGCCTACAAGGGAAGGTGCCCCCCCCATTCCCGCTCCAGGCCGGCCGCAAGGCCGCCGTCTGGCTCTTGATCTTGATCTGAACGCCCCGTTAACCACGATGGCCGAACGCAGGCATTGAGCCGTGGGTAACCCGGCAGGGATGCCGGGTTAGCCGCCACCCGGCCAGGGATGGCCGGTGGCGGCGGCCCACGGATCAATGCCGGAGTGAGGGCATGCCGAGCCTAGGCGAGGCACCGAGTGGAGGGGCAGAAGCGTTTTGCTTACTTTTGCGCTTTTCAAAAGTGAGTCGCTGTAAGAGCGAAACCATAAGTGGTCGTTACCGCAGCAACGGATATGTACACAGCCCACCGCTGCAAGAGCGAAACCGCCAGCAACCACACCCGCAGCAACGGACATGCCCACCAACAAGACCGCCCCCTCATGCTCCACGACCACCACGCCCCCAAACAGGAACAACCCCCCTCACCAAAACAAGCCCCCCCACCCAACAGAAATGCCTATCGCCCGCCTATGTGCCCCAACGCACAGACACCCTCACCCACGCCCGCCACCGTCAAGGTTGCAGCTTTTTGCCTGAAACGTTCGTCGCGACGGTGCATCGATTTGACCGCACGCCCCGCTCCCGGCCCTCCCTCGCACCCCGTGCCGAGGGACGGCTCTGTTATGCCAAGGAAAACATGGACAGTCATTGGACCCACACATTCCTGAGGTTCTGCCGTCTGCCCGCCGCCAGATACGGCCAATGGAAGGCCTCGCGCAACAGCGTCGAATACGAAGCGCCGCTGCGCTCGGAATTGTTCAGCAGTGAACAGATGGCCAGCCACGGCACCCTGCTGGCGCACCAGCACCGCCTGAGCCAAAGCCGCAACCCCGACTGGCTGCTGGCACGCCTGTCGGACAACGCCAGCGCCCTGGCCAGTTGCTGCAAAAGCCTGACGGCAGCCACCGGCAGCTCGCCCCGGGCCACCCCCGCCGCCGAATGGCTGCTGGACAACTACTACCTGCTGGAAGAACAGATCCGCATCACCCGCACTCACCTGCCCCGGGGCTACAGCCGGCAATTGCCGCGCCTGGCCAACGGCCAGTCGGCGGGCCTGCCACGGGTCTACGACATCGCCCTGGAAACCATTTCCCACGGCGACGGCCGGGTCGACAGCGAAAGCCTGGGGCGTTTCGTCGACAGCTACCAGAGCGTCACCCCGCTCAAGCTCGGCGAGCTGTGGGCGATTCCGATCATGCTGCGCCTGGCCTTGATCGAGAACCTGCGGCGCGTGGCCTTCCGGGTCATGGCCAACTGGAGCGAGCGCAATCTGGCCAACGACTGGGCCGACCGCCTGATGGAAACCGCCGAGCAGGACGCCAAGAGCGTGGTGCTGGCGGTGGCCGACATGGCCCGCTCGGCACCGCCCATGAGTGCCGCCTTCGTCGCTGAACTGGCGCGGCGTCTGCAGGGCCAGAACGCCGCCCTGGTGCTGCCCCTGGCCTGGATCGAGCAACTGCTGGGGGAAACCGGGCTGAACATCGAGCGCCTGGTGCAGCTCGACGCCCAACAGCAAGCCGCCGATCAGGTGTCCATCAGCAACAGCATTTCCAGCCTGCGCCTGCTCTCGGCCAGCAACTGGCGCGAGTTCGTCGAACTGATGAGCCGGGTCGAACAGGTGCTCCAGGACGACCCGGCCAAGGTCTACCGGCGCATGGATTTCGCCACCCGTGACCATTACCGGCATGTGCTCGAACGCCTGGCCCGCCACTGCCCCCTGAGTGAAGACCAGGTGGCCCGCCAGTGCATCGAACTGGCCCGGGCCCACTACCGCGCCGAGGCCCCGGAAGCCGTGGCCGGCCATGTCGGGCATTACCTGATCGGCGCCGGACGCCGCACCCTGGAACAACAGATCGGCGCCCGAGTGCCCCTGGCCGAACGCGGCCGGCGCCTGCTGACCCAGGCGCCCCTGGGCTTTTTCCTGGGGCCGGTGATGCTGCTCTCGGCGCTGTTCGCCTGGCCGTTTCTCGATGCCCTGTATCAGGAAGCCAGCCCCGGCCATTACTGGCTGGCACTGTGGGCGGTGCCGGCGCTGCTGCTGGCCAGCCGCCTGGCCATCGGCCTGATCAACGGCCTGGTGACCCTGACTGTGGCCCCGGGCATTCTGCCGCGCCTGGACTACAGCGAAGGCATTGCGCCCCGGGCCCGGACCCTGGTGGCGGTGCCCTGCCTGTTCGGCAACGCGGCGGATGTCGAAGAGCTGGTGGAAGGCCTGGAAGTGCGCTTTCTGGCCAACCGCGATGCCCAGCTGTACTTCGCCCTGCTCAGCGACTTTCTCGACGCCCCCAGCGAAACCCAGGACGGCGACACCGCCCTGCTGGCGCTGGCCCGACAAGGCATTGAGGCGCTGAACCTGAAGTACCCCGAAGAGGCGGTGGATCGCTTCTACCTGCTGCACCGGCCACGGCTGTGGAACGCCGCCGAACATTGCTGGATGGGCCACGAGCGCAAGCGCGGCAAACTCGAAGACCTCAACGCCCTGCTGCGCGGCCGGGGCCAGGAGCGCTTCTCGCTGATCGTCGGCGATATCCAGGCCCTGCCCGAGATCACCTACGTCATCACCCTGGACAGCGACACCCAACTGCCCCGGGACGTGGCCCAGCAATGCGTGGGCGCCATGGACCACCCGCTGAACCGCCCACAGACCGACCCGCTCAGCGGGCGCATCGTCAGCGGCTACGGAATTCTCCAGCCGCGGGTCGGCATCAGCCTGTCGAGCACCGCGCGCAGCGCCTATTCCCGACTGTTCGCCAGCGATGCCGGGATCGATCCCTATACCCGCGCGGTGTCGGACGTCTATCAGGACCTGTTCCAGGAAGGCTCCTTCGTCGGCAAGGGCATCTATGCCCTGGACACCTTCGAGCAGACCCTGGGCGGGCGCTTTGCCGACAACCGGATTCTCAGCCACGACCTGATCGAGGGCTGCTACGCCCGTTCCGGGCTGCTCAGTGATGTGCAGCTGTTCGAGGAATACCCAGCGCGCTACAGCGCCGACGTCAAGCGCCGCCAGCGCTGGATTCGCGGCGACTGGCAACTGCTGCCCTGGCTCCTGCCCTGGTCGCCCAAGGCCGCCGGCGGCCTGGAAAGCAATCGCCTGAGCCCGCTGGCACGCTGGAAAATCCTCGACAACCTGCGTCGCAGCCTCGAACCCCTGGCCTTGCTGAGCATGCTGCTGTGGGGCTGGCTGGGCTCCACCCAGCCCCTGGCCTGGACCCTGGCGGTGCTGATTGTGCTGCTGGTGCTGCCCCTGTCCGCCGCCTTGCGCGAGCTGGTGCACAACACCCCGGAAGTGCCGTTGCTGCAACAACTGAACGCCGCCCTGGGCAGCGCCGGCCAGCACCTGTCCCGGGCCCTGTTGCCCCTGGCCTGGCTGCCCTATGAGGTCGCCTACAGCCTGGACGCCATGGCCCGCGCGTTGTGGCGCATGGGCATCAGCAAAGCTCATCGCCTGCAGTGGCAACCGTCCCGGGAAGCCGAGCGCGGCCCGGATGACAACCTGCTGCAGCTGTACCGGCGGATGTGGATCGGCCCGTTGCTGGCCCTGCTGCTGACGGCGCTACTGTGGCCGAGCCCGCAACTGCTGATGGCCGCGCCCCTGCTCCTGGCCTGGCTGGCCGGCCCGGCCCTGGCCTGGTGGCTCAGCCGCCCGGCAAGCCAGGTGGCGTTCGAGCCTTCCAGCGGCCAACGGCGTTTCCTGCAGAGCCTGGCCCGCCGCACCTGGGGCTTTTTCGACCAGTACGTCGGCCCCGATGACAACTGGCTGGCCCCGGACAATCTGCAGGAACAGCCCCAGCAGCGCATCGCCCATCGCACCTCGCCGACCAACCTCGGGTTGGCCCTGCTGGCCCATCTGGCGGCCCACGACTTCGGCTACCTGAGCAGCCGCCGGCTGATGCACCGCCTGGAGCAGATGCTGGCCAGCATGGGCCGGCTGGAACGCTATCGCGGGCACTTCTACAACTGGTACGACACCCAGAGCCTGCAACCCTTGCCGCCGCGCTATGTGTCCACCGTGGACAGCGGCAACCTGGTGGGCATGCTGCTGACCCTGCGCCCCGGCCTGCAGGCCCTGGTGGACAGTCCTCCGGCGCTGCTGCAGATCGCCAACGGCCTGCTGGACAGCCTCGATGTGTTCCAGGACGCCCTCACGGCGGCCGGCCAGGACACCGCCCCAGTGCTGCGCTGGCGCCTGGAAACCCGCGCCGTGCATGAGCACCTGAGCCTGCATGCCGACGTGGCTCCGGATGCCTTGCTGGGGCTGCTGCAACGGATTGCCGACAGCGTCGAGCAGGCGCAGACCGGCACAACGGACGATGTGGACTTCTGGCGCCAGGCACTGGCCGCGCAATGCCGTGACCTGCATGACGAACTGCAATGGCGCTGCCTGCCGCCCATGGCCGATGGCCGCCGCTTCGGCACCCTGAGCTGGCGCCAGTTGGCCCAGTTGGACGCCGGGTATTGGTTGCCGATGCACCACGAGCGGATCGCCGCCGTGCGCGAGCTGGCCCTGGAGCGCATCAGTTGCCTCAGTCGATTGCTGGAAGCGGTAGCCAGCATGGCGCAGATGGACTTCGGCTTTCTCTACGACACCCGTCGTCACTTGCTGGTAATCGGCTACAACGCCGATGAGCACCGCCTGGATGCCGGTTACTACGACCTCTTGGCCTCGGAAGTGCGCCTGACCCACTTTGTCGCCATCGCCCAGGGACAGTTGCCCCAGGAAAGCTGGTTCGCCCTGGGCCGCCTGCTCACCAGCAGCGCCGGCACCCCGGTGCTGCTGTCCTGGACCGGTTCGATGTTCGAGTACCTGATGCCGATGCTGGTAATGCCCAGCTACCAGGGCACCCTGCTGGACCAGACCTGTCGCGCCGCGGTGGCCCTGCAGATCGAGCACGGCCAGCAACTGGGCCTGCCTTGGGGCGTGTCCGAGTCGGGCTACAACACCCTCGACAGTCAGTTCAACTACCAGTACCGGGCGTTCGGCGTACCGGGCCTGGGGCTCAAGCGTGGCCTCGGCGCGGAACGGGTGGTGGCGCCCTACGCCAGTGTCCTGGCGCTGATGGTGGCGCCCCAGGCCGCCTGCCAGAACCTGCAGCGCCTGGCACAGCTGGGGCTGGGTGGACGCTTCGGCCTCTATGAAGCCGTGGACTACACCGAGTCGCGCCTGCCCCGGGGCCAGGACCATGCCGTGGTGCGGTCGTTCATGGCTCACCACCAGGGCATGAGCCTGCTGGCCCTGGCCTGGTTGCTGCTGGATCAACCCATGCAACGGCGCTTCGAATCCGATCCGCAGTTCCAGGCCATCGCCCTGCTGCTGCAGGAACGGGTGCCGAAAACCGCCGCCCAGTACCTGCACGCCGCCGGTGCTCCGGAAGCCGACGAAGCGGCCCGGGCCCATGAAAACAAACTGCGGGTATTCGCCGACCCGGACCGCAAGCGCCCGGCCGTGCAACTGCTGTCCAACGGTCACTACCACCTGATGCTCAGCAGTGCCGGTGGCGGCTACAGCCGCTGCAACGAACTGGCAGTGACCCGCTGGCACGAAGACCCGACCCGCGATCACTGGGGGCAGTTCTGCTACCTGCGGGACGTGGCCAGCGGCGACTTTTGGTCCGCGGCCTACCAGCCAACCCGCCACCGCCCAGAGCATTTCGAGGCGATCTTCACCGATGCCCGGGCCGAATTCCGGGTACGTGAACGGGACTTCGACAGCCACCTGGAAATCGTCGTATCCCCCGAGGACCCCATCGAACTGCGCCGCCTGCACCTGTGCAACCGGGCCCGGGGGCGCCGCAGCATCGAGCTCACCAGCTACGCCGAGGTGGTCCTGGCCCCGGCCCAGAGCGATGCGGCCCACCCGGCCTTCAGCAACCTGTTCATCGAAACCGAACTGCTGCCCCGCCTGCAGGCCATCGTCTGCAGCCGCCGGCCACGGGCCCAGGAGCAGCCAGTGCCGTGGCTGTGCCACCTGCTGGCGGCCCACGGCGTGGACATCGACGCCATCTCCTATGAAACCGACCGCGCACGCTTTATCGGCCGCGGCCGGGATCTGGCCGCGCCCCAGGCCCTGGACCCGCAGGTCGAACGGCTCTCGGGGAGCGATGGACCGGTGCTCGACCCGATCGTGGCGATCCGCTGCCGGATCACCCTCGACCCCGGCCAGAGCGCCACCATCGACCTGGTGACCGGGGTCGCCGAGAGCCGCGAACACTGCCTGCAACTGATCCACAAATACCGTGACCGGCACCTGGCGGACCGGGTCTTCGACCTGGCCTGGACCCACAGCCAGGTGCTGTTGCGCCAGCTCAACGCCTCACTGGCCGAAGCCCGGCTGTTCCAACAGATGGCCGCCTCGCTGCTCTACGCCAACGCCAGCCTGCGGGCCGACACCAGCCTGCTGCTGGCCAACCGCCGCAGCCAGTCCGGGCTCTGGGGCCAGGGCATTTCCGGCGACCTGCCGATCGTCCTTTTGCAAGTGGGCGACCTGGCCAACATCACCCTGGTGCAGCAACTGATCAAGGCCCACGCCTACTGGCGACAGAAAGGCCTGGCGGTGGACCTGGTGATCTGGAACGAGGATCAGGTCGGCTACCGCCAGCAGCTCCAGGACCTGATCATGGGCCTGGTGACCTCCGGCAGCGAAGCCAGCCTGATCGACCGTCCCGGGGGCATCTTCGTGCGTCCGGCCCAGCAACTGTCGGGCGAAGACCGCGTGCTGATGCTGGCGGTGGCGCGCCTGGTGATCAGCGACAGCCGCGGCAGCCTCGCCGAGCAGGTCCACCGGCGCCGCGCCGATCCGTCGCTGCCGCGCCTGGAAGCGCCCCTGGTGCGCCTGCCACAAACGGCCAGCAGTGCCCCGCCAGCCCCGCTGCCGGAACTGATCCTGGAAACGCCCTACGGCGGCTTCAGCAGCGACGGCCGCGAATACCTGATTACCCTCAACCCCGGGCAACCGACCCCGGCGCCCTGGGCCAACGTGCTCGCCAACCCGCTGTTCGGCACGGTGATCTCGGAAAGCGGCGGCGCCTACAGCTGGCGCGAAAACGCCCACGAGTACCGCCTCAGCCCCTGGCACGACGACCCGGTCAGCGACCCCAGCGGCGAGGCCCTGTACCTGCGTGACGAAGACAGCGGCCAGGTCTGGTCGCCCACTCCCCAGCCCTGCCCGGGCAACGGCAGCTATCGCACCCGCCATGGCTTCGGCTACAGCGTGTTCGAACATGAGGAGAACGGCATTCACAGCGAGCTGACGATCTATGTGGCGCTGCAGGCGCCGATCAAGTTCTCGCGGTTGAAGATCCGCAACCGCAGCGGCCGGCCACGGCGCCTCACAGTGACCTGCTACGTGGAATGGGTGCTGGGGGAATTGCGCGGCCGCTCGGCCATGCATGTGGTCACTGAAAGCGATCCGGTCAGTGGCGCGCTGTTCGCCCGCAACCCCTACAACATGGAGTTTTCCGGGCATGTGGCGTTTCTCGACACCGACTCGGCGGTGCGCAGTTTCACCGGCGACCGCAGTGAGTTCATTGGCCGCAACGGCAGTCTCGCGGCGCCGGCCGCGTTGACTCGGGGGCGTCTGTCCGGGCGTTCCGGCGCCGGTTTCGATCCGTGCGCGGCGATGCAGGTGGCGCTGGAGCTGGCGGACGGCCAGAGCCAGGAAGTGCTGTTCCGCCTGGGGGCCGAGGTGGATGCCAAGGCCGCAACCCGGCGGGTCCTGCAGTACCGCGGCACGCAGATGGCGCAGAGCGAACTGGCCGCCGTGCACCAGCACTGGCAGCAGAGTCTGGGCACACTGCAAGTGCATACCCCCGACCCGGCCGTCGATGTCATGGCCAACGGCTGGCTGATGTACCAGACCATCGCCTGCCGCTTCTGGGCTCGCAGCGGTTTCTACCAGTCCGGTGGCGCCATCGGTTTTCGCGACCAGTTGCAGGACAGCATGGCAATGATCCACGCCGAGCCGGCCCTGGCCCGCGAGCACCTGCTGCTCTGCGCCGCCCACCAGTACCCCGAGGGCGACGTCCAGCACTGGTGGCACCCGCCACAGAATCGCGGGGTGCGCACCGGCTGTTCCGATGACTTCCTCTGGCTGCCCCTGGCCACCAGCCGCTATGTGCAGATCACCGGCGACCGCAGTGTGCTGGAGGTTGAAGTGGGTTACCTGGAAGGTCGCCAGCTCAATCCCGGGGAAGAGTCCTACTACGACCTGCCCCAGGCCAGCGGACTGCGGGAGAGCCTCTACCGCCACTGCCAACGGGCCATCGAGCACGGCAGCCGGCGCGGCGTCCATGGCTTGCCGCTGATGGGCACCGGGGACTGGAATGACGGCATGAACCGGGTCGGCGAGCGGGGCCTGGGGGAAAGCGTGTGGCTGGGGTTCTTCAGCCACGAGGTGCTGCAGCGGTTCGCCGTCACCGCCGAACAGCACGACGACCCGGCCTTCGCCCGGACCTGTCGCGAGCAGGCCCTGGCCTTGCGCGCCGCCCTCGACAGCCAGGCCTGGGACGGACAGTGGTATCGCCGGGCCTGGTTCGACGACGGCCAGATCCTGGGCTCCGCCGACAACCAGGAATGCCGCATCGACTCCATCGCCCAGAGCTGGTCGGTGCTCTCCGCTGCCGCCAGTGACGTCCGCCAGCATCAGGCCATGGAGTCCCTGGACCGGCATCTGGTGCGCCGCGACAGCGGCGTGGTGCTGCTGCTGGACCCGCCGTTCGCCCACAGCCCCCTGGACCCGGGCTACATCAAGGGCTATGTGCCCGGGGTGCGGGAGAACGGCGGCCAATACACCCACGCGGCGATCTGGGCCAGCATGGCCTTCGCCCGCCTGGGGGACAGCGCCCGGGCCTGGGAGCTGCTGCACATGATCAACCCGGTGAGCCGACGCAGCGCCGAGCAGGTGGCCACCTACCGGGTCGAGCCCTATGTGATGGCCGCCGACGTCTATGGCGTGGCGCCCCACACCGGGCGCGGCGGCTGGAGCTGGTACACCGGCTCGGCGGGCTGGATGTACCGGCTGATCATCGAGTCGTTGCTGGGGCTGCGCCGCGAAGGCGAGCAGCTGTTCATCGAACCGGTGATCCCGGCTCATTGGCCGGGCTACAGCCTGGATTACCGCTTTGGCGAAACGCTCTACCACATCGACGTGCGCCAGAGCCCCGGCGCGCCCCTCAGCCTGAGCCTGGACGGCCAGCCGCTACCGGATCTGGCCATACCACTGCTGGACGATGGCATTACGCGCCAGGTGCTACTGACCTGGCCCATCAGCGCCGCGCCGCCGCAGACCGGGCATTCCCCGACAGCGGCCATCACCGAGTCGGCGCCATGACAGACACCGGGCAACGCCCTGGACTACCCTGAGTGAGCGCTGACGCCTTGCCATCCGGTGGTTCTGAGATGTTCGACAACCTTGGGCTCGGGCCCAATCACTTGCTCAACGCACTGCCGGCCGAGGTGCAGGAGCGCCTGCTGCCCCACCTCAAGCCGGTGCCCCTGGCCCTGGGCCAGGTGCTCTACGAGTCCGGGGATATCCCGCGCCACGTGTATTTCCCCACGGACGCGGTGGTGTCGCTGCTGTACCTGATGGAGAACGGCGCCTCGGCGGAAATCGCCGTGGTGGGCAACGAAGGGCTGGTGGGCGTGTCCCTGGTGATGGGCGGCGAGAGCACCACCAGCCGGGCCATCGTGCAAAGCGCCGGGCATGCCTTGCGCCTGCCCGGGCAGCGTCTCAAGGACGAATTCAACCGCCACGGCGAGATGCTCCTGCTGATGCTGCGCTACACCCAGTCGCTGATCACCCAGATGGCCCAGACCGCGGTGTGCAACCGGCACCACTCCATCGACCAGCAACTGTGCCGCTGGCTGCTGCTGTCCCTGGACCGCCTGCCGGGCAACCAACTGGTGATGACCCAGGAGTTGATCGCCAACATGCTCGGGGTGCGCCGTGAAGGGGTCACCGAGGCCGCTGGCAAACTGCAGCGCCAGGGCATCATCGAGTACAGCCGGGGACGCATCAACGTCCTCGACCGGCCGCGCCTGGAACAGCACAGCTGCGAGTGCTACGCGGTGGTGCGCAAGGAGACCGCGCGGCTGCTGCCGTACCTGCCGGGCAGCCAGCGCGACGAGCCGGGCTGAGGCTCGCCGCTGGCGGGGTCAGAGCGAGGGTTTCAGTTCGGGCTCAGCGCCTTCACCGCCAGGATGCTGCCCGGCATCGAGTACAGGGCGCGCTCGGTGGTGCTGCCGATCAAGCGGCCAAAACCGGTGCGGTGCACGGTGCCCATGACCACCACGTCCACCAGGTACTCGTCGACGAACTGGGCGATGCCCGGCACCGGCGGCCCCATGATGAAATGGCGAAACTCCTGGGGCACGTTGTGTTCATCGCCCAGGCGCTCGAACTCCTTGTGCAGGGAGTCGCGCAACTCGTCCAGGCAGTTGACGCTCCAAGCGGTGGACGCCACCGGCGCGACGCCGTCGAGCATCGGCATCAGGTCGTAGGCATACAGCAGGTGCAATTGCGCATCGCATTGCAGGGCCAGGGCGTTGGCGGTCTGGATGATCAGGCCGTTGAGGCCGCTGATCTGGGTGTCGGACTGGGCCGGGTCGACGGCGGCGACGATGCGCCGGGGCAGTTTGTGCGGGGCGTCGTTGACCAGATGCACCGGCACCGGGGCTTCACGCAGCAGGTGGCAATCCAGGGGGGTGACGAAAACGCGCTTGAGGGCCGATTCCAGGGTCACGTCCTTGATCAGCAGGTCAGGCTGGAATTCGTTGATGTAGGCCAGCATGTCCTTGAGCACCTGGGTGCTCCAGATCACCTGGGTGGTGACTTCCACGCCCTGCTCGCGCATCCATTCGGCTTCCACCTGCAGCCAGCGCTCATGGCGTTGCAGGTAGGCCTGGCGTTCACTTTCTTCCAGGTGCTCTTCCCACAGGTAGGTACGCGCCGGTGGTTCGACGAACACCAGGGCATGCAAGGCCGCTCCGCTGGCCTTGGCCAGGGCGGCAGCGCGACGCGCCGCGGGAGACTGATGCTGTTGGGGATCGGCAATCAGCAACAGACGCTGGTACTGGCTCATGGTTGACCTCCTTGGACGTTGATGGGCCTGAGTGTCTAGGCAGACGGCCCCGGGCGCCTTGATATGCATCAAGGCCACCCGGTGCTCGGATCATGGCGTCACGGCAATCTTCATCACCCCGTCACGCTGGCTGGCGAACAGTTCGTAGGCGGCTTCGATGTCATCGAGCTTGAAGCGGTGGGTAACCAGGGGCTTGAGGTCCACCTGGCCACTGGCGACCACCTCCATCAGCCGGCGCATGCGCTCCTTGCCGCCGGGGCACAGGGTACTGAGGATGCTCAGGTCGCCGAGGCCGGCGGCGTAGGCATCCAGCGGGATGCGCAGGTCGGAGGAATAGACCCCCAGGCTCGACAGCTTGCCCCCCGGGCGCAGCACCCGCAGCGCCGACTCGAAGGTGCCCTGGGTGCCCAGGGCCTCGATCGACACATCGACCCCGCGGCCGTCGGTGAGCTCCATGATCTGCTTCACCACGTCGCCCTGCTTGAAGTCCACCACGTGGGTCGCTCCCAACCCGCGCGCCACGCTCATGCGCGCGGCCACGGTGTCGACGCCGATGATGGTGGTGGCGCCCTTGAGCCGGGCCCCGGCCACCGCGCACAGGCCGATGGGCCCCAGGGCAAACACCGCGACGCTGTCGCCGATGTTGACTTCGGCGCGCTCGGCGCCGGAGAAGCCGGTGGACATGATGTCCGGGCACATCAGTACTTCTTCGTCACTCAGACCGTCGGGAATCGGGCACAGGTTGGCCAGGGCGTCCGGCACTCGCACGTACTCGGCCTGGCAGCCGTCGATGGTGTTGCCGAACTTCCAGCCGCCCGTGGCGCGAAAGCCATGGCGGGTGTCGGGCCCATCCTGGGAGCCGCAGCCACAGAGGCAGGCGTAGCTCTGGCCGCTGGGGGTGATGGCCCCGGCGATCACCCGCTGGCCCTCATGAAAACCGCGGACCTGGGAGCCGAGGCGCTCGATCACGCCCACCGGTTCGTGGCCGATGGTCAGGCCCTTGGCCACCGGGTATTCGCCGCGCAGGATGTGCACGTCGGTGCCGCAGATCGTCGTGGTGGTGATGCGCACCAGGGCGTCCAGCGGACCGATTTCGGGGATGTCCTTGTCTTCCAGGACGATGCGGTTCTTTTCCACGAATACCGCAGCTTTCATCTTGGCCATGTTGCCGATCTCCATTTCCGGGAAGGGGCTGCGCCGTTGCACAGATCTGCCAACAGGCTGCGCGGATGCGCCTGGCAACGGCTTGATCATGGTCAAACAATGGACCCTTCAGGGACGGTGCGGCGACCGCGTGTCGCAAACCCGGCTTTCATGTGCGGTGGCGCGCCCCCAGGCACAGCAACAAGGCCGCCGCGCCGCACAGGCAAAGGCTCGGGCCCAGGGCCTGCCCCCAACCCACCAGCAGCAGGCCGGCGCCGATCAGCAGGTAATAGAACAAACCGAACCAGGCCCCGGCGCTGCCCAGCCGGTCGCTGTAGGCCGCCAGGGCCGAGCCGAGAATGTTCGGGATCGCCAGGCCAAAGCCCAGCACCACCCCGAGCATCGGCAGCACCAACCACAGGCTGTGCTGCAAGGCCAAGACCCCGCCACCTCCGGCCAACACCGCCAGGGCTGCCAATACCAGTAGCCGCTCGCTGCACCAGCCCCGGCCCAACAGCCGGCGATTGAGCCAGGCGCCCAGGCCGGAGCCCAGGGCCAGCAACGCGCCGCTGTAACCGAACCATTGCGCGCCCTGCCCCAGGCTACGGAACACAAAGGGCCCGAGGCTGTAATAGCTGAGCAAGGCCAGGTTGAACACCGCTACCAGCAGCGCCGAGCGCCAGATCGCGGGGTCCCGCAGCATCTGCCACAAGGTGCCGGCCAGGGGCGCCAGAGGCTGCGCAGGCGGACGGGTTTCCGGCAAGGCCCGGGCGCACCAGCCGAACAACGCCAGGGCCAGCACCAGCAACCCCGTCAGTGCGCCCTGATAGCCAAAAGCGCGGCTCAGGGCCGCTCCCGCGAACAGGCCGATAGCGGGACTGGCCGCCAGCACCATGCCCATCAGCGAGAACACCCGGATCAGTTCGCGGCCCTGGAACAGATCCCGCAGCAGGGTCTGGGTCACCACCGAACCGGCAGCCACGCCCAGGGCCGCCAGGCCCTGGCACAGCAACAGCTGGGCAAAGCTGCGGGCCTGCAACTCCAGGACCAGCGCCAGGGCATACAGCGCCAGCCCGCCAAGCAAGGCCGGGCGCCGCCCCCAGCGATCGCTCAGGCGTCCCCAGAGCACCACCCCCGGCGCGAACCCCAGGATAAACACCGACAGGCTCTGGGCCGCCTGCTGCGCCGGGACGCCAAAGGCCCGACCGATATCGGTCAGGGCCGGGCTGAAGAGGGTCTGGGCGATCTGCGGGAACATCAGCAGGGCCATGGCCAGGGGCAACAGGGAACGGGGATTCATCAGGTGGGTGCTCGGCAAAAAAAACATGCCGGCGATTCTAGGCAGGCGCGGCTGGCGTATTATCGCAATCCGGCCAACAAACAGTGGAAATCGGACAAAGATGGCATGGCTCGATCCCCAGGCACGCTTCGACCCGGACCCCTTCAGCGCACCGGTGATCGGCGTTGCCGCCACCCTCGGCGATCATGACTCCGGCCTGCACCGGCATCGTCGCGGGCAACTGCTGTACACCCGCCAGGGCTGCACCCGAATCACCCTCGCCGACCGCCTGTGCCTGCTGCCCCCCTCGCGGGCGGCCTGGATTCCCGGTGGGGTGCAGCACCGGGCGCAAATGCAACAGAGCGTGGATTACCGCTCGCTGTATTTCAGTGTCGAACTCAGTCCGCGCCTGCCGGCGGACGTGGCGGTGATCGATGTCAGTCCCCTGCTGCGCGCCGTGCTGGAACCCATGGCCCTGGCGGCGTTCGATTGCGACTGGAGCCAGGGCCGCTACCCGCACCTGCTGGGCCTGTGCCTGGAGGAAATCGGCGCTGCGCTGCATCAGCCGCTGTCCTTGCCGCTGCCCCGGGACAAGCGCCTGCAGCCGCTGCTGGAAGACCTGCAGCGCCTGCCACCGGAGCTAAAGGTGCTGGCCACCCGGGTCGGCGCCAGCAGCCGCACCATCGGCCGCATCTTTCAGCGCGAGACCGGCCTGGGTTACCAGCAATGGCGCCAGCAATGGCGGCTGATGCGCGCCATCGAGTTGCTGGCCACCGGCCGCAGCATCGGCTACACGGCCTTCGAACTGGGCTTTGCCAGTGACAGCATCTTTATCGCCTTCTTCAAGGCCATGACCGGCACCACGCCCCGGGCCTACTTCAAATGAGAAACCGTGACGGGGCACCTCAGGTGCGGCTGCGCAACCACTGCAGAAAGCCCTTCTTGGCCACAGGCTTGGGCGGCGACTGGGCCAGGCTCTGGGCAATGTGCTGGCGGAAGTCCAGCAGGGTCTTCATGGCGTCGCCGATGTCGTGACGGGCATCCAGGCAGGGTTTGAGGAACTCGTTGTCGATGCGGTACAGGCTGCAGAAGGTCTTGGCTGAAAACTCCGCGATCGTGGCCTGCTCGGCCACCACGCCCGCCTCGCCGATCACTTCACCCGGGCCCATGCGCCCGGCTTCAAAGGGCTTGCCGTCACGCTGCATGGTCACCGACACCACGCCGGACTCGATGATGAACAGGTGATCGCTGACCGCCCCCGCCGGCAGGATGGTTTCGCCGGCACGGAAGGTCTGCAACTGCATGTTCTGGCTGAAGGTGTCCTTCTCTTCCTGGCGCAGGGTGGAAAAGATACTGGAGGCGTCCAGCAGCGCCCGAGGTCGGGACAGCGCCGGGTTCTGCACCGGCTCGTCACTGGACAGCAGGCTGATGCCGCTGGCCTGCAAATGACGGAATGCCAGGTCGAACAGCTGGTTTCGCACTTCGCGCTTCTGCCCCATGGTGGCGACGAAGCCGCTGATCTCGTATTCCGCGCCGCTGCTGCCGGAGCTTTTCAGGGCCACGCTGGGGGCCGGGGTGCCGAGCAGGAAACGGCAGCCGAGCATGGCCCGCTCCAGGGCCTCGATGACCTTCTGCGGGCGAGCGTGGGGGCTGACCTGCACGCTGATGGATAAACCATAGATATCGCTGGGGCGGCTGAAGTTGGTGATCTTGGCCTTGGACGCCAGGGAGTTGGGGATCACCACCATGCTGCCCTGGGAGGTCTGCAGCCGGGTCGCCCGCCAATCGATGTCCACTACCCGGCCTTCGGTGCCGTCGATGGCGATCCAGTCATCGATCTGGTAGGGCTTGGTGGTATTGAGGACCAGGCCGGAAAACAGGTCGCTGAGGGTGCTTTGCAGGGCCAGGCCGACGATGATTGCCAGCGCCCCGGAGGTGGCCAGTACGCCCTTGACCGGCAGGTCCAGCACGTAGGCCAGGGCGGCGATGATGGCGATCAGGAAGATCACCGCGCCCATCAAGTCCTGCAACAGCCGCCCGGTGTGACCGACCCGCTGCATCATCAGGGTGCCCAGCAACACCGTCAGGGTCCGGGCGCCGAACAGCCACCAGCCGATCTGCAAACCGGTGGCCGCCAGGTGCAACGGCACATCGTCCGGCCAGGGCGCCGTCTGCATGGGGCTCAGGCCCTGGTTGAACAGCATCAGGCTGTACAGGCAAAAGATCAGCACCCGCACCGCCAGCTTCCAGCGATCGCCCTGGGTACCGATCAGGTGCCACAGGGCAAGGTCCAGCAGCAACAGCGTCATCGCGGCCAACAGCAGGTGATCGGCGAATGGGGCAAGCATCGAGCAACTCCAGCAGGACAATGGCGGCAAGATCGCACGAAAGGTACAGGAGCAGGTATAGCCGGAAAGGCCCAGGGCGCGGAGCGCGGAGCCCGCCGCCAGCGCCAGACTGTGCCGCGCATGGCCAACACACAACCGACGGTGAGGGCATGCACGCCCTCACCGCCGGTTAGTTTTCGCAGGCTCCGGCGCTGGGCGGCCATCCGCCGCGCCAGGAGCTTATTTGCCCTGGGTCAGGGTGTTGTAGCTGGTCATCAGGTTGCGGTAGTCCGGGATGTGGTTGGAGAACAGGGTCGCCAGGCCTTCCACGTCGTTGCGCCAGTCGCGATGCAGCTCGCAGGCCAGGCCAAACCAGGTCATCAATTGCGCGCCAGCGTTGGACATGCGGTTCCAGGCCGAGTCGCGGGTCAGTGCATTGAAGGTGCCGGAGGCATCGGTGACCACAAAGACTTCAAAGCCTTCTTCCAGGGCCGAGAGCGCCGGGAACGCCACGCAGACTTCGGTGACCACCCCAGCAATGATCAGTTGTTTCTTGCCGGTGGCCTTGATCGCCTTGACGAAGTCTTCGTTGTCCCAGGCGTTGATCTGGCCGGGACGGGCAATGTACGGCGCGTCGGGAAACAGTGCCTTGAGCTCCGGCACCAGCGGGCCGTTGGGGCCGGTTTCGAAACTGGTGGTGAGGATGGTCGGCAGCTTGAAGTACTTGGCCAGGTCGGCCAGGGCCAGCACGTTGTTCTTGAAGCGATCAGGCTCGATATCGCGGACCAGCGACAGCAGGCCGGCCTGGTGATCAACCAGCAGAACAGCGGCATTTTCCTTGTCGAGACGTTTGTAGGCGTTAGTCATGGTGAGTCCTCGTTAATGATCGATGCCGGATAACCCGGCTGGGGTTAAACCCATGGTCGCGCCTGCTGCGTGAGGGCGGACATTGGGGGGTAGCGCGCGACTCGCAGAGCCTAGTCGGCCAAGCGCGCCGCGCCAGCGCTGCCGGTCAGTGACCGGTAGCGTCCATCTGGCCGAAGCGTCCCGATTGAAAATCGACGAAGGCCTGATGAATCTCCTCTTCGCTGTTCATCACGAACGGGCCGTGACCGACGATGGGTTCGTCGATGGGCTCGCCGCTGAGCAACAGCACAATCGCGTCGCTGTCGGCTTGCAGGCTGATCAGGTCGCCCTCGCGTTCCAACAGTGCCAACTGTCCTTGCGCGACCCGCTCCTGGCCATTGACCTGCAGCGTGCCACGCAGCACTACCAAAGCGGTGTTGCGCCCCGGGTGCAGGGGCAGCTCCAGGTGTTTGCCGGCCAGCAGGCGCATGTCCCAGACGTCAATGGGGGTGAAGGTCCGCGCCGGGCCGCGCTGGCCGGCGAACTCACCAGCGATCAGGCGCAGGCTGCCGGCATGGCCGGGCAGCGGGAGCTGCGCAATATCCGCCGCGACGAGGGTCTGGTAACCGGGGGCTGCGAGCTTGTCCTTCGCCGGCAGGTTGACCCACAGCTGGACCATTTCCAGATTGCCGCCACGCCGGGCGAAATCGGCGGAGTGGAACTCCTCGTGGAGAATCCCCGAAGCGGCGGTCATCCACTGCACGTCGCCCGGACCGATCTTGCCGCCGCTGCCGG
Source organism: Pseudomonas sp. RC4D1 (assembly GCF_018390395.1). NCBI lineage: Bacteria > Pseudomonadati > Pseudomonadota > Gammaproteobacteria > Pseudomonadales > Pseudomonadaceae > Pseudomonas > Pseudomonas sp. RC4D1. The sequence goes on from NZ_JAHBAW010000002.1 coordinate 946,574, forward strand.
TGGAATCACGGTGTTCCACTTCGCCGTCGTAGACGATGGTCACTGTCTCGAAGCCGCGATGGGGATGTTCACCGACCCCACGGCGGGTGCTGGTGGGGCTGAACTGGGCGGGGCCGGCGTGATCCAGCAGCAGGAACGGGCTGATGTGCTGACCCAGGTTGTCGTAGGAAAACAGGGTGCGGACCGGGAAGCCGTCACCGACCCAATGAGGCCGGGGGCTGGTGTAGATGCCGATGATGTTTTTCATGTCGCCCTCCAGAACTATCTGATGGACACACCTTAAAACTCACACCTTTGCCGCGCTAGACTGCAAAAATCGCCCTTAGCGTTCTATTTGGAGAACGATCTTGGAAGACCTGAACACCCTCTACTACTTCACCCAAGTGGTGGAGCACCGAGGATTCGCCGCCGCCGGGCGCGCCCTGGACATGCCCAAGTCCAAGCTCAGCCGACGGATTGCCCAGCTGGAGGAGCGCCTCGGCGTGCGCCTGATCCAGCGCACCAGCCGCCACTGTTCGCTGACCGAGATCGGCCAGGAGTATTACCAGCGCTGCCTGGCCATGCGGGTGGAAGCCGAGGGTGCGGCGGAAGTCATCGAACGCAATCGCTCCGAACCTCAAGGCCTGGTGCGCGTGGCCTGCCCCACGGCCCTGCTCAACTCCTGGGTCGGGCCGATGCTCACCCGTTTCATGCTCAAGTACCCCCTGGTCGAGCTGTTCATCGAAAGCACCAACCGCCGGGTCGACCTGATCCACGAGGGCTTCGACATTGCCCTGCGGGTGCGCTTCCCGCCCCTGGAAAACACCGATCTGGTGATGAAGGTACTGGGCAACAGCACCCAGAGCCTGGTGGGCCATCCGGACTTTCTCCAGCGCCTGTCGAGCCCGGCCACACCGGCGGATCTCAGTGGCCTGCCGAGCCTGCACTGGGGAGCGGCGCAACGCGAATACCAATGGCAGTTGCTGGGGCCTGACGGCGCCGAAGCCTTGATCCGCCATCGGCCGCGGATGGTCACCGACGACTTGCTGGCCCTGCGCCATGCGGTACTGGCGGGCGTCGGCATCGCCCATCTGCCCAAGGTGGTGGTCCGCGAGGACCTGGACGCCGGGCGCCTGCTGGAACTGGTGCCCGGCTGGGCGCCGCGCTGCGGGATCGTCCACGCCATCTTCCCGTCACGCCGCGGTCTGCTGCCTTCGGTACGCAGCCTGATCGACTTTCTCGGCGAGGAGTTCAGCCACAGCGACATGGCCTGAACCCGGCCTCGCCTGCTCAGCGACGCCTTGCCCGAAGCGCAACGTAAAACGGCATCCCCTGGGGATGCCGTTTTGCATAGAGCGCGGTTCAATCAATTGGCACTGACGCGCCAGCCGCCGTGCTGCAGTTCCGGCAGCCACTGAATGCCTGATCTGGCGCCCCTGAACACTGGGGGATCGATCTGCAGCATCAAGCGGCGGATCACCTCGCTGTCGGGCAACTGGGCGCGGCTGGCCTGGATCCGGTGCCGCAGGCTGCTGGGGATGGGCGGAAAGCGCTGGCTGTCATAGATCAAGGCGTGACCGAGCTGAGGGTTGTCCAGGCAGAAGTCCAGCAGATCGAAACCGCTGTGGATGGCCAGGCTGCCGTTGATGATCAGCAGGTCGAACGGATCGCAGGCGTACTCCACCAGCGAAAGCAGCTCCTCCAGCGTGTGCACGGGGGCAATGCGGTAATAACTCAGTTGATTCAAGGTTCGTTCGATCTGCATCCGATGAAAATGTTGATCATCGGCAATCAGTATGCGCAGCGCTCTATTGGACATTTCTGGATCCTGCTTTTGAGACTACGACCGGCGGCTGCCGGCCTTTCCTCCTAGGTCGGTAGAAGGCTAGGGAAGTGCCTGTAGGTTTTCTCTAGGAGTATTCTGAAAACCATGTCCAGCGTGCTCTTGCCGTAGTTTTTTTCGGACAAGTCAGCTAGTGCACAAGCCCAACCGCTAGCTCTTTCTAAGTCGCTGACTACCTTAATCGCCGCCCGTTTTTTTTAGCAGAGGGGTAGGAGACTGAAAGGTCTTGTTGTTTTGTAAGGCTTTTCCCAGAACCCACTACAGGTCTCTGAGAACAGCAAAAGACAACAGGCTAGCCATCATCGAGCCCCTATCACTCGGTGGTGCTCGGGCTCCAGAATGCCTGCTGCACCAGGGCCGAAGTGGACAGCCGCGCCACCAGCGCATCCAGTTCTTCACCGTCCACCGAGGTGCTGGCCAGAGTCGCCTCGATTTCCACTTCATCGTTGCCAAAAGCATGCACATCGACATCGCTGGCCGGGTAATTGCTGCGCGTCAGCTCGGCTTCCAGCAAGGCGAACACGGCCTTCTGGTTCGAACGCTGGGCAATGACGTAGACGATGTTGGTGACCTCGGCGGAGATCACGTCCAGTGGCTGGCGGTTGATGTTGTTGACGATGGGCCGCAACAGGGTATTGGCGGCCAGCACGAACAGGGTGCCCAGCAGGGCTTCGAGAACCAGATCGGCACCGGCACAGGCGCCCACCGCCGCCGAAGCCCAAAGGGTGGCGGCGGTGTTCAGCCCGCGGACGTTGCCCTCCTCGCGCATGATCACCCCGGCGCCGAGAAAGCCGATGCCCGACACCACGTAGGCCACCACCCGCACCGCGCCGTCGGCACCGCCCAGGCGGTTGGCCATGTCGACGAAAATCGCCGCGCCCACCGCCACCAGCACGTTGGTGCGCAAGCCCGCGGTGCGCTGCCGGTACTGGCGTTCAAAGCCGATCAGGCCACCAAGGATAAAAGCCGCGCTGAGGCTGACCAGGGTATCGATCAGCGAGTCCAGGTTGATGTTGTGCAGGGCCTGCATGGCGAAAATCCTCTTGGCGACTAGCGGCAAGCTACAAGCAGCAAGTTACAAGCAGTACGCCGCAAACCCGAAACTTGCCGCGGGCCACCACGACGCGGCAAGAGGAATCGAAAAGTTCTCAAGCCAAGGTTCAGGAACGCCTTCGCCGGCAAGCCGGCTCCTGCAAAAAACACCCGGGATAACCCCGAACGGCAGGAGCCGGCTTGCCGGCGAAGAGCTCTGCAAGAATGCCTTGGCGCCCGTCCGCGCAGGCCACGCAAGAGCGGCCGTGGCGCCCCTCAGCTGGCGGTGGCCAGCAGCAGGTCGCGGACCGAGCGGCTGTGACCGCGGGTCTTGCCATGTTCGTACAGCGAATCGGCAATCTCCTGGGCACGAATCGGCAGCACCGACAGCAAGGTGTCGCTTAGGCCATGGCTGGCCTGGCTGAAGCCCTGCATGTAAATACCGGCCTTGCAGCGTTCGTCGGTGATCACCCGATAGTTGCGGTCCACTTCGAAGTCGCCCAGGTATTCCTGCAGAGGCGCCAGCAACTGCCGATGCATCTGGCGCTCATAACCGGTGGCCAGCACTACCGCGTCGTAGTGTTCAGTGGTGCAGGCGCCGGTGGCATTGTTGCGCAGCACCAACTCGATGCCTTGATCGGTAGCCACGGCTTTTTCCACCAGGGTCAGGGTGCGGAATGCGTGACGGGCGATCCCCGAGACTTTCTGGCGATAGAAGATCCCGTAGATGCGTTCGATCAGGTCGATGTCCACCACCGAATAGTTGGTGTTGTGGTACTCGTTGACCAGGCGCTCACGTTCACTGCTGGCTTGCTGGAACACCAGGTCGGTGAACTCGGGCGAGAACACTTCGTTGACAAAGGGACTGTCGTCGGCTGGCTTGAGTGCCGAGCCACGGATCATCATGTCCACCTGCACCGACGGGAAACTGTCATTCAGATCAATGAAGGCCTCCGCCGCACTCTGACCGCCACCAATGATGGCGATTTTCATCTTCTTGCCGGCGACACAAGGTTGTTCAGCCATGCGCTCCAGGTACTGAGAATGGTGGAACACCCGAGGGTCGCCCTTGAGCGCCTTGAAGGTCTCGGGAATCCGCGGTGTTCCACCGGCGCTGACCACCACCGAGCGAGTGCTGCGGATGAACTCTTCCCCCTGGGCATTGCGCGAGATGACCCGCAGCGCCTCGACGTGCTGGTTGTGCAGCAGCGGCTCGATGGCCAGAACCTCCTCGCCGTAGCGGCTCTGGTCCTTGAATTGAGCGGCGACCCAGCGCAGATAGTCGTTGAACTCCATGCGGCACGGATAAAAGGTCCCGAGGTTGATGAAGTCCACCAGGCGTCCATGGTGCTTGAGGTAGTTGACGAACGAGTAAGGGCTGGTGGGGTTGCGCAGGGTGACCAGGTCCTTGAGGAAGGAAATCTGCAGTTCACTCTGGGTCACCAGGGTATTGCCGTGCCAGCGATAATCGGCCTGTTTGTCGAGAAACAGCACGTCCAGAGGACCCTGAACCTGGCCGCGCTCCTCCAGCGCAATGGCCAGCGCCAGGTTCGAGGGACCAAAACCGATACCAATCAAATCGTGAACGATGGCCGATGCCATTGCCTGTGTCATGTCCAGTGTCCTCTGGAGAAGCCCCTCAACGCGGGGAATTACGCCGGTGACCTGGCCGGCCCCTGAGGGCCAACAGGTCGTCTGTTGAGTAGGAACGAGGACGATGAAAAAAAATTTAACCCACTGCCCCGGCGGTCCGGCAAACAAAAGTCAGCCGCCACTACACCAGGCTCAGTGCCGCCAGCGTGCGCCGCTGGTCACTGAGCTTCCCACTGACGCAGGCGCACCCGGCAATGCTTCATGGCATTGACGATGTGTTTTTCCACCAGGCTGCGGGAAATGCCCAGATGCTCGGCAATCTGCACATGGGACAGACCTTCAAGCTTGCGCAGCAGAAAACTCTCGCGGCACAGCCGGGGCAGTTCCGCCAGGGCTCGCTGGAGCATCTCCAGGCGCTGCCCCTGATCCAGGCTCGCCTGCGGTGACGGACTGAAGCAGTGCTCTTGCTGGTCGAGTGCTTCCAGGGGTTCGGATTGACGCAGCTGGTTACGCCGATGGTCGTCGATCACCAGATTCAGCGCCGTGCGATAAAGGAAGGCCCGCGGCTGCTCGATGGGAGGAGCGCTGGGGCGCTCCAGCACCCGCACAAAGGCGTCATGGGCAACGTCCTCGGCGACCTGGCGGTTGCCAAGCCTGGCGTTGAGGAAGCCCATCAGCTCGCGGTAGTAACTTTCCAACATGACTCCCGACCCAGGTGGGTGATTTCTGTCCTTGAACAAGATCCGTGGCAAGGGGACTGATCCAGTCATTCAATGATGGCAGTTTAGGAGCGACGTAATTTATAGTAATTCTCATATAGATTTAAAGTACTGCTGCTGCGATACGCTGATATTTCGTGTTCAAGCAGCTGTAACCCCATGTGTCGGGAGTTAAATTCCCCCACGCGCTTCTCGTTTACCTGACAGCTCCCCGTATCTGCCGCCCCGACGGCAGCGCCCGGCCTTGCCTCATGAAGCAGCAACGGCTGGATGACGGGCCGATTTCCCCTGGCCGGAACCCTGCATGAAACGTCCCCGACATACCCGACGCGCCCTGCTTGCAGCACTCTGCTTGATTCCCGTTGTAGCCATCACTGCCTGGACCTTCATTCCCCCTGGACGCGATCAGTTCGCGACGGTGCAAGTCAGCCGTGGCGATATCGAAAGCAGCGTCACCGCCCTGGGCACCCTGCAGCCCCGACGCTATGTCGACGTCGGCGCCCAGGCCTCCGGGCAGATCCGCAAGATCCACGTCGAGGCCGGCGACACCGTCAAGGAAGGACAATTGCTGGTGGAGATCGACCCCGCCACCCAGCAGGCCAAGCTCGACGCCAGCCGTTTCGCCATCGAGAACCTGCAGGCCCAGTTGCAGGAGCAGTACGCCCAGAACCAGCTGGCCCGGCAGAAATACCAGCGCCAGCAGAACCTGGCGGCCGGCGGCGCCACTCGCGAAGAGGACGTACAGACCGCACAGGCCGAACTCAAGGCCACCCAGGCACGCATCGACATGTACAAGGCGCAGATCCGCCAGGCCCAGGCCAGTTTGCGCAGCGACCAGGCGGAGCTGGGCTATACGCGCATCTACGCCCCCATGTCCGGCACCGTGGTGGCGGTGGATGCCCGCGAAGGCCAGACCCTCAACGCCCAGCAGCAGACGCCGCTGATCCTGCGCATCGCCAAACTCTCGCCCATGACCGTCTGGGCCGAAGTCTCGGAAGCCGATATCGGCCACGTCAAACCCGGCATGCAGGCCTACTTCACCACCCTGAGCGGTGGCAACCGGCGCTGGACCAGCACCGTGCGGCAGATCCTGCCCATTCCGCCCAAGCCGCTGAACGAAACCAGCCAGGGCAGCGGCAGCCCCACCAGCACCAGCAAGAGCGGCAGCGGCCGGGTAGTGCTCTACACCGTGCTGCTGGACGTGGACAACGCCGACAACGCGCTGATGGCGGAAATGACCACCCAGGTGTTTTTCGTCGCCAACCAGGCAAAAAATGTCCTCACCGCCCCCATCGCCGCCCTGCAGGGCAGTACTGAGCCGGACCTGCAGATTGCCCGGGTGGTGGCCAAGAACGGTTCGATCGACGAGCGCAAGGTCCGGGTCGGTATCAGTGACCGCCTGCGCATCCAGATCCTCGACGGCTTGAACGAAGGTGATCACCTGCTGATCGGCCCGGCCAACAGCAGCGAGGGTTGAATGCAGACTCCGCTGATCGACCTCAGAGACATCCGCAAATCCTATGGCGGCGGCGACAGCCCGCAAGTCGATGTCCTGCGCGGCATCGACCTGTCGATCCACGCTGGGGAATTCGTCGCCATCGTCGGCGCCTCGGGCTCCGGCAAGTCGACCCTGATGAACATCCTCGGCTGCCTGGACCGTCCGACGTCCGGCGAGTACCTGTTTGCCGGAGAGAACGTCGCCCAGCTCGACAGCGACGAACTGGCCTGGCTGCGCCGCGAAGCCTTTGGCTTCGTGTTCCAGGGCTACCACCTGATTCCCTCGGCCTCGGCCCAGGAAAACGTCGAGATGCCGGCCATCTACGCCGGCACCCCGACCGCCGAACGCCACGCCCGCGCCGCCGCCCTGCTGGAGCGCCTGGGCCTGGCCAGTCGCAGCGGTAACCGCCCGCATCAACTGTCCGGCGGTCAGCAGCAACGGGTGTCCATCGCCCGCGCCCTGATGAACGGCGGCCACATCATCCTCGCCGACGAACCCACCGGCGCCCTGGACAGCCACAGCGGCGCCGAAGTCATGGCCCTGCTGGACGAACTGGCCAGCCAGGGCCACGTGGTGATCCTCATCACCCATGACCGTGAAGTGGCGGCCCGAGCCAAGCGCATCATTGAGATCCGCGACGGCGAAATCATCAGCGACACTGCCCACCACGACCCGTCGGTGCAACTGAGCGCCAACGCCGGCGCCCTGCAAGCAGTGGACCTGCGCCAGCGCCTGGCCGACGGCAGCGAAGCCACCGGCGCCTGGAAAGGCGAGCTGCTGGAAGCGGTGCAGGCCGCCTGGCGGGTGATGTGGATCAACCGCTTCCGCACCGCCCTGACCCTGCTGGGGATCGTCATCGGCGTCGCTTCGGTGGTGGTGATGCTGGCCGTGGGCGAAGGCAGCAAACGCCAGGTGATGGCACAGATGGGCGCCTTCGGCTCGAACATCCTTTACCTCAGCGGACACGCGCCCAACCCGCGCGCACCGCAAGGCGTCATCAGCCTCGACGACGTCGCCGCCGTGGCCACCCTGCCCCAGGTCAAGCGCATCATGCCGGTCAATGGATCGGAAGCCGTGGTGCGTTTCGGCAATGCCGATCACATGAGCTACGTAGGGGGCAACGACACCAACTTCCCGCACATTTTCAACTGGCCGGTGGTCGAAGGCAGCTACTTCACCGAGGCCGACGAACGAGCCGGCGCCGCGGTCGCGGTGATCGGCAAGAAGGTCCGGGAAAAACTGCTCAAGGACGTTGCCAACCCCATCGGCCAGTACATCCTGATCGAAAACGCCCCCTTCCAGGTGGTCGGCGTACTGATGGGCAAAGGCGCCAGCTCCGGCGACCAGGACAGCGACGATCGCATCGCCGTGCCCTACTCCGCCGCCAGCACCCGCCTGTTCGGCAGTCGCAATCCGGAGTACGTGGCCATCGCCGCGGCGGACGCCAGCAAGGTCAAGGAAGCCGAGCAAGCCATCGACCAACTGATGCTGCGCCTGCACAACGGCAAGCGCGACTATGAGCTGACCAACAACGCGGCGATGATCCAGGCCGAGGCCCGCACCCAGAACACCCTGTCCCTGATGCTCGGCGCCATTGCCGCGATCTCGCTGCTGGTGGGCGGTATCGGGGTGATGAACATCATGCTCATGACCGTGCGCGAACGCACCCGGGAGATCGGCATCCGCATGGCCACCGGCGCTCGCCAGCGCGACATCCTGCGCCAGTTCCTCACCGAAGCGGTGATGCTCTCGGTGGTCGGCGGCCTGACCGGCATCGCCCTGGCACTGCTGATCGGTGGCGTACTGATCCTCAGTGAAGTGGCGATCGCCTTCTCCCTGGTCGCCGTCCTCGGCGCCTTCGGCTGCGCCCTGGTCACCGGCGTCATCTTCGGCTTCATGCCGGCCCGCAAAGCTGCCCGGCTCGACCCGGTCACGGCCCTTACCAGTGAATGATCGATCGATGAAAACACCCCTGAGCCTTCTGGCCGCCTGCATCCTGCTGGCCGCCTGCAGCAGCCCCGCACCGCGCCCGGACAGCGGCCTGCACGCACCCGCCACCTGGCAAACAGCCACCCCCCCCGCCGCCCAGGCCGACAACCGGCAATGGTGGAGCCAGTTCGCCAGCCCGGACCTGGACCGCCTGATCGCCCAGGCCCGCGATGGCAGCTTCGACCTCGCCGCGGCCATGGCGCGGGTACGCCAGGCCCAGGCCAGCGCCGTGATCGCCGGCGCGCCACTGCTGCCCGAGCTCAAGGGCGGGCTCAACGCCAACCGGCAGAAACTGCTGCGCGGCAAGGGCTACAGCAAGTTGGACGCCACCAGCGACAACCAGGCCGTGGACTATTTCGACGCCAGCCTCAGCGCCAGCTACGAGATCGACTTCTGGGGCGGCCGCCACGCCGCCCGCGACAGCGCCCTGCTGGGGGTCAAGGCCAGCGAGTTCGACCGGGCCACCGTGGAACTGACCCTGCTCAGCGGCGTCGCCAACAGCTACACCCAGGCCCTGGCGCTGAGCGAACAAAGCCGGATCGCCCAGCTGAATCTGGACAACGCCCTGAACGTGCTCAAGCTGGTGCAGACCCGCTACGACTCGGGCTCGGCCACCGCCCTGGAACTGGCCCAGCAACGCAGCCTGGTCGCCGCCCAGCAACGCCAGTTGCCCCTGGCGCAGCAACAGGCCGAGGAAGCCCGGATCACCCTCGCCGCCCTGCTCGGGCAACCGGTGCAGGCGCTCAACCTGGGTCACCAGGACTTCGCCCAACTGCAATGGCCGAGCATCAATGCCGGCGTCCCCAGCGACCTGCTGACCCGGCGCCCGGACATTGCCAGTGCTGAGGCCAAACTGGCCGCAGCCCAGGCCGACGTCAAAGTGGCGCGGGCGGCCATGTTGCCCAGCGTGACCCTGAGCGCCAGCCTCGGCTCCGGTGCCAGCCACGCCCCGGATCTGCTGCGCAGTCCCTTCTACAACCTCGGCGCCGGGCTGGTGGCGCCGATCTTCAACGCCGGACGCCTGAGCGCCGAACGGGACAAAGCCACGGCCCGCCAAGAAGAACTGCTGGAAAGCTATCGGGGGGCGATCATCAATGGTTTTGCCGATGTGGAAAAAGCCCTCAACAGCATTCGCGGCCTGGACCAGCAACGCCAGTGGCAGAGCGAGGAGTTGAATCAGGCGCAACGGGCCTTCGAGATTGCCCAGAGCCGCTACCAGGCAGGCGCCGAAGACCTGCTGACCGTGCTGGAAACCCAGCGCACCCTGTACGCCGCCCAGGATCAGAACGTGCAACTGCGGCTGTCACGGCTGCAGTCGAGCATTGCCCTGTACAAGGCCCTGGGCGGCGGCTGGAATCAATGAATCACCAAAGTCTCGCATGGCCGGCGGTATCACCACTGGCCATCGTCGCAGCGACGGCCAGGGCGCTGATGACCTAGAATCGTCCGACCACCAACAGACGCGAGCAACACCCCCACCATGCCCATCGGAACCGAGCTGGACGCCTCCCTGGCAGACGTACTGTCGATGCTGAAAAGAGCATTCCCGAACGGAGTCAGCCCAACCGATTACCGCCCTCTTCTGGCAGCGCTATATGAACATCTGTCAGATCGAAACCTGGCGAATGTCATCTCACAGCTCACCCACAAGGACCCGGATCTGGTCCTCAACGAGATCTACGAGGCCGTGACCAGCAACAAACCGAAAGCTCAGGAGATAGCATCGCTAACTCGGCTCCTGAACCATCACGGAGCGTCTGAAACACTGGCCGACACCTGATGCCTCGCCCCTCAAGAAGACCAGGACAATGAACTTCAGTGAATTTGAACAACTGCTGAATGCCAAGAAGAACCTCCATCCGATCTGGTTTGAGCTCCCTTCGGACAGCGCCGCCACCGAGGAGGACATCACCGAGACTCAAAATGACTTGGCGCTGCAACTTCCTGTCGAGTACAGCCAGTTCCTGCAGAAATATGGGGGCGGCTACTTTGCCTTGGGAATCGTCTACTCACTGGACAGAGACAGCGATTTCAACCTGGCCAGAATCAATCGACAACACCCACTGATTGGCAAGTGTCATCTGTTGTTTTCAGAGAACGGCTGCGGCGACTTCTACGGATTCCGGATTGAAAAAAACCAATGCCTGGCAGAGGTGTGCTTTTTTGATCATGAAACCCAAGCATGGCAGCAGACCGGATACCCAGAACTGTTCAGCTTCCTGGCGGAAGTGGCCCTTTCGATCTGAACACCCCTAGCAACGACCTCCAGACTCGAAGTTCGCGATCAGCCCGGCGCCACTACAGCAGCCGCTGCCTGACCTTCAAATGCCGCGCATACCAGGGCCGGCGCGGCACCTTGCGCAGCAGATCGGCCAACTGCTTTTCATCCTCGATAAAGGTGATGCGCAGGGCCAGCTTCATGGTTTCCGGGTCCATCTCCACGGTCTTGCCGGTCTGCAATCCAGGGATAGTGCTGCAACCGTGGGTCACCGGCCCCAGCCAGGGATCGCCGGCCTCGACCCAGCGCCCCGGGGCGAACCAGGGCACGCCATTGACTTCCAGACGCTTGAGCTCGCCGGGATGGAAACGCTCGTGGGCGCGGAACCAGTCCTCCAGGCGGTCGTCAATCCAGCCATGGAAACGCCAGAACACCGGGCTGACATGGGAGGAGAACGGGTCGCCGAGAAAGTCGTTTTCCGGCTGGTACCAGCGCGGGGAAAAGTCCGCCGGATCGCGGGCCATGGGCACCGGTGCACCGCTGGAAGGATCACGCGGCACCGAGGCCCAGCGCATGTGCAGCCAGTCGTGCAGGCCCAGTTCAATCTCCGAGCCGAACTGCCCCAGGGTCAGGTTCGCCAGGTAGCGCGGGTTGCGATACTGCGACTCCCAGACCTGGAAGTTGCTGTGGTAGGTCTCGCCGGCCTTGATGTCGCTGACCCACTGGCTGTAGTCGTCATCGTCATCAGCCAGCCACGCCGGCGGCAGGGAACCGCCGTCATGGTTGTCGAAATAGCGGGCGAAACCCAGGCGATCACGCAGCAGTTCCGGCTGCGGCAGGGGGAAATGCTGCCAGGACGGCAAATCCTGCATGGAACGCGCCGTGCCCAGCATGTGCCGGTGCATGAAGAAGAAATCGATGCCAGAGCCGTTGCGATCCTTCTTCGGACCGCGCGCATCGCGCTCCTGCCCCCGGGGACCGGGCTGCCAGCCGATGCCGCGCAGGGCGTCACGCTTCTCTTCGGACAGCCGGTGCCACTTGTCCCGGGTCGCGTGCCACAGCTGGTGGAACAACCGATGCTCGGGCGACACCAGCCAGGCCTGCAGCGTCGGGTTCAGGCCGATACGCTGGCGGGCTTCGGGAAACATCTGCTTGGTGGCGACAAAGCGGTTGTCCAAGGCGGGCAGCGCCAGGGGCCGGTCCAGGCGCTCGACCCGGCCGCTCAGGGTGCCGCTGCCGGCGTTGGCGAAATCGGCCCAGACTTCATCCAGGCTCATCTTGAACTCATAAGTGGCGGCACCGTCCACCGCCGTGGCAGGAATCAACCGCCAGTACATTTCACCCGGCTGTGGGCTCACCAGGTCGGCAACGATCCGGTAGCGCGGCTCGGCGGCGCCGCGCAGGCCCTCGGCGGTGTCCAGGTAACCGCGCAGGCCACGCCCGCGCTGGGCGATGTCGAGAAACACTTCCAAGTCCTGGCGCCCCAAGCCATCGAGCCCGGCATCGGCACCTTCAAAGCGAATGCTCCAGATGCCCCGCAACTGGTCCGCCAGGCGTTGCCCCGTGGTATCCGCCAGCTCCACTGTGGCCTCGCCCGGGGTGATCGGGAATTCCTCACGCGTCAACTCGCGATGCACATAAAACGCCGCCGGCACGGCAGCGCCAGTCAGCGCCAAGCCCGCCATGAACCCTCGTCGAGAAATCGTCATTGCCCTACCTGTGTCAGCCCTGATGCAGGCTTTATCCAAGCTAGAACGTTTATTGCCCACGGAAATTTACCGCCCGCGCAGGGGGCTTAAATTTCCTCGTCACTGGCTCGTTCTTCCCAGATAGCAAAGGCCCCTGTGCCTGCACCTTGACGGCGAAACCGACTGAGATGGCAATGACAAAACCACGTTCGAAGAAGGCTCTTTACATTGGCCTGCCGCTGGCCCTGGCGATTGGCGCCGGCGCCGGCTTCCTGGCCTGGGACTACTGGTTCAGGGACAACCCCGGCTATCCGGTCAAGGTGATGAAGCAGGCAGAAGAACTGCAGGAGCGCATCCTCTCCTTCGACAGCCACATTACCGTGCCCCTGGATTTCGGCAGTGCCGGCAACGAGGCCGACAAGGACGGCAGCGGCCAGTTCGACCTAGCCAAGGCCGGACGCGGGCGCCTGTCCGGCGCAGCCCTGACGATCTTTGGCTGGCCGGAAATCTGGAACGGCGCAAATGCCCCTCATCGTCCCACGGCGGGCTTTGTCGACGCCGCGCGCAACGAGCAGGAAGCGCGCTACAAGATCCTCACCGGCATGGTCCGCGACTTCCCCAACCAGGTGGCCATTGCCCACACCCCGGAAGAGTTCCGCCGCCTCAACGGCGAAGGAAAGTTCGCGGTGTTCCTCAGCATGCTCAACGCCTACCCCCTGGGCACCGACCTCAACCAGCTCGATCTCTGGGCGGCCCGAGGCATGCGCATGTTCGGTTTCAGCTACGTGGGCAACAACGCCTGGTCCGACTCCTCGCGCCCGCTGCCGTTCTTCAACGACACCCCGGACGCCCTGGGCGGGCTGTCCGACCTGGGCCGGCAGGCCGTGCGCCGGCTCAACGACCTGGGGGTGATCATCGATGTTTCGCAGATGTCGACCAAGGCCCTGGAGCAGGTCAGCCAGCTCAGCCGCGCGCCCTTCGTCGCTTCGCACTCGGCGCCCCGGGCCCTGGTGGATATCCCGCGCAACCTCAGCGACAAGGAAATGCAGCTGATCAAGGACAGCGGCGGCGTGGTGCAGATCGTCGGTTTCCCCACCTACCTGCGCCCCCTGAGCCAAGCGACCCGGGACAAGCTCAACGCCCTGCGCGCGCGTTTCGACCTGCAACCCTTGACCGGGCTGGAAATGGCCCTGATGCCCGGCGACGCCATCATCACCGTCTGGCCCGAACAGCGTTTCGGCGAATACGCCGGCGAGCTGTACAGCATTGTCGAAGCGGAACCCAAGGCCACCCTCAAGGACTTCGGCGACGCCATCGATTACGCCGTGAAGAAGATCGGCATCGACCACGTCGGCATCAGTTCGGACTTCAACGACGGCGGTGGCCTGGACGGCTGGAAGGATGTCAGCGAGGGCCGCAACGTCACCGCCGAACTGCTGCAGCGCGGCTACAGCGAAGCAGATATCGCCAAGCTCTGGGGCGGCAACTTCCTGCGGGTCTGGGAGCAGGTGCAGAAATCCGCCAAGCCCCTGGCCAATCGCTGATCCCCCCTTTTGCCAACCAGTGAAATGAGCTCATGACCGATCGCCGTACATTTCTCAAACAGGCCGGCATCCTCGCCGCCGGCCTGCCTCTGGGCGCCGGCGCCCTGGCCGCGTCCGGCACCAGCGCTAGCGCCCCGGCGCCCACGCCCAAGGACCCATGGGCGCAATTGCGCCTGCTGTTCGACCAGGACCCGGACTCCATTCACTTTTCCAACTTCCTGGTGACCTCGCACCCAAGGCCCGTGCGTGAAGCCATCGAACGGCATCGCGCCAATATCGACCGCAACCCCGGGCTGGCCATGGACTGGGACCTGCAGGAACCCTGGAAACGCGAGGCCGAGGTGCGTCGATGGGCGGGTCGCTACCTGCAAGCCAAGCCCGGCCAGATCGCCCTCACCGGCAGCACCAGCGAAGGCCTGGCGATGATCTATGGCGGCCTTCACGTGCGGCCCGATCAGGAGATCCTGACCACGGTGCACGAACACTACGCCACCGAGTACAGCCTGGAATATCGCGTGCGCAAGCAAGGCACCCAGGTGCGCAAGATCAGCCTGTTCAAGGACCCGCACCGGGTGTCCAAAGATGAAATCCTGGACTCGATCAAGCGCAGTATCCGCCCCAATACCCGAGTCCTGGGCATGACCTGGGTGCAGTCGGGCAGCGGCGTGAAACTGCCGATCGGCGAGATCGGCCAGTTGGTGGACGAGTTCAACCGCAACCGCAACGACAAAGACCGAATCATCTATGTGGTGGATGGGGTCCACGGGTTTGGCGTGGACAACCTGGACTTCCCCGACATGCACTGCGACTACTTCATTTCCGGCACCCACAAGTGGATGTTCGGCCCTCGCGGCACCGGGATCATCTGTGCCCGTTCCGAGGAGCTCAAGGACGTTACCCCCAGCGTGCCGACCTTTTCCGAGGACAACAATTTCGCCACCAGCATGACCCCCGGCGGCTACCACGCCTTTGAACACCGCTGGGCCCTGGATGAAGCCTTCAAGCTGCATTTGCAATTGGGCAAGGCCCAGGTCCAGGCGCGCATCCACGCCCTCAACAGCTACCTCAAGCAACGTCTGCAGGAGCTGCCCCAAGTGGAGCTGGTCACCCCCCTGAGCCCCGAGCTGTCAGCGGGCTTCACCTTCTTCCGGATCAAGAATCAGGACTGCGACAAATTCGCCGCCTACCTGATGGCCAATCGGGTGGTGGTCGATGCCGTGGACCGCGACGTCGGTCCGGTGATCCGTACCGCGCCTGGCCTGCTCAACGACGAACAACAGATCGATCGCTTCATGGACCTGCTGCGCAAAAAGGTCTGAAACCGCTCCTCCTTGCGCCCTGCGTCACTTTTAAAAAGAGAGTCATGATGAAACAGCATTCACTGAGCACCGCCCTCCGCCCGCCCCTGGCCAGTCTCTCCCTGGCCCTGCTGTTGAGCCTGTTCCTGCCGACCGCCGCCCAGGCCGCCGCCTCGCCCCAGCCGGGCAAGGTGTTCAAGGACTGCAAGGACTGTCCGGAAATGGTGGTGCTGCCCGCCGGCACCTTCACCATGGGCACCCCCGCTGACGAGGTCGGCCGCCAGGAGGACGAAGGTCCGATGCATGAAGTGACCTTCGCCAAGCCATTCGCCATCGGACGCTTCCAGGTCCTGGCCGGCGAATGGGCGACCTACCTGAAGGAAACCGGCTACCAGATGCCCGACGGCGACACGCGCCCTGGCCGCGAATGCAAGGCCGGCAAACCCCGCTACGAAGTCGGTCCGCGCCAACCGGCGGTATGCATGGACTTCAACGAAGCCCAGGCCTACACCGCCTGGCTGTCCAAGCGCACCGGCCAGCACTACTTCATCGTCAGCGAAGCCATGCGCGAATACGCGGCCCGCGCCGGCAGTACCGGCCCCTTCCCCTTCCCTTTCGACGAGGGCAAGGAGTACAGCATCGCCAAGTACGCCAACACCTACGGCCCGGAAGACGGCTTCAGCTTCACCTCACCAGCCGGCTCCTTCCCCGCCAACGCCTTCGGCGTCTACGACATGCACGGCAATGTCTACGAGTTCACCCCCGACTGCTGGCATGAAAACTATGTCGGCGCCCCCACCGACGGCAGCGCCTGGACCGAGCCCAACTGCAGCGTCCTGCAGATGCGCGGCAACGATTGGACCGAAGCGCCGATTTTTTCCCGCTCAGGCAACCGCAACAACATCTACCCCACCGATCGTGGTGACTGGCTGGGGTTCCGGGTTGCCCGCGACCTTTGACCTTCCCCCTCATCGACTGACGGAGACACACCATGAAAGCAGCTTTGTTCACCCTGTCGCTGAGCGACGGTTCCACCGCCAGCGTGCATGACGCCGAAGAGAACCAGGGCAGCCTGCACACCGAGGGCTTCGCGGCACTGACCTTTCGCAGCGATGGCGAACTGATCGAGATCGCCGGCGAGATTGCCCCCAACTACCCGGCCAGCGCACTGCTGGCCTTGCTCGGCGGGCATTTCTGCTACAAGAAAAAGTCCGCCCAGGTGCGGGTTCGCCTGCGTGCCAGCCGCGACTTTGCCGTGTCAGCCATCCGCCAGGGGGTCTTTGACACCTTGCTCGCCGCCGATGCCCACCAGGTGGAGCTACAGTGCCGACGCAGCACCTTCTGGCAGCACCCGCTGCCCTGGCTCAGCGCTCCGGCCAGCGCCCACACCGCGCCCTTCTACCAGTTCAGCGGCGAGAAACGTCACCCACAACGCCCGCCACTGCCCCAGGGCGAGGTGTACCGCCGTCGACTGCCGGGGCTCAACACCGAGTTCAGCCTGCGCACCATCGATCCGGACCGTGACCTGCAAGCCTTCAATCGCTGGATGAACCTGGAGCAGGTGGCGTTCTTCTGGGAGCAGGCCGGCAGCCTCGACGAGCACGCCGCCTATCTGCAAGACATGCTCGCCGACCCGCGGGTCCATCCGTTGATCGGCTGCTACGACGACGAGCCTTTCGCCTACTTCGAAGTCTACTGGTGCAAGGAAGACCGCATCGCCCCCTACTACGACGTGCAGGACCACGACCGCGGCTGGCACGTGGTGGTGGGCGAGAACAAGCACCAGGGCATCGGCAAGCTCAAGGGCTGGTTCAATTCGCTGATGCACTACATGTTCCTGGATGATCCACGCACCCAGCGCATCCTTGGCGAACCGCGCATCGACCATGACCGGCAGATCGACTTCCTCAAGTCCCAGGGCTTCGGTCACTTGAAGGACATTCAACTGGCCCACAAGAAAGCCGCCCTGCTGCGCCTGGAGCGCGAGTTCTTCTTCGATCGACCACTTTGAGCTGATCCAGCGGTCGCTGCAGCCTCCCTGCAGCGACCGACGCACGGCGCGACGCCAGGCCTGCGCTAAATCCCCCCAGCGCCACTTCGTCTTCTCTGCAACGGTCTTGAGTCAAGCCCCGTCCCGAACGCGACAGCCTCCTCAAGCCCGGCATTGAAGCGCACGGCACTGCACGCCGCGTCGCGCTGTGCACCCCGGCCCCTTGCCCGTATCTCGATCCATTCCAGAGGAAGCGCACCAGATGAACCCGACGGCTGCACCCCGGCCCCCATGCCCCAACGCAAACCGCCTCTCACCCGCCCTTATCCGTGCTTGAACCAGGAGTCATCATGAACAGCCCTCCGCGTAGCCGCAGCGCCATCCGTGACCTGCTGGGCCTGCTCAAACCTTTCTGGCCCACCGTGGCCGTATCGATCGTGCTGGGCATCATCGGCGGCCTGAGCATCACCGTCCTGTTGGCGACCATCAACCAGGCCCTGAACG
Organism: Pseudomonas sp. RC4D1; assembly: GCF_018390395.1. Classification (NCBI taxonomy): domain Bacteria; kingdom Pseudomonadati; phylum Pseudomonadota; class Gammaproteobacteria; order Pseudomonadales; family Pseudomonadaceae; genus Pseudomonas; species Pseudomonas sp. RC4D1. The sequence goes on from NZ_JAHBAW010000002.1 coordinate 964,469, forward strand.
GCGCCGACGGCCTCAGTCGCGGCGTGGTCCTGACCTTCGCCGGGCTGTGCCTGCTGGCGCTGCTGTGTTCGATTCTGTCGGACATCGGCAGCAACTACGTCGGCCAGCACATCATCAGCAAGCTGCGCAAAGACCTGGGGGAAAAAGTCCTCAGCGCGCCCATCGAGCAGATCGAACGCTATCGCAGCCATCGCCTGATCCCGGTACTGACCCACGACATCGACACCATCAGCGACTTCGCCTTCGCCTTTGCGCCACTGGCCATTTCCCTGACCGTGACCCTGGGCTGCCTGGGTTACCTGGCCCTGCTCTCATGGCCGATGTTCCTGCTGATGCTGGTGGCCATCGTGATTGGCTGCAGCGTGCAGTTTGTCGCGCAGACCAAGGGCATCAAGGGCTTCATGGACGCCCGGGATGAAGAGGACAACCTGCAAAAGCACTACAACGCCATTGCCGACGGCGCCAAGGAACTGCGCATCCACCGGCCGCGCCGCAACCGCATGTTCAACCAGCGGATCAAGCACAGCGCCGAGCACATCTGCAACAAACAGATCGAGTCGGTGAACATTTTCATCGTCGCCAAGACCTTCGGCTCCATGCTGTTTTTCGTGGTCATCGGCCTGGCCCTGGCCCTGCAGTCCTTCTGGCCCAACAACGACCGCGCAGTGATGAGCGGTTTCGTCCTGGTGCTGCTGTACATGAAGGGCCCCCTGGAGTTGCTGATCGGCAACCTGCCGATTGTCAGCCGCGCCCAGGTGGCCTTCCGCCGCATCGCCGAACTGTCCGAGCGCTTCTCCTCCCCCGAACCGCACCTGCTGCTCAGTGAAACCGCGAGCCAAGCCCAGACTGTGCACAGCCTGGAACTGCACGATGTGCGCTACGCCTTCCCGGCCGTCGAAGGCAGCGCGCCCTTTGCCCTGGGCCCGGTGAACCTGCGGATCAAGCAGGGCGACATCGTCTTCATCGTTGGCGAGAACGGCTGCGGCAAGACCACCCTGATCAAGCTGCTACTGGGCCTGTACCGACCCCAGGAAGGCGAGATCCGCCTCAACGGCCGCCCTGTCACCGCCGAGACCCGCGACGACTATCGACAACTGTTCACCACCATCTTTGCCGACTACTACCTGTTCGATGACCTGGTCCAGGGTGGCGAACAACTGCCCGAAGAGGCCGAACAGTATCTGCGCCGCCTGGAGATCGGGCACAAGGTGAGCATCCGCGACGGGGCCTTCACCACCACCGACCTGTCCACCGGGCAACGCAAGCGACTGGCGCTGGTCAACGCCTGGATCGAAGAACGCCCGGTGCTGGTGTTCGACGAATGGGCCGCCGACCAGGACCCGACCTTCCGGCGCATTTTCTACACCGAGCTGCTGCCGGACCTCAAACGCCTGGGCAAGACCATCATCGTCATCTCCCACGACGATCGCTATTTCGACATTGCCGACCAGTTGGTGCGCATGGAAGCGGGCAAGGTCAGTTGCGAACTCGAACCGGCTTGATTTTTTTCGTCTCGGCTTTCCGGTTTTCGGGAAGTCGAACGTCTCATAACAAGTTTGAGAAACATTCACATTTAAAACGAATTCCCATTGCCGCTTAATAAGAGCAAATGAACATGCCAGCACCTCTTGGACTCACCCCCCTGAAAACAGCCCTGCTCATGCGCCATGCGCTGCGGCCGAGCTTGCGTCCCTATCTGCTTGGGGCCGTATTGGCGCTGCCCTGTGCCGCCCAGGTACAGGCCCAGCAAGCCAATTTCGATATTCCTGCACAGTCACTGGGCAGCGCCTTGCAGACATTCGGCCAGCAAGCCGACCTGCAAGTGCTCTACAACCAGGACAGCGTCCAGGGCAAGCGCAGCACGGCGATCAAGGGCGCCTTGCAGCCCGACCAGGCCCTGTCGCAACTGCTGCGCGGGACCGGGGTGAGTTATCAGCGCCAAGGCAACACCGTGACCCTGGTGCAAAGCAGTGGGGCTGTGGAGCTGGGGACCATGAACATTTCCACTCAGGGGCTGGGGAGCACCACTGAGGGGACTGGTTCCTACACCACCGGGCAAAGCAACTCGGCCACGCGCATGGACCTGTCCCTGCGTGAAACGCCGCAGTCGGTGAGCGTCATCACCCGCCAGCAGATGGATGACCAAGGGTTGACCGAACTGGCGCACGTCATGCAGCAGACCCCCGGGATCACGGTCAACCGCGAGAGCTCCGAAGGCTACGTGTATTACTCGCGGGGCTTTGAAATCCAGAACTTCCAGTACGACGGCATTCCCAGCCTGGGCACCGACGGCGGCAACATCCGCGACAACTACAGCATCGGCAACACCCTGATCTACGACCGCATCGAAGTGCTCAAGGGCGCCACCGGCCTGGTCAACGGCATCGGCTATCCGTCCGGGGTGATCAACATGGTGCGCAAGCGCCCCACCCGGGAATTCCAGGGCCACGTCGCCGCTGGCGCCGGTTCCTGGGACCGCTACACCAGCGAAGTGGACGTTTCCGGCCCGCTGGTGGAAGGCGGTGCGATACGCGGACGGATGGTGGCCGGCACCGGCAAGCGCAACAGCTTCATCGACTATCAGAAAGGTGAACAGAATGTCTTCTACGGCATTCTCGAAGGCGACCTGAGCGACGCCACCACCCTCAGCGTCGGCTACGACTTCCAGAACAACAACAACGACGCCACGACCAACACCAGCTTGCCGGTGTTCTACAAGAACGGTAATCGGATCAAGTTCTCCCGTTCCACCAACCCGGCGGACAAGTTCGCCTACCGCAACCAGGAAACCCAGCACGCCTTTGTCGGCCTCGATCACCAGTTCGACAACGACTGGACCTTCAAGGCGACGGTCAACACACGCAAGTACACCTCGCGGGAAATCATCGCCGGCATGTCCAGCGAGCACGTCAACCTCGACAACAGCCAGGACTATGGCTACCTGCCGCCGGGCGGCGTGGCCAACTTCGGCTCCAACAGCGACGAGAAATCCTTCGATGCCTACGCCAAGGGTCCGTTCGCGCTGTTTGGGCGCACCCACGAACTGGTGCTGGGCTACAACTATTCCCACGCCACCACCCGCTCCAAGCGTATCGACGGCACCACCACTGGAGTCATCGACGACGTGCTGAACTGGAACAACAGCATGCCCTACCCGACCGACTGGGCCTGGTGGTCGACCTTCGACATCAAGAGCACCCAGAAAGTCTCCTACGCAGCGGTGATCCTCAAACCCACCGACGCCCTGAACTTCATACTCGGTGCCCGGGTCACCGACTACGACTGGCAGATCGATCGGGTCAACGCCCTGCGCCAACTGCCGCGCATCTCCACCACCAACTCCGGGGAAGTCATTCCCTATGCCGGCATCACCTATGACCTGGACGACTACCACACGGTCTACGCCAGCTACACCGACATCTTCAAGCCACAGCCCTACAGCCTGGACGTCAGCGGCAAGTCCCTGGAGCCGCTCACCGGGCAGAGCTACGAAGTGGGGGTCAAGGGTGAATACTTCGACCGTCGCCTGAACGCCAGCCTGGCGCTGTTCCAGCTCAAGCAGGACAACCTGGGCGAGAATACCGGCGTCATGGGCGTTGACGGCTTCGAGGCCATGCGCGCGATCAAGGGCGCCACCACCAACGGCATCGAACTGGAAATGGCCGGTGAAGTGCTGCCGGACTGGAACGTCAACGCCGGCTACGTCTACCAGGAATCCTACGACGCCAAGAACAAGCGCGTGGCCACCACCCAGCCACAGCACTTGTTCAAGGTAGCCACCACCTATCGCCTGCCTGCCGAACTGAACAAAGTCACCGTAGGCGGCAACATGCAATGGCAGAGCTCGACCTCCTTCGTCGACAACAGCTTCGTCGATGCCGCCTACAACCAACTGCCCAGCCACAAATTCACCCGTGCCAGCTACGCCGTGGTGGGCCTGATGAGCAGCTACGACTTCAACCAGAACCTCAAGGCCACGGTCAACCTGAACAACGTCTTCGACCGCAACTACTACAGCGGTATCGGCACCTACAACTCGGTCTACTACGGCGACCCGCGCAACGTCATGTTCAACGTCAAATACAGCTTCTGATTCCCCTTGGTTGAACCCCTCCCCGCCCCGGTCACCGGTGCGGGGATTTTTTTTGCCCGAGGCGCCAGCATCGACCTGATGTCTCGCCCTCAGTCTTCGGCATACGCATTGGTATTGGATTTTCGTAGGAGCCGGCTTGCCGGCGAAGAGGCCCGCAAGTCATGCGTCGCCTGGGCGGACGCCTTCGCTGGCAAGCCAGCTCCTACACAAACGCACCCCACCCTTAGCTTCAGGCCGGCCGGCAGGCCGCCGTCACGCTCTTGATCTTGATCTGAACGCCCCGTTAACCACGATGGCCGAACGCAGGCATTGAGCCGTGGGTAACCCGGCAGGGATGCCGGGTTAGCCGCCACCCGGCCAAGGATGGCCGGTGGCGGCGGCCCACGGATCAATGCCGGAGTTCGGGCATGCCGAGCCTAGGCGAGGCACCGAGTGGAGGGGCAAAGCCCTTTGGTTACTTTGGGGCCCCAAAGTGACTCGCCGTAAGGGCAAAACCGCCAGCCGCCGCACCCGCAGCAATGGATAAGCCCCCTAACCGCCAGCCAGCACCCCCGCAGCAATGGATCTGCACTCCAACCCCCGCCGCAAAAGCCCAACCACCACCAGATTTCCCCCATCCAAAAAAAACGGGAGAACAGTCACCTGCCCTCCCGCCCTTCACTCCAATGTCCTATACCTAAGCCCCCACCCGCACCTCCCGCTGAGACCGAGTCCCACCCAGCTGCGCCAACACCTGCGCCAGCGAGCGCGCCGGCGAACCATCTGCCAACACCCCAAGCAACTGCACCAGTTGCAGATTCACCCCCTGCACCGCCGCCTCGCTAAAGGCCTCAAGCCGATGGTCATAGTGGAACTGCAACTGCCCCTTGAGCTCGACATACAAGGTCAACGCCGAACTGGTCTGCTCGAAACTGTGCATGCTCTCCAGACGCAAATCACCGACATCACCACCGGCCGACGCCGCACTGACCGGATAGTTCTCGAACACGATCACCGTGTCGCTCAACTCCCCGCCCGGCAACCCGGCCCAGCGTTCGATATCGCTCAAGGCACTGTAGCCATGCTCACGCATCAGCAAGTTGCGTCCTTGCAGCGCTTGCAGCCAGTCACCCACGCTCTGCTCTGGCTCGATACGGGCCACCAGCGGCACATCGTTGATGTACAGCCCCAACTGCTGCTCAATGCCCTTGAGCTGTGGCGGGCGTCCGGCGATGGTGGCGCCGCAGGCCACCGTCGACTGACCGCAATGCACATGCAGGAGCAACAGCCAGGCCGCCTGCACCAGGGTGTTGGCGGTGATCTTCTGCTGCCGGGCGAAACGAGTCAGTTGCTCGGTCTGGGCCTCGTCGAATTCGAAGTAATGCTGGCGATGCCCACCCCGCTGCCGATCACCCTGGGCCATCGCGCAAGCACTGAGCAAGGTCGGCACCTTCAGTGGCTTGAGCTGTTCACGCCAGAAGCGTTCGTCGGCCTGCTGGTCACGGGCCTGCAGCCAGGCAATGTAGTCATGGTAGCCAGCCGGTCGGTGACTGATGGCCTGCCCGGTGTAGGCCGCCAGCACATCGTTGAACAACTGGAACCCGCTCCAGCCGTCCAACAGGATGTGATGGTTGGTACAGATCAGCCGGTAGCGTCCCTCCCCCAGCTTGATCGCCTGCAGACGCAGCAACGGCGCCTGGGCCAGGTCGAAGCCCTTTAGCCGGTCAGCCAGGGCCAGACGCTCCAGCGCATCGCTGCTCAACACAGTGCCGTCGAGCTCCTGGAACGGCACCTCGACCTGCTTGTGGACCACCTGCAGCGGCTGCACCAGGGACCCGCCCCAGACAAAACGGCTGCGCAGGATCTCATGGGTATCCATGGCCTGCTGCCAGGCCTGACGCAGTCGCTGCGGGTCGACGCCTTGCACATCCATGCACATCTGGTTGACGAAATCCCCCGCCTCATGCTCCTGCAACTCATGCTGCAACAAGGCCTGCTGCATCGGCGCCAATGGGTAGATGTCCTCGATCTGCGCCGGCACCAGCGTCAGGGCGTCGAGCTGTTCCTGAGTCAGCCGCGCCAGCGGGAAGTCCGATGGCGTGACGCCGCCGCGGGCCTGGCAGCAATGCTCCACCAGTGCCTGCAGCGCCTGGACATAGTCCTGGGCCAGTGACTCGATCTGCGCACTGTCGAACATGCGCTGACTGAAGCTCCAGTCCAGGCGCAATTGACCGTCGTACACCTTGCCGCTGATGGACAGCCAGTTGCCCAGGGGCGCATCGATACTGGCATCCGCGCCATGGGCCTCGGGCGCCGGAATGAACAGCGCCTGAGGATCATCGAAACTGCCGTCGAACTGCCCCAGGTAGTTGAAGGTGACCCGAGGCTGGGCAAGCCCCTGCAACGCCTCGCGACTGGCGGTATCCCCCAGGTAACGCAGGGCACCGTAGCCGATCCCCTTGTTGGGGATCGCCCGCAGCTGTTCCTTGATCCGCTTGATCGAAGACTCGGCGCTATCCCCGGCGCTCAGGCGCACCGGGAACACCGAGGTGAACCAGCCCACGGTGCGGCTCAGGTCCAGGTCCTCGAAGAGTTGCTCACGCCCGTGGCCTTCCAGCTGGATCAGGGTCGAAGGCTGTCCGGTCCACTGCCCCATGACCTGGGCCAGGGCCGCCAGCAACAGGTCGTTGACCTGGGTCCGGTAGGCGGCCGGAGCGCGTTGCAGCAAGCGTTGGGTGGTCGCGGCATCGAGCTGGACCTGCACGCTGCCGGCGTCGCGGCTCAAGGCCTGGGTGCCGGGTTCAACCCCAGGCAACGATGCCTGTGCACCCGAAAGTTGCGCGTGCCAGTAGGCCAGTTCGGCCCGGGCCTCGGGCCCATGGGCATACGCTTGCAGGCGTCGGCCAAAGGCCTGATAAGAACTGCTCTTGGCAGGCAACTGCACCGCTTGCCCGGCCAGCGCCTGGGTGTAGGCACTTTGCAGGTCTTCGAACAGCAGCCGCCAGGACACGCCATCCACCACCAGGTGATGGGCCACCAGCAACAAGCGCTGAGTGGAGTCCGCCAGGGTCACCAACAGCGCCCGCAACAAAGGCCCGCGCTGCAGGTCGAGGCTGCACTGGACCTTCTCGCAGAGTAGCTCCAGCTCGGCGGCGTTGGCGGCTTCGGCCTGCCACAACAGGTCCGGACCGGGCCCGGACTGATCCAGCGGACCATGGCTGGCACTCCAGCCTGCGCTCCCCTGCTGGAACTGCAGACGCAATCCGTCGTGATGCTCAAGCAAGGCCCGCAAGCCCTGCTTCAGGGCCAGCGGGTTCAAGGGCGTGGCCGGAATCAGCAGCACCGACTGATTGAAATGGTGCCGCTGGGGTATCGGCTCGGCAAAGAACAGACGCTGGATCGGCAGCAGCGGCATGTCGCCGGTCACCGGTCCCTGGTCGATGTCGTCCTGCACCCCGCACTGCGCCACCGCCGCCAGCCCTCCGATGGTCTGTTGCTCGAACAGGTCCTTGGGGGTAAAGCGGATCGAGGCCTGACGCGCTCGACTGACCAACTGCAGGGAGATGATCGAGTCCCCGCCCAGCTCAAAGAAGTTGTCGGTCAGACCGACCTGCGCCAGCTTCAGCACGTCCTGCCAGATCTGTGCAAGGCGCTTCTCCAGATCGCTGCGCGGTGCCACATAGGCGTGGCTGGCCTGGGCCATTTCCGGCATGGGCAGCGCCTTGCGATCCAGCTTGCCATTGGGCGACAGCGGCAAGCGTTCGAGGAACAGCCAATAGGACGGCACCATGTAATCGGGCAGGCAGGCATTCAACGTCTGGCGCAGGGTTTCACGCAACCTTTCCTGGTCTTGCTCGTCCTCAAGCGCGGTCGCGGCCGTCACCAGATAAGCCACCAGACGCCGGCCATGGGCGGTGTCCTGGGCCAGAACCACCGCCTCGCTGACCTGCTCATGGGCCATCAGCCGCGCTTCGATTTCACCCAGCTCGATGCGGAAGCCGCGGATCTTCACCTGGTTGTCGATACGCCCCAGGTACTCGAACACCCCGTCACTGCCCTGGCGCACCACGTCCCCGGTGCGATACAGGCGTCCCCCCAAGGGGCTGTAGGGATCGGGAACAAAGCGCTCGGCGGTCTGGGCGAAACGCTTCAGGTAGCCTCGCGCCAAGCCATTGCCGCCGATGTACAGCTCTCCGGCGACCCCCACTGGCAAGGGATTGAGATCGGCATCCAGGACATAGGCGCTGCGCTCGCCGACGCAATGGCCGATGGGCGCATAAGCAGCCTTGCAAGGCTCACCGGCAGCGGTTTTCCACACCAGCGGCGTGACCACGGTTTCGGTGGGCCCGTAACCGTTGATCATGTACTGGGGACGCAACACCTGCTGGACCAGCTCGAAGCTGGCCTGAGGCATGGCATCGCCGCCAAAGCTGTAGAGGCGCATGGGCGGCGGATTGCCGACCCGCTGCACATGCTCCGCCAACTGATGCAGGTACGCCGGCGGGAAGCCGGCCATGGTCACGCCATGGCTGCGAATCGCTTCACAGGTCTGCTCCGGGGTCCACAGGCTGTCGTCACGCAGCAGCAGGCTGGCACCGCAGACAAAGGCGGTCAGCCAGCGTTCATGGGCGCCGTCGAAGGAAAACGACAGGAAGTGCAGTTCACAGTCATCGGGCGTCATGCCATAGCGTTCGCCGGTGGTGCGACAGTGCATCGCCAGCGGACCATGGGCCACGGTCACGCCCTTGGGCTGCCCGGTGGAGCCCGAGGTGTAGATCACATACGCCAGGCTCTCTGGCGCCACCGTCACCGCAGGCGCGGTCAGCGAATGCTGCCCGACCTCCAGGCGCGACAGATCGAGCACCGCCAGACCGGCGGCCGAAGGCAGGCGCTGCAACGACTCGCTGTCACTGAGCAACAGGGCCATGCCGGAATCCGCCATGAGGTAGGCCAGGCGGTCGGCTGGGTAGCTCAGGTCCAGCGGCACGAAGGCACCGCCGGCCTTGAGCACCGCCAGCAAGGCCACCAGCAGCCCCTCGCCCCGGGGCAGGGCCACGCCGACCCGGACCTCCTGGCCGACCCCGCGGGCCACCAGTTCATGGGCCAGGCGGTTGGCCCGGCGATCCAGTTCACCGTAAGTGAAGCGCTGCCCGGCAAACAGCACCGCCTGACGCTCCGGCCAGCGTTGTGCGAGGGCACCGATGCTCTCGTGTACCGCCGGCTCGATCCCCGGCGCGACGGGCGCTACGCATTGGCTCGCCGTCTCGGCCGGGGTCAGCAGCTCGATGGCGCCCAGTTGCAACTGGGGGTTATCAATCAGCTGCGCCAGCAGGTGCAGCAGATGGCCGTTGAGGCGCTCGATCACCGCCGCGCTGAAGGCCTCCCGGGCATAGCCGTAGCTGATGCTCAGGCGCTGCTCCAGCGCCACCGCCACCGACAACGGATAGTTGGTGCGTTCACGACTGTGCACGGCACCGAAGCGCACGCTGGAAGCCTCCTCCTGCTCCAGGGCCTGGGCCACCGGGTAGTTGTCGAAAACCAGCAGGGTATCGAACAGCGCTTCACCGCTGCTGCCGGCCCAGCGCTGGATATCGTTGAGCGGCGTATGTTCGTATTCGCGCAGTTGCAGATTGTGCGCCTGCACCTGTTGCAGCCACTGTGCCACGCTCATCTGCGCATCGGGGGTGGCGATCACCGGCAAGGTATTGATGAACAGACCGATCTGCTGCTCGATCCCCGGCAGCTCCGAAGGACGCCCCGCCACCGTCGCGCCAAAGGCCACGGTGCTCTGTCCGGTATAGCGCTGCAACAGCAGGAGCCAGGCCGCCTGCAACAGGGTGTTGGCGGTGATTTTCTGCTGCCGGGCGAAGGCCACCAAGCGCTCGGTCCACGGCTGGGTCCAATCATGGTGGAACTCGCCATGGCCGGCATCCGCGCCCGGGTTCTCCAGGGCGATGCTGCCCGCCAGGCGGGTCGGGGTCGACAAACGCCCCAGTTGCTCGCGCCAGAAACTTTCACAGGCGCTCAGGTCCTGGCGTTGCAGCCACTGGATGTAGTCGCGATAACGCCCCGGAGCCTGTGGCGGCACCACCCCGGCGTAGCGTTGCAGGACCTCGCTCATCAACTGCGAACTGCTCCACCCATCCATCAGGATGTGGTGGTTGGTGTAGATCAGTTGGTAGTCCTGGGCCGTGGTCTGTACCAGGCACAGGCGCAACAGCGGTGCACGATCGAAATGCGCACACAGGCTGCGCTCTTCGCCGGCCAGAGCTTCAAGGGCCGGCTCGGTGGCCTGCCCGGCCGACCAGTCGAGCACCCGGAACGGCAGCGCCAGCTGACGCTGGACAATCTGCACCGGTTGCTCCAGCTCCGCTTGCCAGTGGAAAGAGGTACGCAGGATGTCATGGGCCTGCAGGGCATCTTCCCAGGCCCGGCGGAAACGCTGCGGGTCCAAGCCCTGCACCGACACCCGGACCTGATTGACGTAATCGTCGCTGGCCTGCTCGTAGAGGGTGTGGAACAGCATGCCCTGCTGCATCGGCGACAAGGGATACAGGTCGACGATGGTTCGTGGGGCCACCGGCAGCGCATCCAGCTGAGCCTGGTTCAACCCGGCCAGGGGGAAGTCCGACGGCGAGACACCAGCCGAGGTGTCCAGGGTGCAATGCTCGATCAGTGCCTGCAGTTCCAACAGGTAATCATCGGCCAGGCGCTGAACCGTCTGCGGCTTGAACAACTGATGGCTGAAGCTCCAGCTCAGGGACAGTTCGCCCCCATAGACCTGGCTGTTGACCGTCAACCAATTGCTCAGTGGCGCCTCGTGGTGACGTTCGTCACCGGCCGCTTCCGGCGCCGGAGCCAAAAGTGACTGCGAGTCGAAGCTCTGGTCGAACTGCCCCAGGTAGTTGAAGGTGATCCGCGGCTGCGCAAGCCCCTGCAGGCGTTCGCGGACCGCGTCCTGCCCCAGGTAACGCAACGCGCCATAACCCAGGCCATTGGCCGGGACCCGACGCAAGTCCTCCTTGACCGCCTTGATCGAATCCGAGAGTGACTGCGCCGGCGTCAGGCACAGCGGATAGAGGCTGGTGAACCAGCCCACCGAACGCGACAGGTCGACATCGGCAAACAGTTCCTCGCGCCCGTGACCTTCCAACTGCACCAGCATCTGCGAATGCCCGGTCCAACGGCAGATCACCCGCGCCAGGGCGGCCAGCAACAGATCGTTGATCTGTGTGCGATAGGCCTTGGGGGCCTCCTGCAACAGCTGGCTGGTCAGTTCCCGAGGCAGCCGGGCGTTGATCGCCGTGCCATGGCACGCCAGGTTCGCCCCGGCGGGATAGTCCAGGGGCAGGCCCTGAGGCGCCTGCTCCAGTTGCCGGCACCAGTAATCGAGTTCGTCGGTGTGCCCAAGGCGCTGCGCCCAGTCTTGCAGGTGCACGGCCCAATCCTGGAAAGCACTGGTCTTGGACGGCAGGACCGGCGCCGCCCCCTCGGCCAACTGCCGATAAAGGCTTTGCAGATCCTCCAGCAGAATCCGCCAGGACACGCCGTCCACCATCAGGTGATGAATGACCAGCAACAAACGCTGGCTGCCATCGTCCAGGTCCATCAGCACCGCGCGCAACAACGGTCCCTGTTCCAGGTCGAGACTGCTCTGGGCCTGTTGGCCCAGTGCCTGAATCGCTGCGGCATCCGCCACCCGCTGCCGCCAGAGGCTGACCGGCTCGGGATGCTCCTGGTGTTCGGCCTGCCAGAGGCCGGCGTGCTGCCGGTACCTCAGGCGCAAGGCATCGTGCTGCACCAGCAGTTGGTTCAGAGCGCGCTCCAGCAGCGGCACCTGCAGCGGCTCGCGTGGGGTCAGCAGCAGCGACTGGTTCCAGTGCTGGCGCTGGGGAATGTCACTGGCAAAAAACACCTGCTGGATCGGCGTCAGCGGCATCGGGCCACGCACCGGTCCCTGATCGATGAGCAAGGCCGTGCCTTGCTTGGCCACCGCTGCCAGTTCAAGAATGCTCTGGCAGCGGAACACGTCCCGGGAGGAAATCTGCAAGCCCGCCTGGCGTGCCCGGCTGACCATCTGGATGGCAATGATCGAGTCGCCACCCAGTTCGAAGAAGTTGTCGTTGATACCGATCCGCGGCTGGTTCAAGACCTCCTGCCAGATATCCACCAGTGTCTGTTGCACGGGGTTCTGTGCCGCACGGTAGAGGTCCTGCGGACGACCCTGCTCAGGGCGCGGCAGAGCCTGGCGATCGAGCTTGCCGTTGGGGCTCAGGGGCAGCGCCGGCAGCAACAGCAGGTGGCTGGGCACCTGATGGGCCGACAGCTGCGCATTCATGTGCTGCTTGAGCCCTTCCTTGCACTGATCCGGGTCGAGCCCGGGCTGGCACACCAGATAGGCCACCAACTGCTTGCCCTGGGGTCCATCCAGAGCCAGTACCGCACACTCGCGCACCCAGGGATGACTGTGCAGGCAAGCCTGGATCTCTCCCGGCTCGACCCGGAAGCCACGAATCTTGATCTGCTGGTCGATGCGCCCGCAGAACTCGATGCTGCCGTCGCGGCGGTAGCGCACCTGATCGCCGGTACGGTACAGACGGGCACCGCCCTGCGGGTCGAAAGGATCGGGGATGAAGCTGGCAGCGGTCAGCTCAGGACGCCGATGGTAATCACGGGCCAGTCCGGCACCGGCCAGATACAGTTCGCCCAGGCTGCCGACGGCAGCCGGCTGGCCTTCGCTGTCCAGCACATAGGCGCGGACATTGGTCAGTGGCCGGCCCAGGGGAATCGAGGCGGCCTGGGACCAGTCGCCCTCCACGGCCTGGGTCAGGGCGCCCACGGTGCTTTCGGTCGGCCCGTAGTGGTTGACGATCCGGCACTGCGGCGCCAGGCGTTGTATGCGCTCAACCAGGCTCACCGGGCAGGCTTCGCCACCCAGCACCAGGCACTGACGTGGCAGCACCGCGCCATTGTCGTCACCCAACAGCGCCGCCAGGTGCGAGGGGACAATTTTCAGCACATCGATCTGTTGCTGTTGCAGGTACTGGCCCAGGCCCGCACCGTCCACCGCCAGGTCGGCGCTGATCACATGCAGCGCCTGGCCGCCGCACAGGGCACCGAACAGCACCGTGTGCCCAAGGTCCGCCGCCGGCGTGGACACCAGCGCCATGCTGCGGGCCGACGCCAGCGGCAGACGCTGATGAATGGCCGCCACGTAGTTGGCCAGGGCGCCGTGGCTGATGGTCACGCCCTTGGCCCGACCCGTGGAGCCGGACGTGAAGATCACATACGCCAGGTGCCCGGGAGCCGTCAGGGGTTCGAGGTTGTCGCCACTCAGGGCCTGGCGTGCCGGCGAATCCTCAAGGGGCTCGATACAGAGCCCGGGCAGATCGGCAAAACGCTCGATCAGCTGCTGTTGGGCCAGCAACTGGGTAATCCCGCTGTCCTCGATCATGCCGTTTAGGCGTTCCTGGGGGTATTCGGGGTCCAGAGGCACGTAAGCGCCGCCGGCCTTGAGCACCGCCAGCAGGCCCACGATCATCTCGATCGAGCGTTGCGCGGCAATGCCCACCAGCACATCCGGCCCCACGCCGCGCTCGCGCAGCTGACGCGCCAGGCGGTTGGCCTGCGTATTGAGCTGTTGATACGTCAGTTGCTGACCGGCGCAGACCACGGCCGGCGCATCGGGGCTGCGCAGCGCATGTGCCTCGACACAGGCCGGTACCGACAGGGGTGGACGCTCAAAGGCGCTGCCGAGGTTCCACTGCTCCAGTATCTGCGTGCGCTCTGCAGCATCGAGCATGGGCAGTTCGCCCAGGCGACGCTGCGGTTCGCGCACCACCGCCTGCAACAGGTTGTGCCAATGCCGGGCCATCTGCTCGATGGTCTGCGGGTCGAACAGGTCGCTGGCGTAGACCAGCGCCCCCTGCAGGCGCCCGCCTTCTTCATGAGTGTTGAAGGTCAGGTCGAAGCGCACGGATTCGCTGTCGCTGGCCAGGGCCTCGATCTTCAGCCCGGGAATCTCCACCCGCGCGCCTTCATTGTCCCCCGCCAGGTGGTTGTAGAGCACCTGGAACAATGGGCTCTGGTTCAAGCTGCGCTCAGGCTGCAGGGCATCGACCAGTTGCTCGAACGGCAGGTCCTGATGCGCCTGGGCCTCCAGCACCCGGGTCTTGACCTGGGCCAGCAAGGCACTGAATGACTGCTGCGGGTCGATCTCGGCCTGCAGCACCTGGGTGTTGACGAAAAAGCCGATCAGCCCCTCGACTTCGGCCCGCGTGCGGTTGGCCACCGGCGTGCCCACGCGAATGCTGCGGGCACCGCTGTAGCGCTGCAGCAGCACCTGCAGGGACGCCAGCAGCACCATGAACAGGGTGCAACCGGTACTCGCGGCCAGTTCGCGCACACCGCGGTCCAGGTCCTGATCGAAGACCATGGCGTGGCGCCCGCCCCGGGCACTGCGCACCGGCGGGCGCGGCCGGTCCAGAGGCAGTTCCAGGGTCAAGGGTTCGCTGCCCAGGCGCTCGCGCCAGTACTGCAACTGCCGCTCGGCTTCACCGGCTTCCAGCCACAGGCGCTGCCAAACGGCGAAGTCGGCGTACTGCACCGCCAGCGGCGCCAGGTCCGGCGCGCGCTGGTATTGGCGCCAGTGCTCATAGGCGCTGGTCACCTCGCCCACCAGGATCGGCAGCGACCAGGCATCACTGATGATGTGATGGGTACAGAACAGCAGCACATGTTCCTGGGGCCCGAGCTTGATCAGGGTCGCCCGCAACAGCAGGTCGTGCTCCAGGTCGAAGGGGCGTTCGCCCTGCTCCGCCACCTGTTCGGCCACCTGTGGGCCGGCGTCCTCAAGGTGGCTGTAATCCAGGCGCTGCAGGAGGAATTCGCGCTGCGGATGAATCACCTGCATCACTTGCTGGCCGTGCAGGCTGAAGGTGCTGCGCAGCACTTCATGGCGGTCGATCAGGTACTGGATACTGCGTTGCAGATCGGCGTCCTGCAGGTCGCCCTGCAAGCGCAGCACCGCCAATTGGTTGTAGGCGCTGGAGGTCGGCTCCAGTTGCCAGAGAAACCACAGGCGCTGCTGGGCATAGGACGCGCACATCAGCGTCTGGTCCTCGCTGCGCCCAGGGATCGGCAACAGGTCCAGGGACAGCCCCTGCTCGATCATCTTGCGCTGCAAGGCGCTACGCTCCTGGGGGCTGAACGCGGCGAACCGCTTGGACAGCGCCAGCATGCGCTCGGGTAACGGATTCATCACTCCTGGGCCTCCGCAAACAGGGCTTCCAAGGCATCGACCTTGTCCCCTGTCACCCCGGAATCACGATGCAGCTCGACCTGTCGGGCCAGCAGCTCCACCGTTTCGCCCTCGAAGAACACACGCAGTGGCAAGGACAGGTTGAGCTCGCTTTGCACCTTGGAGCGAATGCGCGTGGCCAGCAGCGAGTGGCCGCCCAGGGCAAAGAAGTTGTCATGCACACCGACCCGCTCCAGTTGCAGCGCCTCTTGCCAGATGGCGGCCAGGGTGGCCTCCAGCTCGTTGCGCGGCGCCACATAGGCGCTGCCTTGCAACTCCAGGGCGCTCAGGGCATTCCGGTCCAGCTTGCCGTTGGGGGTCAGGGGGAAACGCTCCAGGACACTGAGGAACGACGGCACCATGTACTCGGGCAACTGCTCGCGCAGCTGGGCCAGCAGGGCCTGCTCCTGGGCCTCGCGGTCGTCGACCTGGGCCAGCACCACATAGGCCACCAACTGTTTGCCGGCCGCCGTGTCCCGGGCCACGACAGCGGCTTCGCGCACATTGGCAGCTTGCCCGAGCAGGCTCTCGATCTCGCCCAGCTCAATGCGAAAGCCACGGATCTTCAGCTGGAAGTCAATCCGGCCGAGGTAGTCCAGCGTGCCCTGGGGCAAGCTGCTGACCCGATCCCCGGTGCGATACAGGCGCGCGCCGGGGGTGCTGGCGAACGGGTCCGGGAGGAAGCGACTGGCGGTCAGGGCCGGACGCTTGAGGTAGCCACGGGCCAGGCCCGGACCGCCGATGAACAACTCGCCCTCGCGACCGATACCGGCCAGTTCGGCTTCTTCATCCAGCACCCGCAGGCGCGTACCGGCGATAGCGCCACCGATGGCCACCCGCTCATCCACAGGCGGCTGCTCCACCGCGAAGGCCGAACACCAGACCGCACTTTCCGAAGGGCCGTATTCATTGACCAGCAAGGTCTCGGGCAGCCGTTCCCGGTGCCGCAGGGCCAGCTCCACCGGACAGGCTTCGCCGGCCACGATCACACAGCGCAGTGATGGCTGCTGCAGGGCTTCGAGGATTTGCGCATAGAACGATGGCAGGGCCAGGAAGTGGGAAATCCGCTGCGCGTCGATGAGTTCGGCGACCTGCTGCGGGTCCTTGTGCTGCTCTTCGCTGGGCAGGTACAAGGTCGCGCCCTGGCTCAGGGTCCAGAAGATCCCCGCCACGGAGCTGTCGAAGGAGAACGAGGACAGCATCAGGAAACGGTCCAGGGGCGCCTGGTAGAACGCGCCGCGGGCCAGGGTCGAGGTGCTGGCATTGGTGTGGGACACCATCACGCCCTTGGGTTTGCCGGTGGAGCCCGAGGTGTAGATGACGTACGCCAGGTTATCGCCTGTGCTGCGGCTCGGCAGCGCTTGGGCGCTGCCGCTCAACAGCTGCGGGTCCAGGCTGATCTGGGGCAGCTCGGCCGGCAAGACGATGTCCGGGTGCAAGGGTTGCAGGCTGATCAGGCAGCGCACCGCTGCGTCCTCGAGCATGAAGGACAGGCGCTCGCTGGGATAGGCCGGGTCCAGCGGCAGGTAGGCGCCACCGGCCTTGAGAATCCCCAGCAGGGCCACCACGATTTCGATGGAACGCGCCCCATAGACCCCGACGATGGCATCGCTGGCAACCCCTTGCTGGCGCAAGGTGTGGGCCAGCTGATTGGCCTGACGGTCGAGCTCGGCGTAAGTGATTTCCCGGCCATCGACATGGATCGCGGCACGCTCGGGAAAGGCCCGGGCCGCCTCTTCGAACAGCTGGTGCAGCAGTGGTGCATCGGCGGCGCTCAGGTCCGTGCTGCGATCGAAATCCTGCAACAGGCGCTGCGCCTGATCAGCGCTGACCAACGGCAATTGCTCAAGGCTGAGACTGCTGTCCGCAGCGGCCGCTTTGAGCCACTGGGCGAATTGTTCGAGCCAGGCGGCTGGCAAGCCGTCGGGCAGCAGATGGGGCTGCCAGCTCAGTTGCAGCGACAGCTGGTCGGCCTCGGCCCGGGCCTGCAGGTGCAACTTCTCGAAGCACGCCTGATCGAGGAACAGCTCCTGCACCTCGGCGCCTTCGCTGTAGGAGCAACCCAGGTCCAGGGGACGGGGTTGCTCGGCGCCGAACGCTTCCAGCTCGTTCAGGCAATCCTGCCAGGAGCGGCTCAGGTCCAGCTGATGACGGAACGCCTGCAGGTTGTCCTGCAAGGTGGCTTGGGGCTGCAACGTGACGGCCACGGGCAGGCGCCGGCTGAAATGGCCCAGGGTCTGCTGCAACTGGTCGCTGCGACCGTCCACGGTCAGCGCCACCAACAGCGAGTCCTGCTGGCTCAGCCCGGCGAGGAAACCGGCCCAGAGGAACAACAGGCTGTCCTCGACACTCAGCTCGGCCGCACTGGCCAATTGGCGCAATGCCGGTGCCAGATCGGTGTCCAGGCGGCATTCCTGCAACTGCGGCGTAAAGTCCAGGCGGCGCTCGAACGGCAGGCGCACGCCCGGCTGCTGTCCGGCATACAGAGTGCGCCAGAACTGCAGGCCTTCGCGACCGATCGCCTCCTCCCCCAGCTCGCTCTGCCAGGCCGCGTAATCGGCGTACTGCAGGCTGTCGAACGCTGGCAACTGCCCTCCCGCGCACAGTTGCTGCAGTTCGGTCATCAGCAATGCCAAAGACTGGCGGTCACAGCTGGCCAGGGCCACGCTGACCAGCAACTGGCGATCCAGCAGCGAGGCCACCAGGGGCACCTCGGTCAGGGCCAGGCGATCCTCGGCACGGGCCTGTTGCAGGCTGCGCCCCGTTTCCAGCGACAGGCGCAGGCGCACCTGGGGGGTGATTTCCTGCACCGGTTGCTTGAAGCCGGGCACCTGCCGGTAGCGGGTGCGCAGGATTTCGTGGCGCTGGCACACCTCGTTCAGTGCGGCCTCCAGCACAGCACGCTCGGGCGGCGCGTCGAAGGACAGGAGCGCCTGCGCCGCCAGCGGCTGGCCCAGGTACTGCTGCTGGGAAAGAATCGCGGCCTGCTGGGCCGAAATCTGAAACGTCTCTGCTGGGGAAAAGTCGGTCATGCTGATGTCCTTAACCAATGGCCACGTCGGTGCTTTTCAGCGGGACGGCCATGGCTGTGAGTATTTTGCGCGGGCCTGAATATTCGTTGCGGGCGTGCAGGGTGAGGATGTTGTCGAGCATCACGACGTCGCCCTTCTCCCAGGGAAACTCCACCATCACTTCGCGATAGAGCTGTTGCAGATGGGTGATGTAGTCATCGGGGATCGGGCTGCCATCGCCAAAGAAGGTGTTTTGCGGCAGGTCCTCGGGCGCGAACTCCGCCAGCAGGCTGTCGCGGATGCTCTCCGGCAGGGTCAGGGCATTGAAGAACGTCGCATGGTTGAACCACACGCTCTCGCCGGTACGCGGATGCCGGACCATGGCCGGGCCCTGCTGCCGGGTGCGCAGGCGGTTGCCGGATTTCCACTCCGGGGTCACGCCGATTTTCGCGCAATAGGCCTCGACCTCGGCGCGATTGTCGGTCTGGAACACGGTCTGCCAGGGCAGCCCCATGCCGTCGCCATAGTTGCGCACATAGAGCACGCGTTTGCGTTGGAACTCCTCGCGCACCTGCGGATCGATCCGCGCCAGCAAATGCCGGGTGTCGCCAAATGGCGTCTCGCCGCCGGTGGTCGACGGCACGTCGCAGTAGAAATACAGGTGCAGCGGAAACACCGGGGAATAGGAGTGCTCGTTGTGGGGGAAGATCTTTTCCACGGCCGGGTAGTCGGTGGAGCTGTAGACGTTGAGTTTCTTGGTGATCTGGGTCCGCGGCGAGGCCCGGAACAGGTACTCCAGCGCCCCACCGGAAATCGAGTCGACGCACTGGTTGAATTCGTTGATGTCCTGCACCGCGAAGCCGCGGAACAACAACGTTGCGTGCCGGTCGAGCTTTTCCTGGAGCAGCTCGCGGTTTTCCCCGGCCCACTGCGCCAGCCCCACGCCAGGAACGTTCGGCGTACACAGCAGGGGAATCGAGCTGTTCTCGAACAGCGGCGTGAACGTCACCAGGCTGGATTGGTCCAGGCTCAAGCTCTTGCGCCGTCCTTTGCCCAATGCCGGTATGGCTTGAGACTCGAATTTCGACATTACCCACCTCCGATTCGCGGTATCAGGCGCGGCGATCGCACGCGCCTGCATGATTCTTCAATATGGCTTCACTCGACCGGCACCCGTCCTGGACGGCGCCGCTGAATCGGGTGCTGTTGCTTGAGCAGGGCCTGGCGCTGTTGCAGCTGGTCTCGCTCGTGCAGGTACTGGATATCCCGTGCCTTGTTCAGCAACGCCACCAGCGGCGCCTGGGTATCGATCACCATCAGCTCGAACACCGCCTGCAACTGCTCGAACAGGCACGCCATGTCCGCGGCGGTGTAGAGCCCTGCATCGCACTTCAGGCCGAGGTAGATGCCCTGTGGCGCATTGACGAACTCGGCCACCAGGTCCAGCTCCGCCGCGGCCCTGCCGGCAGCCACCGGCTGCACGTCCAGGCCGTCGATCGACAAGGGCTGATCGAGGCTTTCCTGGTAGATGAACTTGATGCTGAACAACGGCGAGCGACCCGCGCGCCGGACCACTCGGAGCGCCTCCACCAGGCGCTCGAAAGGCAGGTCCTGGTGATCCGAGGCACCGATGACCGTGCTCCGTGTCACCTGCAGCAGATCGCTGACGCACTGTTGTTCCTCGACACTTATCTGCAATACCAGTTGGTTAACGAAGAAGCCCACCAGATCTTCAACGCCGGCGTGATTGCGGTTGGCGATATCGGTCCCCAGACGCACCCGCGAACTGTCGCTGCGCTGCCCCACCACCAGGGCAAAACCTGCCAGCAGCAGCATGTACAAGGTCACCCCCTGGGCACTGGCAAAGGCGCGCAGCGCCTCGCTCTGGGCCGCCGAAAAATGGAATTCGTGGAGATCGCACAAGGGTGACGGCGCCTGCCCTGGCTGCACCGTGGCACTGGCGGGCAAGCGCGTGAGGTGATGGTCATCGCCCAGGACATCACGCCAGTAATCGAGCTGGCGCTGCAGTTCACCGCCTTCGAGCCATTGCCGCTGCCAGACAGCAAAGTCCACGTAGTGCAGGGCCGGCTCCGGCAACGGGCTGGCCGTGGCGGTCCGATGAGCGTGATACAGGCTTACGAACTCGGTCGGCAGAATGCCGAACGACCAATGGTCGGCGACGATGTGGTGCAGGGTCATGAGCAGCAGGTGCCGTTGCGGCTCCAGCCGCAGCAGGCGTACACGCATCGGCGGACCGGCGATCAGGTCGAAGGGCTCCGCGGCTTGTTGCTGCAACTGCCGCTGGGCCATGGCCTCGCGCTCGGCCAAAGGCAAGGCGCACAGGTCATCGAACACGAACGACAGCGGCAGGTGGCGATGGACGTGCTGCCAGCTCTCGCCTTCGACCTCGCTGTAGGTGGTACGCAATACCGAATGCCGCTGCATCAGCGATTCGAAGGCTTGCCGCACTGCCTCGATGTCCAGTTCGCCACGCAACTCCAGGGCCCGGGCGATGTTGTACATCGAGCTCTGCGGCTCCAACTGCCAGAGGAACCACAAGCGCTGCTGGGCAAAGGACAACGGCTGTGGCCGCGAGTCATCCACCCGACACAAGGCCGGGGCCGCCTCCGGAGCCTCAGTGGCGCCCAGGGCGGCGACAAAGGCCTGCAGGTCGGGCGCATCGAACAGGGTTCGCAGCGCCGCCTGCAAGCCCAGCTCATGCCGCACCCGGCTGATGACCTGGGTGGCCAGCAACGAGTGCCCGCCCAGGGCGAAGAAGTTGTCCTGCAGGCCGACCCGCTCGACTTCGAGCACGCCCTGCCAGATCGCCGCCACCTGCTGCTGCAGTTTGCTGTGCGGGGCCACATAGGCTTGTTGCAAGGCACTCAAGTCCAGCTTGGGCAGGGCCTTGCGGTCCAGCTTGCCGTTCGGGTTGAGGGGCAGGCGCGGCAACAGCAGCACGTGGCTGGGCAACATGTAATCCGGCAGCGTTTCCTTGAGCCCGGCCTTGATCAGCGCGCAACGCTCGGCCTGTGCCTGAGCATCGCCCAGGCCGTCGTCGGTATCCCCAGGCAACGCAGAGGGCACCACATAGGCCACCAGTTGCATGCCGTTGTTGGCCGGCACGGCCAGCACCACCGCCTCACGCACATCTGGCCGAGCCGACAGGCGCGCCTCGATTTCCCCCAGTTCGATGCGGAAGCCGCGGATCTTCACCTGATGATCGATGCGGCCGATGTACTCGATCGCCCCTTGCGGGTTGTAACGCGCCAGGTCGCCACTGCGATACAGCCGGGCGCCGGGCTGACCGGCAAAGGGGTCGGGAATGAAGCGTTCGGCAGTCAGTCCCGGCCGGTCAAAATAACCCTGGGCCAGACTCGATGCAGAGCCGATGCACAGCTCCCCGGTGCCGCCTTCGGGCAGCAGATTGAGGTCGCCGTCGATGATCCGCAGGGCGCGGCCGATGATCGGCTGGCCGATCGGGATGCCGTAGACCTCGCTGGCATCCTGCTCCCGGCAGTCGTGGACACTGGAGACCACGGTGGCCTCGGTCGGGCCATAGGTATTGAGCAGGCGTACACCCCCAAGCCCAGCGGCGTGCCACAGGCGCAAGCCCTCCACCGACATCGCCTCGCCACCGACATGCACCTGGCGCAGGCGCCCCAGGCTGCGGATACCGTCGGCCATGCACTGCTTGGCCAGCAAGTGCCAGTAAGCCGCCGGCAGGTCAGCCAGGGTCACGCCCTGGCTGACGATCACCGCCGCCAGTTGCTCGACGGCCCAGGGCTCGTCGCCGCGCATCACCAGGGCCGCGCCGAGGCACAGGGCTGGGTAACACTGCTCGACGAAACCGTCGAAGCTGAAGGTGGCGAATTGCAGCACCTTGTCGGTAGCGGTGAGCGCCGAATAATCAGCCGCCGCTTCGCAGAACGCCGACAAGGCCCGGTGATCGATGGCCACGCCCTTGGGGACCCCGGTGGAGCCCGAGGTGTAGATCACATAGGCCAGGTCTTGCGGGCTGGCGCGGTTCTGCGGATCGGCGCCGGAGCAATGGCTCAAGCGTTGCGCCAGGCTCGGTAGATCCCAATGCAGCACGCTGTCGGGCAGCAGCGGCGCGGCCCAGGTGCCGGTGTCGCTGAGCAGCAGGCTCAGGCGGCTGTCGGCAATCATGAACGCCAGACGCTCTTGCGGGTATTGCGGGTCCAGGGGCACATAGGCCGCGCCACTCTTGAGCACCGCCAGCAGGCTGACGATCAGTTGCGGGCCGCGCTTGAGTGCCAGGCCGACCCGATCCCCCGGGCCAATCCCCTGGGCTTGCAGACAATGGGCCAGGCGGTTGGCCTGGGCGTTCAACTGGCCATAGTCCAGTTGCTCGCCATCGACCACCAGCGCCAGCGCCTCGGGCGTGGCCGCCGCCTGCGCCGCGATCCGCTGGTGCACCAGCGGCGCCTGGGCGGGCACCACCTCGGCCAGCTGGCTGTGCTGCAGCAAGTCCTGGCGCGCCTGTTCGCTCAACAACTGCAAGCCCCCCAGGGCCGCGTCGGGATCGGCCATGAACTGCAGCAGCAAATGCCGCAGCTGGGCACAGAAGCCCTGGACCTGATCGGCACTGAAACGACTGCGGTCATAGCTGAAGTCCAGGCTCAGGTGCTCGCCCAACTCGATGCCCAGGGTCAGCGGATAGCTGGTCTGCTCGTGGTTGGCCAGGCCGGAGAACTGCAGCCCGGCCGGAGCCCCCTCCTTGAGGGCCTGGGCCACGGGGAAGTTCTCGAACACCAGCAGGCTGTCGAACAAGGGGGCGCCCTGGTGCCCGGCCCAACCCTGGATCTCGTAGAGCGGCACGTGCTCGTGTTCGCGCAGGCCCAGATTGAGCGCCTGCATCTGCTCCAGCCATTGCCCCACGCTGCACTGCGAACGTGGCTGGCAAATGATCGGCAAGGTGTTGATGAACAGCCCCAACTGCTGCTCGATACCCGGCAGCGGCGCCGAACGCCCCGCCACGGTGGCACCGAAGATTACGCACTGCTGCGCGCAGTACCGCTGCAGCAACAGCGCCCAGGCGGCTTGCAGCACGGTGTTGAGGGTGACCTTCTGCTGCCGGGCAAAGCTGCCCAGGCGCTGTGTCAGCGCCTGGTCGAACCCTTCCAGGTACTGCCCATGGCCGCTGCCCGACACCGGCCTGCGCACTCCGTCGGCGAGCAAGGTCGGCGAGTCCATGGCATGCAGGCGCTCGCTCCAGAACTGTTGTGCAGCCGGGGCCGACTGCTGCTGCAACCAGCCCAGGTAGTCGCGATAGCGGCCTTGGGGCGCCGGCAAGCGGGCCCCGCCGTACAACTGGATCACTTCGGCCAGCAGGCTGGCATTGCTCCAGCCATCGAGCAGCAGGTGGTGGCAGGTGTAGATCAGGTGCCAGTGGTTGTCGACGATGGGCACCAGCAGCAGGCGCAGCAAGGGCGCCCGGTCCAGCTCGAACCCCCGGGAACGCTCTTGCGCGGCCAATCGATCGAGATCCGCCGGGGCCGATGCCAAGACCTGCAACGGCACCTTGACCCGGTTCCTGACCAACTGATGGGCAGAGTCCAGCCCTTCCCAGTGCACGCTGCTACGCAGGATCGGGTGGCGATCCAGGGCACTCTGCCAGGCATCGGCAAAACGCTGGGGATCAAGGCCGTGGATGTCCAGGCGCAACTGGTTGATGTACGCCTGTTCCTGGGGCTCGTAGAGGGTATGGAACAGCATGCCCTGCTGCATCGGCGTCAGCGGATACAGGTCCTCGATGGCGGCCGCCGGCACCGGCAGCGCGTCGAGCTGTTGCTGGGAGATGCGTGCCAGCGGGAAGTCCGAAGGCGTAGCCTGAGCCTGGTCCAGCCCGCAGCAGTGCTCGATCAGCAGGCGCAGCTCGGCGAGGTAGTCATCGGCCAGCTGCTGGATGCTGGCGTCGCTGAACATTTCCTCGCTGTAGCCCCACTGCAACGCCAGTTCGCCGCCGTAGACCTGGCCCTCCAGGGTCAACCAGTTGGCCAAGGGGGCCTGTGGGTCCTGGGCCTGCCCGCTGCTCTGGCTGGCCGGCGTCCACAACGCCTGCTCATCGAACTGGCGGTCGAACTGGCCCAGGTAGTTGAAGGTGATGCGTGGCTGCGGCAATGCCGCCAGCGCCTGACGCTGGGCCGGGCTGCCCAGGTAGCGCAGCAAGCCGTAGCCCAGCCCCTTGCCGGGGATCGCGCGCAACTGCTCCTTGATCCCCTTGATCGCGGCCCCGGCTTGCTCGGCTGGCTGCAGGCGCACCGGGTACAGGCTGGTGAACCAGCCCAGGGTGCGGGTCAGGTCCAGATCGTCGAACAGGTCCTCGCGGCCATGCCCTTCCAACTGGATCAGGGCCGAAGCCTGCCCGGTCCAGCGGCACAGTACGCGAGCCAGGGCGGTCAACAGCAGGTCGTTGACCTGGGTGCGATAGGCGCTCGCAGCCTGCTGCAGCAGTTTGCGGGTCAATCCCACATCCAGTCGCGACTCGATCTTGCGGCCATGACGGTTCTGCAGGCCGCCCGCCGGGTTGTCGCAGGGCAAGTCGCCGGCTCCGCTCTGCTGCGCCAGCCAGTACGGCATTTCGGTCTCGCGCTGCGGCGCATGCTCCTGCAAACGCCGGGCCCAGGCCTGATAGGCGCTGGTCTTGGGCGGCAGTTGCACCGTCTGAGCCTCCGCCAACTGCCGGTAGGCCTGTTGCAGGTCCTCCAACAGCACCCGCCAGGACACCCCATCCACCACCAGGTGGTGGATCACCAGCAACAGTTGTTGGCGACCCGACTCGCGCTCCACCAGGACCGCGCGCACCAGCGGGCCGGCTTGCAGGTCCAGGCTGCGCTGGGCCTCGTCGCACACTGCCGCCAGGGCCTGGTCATGCTCGACCCGGCACTGCCACAGGTCGAAGTGGCTGGCAGGCTCGGCATAGGCCTGCTGCCAACCCTGCTGCGTGCCGACAAAGCGCAGGCGCAAGGCATCGTGATGATTGACCACCTGCAACAGCGCCGCCTGCAACAGCGCTGGCTGCAAGGGCTGGCGCGGGTCCAGCAGCAACGACTGGTTCCAGTGCCCCGGTCGAGGCACCTCCTGAGCCAGGAACCAGTGCTGTACCGGGGTCAACGGCACCTCACCGGTCACTGGTCCCTGGTCGATCTGCGGCTGATCGTCGAGGACCGCGACCTGGGCCAGGCTGCGCACGCTCTGGTACTGGAACAGGTCCCGGGGCGCCAGACGGACCCCGGCCTGACGGGCGCGACTGACCACCTGGATCGAGATGATCGAATCACCGCCAAGCTCGAAAAAGTTATCGTCCAGGCCTACCTGAGCGAGCCCCAGCACATCGCACCAGATGCCCGCCAGGGCCTTCTGCATGGGGCTTTCCGGGGCCACGTAGGCCAGTTGCGGCGCCGCCTCGGGCAGCGGCAAGGCCCTGCGATCGAGCTTGCCATTGGCGGTCACCGGCAAGCGATCCAGGGCCAGCAGGTGATGGGGCACCATGTACTCCGGCAGGCTGCTGGCCAGCCAGGCCTTGAGTTCGTCGGTTAACCCCTGGGCCTGGGCCTGGGCGCCCTCTTGCAACACCAGATACGCCACCAGGTGCTTGGCGTTCTGCACCAGCACCACGGCCTCACGCACGCTCGGGTGCTGCATCAGCCGGGCTTCGATTTCACCCAGCTCGATGCGCAGGCCCCGCAGCTTGACCTGATGGTCCAGGCGGCCCAGGTATTCGATCACCCCATCGGCCCGCTGGCGCACCCGGTCGCCGGTGCGATACAGCCGCGCCCCCTGATGGAAGGGGCAAGGTACAAAGCGCTCGGCGGTCAGGGCCGGGCGCCGGTGATAACAGCGAGCCAGCCCGAGGCCGCCCAGATAGAGCTCACCGGCAACACCCGCCGGTACCGGTTGCAACTGGGCATCCAGAACATGGGTGCGCAGGTTGGCGATCGGCTGGCCGATCGGCACGCTGCTTGCGCCTTCGTCGACACAGGTCCAGTGGGTGACGTCGATTGCCGCCTCGGTCGGGCCGTAGAGGTTGTACAGGCCAGCGCCCGGCAATCGGGCGAAGACCTGCTGCTGGGCATCCAGGGGCAAGGCCTCGCCACTGCAGACGATGCGTTTGAGGCTGGCGCAGGCCGACACGCCCTGCTCATGGATGAAGGCCTGGAGCATCGAGGGCACAAAGTGCAGGGTGCTGATGCCGTGGTCGATGATGGTGTCGATCAGGCGCGCCGGCTCACGGTGAGCCCCCGGGGCCGCCACCACCAGCCGGGCACCGGTCATCAGCGGCCAGAAAAATTCCCAGACCGAGACGTCGAAACTGAACGGGGTTTTCTGCAGCACCGCGTCACTGGCGTCCAGGCCATAGGCCTGCTGCATCCAGTACAGACGGTTGACCAGCGCCGCGTGGCTGTTGCCCGCCCCCTTGGGCTTGCCGGTGGAACCCGAGGTGTAGATCACATAGGCCAGGTTCAGCGGGTCGACCAGCGTCTCCAGCGGGCCGCTGTCATAAGCCAGCAGCGCGTCCTGATCCTGGTCCAGAAGGATGACCTTGAGCGCCTCTTCATCGGCTTGGAAATCCAGCAGCGGCAGCAGCGAGCGCTGGCTCAGCAAAAGGCGGATGCCGCTGTCCTCGATCATGTAGGCCAAGCGGTCCCGGGGGTATTCCGGGTCCAGGGGCACGTAGGCGCCACCGGCCTTGTGGATCGCCAGCAGGCCCACGACCATTTCGATGGAGCGTTCGATGCAGATGCCCACCAGCACATCCGCCGCCACACCCTGCTCACGCAGCAAGCAAGCCAGCCGATTGGCTCGGGCATCCAGTTCGGCGTAGCTCAGTTGCTGCTCGCCGAACACCAAGGCGCAGGCCTCGGGGGTACGCCGGACCTGGGCTTCGATCAGTTGCGGCATGCTCAACCCGGTGGGGTAAGCCTGCGCCGTAGCGTTCCAGTCGTGCACCAGGGTCTGGCGCTCCCTGGCATCGAGCATCGGCAACTCGCCGATGCGCTGCTCGGCATCCTCCAGCATGCCTTGCAGCAGCGCGGTCCAATGCCGCGCCATGCGCGCGATGGTGCCGGCGTCAAACAGATCATCGGCGTAGGTCAGGGCGGCGTGCAGCTTGCCGGACTTCTCGTAGGTGTCCAGGGTCAGGTCGAACTGGGTGGTGCGGCTCTGCCATTGCACCAGGCCCAGCTCCAGCCCGGACGCCGTCTGTACCGTGCTGATATCCGCCACCTGGGGCTGGTGGTTGTACATCACCTGGAACAGCGGTGTGTGGCTCAGGTTGCGCTCCAGCTTCAAGGCTTCAACCAGTTGCTCGAACGGCAGGTCCTGATGAGCCTGGGCACCCAGCGCCGCTTCTTTGACGGCCTGCAGCAGTTCGCTGACCCGGGTCTGGCCGGTGAGCTGGGTACGCAGCACCTGGGTGTTGACGAAAAAGCCGATCAGGCCTTCGACCTCGGCGCGGTTGCGGTTGGCGATGGGCACGCCGACGCGAATATCGCCCTGGCCGCTGTAACGGTGCAGCAGCACATTAAAGGCCCCGAGCAACAGCATGAACAGGGTGACGTTGTGCTGTTTGGCCAGGGCCCGCAGCTGCTCGGCCAGCTCCGGCGCCACGGCAAAGTCATAGCGGGTGCCACGGTAGCTGGGCATCGCCGGGCGTCCATGGTCAGTGGGCAGTTCCAGCACCGGATGCTCGCTCCCCAACTGCGCCTGCCAGTACTCCAGCTGCCGTGCCTGCTCCCCCGCCTCCAGCCAGCGCCGCTGCCACAGGGCATAGTCGCTGTACTGGATTGGCAACGCCGGCAGTTGCGGCTGATCGCCCCGTTCGAAGGCGTCGTAGCAACGGATGAACTCGTCGATCAGCACGTTCATCGACCAGCCGTCAGAGACGATATGGTGCAAGGTCAGGAGCAACACGTGCTCCTCGGCGGCCAGCCTGATCAGCTTGACCCGCAGCAACGGACCGGTTGCCAGGTCGAACGGCTGCAGCGACTGCTGCTGCGCCTGTGCCGCCACCGCCTGCTCCTGTTCCGATGCGTCGGTTGCACTCAGATCCAGGTATTGCACGGCCAGCTCGACCTCTGCCGCAGCCTGCTCCAGACGATCGTCGGCGTGGCGCTTGAACACCGTGCGCAGGGTCTCGTGGCGCGCCACCAGGGCGGCGAATGCCTGCTCCAGCGCCTGGTGATTCAGCGCCCCTGTCAGACGCACCGCCCCCGGTAGGTTGTAGGCGCCACTCTCGGGGTCCAGCTGCCACAGGAACCACATGCGCCGCTGCGCGTAGGACAGTTCCTGACGGTCCTCCACGGCCACATCGGCAGGGATTGGAAACAACGAAAAGTCGATATTTTCCGCCCGCAGACTATCGAGGAACAACCGGCGCTTCTCCAGCGGCAGCTCGATAAATCGGCGTGCAAGTTTCAGGGACTTTTCAGCGTTCATCTGGATTCATCCGTACATGTTGGGTATCGAGCGTTGGCTCGGCTATCCCTACGAAACGGATGGGCCTGGTGAAAAATTAACCCTCTGCGCGACAGGCAGATCAGGGCTTGCACGGTAAATTCCAGCGCTTGCGGCTCGTCAAATCAGGACCTTCCCCTTAATAAGGTCGCGATCATGTCCTCAGCCACTTCCCTGGCCAGCTCACTGGCAAATGGCTTGCGCAAGCTGGTAGGTGCCGGCGCCCAACAACCCCGGAGCTACCGGCTGATCAACGTCGAACTCAAGCAACGCATCGACCTCAGCCCCTCCATGACCCGCCTGGTGTTCGGCGGCGAGGACATCGCCCAGGCCCGCACCCTGGCCCCGGACCAGCGCATCAAGCTGCTGTTTCCCGGGGCCGACGGCACGCCTGCGCAATTGCCAGCGGACGGCGACTGGCAAGCGGCCCGGCGCCAGTTGCCGGCCGAGCAGCAGCCACCGATGCGCACTTACACCATTCGTGCCTTGCGCATGCAGCCGGCAGAGATGGATGTGGATTTCGTGCTGCACGGGGTCAACGGGCCGGCCTCCGCCTGGGCCACCCACGCCCGGCCCGGCGACCGCCTGCAGATGGTGGTGCCGAACAAGGCCTACAGCGGCGACCCCGGCGGTTATGAGTGGCTGCCGCCGGCGGGGATTGGCAAGGTGCTGCTGATGGGCGATGAAACCGCCCTGCCCGCCATCGCCGGGATTCTGGAGGAGTTGCAGGATTACCCGGATTACCCGGACGTGCAGGTGTTCATCGAGGTGCCCTACGAAAGCGACTGCATCGACCTGCGCTGCAATCCGCAGACCCGGGTCAACTGGCTGCCTCGGGACGTGCTCAATGCCCAACACGGTGAAACCCTGATCCACGCCGCCCGGGAGCTGGCCGAGCTGCCGCCGGCCAATAGCGGCCGACGGCCGCTCAAGGTCTCCGAGCGCCACGACGCGCAACGGCTTTGGGACACCGCAGCGCCGGCAGACAACCATTTCTATGCCTGGGTAGCCGGCGAGTCGGCGACGGTGATGAGCATCCGCCGCCACCTGATCAACGAGCGCGGCCAGGAGCGGCGCAACCTGACCCTGATGGGTTACTGGCGCCTGGGTATGTCCCTGGGTTGAGCCCCCAGCAACCGCCCACTCTTCCCTGTAGCCGCTGCCGAGCCCGCGAGGCTGCGCAAAGGCCCAAAGGGCCTTGCTTGGCGATCGCCAGTCGAACCTTTGGAGCCCTCAGGTTTTTTGCGTCCCTGCGGGCCGTGCGCAGCCTGCGGGAGCGGCTACAGGAAGCCTGTCTGTAGCCGCTAGGAAAGCGCGGCTACCGGTTGCAGGTGGCGCCGGCGGTGCACTTCCAGGTGGCCCTTGATCAGGCTCAGCACCTTGGTTTCCTGTTCGTGGATGAAGAAGTGCCCGCCCGCGAGCATGTCCACGGAGAAGCTGCCGCAGGTTTCCTGGCTCCAGCCAATCAGTTGTTCGGTGGTGGCGCGGTCGGTCGTGCCCCCTAGCACATGCACCGGGCAATTGAGCAACGGGCGCTGCAGCGGACGAAAACGCCCGCACAGCAGGAAGTCGGCCCGCAGGATTGGCAAGGTCAGGCTCATCAGTTCCTGGTTGGCCAGCACCTCTTCGCTGGTGCCATTGAGGGTGCGCAGCTGCTCGATCAGCTGTTGGTCAGTCTTGGCCTCGGCAAACCCTCGGTCGTATTCGCTGCGCAAGGTCGGTGCCGCCGTCCCGGAAGCGAACAGCGCCACCGGTTCCGGACACCCCAGGGCGCGCAGGGCGTGGGCCAGCTCACAGGCCAGCAAGGCCCCCAGGCTGTGGCCGAACAGGGCATAGGGCGCGCGCAACGTGCTCTGGATTTCCCGGGCAAGCTGCATCGCCAGCACCCGCATGTCGGTGTGCAGGGGCTCGGTGTAACGGGCGCCGCGCCCGGGCAGTTCCACGGGTGTCAGGTGCAGCCACTGGGGCAGCTTGCGCCGCCAGCGGCTGTAGACCATGGCGCTGGCGCCGGAATACGGCAGGCACAGCAGGTTCAATTGGGTCACGGTTTATCCCTCGACAGATGATCTGTTAAGGAAACGCAGTGCAAGGCGGACAAATTAGGGCGCGCTCGCCCCCGGCAAGCGGACGGCAACCCATGGGCCGGCGCTAACCGGTTGTCTGCGCCGCAGCGTAAGCGTGGCGAGCCGGCCCAAGGTGCTCATAGCTGGAATCGCTGGACCTGGCCATGCAGGTCTCCTGCCAGGCTCGCCAAGTGGTCGCTGACGCTGGAAGTCTGTGCCGCGCTGTCGACGTTGTGTGCCGCCACGTCGCGAATCGCCAGCAGATTCTGATCGACTTCCCGGGAAACCAGCGCCTGTTGCTCTGCGGTGCTGGCAATCGCCTGGTTCATTTCGTTGATCTGAACGATGCGCTCGGCAATCTGCGCCAGCACCCCGTCAGCCTCCAACGCCTTCGCGTTGCTGCGTTCGACGTACTCATTGTTCGCGACCATCGCCTGCACCGCCTCACGGCTGGTGGCCTGAACGGAGGTGATCATGCCTTCGATTTCCGCAGTGGAGCTCTGGGTGCGTTGCGCCAGCGCTCGGACTTCGTCGGCGACGACGGCAAACCCACGCCCCTGCTCGCCTGCCCGGGCGGCCTCGATGGCCGCATTGAGGGCCAGCAGGTTGATCTGCTCGGCAATGGCGCGAATCACTTCCAGCACTCGGCTGATGGACAACACTTCATCGGCCAGCCGCGTGATGGTGCCCGACGTCGTCTGCAGCCGCTGTCCCAGCTGTTCGATGGTGAGGCAGGTCTGCCCCACCTGTTCACGCCCTGAACGGGCCTCGCGCTGCGCATCACGGGTGGAGTCGAAGGTCAGGTTGGCGTTGCGAGCGACCTGATCCACCGCCAGGGACATCTGGTTGACCGCTTTAGCGGCCAGCTCGATTTCCTGATTCTGCTGGCTGATGCCCTGTTTGTTGCTGGTCGCGGTCACACGCAGCCCCTGGGCTTGCTTGTGCAATTGCGTAGCGGTGGCCTGAATCGCCTGCAAGGTATCGCGCAAGGTGTTCTGCATGCTCTGCAGCGACAGCTGGACCTGACTGATCTCGTCGCGACCGGCGACCTTCACCGGCTCACGCAAATCCCCAGAGGCGGTGCGGGCCACCGTCTTTTGCAGGCCGTCCAAGCGCTGGGTAATGCTGCGGCTGAGCAACCACGCAAAGCCGCCACCGCCACACAGGAGAATCAGCAGCAGTCCCCAGGTGAACAGCACATTGTTCTCGTAGACCCGCTTGCCCTGTTCGTAACTGCGAGACGACTCTTGCAGTTGCACGGCAATCAGTTGATTGAAGTCCTCTGACAGCGGATCAATCACCGGATACAGTTCCTGGGCGGTGAACAGCGCCAAGCCGGCCTTGTCTTCGCTGCCGAGCAAGGTCTTGAGCTTGTGCAATGGCTGCTTGGCCTGGGCCATCAAGGGCTCGATGCGCTCGATCAGGCGCACCTCTTCATCGATCAGCAACGTGGCCTTGTAGGCCTTCCAGATGTCCGCGATCTGCTGCTCGGCCTCCTCCACCCGCTGCAGAGCTTCCTTGAATGACAAGCTGCCATTGCGAGCCTTGTGACTGCTGTCCACGATATTCACCGCGTACAGATCAGCCACCTGCTTCAAGTCCCGCAAGGGCACCACACGATCCAGATAGACGCTGTTGAGCCGCCCCAGAACCCCCTCTACCCCCAGCAGACCCGAAACCCCTATCGCCAGGCTGCCCACCAGCATCAGAACGATAAGAACAATGAGCCGTGCTCGTATGCTGAAATAATTCATGTGCAATTCCCGGCCAGAAAAAACGCGGCCGCGACGCACAGGTCAGGCAACGTGGGGCAAGTATGGTCGGGAAATACCCACTTCGCCTGGCCGGATGAACGCACCGACCACGCTCAGGCGCACGCCAGCAGGAGGCGCCCACTCAGGCCGCACGCTTGCTGGTGGTTTTGAGGCGACGTCGGATTCAGCTGACGTCGGACTCAGGTGGCATCCAGCTCAGGGGCATCGCGCATCAGGCGTCGATAACTTTGCAACGCCGCCCCCAGCACCACCGCGCCACCGCCCAGGGCCAGCCAGAAGCCGCTGCGGGCGCCGAAATGGTCCACCAGAAGCCCGGAGCCCGCCGCCCCCAGGGCCACGCCAATGCTCAGGCCGGTGACCAGCCAGGTCAGGCCCTCGGTGAGCTTGGCCGGGGGCACGATGCGTTCCACCAGGGCCATGGCGACGATCAGGGTCGGGGAGAAAAACAGCCCCGCGACGAACACCGCCACGGACAGGCCAAAGATGTTGCTCGCCCAGAGCAGCGGCAAGGTGGCCAGGGCCGTGGCGATACCGCCGTACATGAACAGCCGGGGCAAGGGCGTGGCCAGTTTCAGCGCGCCGAAGGCAATGCCCGCCAGGCACGAGCCGATGGCGTACACCGAGAGCACGACACTCGCCGCCGCCGGCTGCCCCTGGTGCTGGGCGAAGGCCACGCTGACCACATCCACCACGCCGACTATGGTGCCCATGGCCACCATCAACAGGATCAACAGGCGGATTTCAGCGGAGCGAATGATCGAGCCTGTATGCCCCTCCTCGTGGGGGTGCACCGGCGGCTCGGTGCTTTTCTGCATGACGAACACACTGACCCCCAGGGCCAGCATCAACAGCGCGGCCAGGGGCCCGGCCTCGGGGAACAGCCCCACGCACAGGCCCACCGACACCGGGGGACCGATGATAAAGCAGACCTCATCGAGCACCGATTCCAGGGCGTAGGCGGTCTGCAACTGCGGTTGGCCACGGTACAGCTCGGTCCAGCGGGCGCGGACCATGGCCGACATGCTGGGCATGCAACCGGCCAGGGCGGCGCAGATGAACAGTGTCCAGTGCGGGGCCTGCAAACGCGTGCACAGCAGCAGGGCCAGCAAGGCGCCACCTCCAAGGCCCGCGGCCAGGGGCAGCACCCTGCCCTGGCCGAAGCGGTCCACCCAGCGTGACACCTGGGGCGCGCAGAAGGCCGTGGCCAAGGCGAAGGTGGCCGCCACGGAACCGGCCAGGGCATAACCGCCATGGAGCTGCGCGAGCATGGTGATCAGGCCGATGCCGGTCATGGAGATCGGCATGCGCGCGATCATTCCGGCCAGGACGAACGCCCGGCTACCGGGGGCCTTGAACAGTTCGCGATAGGGGTTTGCCATTTACAACGACTCCTTGGGGGGCTGCAACTTGCCACAAAGTGCTCGCGCAGTAGAAATACATACGCCGCGTATGTCAAAAATCATGTAAACATACGCCGCGTATGTCAACCCACCCTTTGTTGGAGAACTGTGATCATGAGCAGCCGCCCTCGCGCCGAGATGATCGAAGCCACCCGCGCCAGGCTGATTGCCAGCGCGCGCCAGGCCTTTGCCCGCCTGGGCTATGCCAAGACGTCCATGGACGACCTGACCGCCGAAGTCGGCCTGACCCGCGGCGCGCTGTATCACCACTTCGGTGACAAGCAGGGCCTGTTGGCGGCGGTGGTGGAGCAGATCGACGGGGAAATGGATCAACGCCTGGAGGCCATCTCCCGCGAGGTTGCCGATCCCTGGGAGGCTTTCTGCCAACGTTGCCAGGCCTATCTGGAGATGGCGCTGGAGCCGGAAATCCAACGCATCGTCCTGCAGGACGCACGGGCGGTGTTGGGGGACGTCACCCAGGCCGGCGAGGATCAGTGCATCGACACCCTTGGCGCCCTGCTGAGCCGGCTGATCCAGGAGCAGGTGATCGAACCGGCGTCGCCCCAGGCCCTGGCGCGATTGATCAACGGCAGCCTGGTGGAGGCAGCGCTGTGGATTGCCGCCGCCGAGCAGCCTGAGGCCCGCCTCGATGAGTCGCTGCAGGGGCTTGAGCTGCTGCTGCGCGGGCTGCGGCGGCAGCAACCGAACTGAACGCTCTGACACCCTGAGCCCGGCTCCGGTGCTGACCGAAGCGCTCAGCCCTTTGTGCCCGCCAGAAACGGAATTGGCCCCATGCCCGACTCTCCGATCATCGCCGTGATGATCCACGCCGCCGACTGGCGCGCCGCGACCCAGCGGTACGCCCAGGCCTTTCCCCAGGCCCGCCGGGTGCTGCACGAGCCGGATGATTTCGGCCATTTGCAGCTCGGACGCTCGCCTGACGCGTTAACTGGCGGCACACTGACGAGCTTTTCACCCGAGCCCCAAGGAGAAACGGCATGCATCAGGTGCTGCTGATCATTGATGTGCAACCCTGTTTCAACCCACCGCCATGGCTGGTGGAAGGCATCAACGCACTGCTGGGACAGATGCCCTCGGTGGCCACGGTGGAACGCCATGATGAAAGCCGCACGCCCTTCGCCCGGCAACTGGGCTGGCAACCGGCGGCGGACGACCAGAGCCTGGTGGCCGCCGATAAGGTTTTCATCAAGCACGGCTATGGGCCAACGGCAGAGATACTCGACTACCTGAAAAGCCTCTGTCCCGAACGCGTGCTGGTGTGTGGCATCCAGACCGACACCTGCGTGCTGGCCGCCGGCTTTGCCCTGTTCGATGCCGGATTGCAGCCGACCCTGCTCACCGACCTGACCGTGGGCTCATCCCTGGACCGCAGCGGCGGCCTGGGTATTGACCTGTGGCGGCATCACTTCAAGCACCTGATCCGCAGCGACGAACTGTAGAAGCCGGCGTGCCGGCAAAGGCAGTGTGAGGCCATCGATACGCCAGGTGCCAAGCAGCGCTAGACTCCGCGCCTTCGCGCCGTTCGCCTAGCAAAACGCAAGTGACTCCCCACCCATGAAAAAATTTGTCGCCCTGCTTGCTCTGTTGTTCTGCAACCCCGCCTTGTGCGCCTCGTTCAGCGATTCGCCCGAAGCGCTGGTCCGGCAATTCATCGCCGACTATCAACAGTGGAGCGACAGGGCCAGTGCACGCCAAGCGGACAACGCGCCCATGCAATCGATGGATCTGGCGCAGCAGGAGTACGCCCGGTTGCTGGCCAAGTTCTGCCTGCCGGGCTTTCAGGGCCAGCCCATTGCCTTCAGTTCCCCGGCCAGCCACGGCACGGCGTACGAGCAGATCCTCTCCAGCAGCCGAACCGCGGATCGTGCGCTAGTGAAAACCCGGGCGATCAGCCCCGGCGAGGGCTTTGCCGCCGATTACCACTACCACCTGATCTTCAGCGGTCAGCGCTGGTACCTCAGCGAGGTGTTCTACGTCGACCAGGACGGCCAGTACGAGTCGCTCTAGATCAGCTGTAACCGTTTTGAGCTAGGGTGTTTCAAGCCACCGAACCCCGGAGCCACCATGCCCAGCTCAGCCTCCCTGCATCGGGTCACGACCCCCAGCCTGCACCTTGCCTATGAAGAACACGGCCCGGCCAACGCCGAACCGGTGATCCTGCTCCACGGTTTTCCCTACGACGTGCGGGCCTACGACGAGATCGCCCCGCCGCTGGCCGAGCGCGGCTATCGGGTCATCGTTCCCTACCTGCGGGGCTACGGCCCGACGCGCTTTGTCAGCGAGCAGATCATGCGCTCCGGGCAGCAGGCCGCCCTGGCCCGGGACCTGCTGGAGCTGATGGACGCACTGCACCTGCCCCAAGCCACCCTCGCCGGCTACGACTGGGGCGGTCGCGCCGCCTGCATCGTCGCCGCTCTTTGGCCGCAGCGGGTCAAGGGCCTGATGAGCGCCGACGGCTACAACATCCAGGACATCCCCGGGGCCTGCGAACCCAGGGCGCCAGAGACCGAGCACCGGTTGTGGTACCAGTACTACTTCAACACCCAGCGCGGGGTGGATGGGCTGACGGCCAATCGCCGGGCGTTCTGCGAGCTGTTGTGGCGCCAGTGGTCGCCGACCTGGAACCTGGGACCGCAGTGCTATGGCCTGAGCGCGCCGTCCTTCGACAACCCGGACTTTGTCGAAGTGGTGATCCATTCCTACCGCCATCGCTTCGGCTACGTACCCGGCGACCCCAGCCTGGAAAGCATCGAGCAGGCGTTGCAGGCACAACCGCCGATCCAGGTGCCGACCATCGCCCTCTGTGGCGCCGATGACGGGGTCGGCCCGGCCACCGAGCCGGACCCCGATATCGGCCTGTTCAGCGGGCCCTATCAGCGCAGTATCCTGCCCGGCGTCGGCCATAACCTGCCCCAGGAAGCCCCGCAAGCCACCCTCGACGCGCTGCTGGAGTTGCTCCAGAACGCCTGAGAAGAGCCGCAGGCTGCACGCCATGCCGGGGAAAAATCGGTACACTTCGCGCCTTTGATCCCCCACAGGACATGGAATGTTACCCGCCGCGACCTCTCCCCGCCCCGGCCTGCGCCGGGCCCTGGTGCTTTGGCTGTACGCCGTAGGTGCCGGCCACCTGCTGGCCGGACTGCTGCTGACCTGGGCCGGCCACAGCGGCCTGTTCAACGACTACCTGGCCAGCATCGAACAGGCCTTCTGGGGCGCCGCCGCACCGGCGCCGGCCCGGGCCCAGCAGATCTGGTGGCTGGGCCTGTTCGGCGCCACCCTGCAAAGCTATTCGTTGTACCTGCTGGGCCTGGTGCACCTGGGCAATCGCCTGCGAGCCCCGGCGGCCTGGGCCTGGCTGATGGCCGGGATTGTGCTGTGGGCGCCCCAGGACATGTGGCTGTCGTGGCAGATGAACATGACCGCGCACCTGTGGATCGACAGCTTCGCCCTGCTGGTGCTGCTGCCACCGTTACTCTGGCTGCAGCGCCACGACCGCCGTACCTCTCGTCTTCCCTCGTAAAAGGACTTCACCATCGTGGCTGATTTGCCAATCCTGCAGTGGGCTATCGCCCTGTTGCTCGCCCAGGGCGTGCTCGGCGCCCTGGACACGATCTACCATCACGAACTCACCGTGGCCCTGCCGCAACGCCACGGCGCGCGCAAGGAGCTGGCGATCCATGCCCTGCGCTCGTGCTTCTACGGCGTGCTGTTCATGGGCATCGCCCACCTGGCGTTCCAGGGTATCTGGGCCCTGGTGATCGCCGTGCTGTTCGCCCTGGAAATCGGCCTGACCCTGTGGGACTTCGTCGTCGAGGACCGCAGCCGCAAGCTGCCGGCCATCGAACGCATCATGCACACCGTGCTGGCGATCAATGCCGGGGCCTTCTTCGCCTTGTATGGCCTGCAACTGTTGGAATGGTCGCGCCTGCCCAGCGCCTTGAACCCCATCGATCTGGGTTGGCAAGGCTGGGCCCTGAGCCTGTTTGCCGTCGGCGTGACAGCGTCGGGCATTCGTGACGGCCTGGCGGCGTTGCGCTTGCAACGCCAGGGCCAGGGCGCCAATCCCTTTGCCGGTGGCCGCGGCAAACGGGTGCTGGTCACCGGTGGCACCGGCTTTATCGGTGAAACCCTGGTCAACCAACTGCTGGATGCCGGGCACACCGTCAGTGTGCTGGCCCGTGATCCGCTGCGCGCCGCCTACCTGTTCGACGGTCGTGCCCGCTGCTTACGCTCGTTGAGCAAGCTGGGCCACGGCGAGGCCTTCGACGTGATCATCAATCTGGCCGGCGCCCCGGTGGCCGGGCCGCGCTGGTCGGCCAAGCGCCAGGCGCAACTGTTGGCCAGCCGGGTTGGCACCACCGAAGCCCTGCTCAACTGGCTGCAGCACGCCCAGCACAAGCCGGAGCTGTGGATCCAGGCGTCGGCCATCGGTTTCTACGGGGTGCGCGACGCCAGCCAGAGCCTGGATGAAAACGCCGAGCGCGGTGAAGGCTTCATGGCCGATCTGTGCGCGCGCTGGGAATCCTCGGCGGAACCGGCGACGCGCTTCGGCGTGCGCCAGGTGGTGCTGCGCTTAGGCATCGTGTTCGGTCCCGGCGGCGCCTTGAAACCCCTGCTGCTGCCCTTCCATTTCGGCTTTGGCGGACGCATGGGCGATGGCCAGCAGATCATGAGCTGGGTGCACCGCGACGACGTGTTGCAGGTGATGGCCCGGGCGATGAACGACGCGTCCCTGTCCGGCACCTACAACATGGTGGCGCCGGAAGCCGTGAGCCAGGGCACCTTCGCCACCACCGTCGGCAAGGTGCTCAAGCGTCCGGTGTGGCTGCATGTGCCGGCCGCGCCGGTGCGGGCCCTGGCCGGGGAAATGGCCGAGCTGTTCTTCGACGGCCAGAAGGTGGTGCCCGCGCGCCTGCTGCAGGCCGGCTACCGCTTCCGTTACCCGACCCTGGACGCCGCCCTGCGCGACCTGACCTGAGCTGAGGAATGCCCATGAGCAAGCCCCTGTTGTACCTGCTGGCGGGCAATGGCAGCGCCGCCGACTGGTGGGACGATGCCCTGCCGCACTTTCAGCGCTATCAGGTGCAGCCGCTGGAACTGCCGGGGTTTGGCGACAACCCGCTGCCTCCTTGCAATGACCTCGCTGAGTACGCCGAGGCCCTGCTGGGCATGACCGAGCCGGGCCAGGGGATTGTCGCGGTGGGAGTCAGCGCGTTGATCGTGCTGCACGCCTTGCAACGCCGCCCCGGGCATTTCTCGCGCAGTGTGCTGCTGTCGCCGGTAGGGGCCTTTCTCTGGCAACGGCGCCTGCCGGCGCTGATGTCGCCGCTGCCGGCGCGCCTGCTGATTCATGGCTTGCTCAGCCATAAACCGACTTTGTTCGCCGGTAAATTCTCGCGCCAGCCGTGGACGCCGCAGCAGTACCAGCGCATGGGTTCAGGCTATGCCCGCTGCCGGGCTTTCGTGCCCCTGTGGGAACAGCTGCGGGCCGACACCGCGCTGCCGCTGCTGGAGTGGATCAAGGACCCGGTGCAACTGGTCTGGGGCGACCAGGACCGGCTGCTGGGGATGGCCCAGGCTGCGGCCTGGTCGGCAATCCTGGCCCGGGCCGACCTGCGGATCAGCCTCAAGCCGGGCTGGGGCCATTACCCCTGGATCGATGCGCCGGCGGCGTTCGTCGACTGGCTGGAGTCCGGCGACCCGGGTTTTGTCGCCCACACCAAGGGCGGCCGCCTGCGTCTGGCGGAACTGGCCGGGCAGCCGGTGCCCAGCGCCCTGTCCCTGGACAGCGCCGGCGACCCGCGCTTGCCGACCCTGCTCGCCAGCCAGCCGGAGGCCTTATGGGCGGTGCGCTCTTCCAGCTACGGCGAGGATCAGGCCGACTCGGCCAATGCCGGGCTGAGCACCACTTACTTGCGGGTCCCCCGGGATCAGGTGGCAGCGCGCATCGGTGAGTTGCGGGACGCCGGCGTCGAGGAAGTGGTGGTGCAGCGCTTCATCCAGCCGACCCTGTCGGGGATCGCCTTCGTGCGTCATCTCGCGGTGGAGCTGGAGTGGGTCGAAGGCCATCTGGAAAGCCTCGCCGACGGTCAGGTCAGCCCCCAGCGGGCGGTGCTGTCGCGTCTGGGCAGTGCCTGGGAAAGTGGCCACTTCGCCAGCACCCAGGGACTCGACGCCAGTGCCTTGTGGGACTTCCTGCAAGGGGTGCTGAAGGTCTTCCACTATGTGCCCGGCGATGTGGAGTGGGCCTGGGACGGCCAGCAACTCTGGCTGCTGCAATACCGACCCATCAGCGACTACGGCTGGCGCCGGCACCTGACCGCGGCCAATATCGCCGAGATCCTGCCGCCGCAACCCAGCCGCTTCGTCGAGTACGGCCAGCGCCGGGCAGCGGCGAGCATCCCGGCGATCATGGCCCGCTGGGACAGCCGGGTGCTGCAGGACAACGAACCCTTCACCGCGGTGTTCGGCGGCGCCTCCTATATCAACAACGACCTGTTCCTGGCGCGCCTGGCCGATTGGGGCCTGCCCTCCTCCAGCTACGCCGGGGAAATCGGTGGCGCCACCCCTGAGCTGCCCCTGCGCCCGCTGCGG
Organism: Pseudomonas sp. RC4D1; assembly: GCF_018390395.1. NCBI lineage: Bacteria > Pseudomonadati > Pseudomonadota > Gammaproteobacteria > Pseudomonadales > Pseudomonadaceae > Pseudomonas > Pseudomonas sp. RC4D1. The sequence goes on from NZ_JAHBAW010000002.1 coordinate 1,005,183, forward strand.
CTGCTGCGCTCGCTGCCGCGTTTCCTGCGCATGCAGCACGTCGCACGAGGCCATCTGCTGACCCTGGAACGCGGCCTGCGGCGTTTCGATGACGAGTTGGCGCAGTTGCACCAGAGCGCTGCCGATGGCCAACAACTGGCGGACTGGTTCAGCCGTTTCTATGTGTTCGTGGTGCAGGGCAACCTGTGCATCGCCACCGCCCTGGCCAGCAGCGGCGGCGCGCTGTTGGGGCGCCCGCCCACCGCCTACGACAACCTGGACAACAGCCCCCATCGCCTGCCCTGGGAAACCGACCCCGGCACCCCGCGCCCGCCCTGCACCGAATTGCCGTTGCAGGCTTTCCCGCACTGGAGCCCGGCCATCACCCTGGCCCACCGCCTGGGTTTGCCGGGCATGCGCGGCTACTACCTGCAAGTGCGCGAGTGGTACCGGGACAACCTGATGCGGATCTTTTTCCGCCTGCACCACGCCGTGCCCGAGGCCGATCGCGAATACTGGTTCGCCCCCCACGAGCATCCGCGCAGCCGCGGCGGCAGCTTCTGGCAGGACGGCCGCGAAGGCAGCGAGCAGGCCGCGGGCTTCATGATCTATCCGGGACAGGTCCAGGGCGTCTTGGGGGTCGATATCCTCCTGGAGGACACCCTCGATCCTGGGCGCCACGCTCACTACCAAGCGGCCCGGGCCGTGATCGCGCGCATGGGTGGGCGCCTGTCCCACGGCTCCACGCTACTGCGGGAACTGCGCAAGCCGTCGGCGGTGCTGCCGCAAGTGGACCCGGCCTGGCTCGGCCGCGAAGTGCTGTATAGCGACGGCCAGCTGAGCCTGGTCGAAGGCTGAACCCCGCGCCCCGGGCTCAGGCCTGCTCGGTGCTGGCAAAACGTTCGCGGTAGGCCTGGGGCGTCACCCCCAGGGCTCGCAGCAGGCTGCGGCGCAGGGTCTCTTCACTGCCAAAACCGCATTGGGCGGCGATGCGCTTGATCGGCAGGCCGGTATCGGCCAGCAGGCGCCGGGCGGTTTCCACGCGGATCAGTTCGATGGCTCGGGCCGGGGTCTGGCCGGTGTCGGCGCGGTAGTGACGGACGAAGCTGCGCTCGCTCATGCCCGCCTGCTGGGCCAGGATCGGCAGGGTCAGCTCGCGACTGAGATTCTCGGCAATCCAGGCGTGCAGCCCATCGAAACGCCCGCCCTTGTTTTGCAGCGACAGGGTCACGCTGAACTGCGACTGGCCGCCCGGGCGCTTGAGAAACACCACCAGTTGCCGGGCCACATCCAGCGCCGCCTCGCGCCCCAGGTCGGCCTCCACCAGGGCCAGGGCCAGGTCGATACCGGCGGTGACTCCGGCCGAGGTCCATACCGGGCCATCGTTGATGAAGATCGGATTGGGCTCCACCCGCAGTTGCGGGTATTGCTCGGCCAGTTGATCGCAGCGGGTCCAGTGGGTCACCACCCGGCGCCCGTCCAGCCAGCCACTGGCGGCCAGCAAAAAAGCGCCAGTGCAGACCGAGGCCACCCGCCGCGAGACCGTTGCGCGCCGGGCGACCCAGGCCACCAGCTGCGGGTCCCGAGCCGCCTCATAGACGCCCCAACCGCCGGCAATGATCAAGGTGTCGCAGGCCACCTCCGGCGCCGGCAGGGCCTCGGCCAGCAGCGCCAGCCCCGATGAGCTCAGGGTTGCCCCGCCCGGGTTGGCAATGACCCTGGGGTTGTAGGGCAAGGGCAAGCCCAGGCCACGGGCCCGGTCATTGGCCGAAGCGAACACCTGCAACGGGCCGGTGACGTCCAGCAACTGGGCATTGGCAAAGGCCAGGACAAACACGTTTTTCGCGGAGCTGGACATGATTGGCGTAAATCGAGGGCAGGTTGGCGTATGCGCCAAATCCTAGAACGCTAGAGTCAAGCCGTCCACCCCACCCACACAAGGAACAGGCCATGACAGTGCAGATAGGTTTTCTGTTGTTTCCAGAGGTTCAACAACTGGACCTGACCGGTCCCCACGATGTGCTGGCCTCGCTGCCGGATGTACAGGTGCACCTGATCTGGAAGGAAACGGGCCCGGTGATCGCCAGCTCCGGCCTGGCACTGCAGGCCACCACGAACTTTGCCGACTGCCCGCCCCTGGATGTGCTCTGCATTCCCGGGGGCGCCGGTGTCGGGCCCTTGATGGAAGATCCCCAGACCCTGGCGTTCATCCGTCGGCAAGCGGCCCGGGCGCGGTATGTGACGTCGGTGTGCACCGGCTCCCTGGTGCTTGGCGCCGCCGGCCTGCTGCAGGGCAAGCGCGCCACCACCCACTGGGCCTACCACGAACTGCTGGCGCCCCTGGGGGCGATCCCGGTGCGCGAGCGGGTGGTGCGTGACGGCAACCTGCTGACCGGCGGCGGCATTACCGCCGGCATCGACTTCGCCCTGACCCTGGCCGCCGAACTGTTCGACGCCGCCACTGCGCAGCGGGTGCAACTGCAACTGGAGTACGCCCCGGCGCCGCCGTTCGAGGCCGGCAGCCCGGACACCGCCCCGGCCAGCGTGGTGCAAGAGGCCCGCAGCCGAGCAGCGGACTCCCTGCACAAGCGCCGGGAGATCACCCTGCGGGCGGCTGCCCGACTGCAAACCGGCTGAGCCGCGCAACGCCTCCTCCCTTCAGGCGCGGCGTACCTGCCCATGGCGATCATTGCTCAGCAACTGAGCAATGGCGCCGTCACCATAAGTGCGTTCGACTTTGGAAATCACCACCTGATAACCGGCGTACCAGCGCCGGTACTGGCGCTTGGCTTCCAGGTGCCTGGGGTGACGGGCAAAGGCCTGGATCGAAGCCTCATCCTCCCAGTAGTAACTGGCATTGATCAGCGCCTGATCCGCGCTGGTCCAGGATTGGGCGCCGACAAAGCCCGGCAAGCTGATGGCAATTTCGTCGATCAGCGCGCTGAGGCGGTGGAACTCCTCGTCGCGCTGGCCCGGCTTATAGATAAAGGCGGCGATGTACATGCTTGAACTCCGTTGAGGTGATAAGTCAGACCGGCCGGGCCAACAGTGCCAGGCGCAAGGCCAGCGCCAGCAACACCGCCGCCAGCAGCCAGGATTGCAGCCGGGCAAAACGTGCCGTCGTGCCGGAAAAGCTCCGTGCCAGGAGCGCGCCGAAGATCCCCAGGCTGGTGTGAAAGATTCCGCTGACCAGGGTCAGCAACAGTCCCAGGACAACCAGCTGCAAGGCGATGCTGCCGTGATCCGGCCTGACGAATTGCGGCAGGAACACCATGAAGAACAACAACGCCTTGGGGTTCAACAGACTGTTGCACAGGGCCCGGACAAACACCGTGGACAGCGGCACCCGGACGGCATCGACAAGGTTCAAGGCGCCGTTACCCGCCAGGGCTTTCCAGGCCAGCCACAGCAGGTAGGCGACCCCGGCATAGCGGAGCAGGTCGAACGCCGGCGGCCAACTGGCCACCACGGCGGTGACGCCTGTGGCCGTGAGCAGGGTCAGGCCGATATCCGCTGCACCGATCCCCAACCCCGATGCCACCCCACCGCGCCAGCCATAGGCTGCGCCGTGGCTGATGACAAAGGCCATGTTGGGTCCCGGCGACAATAGCAACAGCAACACGGCGCCCAGGAAGATCGACAGAGTGGAAAGGTCCGGCATGTGCGCGCTCCTGCGCAAAAGCCGCTAGATTAGGCGCCCAATCTGATACAAACAAAAAAGTGTTCTAGATACACAAGGTGGCCAAGCATGCGCCGTACCCGCTACAAAACCATCGTCGATCACTTCGCCCAGCGCATCCGCGGCGGCCAGCTCTGCCCGGGCACCCAACTGCCCACGGTGCGGGCGCTGATGGCCAGCGAACAGGTGGCCCTGGCCACGGCGCTGCGGGTCTATCACGAGCTGGAAGCCATCGGCCTGGTGGTCGGCGAGCCCGGGCGCGGCACCTTTGTCCGCGACACCAGCCTGCCCCGGGGCATGGGTCTGGAACAGCACCCCGCCGGCGCCGCCTCGGTGGACTTGTCGTTCAACTACCCGTCCCTGCCCGGCCAGGCGGAAAGCCTGCGCGAGGGCCTGCGGGCGATTGCCGCCTCCGGCGACCTGGATGCACTGCTGCATTCCGCGCCCCAGGGTGGGCGCCCCCATGAGCGCCAGACCGCAGCGCGCCACCTGCGCAACCGCGAGATCCGCGTCGCCGCCGAGCAGGTGCTGATCGTCAACGGCGCCCAGCAGGGGCTGGCGGTGAGCCTGCTGGCGCTGCTCCAGCCCGGGGACATCCTGGCGGTGGACGCCCTGACCTACCCGGGCCTCAAGGCGCTGGCCCAGGTCCAGCGCCTGGACCTGGAATCACTGCCGCAACACAACGGCCAGATGGACCTCGACGCCCTGCAGGCCCTGTGCCGCCGGCGCCCGGTGCGGGCGCTGTACTGCATGCCGACCCTGCACAACCCGCTGGGCACGGTGATGCCCCTGGCCGAACGTCGACGCCTGGCGCAACTGGCCCGCGAGCATGACCTGCTGCTGATCGAGGACGGCGCCTACGCCTTCCTCGCCGAACCGGCTCCGCCGCCGCTGCAGACCCTGGCCCCGGAGCGCACGCTGTACATTTCCGGGCTGTCGAAAAGTGTCGCTTCGGGATTGCGCCTGGGGTTTATCGTCGCGCCGCCGGAGATGATCCCGGCCCTGGAGCGGGCCATTCGCGTTTCTACCTGGAGCACCCCGTCGCTGACCGTGACCCTGGGCTGTCGCTGGATCGAGTCGGGGCTGGTGGACAGCCTGGAAGAGCAGAAGCGCAACGATGCCCGCAGCCGCCAGCAACTGGCCAGGCGGGTACTCAAGGACTGCGATGTTCAGGCCTGGCCATCGTCGTATTTTCTCTGGCTGACATTGCCTGAAGGCTTGCGAGCCGAGGCCGTGGTGTCGGCCCTGGAGCATCAGGGGGTGACGGTGACTTCGGCAGAACCCTTCGCCACCACCGCTCACGTGCCCCAGGCTTTGCGGATAGCCCTGGGCTCCATTGGCCTGCCGCTGCTGGAACAGGCCCTGGTAAAAGTCCGCAACGAAGTCACCCGCTGAGCGTGAGCGCTCCGGGTTGCGGCCAGCACATCACCCGCCGAACTCAACCACTATTCGTAGGAGCCGGCTTGCCGGCGAAAGCGACCTGAACAGCCCCTTCGCCGGCAAGCCGGCTACAGGGTTTATCGAGGACTGCGGTACTGGAAAATGCAGACGAAAAAAAACCCGCCGAAGCGGGTTTTTTCCAAGACCATCATGACTTCCTGTCTGCAGCATCCGTGCTAATGGTCGATCTTCCTTGATCCTGAGCGCTTCCTGCGCTGCAGTTGTGGGAAAGAAGATTAAACACAAAGCCCGGTGCGCAGAAGGCGCATTGAATTACAGCGCGTGTAGGAAATTCGCTATAGCTCACTTACGCAAACCCCTAGCTCAACACGCCAGTGCCTGAATGGCCAAAGCCGCGACTTTGAGCTGGTGGCGGGCCCCGGCCTGGTGGTCGTCCTGGAGGAACCAGGCGGCGGACAGGCCACTGAATGCCAGCACCCATTGCACCAGGCGTCGAGGATCGAGCTGCGCCGCCGCGGCGATCACCTGCACCTGCCGGGCAAAGCGCAGTGGATCGGTGGCGCTGGGCAAGTCCGGATTGCAGATCAGGTTGGCAAAGTCGAAGGTGCGCTCGCCGTATACGCGCTTTGGGTCAATCACCCGCCAGCCGCGCTCGCCGAAGTCCAGCACATTGTCGTGGTGCACATCGCCGTGCAGTACCACGAGGTCCCGAGGCGCAGCCAACAGTTGCTCGGCCATGGCCAGGCTATTGAGCAACAAGCCACCCTGCTGTTGCGCTGCCTCGCGCAGATCCTTGAACCAATGATCCAGGGGCAGCAACGCCGGCCAGGGTTGCGCACGTGGCGCATGCAGGCGCGCCAGCGTGGCGCAGACAATGTGGCTGACGGCGTCGTGCTCGCCCGCCAGGGCCATGCGCATCAATGAACGCGAGCCCAGCGCGCGCTCCATCAACAGCGCCTCATCTTCCTGGGCATAAACCTGCGCCGCGCCCTCCCCGGCCCACCAGGCCATCAGGCGGTTACCGCCCTGCTCGTCCTCATCCAGGGCGAGTTTCAGCATCGCTGGCGCGCCGTCTTCCAGGCGTACGGGCAGCAAACGGCTGCCCAAGGTGATGATGGCCTCGCCATCGGGCAGCAGACGCCAACGTTCGAGATAGGTTGCGAACAAAAGAACAGCTCCAAGCGGTCAGCGGCAAGTTTCAAACACCACGACTCGATCCGCAACGTGCCGCTTGCCGCAAACGACTTCAGCGCAGCTGCAAGTAATTTTCTATGTTGCTCATCTGCTCGTCCCAACCACGGCTGTTCATGCGAAAAGCCTTGAGCCGGCGCTCGCTGGGAATACCATCGAAGCCCGATTCGACCACCCGCAGCAAGGTGCCGCCGCCATGCGGTTCCAGTTCGAACTGCACCAGGGTGGTGGGCTCCGCCGAGTAGTCATGGGCCGGGTCAACGGGGTAGGGATGCCAGCGAAAGGAAAACAGCTCTTCGGGCAGCATCTGCTCCACCTGAACATCCCAGGTCAGGTGTTCATAACCTGGGTAAGTGACCGCACCCCGGGTGCGTTGGCCGGGAGCGAAATGCTGGCCCTGCAGGGCCACGCCGAACCAACGACCGAAGGTCTCGGCTTCACTCAGTGCCGCCCATACCTGCGCCGGGCTGGCATGCAGCAGGATCTTGCGTTCGATGCGATCTGAAGAGTTCATGGATCACCTCCAGTGATGAGCACTAGCTCTGTACGGAAACTACCTGATCTTCGTTCGGCGGGTTTTCGTACAGACCTTAGACCTCTGTGAGTCCAGCGCAACCTTTATCTGGCCGAAGGCGCGACTGATCGTCCCCAACGAAAAATGCTACTGTCGCCGGCGCCACTGCACCTCTACTTTGCAAAGGATCTGCCATGCCCCTCTCCCTGATCGACCGCTACCGCGGCAGCCTGCTGGGCCTGGCCTGTGGCGACGCCGTCGGCACCAGCGTCGAATTCAAGCCCCGTGGCAGCTTCACGCCAGTCACCGATCTGCTGGGCGGCGGCCCCTTCAACCTCAAGCCCGGACAGTGGACCGACGACACCTCCATGGCCCTGTGCCTGGGGGAAAGCCTGTTGCGCAAGGACGGCTTCGACCCGGCCGACCAGATGGGTCGTTACCTCAACTGGTGGCAATGGGGCTATTTGAGCGCCACCGGCGAGTGCTTCGATATCGGCATGACCGTGCGCCAGGCCCTGAGCGACTTCCAGGAACACGGCCAGCCCTTCGCCGGCGCAACCGACCCGCAAACCGCCGGCAATGGTTCGTTGATGCGCCTGGCGCCCGTGGTGCTGTTTCACTACCCCAACCTGGCCCGGGTCCGTGAATTTGCCGGCGCCAGTTCCCGCACCACCCACGGCGCCGCCGAAGCCGTCGAATGCTGCCAGTTGTTCGCCGGGCTGATCGCCAAGGCCCTGGGTGGCGCCAGCAAGGTGGAACTGCAACAGCTCGATGATCAGGCTTTCAGCCAACCCAAGGTCACAGCCCTGGCCCAGGGCGGCTACCTGGAGAAAAGCCGCGAGCAGATTCGCGGCAGCGGCTACTGCGTCGACTCCCTGGAGGCCGCGCTGTGGTGCTTCCAGCACAGTGACAGCTACGCCGCAGCGGTGCTCGCCGCCACTAACCTGGGGGACGACGCCGACACCACTGCCGCCATCGTCGGTCAGCTGGCCGGAGCCTTTTATGGGGTACAGGGGATACCGCCGCACTGGCTGGCCCGGCTGCACATGGGCGATGAAATCCAGGCCATGGCCGACGACCTGCTACAAGCCTCGCAACGCCACGCATCTGCCCGACCACTCAACGGCAGCTGCCTGTGCCAGGGCGTGCAATATCAGGTGCAGCGCCTGGACATGCCCATCGGCCACTGCCATTGCCAGACCTGCCGCAAAGCCCATGCCGCGGCCTTTGCCTCCACCGCCGGAGTCATGCGCGAACACTTTCGCTGGACCCGGGGCCAGGAGCTGCTGAGGGCGTTCGAGTCCTCGCCGGGCAAGCTGCGGCACTTCTGCTCGGTCTGCGGCTCTCACTTGCTGGCGGAGCGGCCGGGCCAGCCCCACGTGATCCTGCGGGTGGCGACCCTGGACGATGATCCGGGGCAGACGCCACAGGTGCATATCTGGACCTCCCACGATGTGCCCTGGCTGGCCGACGAAGCGCTGGAGCGCTGGCCCGAGTGGCAACCCAGCCGCGGCTAGACTGTTTTTTCTCATTGACCGATTGCGAGACTTTCCATGCGTCCGATCCTGCTTCTGGCCATTGCGCCGCTGCTGCTGGCTCCATTGGCCCAGGCCTATGACTGCAACAGCAGCACCCAGACCGATATGACCCTGTGCGCCAACGCCCTGAACAAGGCCGCGGACAAGGAGCTGAATACCCTTTACCAACAGATCAACCAGCGCCTGAAAGACCAGCCACACAGCAAAAAGCTGCTGGTCAGCGCCCAACGCGCCTGGCTGGCGTTCCGCGATGCCGAGTGCCGTTTTTCCACCTCGGGGGTGGAAGGTGGCAGCCTGTATCCGGTGGCCTACAGCAACTGCATCACGGCCTTGACCAAGACTCGGGTGGAAAGCTTCAAGCAATACCTGAAGTGCGAGGAAGGGGATTTGAGCTGCCCGGTGCCTAGGCAGTAGGTGCGGGCTTACCCGCAAAGCATCGGTGAGGACGCCCCACAGCGTGCGGGCCTGTTCGCCGGCCCGCCGGCTCCTACCACAGGAGCCGGCGGCGGGAGACGCAGTCAGCGGATGAAGATCTGCGCGGTGGTGATCGCCATGTCGCCCCCGGGCAAGGTGATCTTGCCGATCTGCTGCATGCTCTGCACATCGAAGATCGCTACGTCGTTGAAGGTCCCCGACAGGTAGATCTTGGTCCCCGCCCGGTTGAACGAGATGCAGTAGTAGGAGTGTTCCAGGGTTGCGGCCTGGAGCAGCTTCTTCTGCTTGATGTCGTACTTGGCCAGGCGGTTGAGCACGCCGAACATCAGGTTCGGGTCCTTGGGCGAACGCATGCCGCTGAAGTAGATTTCGGTCAGGGGGCCGAAGTCGGTGGTCTCGGTCTTGCCGGTCGCAAGGTCGACGCTGAACAGTCCGTACAGCGGCTCGGCGGTGGCCGGGTCCTGCTGCTTGTCCTTGAACTTCGCGGCGGTGTAGAGCAGCGAGAAGTCATGCCGGTAGGTTTGCTGGTTCCACACGTAGAGCACGTCCGGAGCGCTGTAGTTGGGACGTTGCCAATGGCGGCTGGGGATCAGCACCTCGAACTTGCCGGTCTTGACGTCAACCTTGTACAGGTCCGGCCCGGCCACATACAGGGTGCCGTCATCGCCGCTCTGCATGATGGTCAGCTGGCGCGGCGCGGGGAAGCTGCGCACCGGCTTGGCATTGAGCCCAGCGTCGGTGGCGTAGACATCCAGCCGCGGTTCCTTGACCTCGTAGCGATCATTGAGCAGCAAGGTCGGGTTGGCCACGGTGTACAGCTCCTTGCCGTCGTGACTGACGGTGAAGGCGAACATCGAGCGCGCCTTCTCCCCAGGGTGCTGGGTGATGCTGGCGTGGAACACCTGCTTGCAGCTGTCGAGCTCGACGCCGTAGACATCCGCGTAGTGGTTGTTCAACACGTAGGCGATCTTGCGGTCCGGCGACAGTTGCACGGTGCCGGGGCCGAAGGCGTCGGGCATCTTGCAGGTCTTGTACAGGCTGTCGCTGGCCAGATCGATGACGTGCAGGTTGTTCGGGTAATTGGTGGTCACCATGTACTCGTGACCGCTGTTGAGGGCCAGGCCTTCATCGGCCAGAACGCTGAACGAGCAGGCGCCGAGAACCGCGAGTGCGACCAGGCCGTAGGCTTTGATGCTGTGCATGCTGGAATCCTTCTTCTTGTTCATCACTTGTCTTTGGGGAAGACAGTGCCGAGGTTGCGCCAGTTGTCGTTGGAGGCCTGGGCGTCCTTGTTCCAGTCGGGGTAGGTGCTCATCATGTCGGGCACCTGGGCCGGCCACCAGCACGGGTCGGAGCAACCATAGAGGTCGGCCTCCATCGGCTGGCACAGGGACGAGACGCCACCAAAGGCGTCGATTTCCCAGCCTGGGTCGGTGGTGGAAGCGCAGCCGGCCACGGAGTTCATCGCCAGCACGTCTTCGATCCGGTCCTGGGCCGCAGCCTCGGTCAGTTTCTGAGCTTTGTTATTGATCGGCTTGAGATGTTTCATGTCAGTGGGCCTTGCGCGGAGTGATGTAACTGCTGATGAACGCAGGGTTGTGCGCCATGATCCGGCTGTAGACTTCGATGCCGAAATCCACCCAGTCACGCATCAGTTCGCAATAGTGATACGTCGGGTGCGCCGGGTCGCCGTAGCGGGCGTAGCTCTCGTGGTAGCAGCCACCGGAACACAGGTTGCGGATGCGGCAGCTGTCGCAACCGGTGTGGGTCCGGTCCAGGCGCTGGGACAGAAAGTCGTTGAGTTGCACCTGCTTGACCCCGCCGTCATGCACGTTGCCGAAGGTCGGCAAGGATGAGCCGGTGAAGCGGTGGCACAGGTTCAATTCGCCCTTGTGGTCCACCGCCAGCATCTTCAACCCAGCGCCGCAGGGCAGCGCCTTCTTGTGGCCTTCATGGATGTCGGTGATCAGCTGGTGCAGGTTGGAGAAACCGATATTGCGGTGCTCCAGCGCCGCCTCCAGGTAACGCCGCCCCAGGCGCTTCATGCTGGCGAAGACTTCGATCAACTCCTCGCTGCTGAGGTTGAAGCTGCTGATGTCGCCCGAGGTCACCGGGGCGAATCCCACCTCGGCAAACCCCAGCTCGTTGAACAAGTGGTCCCAGATGGTCTCAAGGTCGGTGACCCCGGTGGTCAGGGTCACCCGCGCCCCCACCGGGCGGCTGTTGTAGCGTTGCAGGAGCATCTGCGCCTTGCGCCGCACCACGTCATAAGTGCCCTGCCCGCCCACGGTGATGCGGTTGCGATCGTGCACGGTCTTGGGCCCGTCGATGCTCACCGACAGCCCGAAACGATGAGCGTTGAGGTAGTCGACTACCTCCTCGGTCAGCAGCGTGGCGTTGGTGGTCATGACGAACTCGACGAACTTGCCGGCCGCGCGAAAACGCTGTTCGCAGTAGTCCACCATGGCCTCGATCAGCGGCCGGTTGCTCAGGGGCTCGCCGCCGAAGAACACCACGGTGTAGCGCTCTTCGTCCGGGGATTCCTGGAGCAGCATCTCCACCGAGGCGATGGCCGTGTCCAGGCCCATCTTCTTGCCCGCCGAGGGCTTGTCCAGGTCTTCCTTGTAGCAGTAGGTGCAGCTCAGGTTGCAGCCAGTGTTGACGTTGAGCACCACGGTATTGATCGCCGTGCGCTCGACCCGCTTGACGCCGATTTCCGGGGTCAGGGGCGAGCCGTCGCTGACCAGCTCCAGGGCGATCAGCTCACGCAGGGTGTCGCTGATATCCAAGCCGTCGTAAGCGCCAGCCAGCTGTTGGATCAAGTCTTCCGGGGTACAGCCGGGCCCGCGCAGGGCATCGATGATGCTGCAGGTCAAGGCATCGCTGGCGAACAGCGAACTGCTGGGGATATGGAACAGCATGCGGTCGGCGTCCACCTGCACTTCATGCAGGTTGCGCTCCACCAGATTCAGAATTGCGCCCATTACAACCTCCTGTGCAAGCCCCGCTTTCGGGGCCTGCGGTCATTGCCTGAAAGTGTCTGTCGGTAGCGTTCGACGGCCCTCAGGGAATGGGTGGATTGTTCCAGCGTTGCACGGTGACGATCAGTTGGCCCTCGCCGGTCAGGGCCTTGCCGGCGTCATCCACGGCGGCGATCACCTTAAGGTTGCCGGCGTTGTTGGTGGACATCTTGCGCTGCGGGTTGGGTCCCGCATCGCCGGGGGTGAACACCCCGCTGTCGGCCTGCATGCTGCCGGCGTACTTGACGTCTTCGTCCTTGGCCGCCTGCTCGTCGAAGGCCTCGACCTTCCATTGCGCCGGCATCACACCGATGCGATAGGCCTTGCCGTCGGCGCCCTGGCCCCAGGCCTCGGCATCGAAACGCCCCTGGACCTTGGGCGTCGAACCGCCGCCGTCACCCACTCGCGCCACGGCGAACGCCGGCACCACCTTGACCTCGGCGATGCGGTTGTACACCGCCAGCGTGGCGCCCTTGAGGCTGCCGACACTGACTTCGCGCAGCCCCGGCTGGGCGCTGGCTGCCGCCTTGAGCTTGAGGCGGATGCGCTCCGGGCTCTGCTCCAGCACCTGCACCACCTCGACGCCCTTGCCGAAGCTCGGAGTGCCCGCAAGACCGGCGCCCACCAGGGTCACTTCGGCCTCCTCGCCAGCCTTCAGGTAACCCGGCTGCACCGCCAGCAGCCGGCTGCTGCCCTGCTTGGCGGCGATGAAGTCCAGGCCGCGCTCGTCGTGCTCGGCCTCGAACATCCGCCCTTGCAGGGTGTTGCCCTGGGCCGCCAACACCTGGCGCATGACCACGCCGTCGACCGTGACGTTGCCGCGCCACTCATAACCGCTGTAGAGGATCGCGCTGCCCTGGCCATTGAACGGGCTGCCATCGGCGTACCGGCCCTTGACGCTGACCTTGAACTGATCGCCTGCCCCGGCGCTGACGCTCATCACCCCGGCCAGTTCGCCCTTGCCCGGCAGGTGGCCGCTGAAGCTCCAGTCGCCGGCCAGTGCCGCCGCTTGCGGGCGGGCCTGTTGCCAGGCCTTCCAGGCCGGGTTGTCGAGGGGGTAACGCTGGGCCAGCAAGGGCACCATTTCCTTGAGGGCGGTGGGCAACCACTCGCGGTCCCGGGACAGGGCCTGGTACTCCAGGGACGGCCACTGGCCGAGGTGGAAGTTCACCAGGCGCTCCCATTCCTGGGCCGGACGCCGTTGCAGGGCGATGCGCGCGCCAGAGTGACAACGGGCGCACATCTGGGTGGTCTGCTCGTCGAAATGCTCGACAGTGTTCAAGCGCCGCTCCAGGGCGTAGCGCACGCCGTCGGTCTCGCTGGGGGCCAGGCCCTGGGTATCGGCGAGGTACTTGACCAGGGTGCGGCGGTCGTCATCGCTGATTTGCAGACCGTGCATGACCTGCATGCGGGCAATGCTCATCAGCCAGCCTTCCGGGGTCTTGCGCTGATGGCTGATACGGCTCAGGGCGCCCCCTGCCTCGGGGGTGTGGCAGCCCTGGCAGGTTTCCTTGAGGATGCTCTGCGCATCCCGGGCGGCGAAACTCGAAGGGGCATGCAAGGCGCTACAGGTGGCAATGGCCAGCAGGCTGGCGCTCAGCCTCAGGCGGAGTTTTCTCTTCATCAGGGTCGAACCTCCCACGGTGCTTTCTTATTTTTAGCGAGTCGTTTTTTTGGTTTCTGCCATGTCCGGCGATACCGGCCATGGAGGCAAGAGAAACGTCTGAAGCTATGCAATACACGGAGCGTGCCAGCTTACAAACCAGCGCCCGATCAATGACTTAGACAGATGCCCGGGGCGCCATCGGGCTGCTGGGTGTTACTCGACGTACAATTTCGCGACAAACGTCTCAGTCTGAGACAGGGTTTAGCGCTGTACCTGTGGTTTTCTTTGCAATTGGATCTTGCATTTATCCGGCGCCACCGCAGAATCTCCCGCGCTTTGCCCGCCCCGAGTTTCGGGGCGCTCTGCACTACCCCTCATTTACAAGGAACCTGAAGTTCATGGATAGAAGCGCCTGTGCCCGTCTCGGCTCGCTGATCCTCTCGTTGTCTGCTCTGACCCTGGTCGGATGCAAGGAAGACTCCAGTCCCAAAACCACCACCCTCGCGCCGGCCCCGGCTCCGGCGGCCATGGTCATGCCGATCTGCGCCAATGGCGAATGCGCCGTACTGGACCAGAACGGTGCGGTACTGGTCAGCGCCGACAATGACTACGACGCCGTGGTCGCCATGCCCCTGGAAAAGAGCTTCCTGTTCGCCAAGGACGGCACCTGGAACCTGGCCAGCGCCGATGGCAAGCAAATCATCAAGGCCGACTTTACCGATGACCTGCGTCTGCTGACCCCCGGCCTCTTCGGCTTCGGCCAGGACGGCAAGCTGGGGATCATCGACCAGGCCGGCCAGCAGATTCAGCCACCGCGCTTCGACGATCTGTACGTGGGCGGCAACGACGATTTCATCGTCTACGAGATCGGTGGCAAGCGCGGCATTCTCAGCGCCACCGGCCAGGTGATCACCGAAGCCGTGTTCGACAGCAGCATGGTCCGCGACGATTTCGCCAAACGCGGCTGGTGGATGATCGCCGAGCGTGGCAGCGACAAGTGGGCGCTGAACCTCAAGACCGGCGAGCAGAAAAAGATCGACTTCGACAGCATCGACTACTTTGCCAACCAGCATCTGGTGGTCAGCACCGAACAGGGCAAGGCCCTGGCCGATGCCAAGGCCCAGTTGATCAGCGCCGCCACCTACAACTGGATGGGCGAGCCGGGTGACGGCCTGGTGGCCTTCCGCGAACAATACGACAGCCCCTGCGGCTACATGGACTTCCAGGGCAAGACCGTGATCCAGGCCCAGTTCGGCACCTGCCAGGTGTTCGGCAAACAGGGCGCGCTGGTCACCGCCAAGAATGCCGACGGCAGCTCCGGCAAGGCCGGGCTCATCGACCGCCAGGGCCAGTGGAAGGTACAACCGGTCTATGACTCGGCAGACCCGGCCGGCTTCAGCCCCCTGGGGATGTTCAAGCAGGTGCCGGGGCTGAACCAGGTCGCGGTGCTGCAGAACGTGTTCAGCGCCACCTTCGGCATCTTCGATGTGGACAAGGGCGTCGAGCTGTTCAAGCCCACCTACGCCCAGATCGGTGCGATCAACGCCGACCTGTTCGTCTTCAGCACCGCCAACAGCCCGACCAAGCAGGCCACCCTGTTCGGCCAGGCCACCCAAGTGCGCACCGTGGGCCTGATGGACGCCAGCGGCAAGGTGCTGGTGGAGCCGGGCCAGTACGTCGACATCCACCTGGATGCCAGCGGCCACTACCTGCTGGCCACCGACGACACCTCGCCCCTGGCCACCTCGGCCCTGTATGACCTCAAGGGCAAGCGCCTGATCGCCAGCAAGTGGCAGGAACTGGTGGTGGACCAAGCCCGCGGCGCGATCTTCGGCTATGCCGTGGAAGGCCTGGGCGACGACCAGACCCGCAGCCTCAAGGCCCTGTATCGCCTGGACGGCACCCCGAGCTTCCAGGTCAGCCAGGTAGAATGCGGCGCCGAGCAGGTGCGTGACGGCCAGGACAAGGTGCTGTGGCCGGCCAACCCGCAGGAGCACTGCCCGCAACCGGACGAGGAAGAAGACCAGGGCGAAGGCGACAACGCTCAGGGCTGAGGCCACCGGTCACGGTTGGGATCAAGCCTGCTAGGATGCGGGCTTGATCGATTCAGCCAACCGGCCCGGATGGGGCCCGACAGGAACTGTCCCATGCTCAACGCTCTGCTTTTCGACCTCGATGGCACCCTGACCGACACTGACGCCCTGCACCTGCTGGCCCTGCAACAGTTGTTGTGGGAAGAAGACCGCCGGGTGTTCACCGAGCAAGAGTTCGCCGCCCACGTCAGTGGCCAGGCCAACGCCAACATGTGCCGCTACCTGTTCCCCGAGCGCAGCGTGGCGGAACATGAAGCCTTCGCCGAACGCAAGGAAGTGCGTTTTCGTCAATTGTCCCCCCAACTCAAACCCATGCCCGGCCTGCTGCGCCTGCTGGACTTTGCCGCCGAGCACGGCATTGGCGTGTGTGTGGTGACCAACGCCCCGCGGGCCAACGCCGAGCACATGCTCAAGGTGCTGGGCCTTGAGGAGCGTTTCCAGACGGTCCTGGTGGCCGAGGAACTGCCCCGGGCCAAGCCCGATCCCCTGCCCTACCTCAGCGGCCTGGAATGCCTGCAAGCCAGGGCCGAGCATTCCCTGGCCTTCGAGGACTCGCTCCCCGGGCTGACCGCCGCGGTCAAG
Organism: Pseudomonas sp. RC4D1; assembly: GCF_018390395.1. NCBI lineage: Bacteria > Pseudomonadati > Pseudomonadota > Gammaproteobacteria > Pseudomonadales > Pseudomonadaceae > Pseudomonas > Pseudomonas sp. RC4D1. The sequence goes on from NZ_JAHBAW010000002.1 coordinate 1,021,221, forward strand.
GCCGGCATCTGCACCTTCGGCCTGGCCACCAGCCAGCAACCACAGACCCTGCTGAATGCCGGCGCCCATCGGGTGATCCAGGACTTCGACGACCCGCAACTGTGGGCCGAGATTCATCGCCGCCTCAACCTGGCCTGAAGGACGGGCCGCCACGCAGCCGGGCACCCATAAAGGCACCGAGCATGGATCAGGTCTTGAAAGGAATGTCGCTGGAGCGTGCAGCGGGACGGTTGGCGCAGGCCAATAAGAGCGGAAACAACAGGTGAGGAGCGATAGCTGGGAAGCAAACAGGTGGGAAACAGCAGGTGGGAAACGAGAAGCAGGAAAAAGCAGGAAGGAAAAAGTGCTCGCCCATCACTTCGGCAGTGGCACCTAAGCCGAAGTACCCCCTTTGGCTGGGCGAGCAGGGAGGAATATACGCAGGTGCTGGGGACGGTCCTATCGGACAGATCCTAAAACGCCGTGCGATCTGGACAAATGACTTTAGGCTTTTTCCTCAGCACGACCTTTTTTTCACAGGACTTTCACCTCGCCTCCCTTAGATTGATGGCTACTCCTGAACGAATCCCATTTGGCCCGCCTCTATAGCGGGCTTTTTTTTGTCCGGGCATCCAGCGGCCGGCACAACAAAGGGCCGGCCACGGACCTGAGTCGCTCAGCGAGTCGCGGGCTCCAGGACGGATTCCGAGGCTGGGGTGAACCTCAGCACTCGTTCCGGATAAAACCGCGCCGCGGCATTGATCACCGCCTGCACCGAAGCGGTGACGGTGTTGGCATGGCACCCGGCGCCAAAGCGGGAACCGGCAACCCCTGGCCACGCCGCTTCAACAATGGCCAGCGCCTGGGCATCGGCCCCTGCTGCCAGGTTGCGCTCTTCAAAACTGTCGATGCGCAGCGGCAAGCCCAGGGCGGCCGAGGTCGCGGCGACAGGTCCGTTGCCCACTCCACGCAAGCACAGCGCCGGGTTTCCGGGGGTGGCGATCCGCAACTCGATGCCCTGCCCCTCGGGGGCATCGAACAATCGGTGACCGAGATACTGCAGGCCGGCCGTTGCCTCTGTGCAAGCCAGATAGGTGCGCTGGAACACCTCCCATAAAGCGTCACTGCTCAACTCGGCATCACTGGCATCGGCCAGCTTCTGCACGATGGCGCTGAATTCGATCTGCATGCGCCGAGGCATGACAATGCCGTGGTCGCGCTGCAGCAGGAAGGCGATTCCACCTTTGCCGGACTGGCTGTTGACGCGCACGATGCTGTCGTAGGTCCGCCCCAGGTCCTGCGGATCGATGGGCAGGTAGGGCACCTCCCAGAAACCGTCGGCCGCCTGGGCGGCAAAACCCTTGGCAATGGCGTCCTGGTGCGAGCCGGAAAAGGCGGTGAACACCAGATCGCCGACATAGGGATGGCGCGGGTGGATCGGCAGCGCCGTGCACGCCTCGGCGACCCGAGCCACCGCAGCGATATCGGAAAAATCCAGCCCGGGGCTGATGCCCTGGGTATAGAGATTCAGGGCCAGGGTCACCAGATCCAGGTTGCCACTGCGCTCGCCATTGCCGAACAGGCAACCCTCGACCCGCTGGGCCCCGGCCAGCAGCGCCTGCTCGGCACAGGCCACGCCGGTGCCCCGGTCGTTGTGCGGGTGCACCGACAACGTCACCTGATCACGGCGCTCCAGGCGCTTGTGCATCCATTCGATCTGGTCGGCAAAGACGTTGGCGGTCGCCACCTCGACGGTGGTCGGCAAGTTGATGATGATCGGGCGCCCGGGGCCGGCGTCCCAGGTGCGGATCGCGGTGTTGCACATGCGCAGCGACACCTCAAGCTCCGCCATGCAGAACGTTTCGGGGGAGTACTGCAACACCCATTGGGTTTCCGGCTGCTGGTCGGTCAACTCGCGCAACAGCCTTACATGGCGCTCCACCAGGGCCTCGACCTCGTCCACCGAAAGCCCGAACACCACCCGCCGCCAAACGGGGGCGATGGCGTTGTACAGGTGGACGATGACCCGGCGCGCGCCCTGCACACTGCGTACGGTTTCGCGGATCAGGTCCTCGCGCAGTTGGGTCATCACCATGGGCGTGACGTCGGCGGGAATCCGTTGCTGTTCCACAAGCTCACGAACCACCTCGAAATCGGTACGCGAAGCGGCGGGGAATCCCACTTCGATTTCCTTGAAGCCCAGGCGCACCAGCTCCTCGAACAGGCGCAACTTGCGCTCGCGGTTCATCGGCTCGAACAGCGCCTGGTTGCCATCGCGCAGGTCGGTGGACAGCCAGATCGGAGCCTGGGTGATGGTGCGTGACGGCCACTGGCGCGAGTCCAGGTCCACAGGGGCAAGGGCACGATATTTGGTATGGGGATGGGTGAGCATACTGACCTCGAAAGAAGCATGGAGAAGGCGATGGATCTCCCCCGCTTTCAGCATGAAAAGCGCTTCGAGGCCGGAGTCTGGGGGAGATCAGCCTGGGTGCCAGCTTCCTGGCAGTACCGGCAGACCCCGGCCGTAAGGCAGGGGTAGGGCTAGTAGCAGGGTCAGGAAGCGGGGATTCATGGGCGGTGGCAACCGTCTGGAAGAAAGGAGTGACTGGCAGTCTAGGGGGCTGCCATCTGAATGTACTGCGCTAAACAGCCTTTTATTGTCGCGAAATGGACATTTGAATTTATGATGGTCGCCCCATGATCCCTTCCGCTCCGGAGGCTCTGCGCTGCATGTCCGATCTGCTGGTTGTCTCGTCCATCGATAGCCTGGCGCTGCCGGTCACCAGCATCGCCGTGGATTACCCCAACGGCCATGCAATACCGGCCCACAGTCACCCTCGCTCACAACTGGCCTATGCCATCGAAGGCGTGCTGGTGATCGACACCGAATCCGGACGCTGGGTGGTACCGCCCAGTCGCGGGGTGTGGCTGCAGGCAGGCGTCGAACACCGGGTGCGGATGCGCGGCGCAGTGCGCATGCGCAGCCTGTTCATCAACGCTGATGCCATAGATGGCCTGCCCGAACATGACTGCGTGATCGAGGTCTCGCCTTTGTTGCGCGAGCTGATCCTGGCCGCCGCCCAGGTCGGCACCCAATATGCGCCGGACAGCCGCGACGGCCGCCTGATGCGCCTGATCCTCGATGAGATGCGCTCGCTGCCGGTGCTGCCGTTCAGCCTGCCCTGGCCCCATGAGCCGCGGATGCTGCGGGTGTGCCAGGCGCTGGCGGACGACCCGGCGGACAATCGCACCGCCGAGCAATGGAGCGACTGCCTGGCCATGAGCGCCAAGACCTTCCATCGCCAGTTCCAGCGCCACACCGGCATCACCTTTGGCCGCTGGCGCCAGCAGGCGCGCCTGCTGATGTCCCTGGAATGCCTGGCCGAGGGCATGCCGGTGGTGCAAGTGGCGCTGCAACACGGCTACGACAGCCAGAGCGCCTTCGCCGCCGCCTTCAAGCGCCAGTTCGGCACACCACCGTCGGAGTTCTACCGCTGAAGGCTCAGGCCCGGCGCAGCAGCAGGCCGGCCACCACGCACAACAGCATGGCCAGCCCCGCCAGCAGGAAGGCATCGCTGTAGGCCAGCAGCAAGGCGTCGCGGTGCAGCACCTTGTCCATCAGGCCCAGGGCTTGCTGACGCAACGGCGCCAGCGCCGCCGAGTGCAGGGCCCTGGCGGACTCCACCGGCGCCTGGGCCAGCAGCCGCACCAGCTCCAGCAAACGCTCCTGGGTGGCCTGGGCAAACAGGTTGATGGATTCGCCAATGCGCTGGGCATGGAGCTTCTCGCGCTCCACCACGATCTGGCTGGACAGCGCGATACCAATCGCCCCACCCACGTTGCGCACCATGGAGAACAGCCCGGAGGCCGAGCCCACCTGGTCCTTTTCCAGCCCCTGGATCGCCATCACCCCCAGCGCCACCACCACCAGCGACTGGCCGATACCGCGCACCACCAGCGACGGCACGATGACGTTGACCGAGGCATCGGGGTTGAGGTGGATGTTCATCAGGCAGCCGATGCCGGTGATGGCGAAGCCGGCAATGATGATGGTACGGGCGCTGGTCCAGCGCATCAGGCGCGGAGTGGCGAACGACATGACGAACTGGATCAGGCCATAGGGAATCATCATCAAACCGATCTGCCGGGCGTTGTAGCCGTGGATCTGGGCAAAGTAGTTGGGCACCAGGAACACCACGCCGAACACCACCGCACCGAAGGTGAATTGCATCAGGCTGGCGATGCCGAAGTTGTAGCGGCCCAAGAGGCGCAGGTTGATCAGCGGCTGCTCGCGGCGCAGTTCGATGGCCACGAAGGCCAGCAGGCCGACCGTGGCCAGGACCGCGCAATTGAGGATGAAGCCCGAGGCGAACCAGTCATGGCGGCCACCCTCCTCCAGCATGATCTGCAACGCCGAGAGGCCCACGGCCATGCTGGCGATCCCGCCCCAGTCACCGTGGCGCAACGTTGCCAGGACCATGGGCTGGGGCCGCACCGACCAGCCGATGGCCGCCAGCAGCAACAGCCCCGGCGGCACTTGCAGGTAGAAGATCCAGCGCCACGAATAGGCATCGGTGAGCCAGCCGCCCAGGGACGGCCCCGCCGCCTGGGCCACGTTGTTGGCCACGGCGAACAGGGCCATGCCCATGGGGTGCCGGGCCGCCGGCAGTTCGGTGACGATCAGCTGGAACGACAAGGGAATCAGCACCCCGCCAAAGGCCCCTTGCAGCACCCGGGCGAAGATCAGGCTGTGGATAGTCGGTGCCAGGGAGCAGGCAATCGAGAACAGCACGAAACCGGCGGTGCCCACCATCAGCACCCGGCGCATGGAAAACACCGAAACCAGCCAGCCGGTCATGGGAATGATGATGATCTCCGCCACCAGGTAGGCGGTGGTGATCCACGAGCCCTCCTCGAAGGTGGCGCCCAGGGAACCCCGCACGTCCGGCAATGAAGCGTTGGTCACGTGCACGTTCATCCCGGCCATGAAGCAGCCCACCACGCTGCCCAGCACCGCCACCCAGGTGCGCAGGGAAATCGCCTGCGCGCCCGCCTCGCCCGCGGTGTCCTGTACCGCCTGGGCACTAGTCATGACGGGTATCCACGCTCACCACCACCGACATTCCGGGGCGCAGTTCCGCCTGTCGCGCCTGCCCCGGATCAAGACGAATGCGCACCGGCATGCGCTGCACGATCTTGGTGAAGTTGCCGGTGGCGTTGTCCGCCGGCAGCAGGGCGAATTCGGCGCCGGAGGCCGGGGCAAAACTCTCCACCCGGCCCAGCAGCACGTGACCTCCCAGAGCGTCGACTTCGACCCGCGCCGGCTGCCCGGGGCGCATGCCGTCGACCTGGGTTTCCTTGTAGTTGGCCACCACATAGGCGTCCTCAGGCACCACCGCCAAGAGCGGCGCGCCGACTTCGACGTACTGCCCCAGGCGCAGGCGGCGCTGGCCGGCGATACCGTCCACCGGGCTGCGGATCAAGGTGCGCGCCAGATCGATACGGGCCAGCTGCCGCAGGGCACTGACCCGGGCCACGCCCGCTGCGAGCTTGTCCAGTTGCGCCCGGGCGCTTTGCTGCTCGGTATCGAGCACCTGCACCTGCTGGCGCCGCGCCGCCAGCGTAGCCCGGGCCGCACCCAGCGCGGCATCGGCCTGACGCGCCAAGGCCGCAGCGTTTTCCAGTTGCTGCACGCTGCTGACCTGCTGGCTGGCCAGGTGCTGCTGGCGCCGCCCTTCCTGGCCGGCCCGTTGCGCCTCGGCCTCGGCAGCGCCGACCCGGGCCTGGGCCTCGGCGATCAGGCTCTGCTGCTGTTGCTGACGGGCCTTGAGATTGGCCAGCCGCGCCTGCCCGGCACGCTGTTCGGCCAGGGCCTCACGCAGCGCCGCCTCGGCCTGTTCGACCCGGGCCTGATAGTCGCTGTCATCGATCCGTGCCAGCAGGTCGCCGGCCTTGAGCGGCTGGTTGTCCTGGACCTCGACCGCGGCCAGGTAACCGGCCACCCGTGGCGCGATGGTGACGATGTCCGCCCGCAGGTAAGCGTCGTCGGTCTCCACCAGGAAACGCCCGCTGAACCACCAGTTCAGGCACCAGGCCAGGATCAGCAACAACACCAGCACCAACCCGGCATAACCGAGCAAGCGACGGCGGGTGACGGCTTGCGCCGGAGAAGCGGGAACAGGATTGTGGGTCATTGCACAGGCTCGTCGGAAGTTCGCAGGAAAAGGTTGGCCGCCGCCCGGTTCGGCGGCGGCAGGACAATCGGCGGCGCGCTGCGCCAGCCACCGCCCAGCGCCTTGAACACCAGCACCTGGGTATCGATCACGGCCGCGTCGGCCTGCGCCGCCGCGGCCCGGGTGCGCACGGCGCTGCGCTGGGCGTCGAGGTAATCCAGGGCGCTGGAAGCACCGGCCGCGCGGGCCAGCCCGGCCAGGTGCAAGGCCTGATGGTCGCGCTCGGCCGCCAGGTGCAGGGCCTCCTGGCGCTGCAACGCGGCCTGGTAGTCGCTCAAGGCTTGCTGCTGTTCCTTCAAGGCCGCCAGGATGCTGCGGTCAAAATCCGCCAGTGCCGCGCTTTCCCGGGCGTCGGCCTGGGCGATGCGCGCGCGGGCGGCATTGAGGTTGGGCAAGCTCCAGGACAGCAGCGGCCCCAATTGCCAGACCGAGGCGTCGCGCTCGTCGAAACCCGAGGGCTGGTGCGCCGACGTGTAGACCCCGGCCCCCAGGCTGACCCGCGGATAGAGGTCGGCCCGGGCCACGCCGATGCGCGCCGTGGCCGCTGCCAGCCGGCGCTCGGCCTGGCTCACATCGGGACGCCGGCGCAGCATGGCCAGGGCATCGCTTTGGGGCATGGGCGAACCCAGGCGCGGGGCCTGGTGACAAGCCTTGGCCACCGCCGGTGCATCGCCCGGGGGACGCCCCAGCAGTACCGCAAGCTCAGCCAGGGCCCTCTGCCGCCCGGCCTGCAACGGCGGCAGGCTGGCCTGCACCTGGCCCACCAGGCCCTCGGCGCGCACCACATCCAGGGTTACTGCGGCGCCGGCCTGATACAGCTGGGCGCTCAGGGCCCGGCCCTGCTCCACCAGCGCCAGGGACTCGCCGGCCACCTGCAGGCGCTGGCCGTAGCTGCAAGCCTGCAACCAGGCGCGGGTGGTTTCCGCGGCCACCACCACCCGCAGGCCGTCCTCGGCGGCCCGCGCCGCCTCGGCATCGGCCCGGGCAGCATCCGCCAGACCGTGCAAACGACCGAACAAGTCAGCCTCCCACTGCACATCCAGGCCAACCCCATAGCGGCTGCCGGTGCGAATCCGCTCGCTGTCCTGCAAGGCGGCTTCCAGCTGGTCATCCGCGGTACTGCCGTAGCTGGCCTGGGCCGTCACCTGGGTGGCGGGCTGACGCAGGGTATCGGTCTCGCGCAGCAGCGCCCGGGCCTGCAGCAGGTTGGCCGCGGCCATCCGCAGATCGCGGTTCTGGCTCAGGGCCTCCTGCACTGCGGCGTTCAGATCCGGGTCACGGTAGAGCTGCCACCACTGGTCGAGCCCCTGCTCGGCGTGCATCTCCAGACCGCTCACAGGCAGGGGCACGGTGCTGCCGGGCGGCTGGTCCGGCCCCAGGGTGCAGCCGGCCAACAGGGCGCACAGGGCCCATGCAGGCCTTGGGTAAATGGGCATGGGAAGTACTCGCGGATTCAAAGCGGCTACTGTAGAAACCCTCACTTTCGACCGTCTAACGAGAACTTCCTTTCAATTATCGCGAAATGGTCAACTTTCATTCTGAGCCGCTTCGCTCCAGGCTTGCGGTCATGGGCCCAGACCGACGAACCGGTGCGTCTCTTGAATCTCACCGGGCTGTCGCAGTTTGCGAAAAGCCACCGCCGCGCCAACCTCGGCAGCGCGCCCAAGCCCCCGCAATCCCGAGGCCACGCCGCCACGACGGAACTGGCATAGCCATTGCGAAAGCCCCTGCCTCACCTACAACAAGAGGCTTCGCCATGGCTATTGCCCCACTGCTCGCCGCTACCACGGCGTTTATCCAGCGCGCCCCGCGCATGTTGATCGGCGCCCACTGGGTCGAGGCCGCCGATGGCCAGACCATGCCCCTGCGCAACCCCGCCACCGGCGAACAGCTGTGCCTGGTGCCCCGAGCCACGGTGGATGATGTCGATCGCGCAGTGCTGGCAGCGCGCCAGGCTTTCGACGACTCGCCCTGGACCCGCACCCGCCCCCGGGAGCGGCAGAACCTGCTGTGGAAACTCGCCGACCTGATGCAGCGCGACGCCGAACTGCTGGCCCAGCTGGAATGCCTGAACAATGGCAAGAGCGCGGCTGTGGCCCAGGCCATGGACGTGCAATTGTCCATCGACTTCTTGCGCTACATGGCCGGCTGGGCGACCAAGATCGAAGGCACCAGCGTCGAGGTTTCGCTGCCGCTGATGCCCGACGATCAGTTCCACAGTTTCATCCGCCGCGAAGCGCTGGGCGTGGTCGGCGCCATCGTCGCCTGGAACTTCCCCTTGCTGCTGGCCTGCTGGAAACTCGGCCCGGCCCTGGCCACCGGTTGCACCCTGGTGCTCAAGCCGGCGGACGAAACCCCGCTCAGTGCGTTGAAACTGGCAGAACTGGTGCAGGAAGCCGGCTACCCCGACGGCGTGTTCAACGTGGTCACCGGCACCGGCATCACCGCCGGCAGCGCCCTGACCCACAACCCTCTGGTGGACAAACTGACCTTCACCGGCTCCACCGCCGTGGGCAAGGAAATCGGCAAGATCGCCATGGACTCCATGACCCGGGTCACCCTGGAGCTGGGGGGCAAATCGCCGACCATCGTCATGGCCGACGCCGACCTGGGCAGTGCCGCCGCCGGGGCCGCCAGTGCGATCTTCTTCAACCAAGGCCAGGTCTGTTGCGCCGGTTCGCGGCTGTATGTGCAGCGCAAGCACTTCGACAACGTGGTGGCTGACATTGCCGGCATCGCCAATGCCATGAAGCTGGGCAACGGCCTGGACGCCAGCGTCGAGATGGGCCCGCTGATTTCCGCGCGCCAGCAGGAACGGGTCTACCGCTACATCGAGATGGGCCGGGACAGCGGCGCCACCATTGCCTGTGGCGGCGAGCAGTTCGGCCCGGGGTATTTCGTCAAACCGACAGTGATCGTCGATGTCGACCAGAAGCACTCGCTGGTCCAGGAAGAAATCTTCGGCCCGGTACTGGTGGCGATTCCCTTCGACGACGAGGCCGACGCTCTGCGCCTGGCCAACGACAGCCCCTATGGCCTGGGCGCAAGCATCTGGTCCAACGATCTGGCAGCGGTGCACCGGATGATTCCGAAGATCAAGTCCGGCTCGGTGTGGGTCAATTGCCACAGCGCCCTGGACCCGGCACTGCCGTTTGGCGGCTACAAGATGTCCGGGCTCGGCCGGGAAATGGGCCACGCGGCTATCGAGCACTACACCGAACTGAAATCGGTGCTGATCAAGCTCTGATCCACGGTCAGGGCGAATGCCCGTGGCCTGCCGGATGACGCCAGGGATGATTCCAGGAATGACGGCGCGGGATGGCCGCGGGGCGGTTCGCGAGCAAGCTCGCTCCTACGGGGTGGCATCTACGTAGGAGCCGGCTTGCCGGCGAATGGGCCCTAAGGTCGGTAGCCCTGGGCCAGCAACCAGCCCCGCACCACCCGTCCCTGCTCCGGGCTCAGCTCCGCCAGGGCCTGGCTCGGGGGCTGGTGCTGCAAGCGGCGCAACAACGGCGCCAGCTCCACGCCCTGCACATGCCAGATACCCAGGGGCTGGTCCGGGGTGATCACCACTTCGGCCTCATCCACCAGGCCATCGCGCAGTACCGGGGCGTGCTCGATACGCAGGGCTGCAAAGTCCACGGCCGCGTGCGCCGGCTGCTGGTCCGGCCAGTGCCGGCGGGCCTGCCAGAACGGTTGCTCGGGCCAGCGCTGCTCGTCGGCGTAGAAATCCCGGCCGATGCGGGCAAACCGCAGGAACAGCTGCTCCACCCGTTGTTGATGAAAGCGCCCGGCCAGGGCTCTGCGCTCCGGACGCTGCAACAGGGTGTTGATCACCGCCGGCGCCTGCAGGGCCGAGGACAGGGACTGGAAGATGCCATTGCCTGACAGCGGGTCCACCGCCATGGCCGCATCCCCGACCCGCAGCCAGTGAGCGCCGCACACCTGGGGGCAGAGAATCGCCGTGCTGCTACGGGCGTGCAGCTGCAGATCCTGTTCGGCACCCCCGGCAAAAAAATCCGCGGCCAGGGCTGACGCCTGACGGCGCTGACGGCAGTACTCCAGCAACTGCGCCTTGCCCGGCAGTGCGGCGCTGGCCACATCCAGGGTCAGTTGCCAGTAGCACTGGCCGTCGCTGCGCCGGGCCATCCAGGCCCAGCCGTCCTCCAGGCTGTGCACGGCACTGGCGGCAGTGCCAGACGGCCCTTGCCAGCGATTGAGCAGGCTGAGAGTTTCCGGGCCACGCCGGCCATTCCCGACGCCCTGCTGCAGTTCCTTGTCCAGCGCAGGCGCCTGACGCCCGCGGGCTTCGACCAGGAACTCGCCGAGCTGCTCCTCGTGCCCCTGCACCTGCACCCGGTGCCCGAGCGCCGTGGACTGCACACCCAGCACGCGGCCGTGGATCAGCGTCACCCCGGCCTGATGCAGGGCATCGCGCAGGCCACGGTCGAAGGTCGGGCGATCCAGCAGGTATTCGATGTTCTGCGCATGCTGCGCGCCGTTCCACGCCACTTGCCGCTGGGAAGGATGCAGGGCCTGGGCCAGTGCCGACTCCAGACCGGCGCCGCGCAAGGCTTCCAGCACCCGCAGCGAGACCCCTTCCAGCGCCGGAAAACGCCGCCAGTCGCTGATCAGGGTCACCGGGTAACCGAGGCGCCGCAGCCCCAGGGCCACCGCCGCGCCGGCCGGCCCTGCTCCCAGGATCAGGATCGGTTGCATGGCACGCTCCGGCGCTCGGGCCCCTGGTAGGCGGCCTGCTCCTGCAGCCACTGGCGCACCTGCAGATTGCTCGCGCCGGGCTGGGTCTTGAGGTAGGCGGCGATATGCCCGCTCAAGGCAGCACAGCCCAGGCTGGCACCGGATGGCCCCGGGCGGGCGGCGCGCACGCAGGCGGCGAAATCGGCCTGGGCCGTGTTCAGCCAGGACCACTGCTGCGCACTGCAACGCGCATCGCCGGTAACCCGCAACACGCCGGGATAGCGGGCCGGGAATACCGGCTCGCCCTGGGCCGGGCTGGACGCACAGAGCAGTACGCCGCGTGCCACCGCCTCGGCACAGGCGGCGCGCAGTGAATCGCGATCCTGGCGCAGCCCGAGGCTGAGGTTGATCAGGCGTACATCCTGTTCCAGCAGCCAATACAGGGCGGCACTGACTTGCGCGGCGCTGGTCACCCCGCGCTGATCGAACACCTGGGCCAGATACAGCTGGGCATCGGGCGCGCGCTGCTCGATGGCCTCGATGATCGCGCTGCCATGGCCGAGGGCGTCCTGCTGCAACTCGCCCTCGCCCAAGCCTTGCGCCAGCAGAAAGAAACGCCGGCCGGCCGCCATCCGTTGATGGGGGGCATGGCCGCTGTCGATCACGCCAATGCGCAGCTCAGGCTTCATGGGCCACCGCCACGCTGTGCAATACCCCGTCCAGCAACTCGAAGCGCAGGTCAGCGTCGGCCAGGGTCGAAGGCCGGTGGCTGATCAGGATGCGCGTGCGCCCGGCGAACAGGCGGTCGATGGCTTCGATCACCTCGCGCTCGGTGGCCTCGTCCACCGCCGAAGTGGCTTCGTCCAGTACCAGGATCATCGGGTCCTGGAGCAATGCACGGGCGATGGCGATGCGTTGTTTCTGCCCGCCGGACAGCTGCTGGCCACGCTCGCCCAGGGGGCTGTCCAGGCCCTCGGGCAGGGACTCGATCAGCCCCTGCAATTGCGCCAGCCGCGCCACTTCGGCCACGGCTTCGCGGCTGGCAGCGGGCACGCTGTAGGCCAGGTTGTCCGCCAGGCTGCCGCGAAACAGCACGATGTCCTGGCTGACCACCGCCACTTGGCGGCGCAGTTGCGCCAGGTCCAGTTGACGCAGGTCGATGCCCCCCAGCAGCACCTGCCCGGACTGGGGGTCATGGTGACGCTGCAAGAGGTCGATCAAGGTGCTTTTCCCGGCCCCCGAAGTGCCGCTCAGGGCCACCTTGAGGCCATAGGGAATCCGCGCTTCGATGCCCTTGAGGGTCGAGCCGCGCCCCGGATGACTGAAGTGCACATCCTTGAAGTGCAGCTCGCCATTGTCCGGCACCGGCAACGGCGCTACGGGGGCGCTGATGCCCGGCTCCTCACCGCGCAGTTCCATGACCCGGCCCAGGCTGACGGTCATGCGCTGGATCGCCACATACAGTCCCAGCAGGCTCTGCACCGGTCCCACCGCCATGCCCAGGTAGGTGGAGAAGGCAATCAGCGCCCCCAGTTGCCAGGTGCCCTGCACCACCCAGTAACCGCCAATCAGGAAGGCGCAGGCCCGGGACAATGAGGTCAGGGTGCCGGGCACCGCCTGGGTGAAGAACTCGGTGACCTGCAGCTTGAGCAACTGGTTCATGTAGCCCTGGCCGAGGCGGTCCAGGCGCTGAGCCTCTCGTTGCTGCTGGCCGGCGCTCTGGATGAATTTCATCACTGGCAGGGTTTCCACCATGAACGAGGACATGTCCGCGGAACGCTCGCGCAGCTGACGCACATCGCGCTCCACCTTGCGCCGCATCCAGCGCAGCCAGAGCACGTCCAGGGGAATCAACACCAGGGCCAACAGCGAGAGTTGCCAGGACAGGGTCAGGAGCATGGCCAGGGCGACGACAAGACCGATCACGCTGGACACTGCGGAAAACAATGAGTCGACGGCAAAGCGCTGGATCTCCGCCACATCGCCGTCCAGGCGCGACATCAGGTCGCCGATTCGCCGCTGCCCGTAGAAGCTCGGCGACAGCCGTTGCAGATGGCGATAGAGGTCGTCGCGCAGGGCGAACAGGATGCGTCCGGACAGGCGCGTATGCAGGTAGCGATTGACCCCGGACAGCAGCGTGCCCAGCAGACCGGCAAGGATCATCAAGCCGGCGATCAGCACCAGTTTGGAGAAGTCCCGGGCCAGCAAGCCGTCGTCGATCAGCAGCTTGGTCAGCCAGGGTTGCACCAGCACCAGCAACGAGGCGCACACCGACAGCCCCAGCAGGCCGCCGATGGCCAGCCGATGGGGCCGCACGAAACTGTAGAGCCAGCCCAGGGCGGCACTCAGGGCCTGGGGGTCGCGGCTGTCCACCAGCCGGGTGATCAGGCGCCGCATCAGGCGCGCAACTGCTTGAGCTTGCGGTACAGGGTCGCGCGGCTGATGCCCAGGGCGTCCGCAGCCGCCGAGACATTGCCCTGATGGTTGTCCAGGGCACTGCGGATCAGCTCCAGCTCGTTCTCGCGGATGCTCCCGGTCTGCGGCCGCTCGCTGGCCTGCAGATCGTCGAGCATGCTGTCGGGCAGATGTTCCAGGCCGATGTGGCACTCGCCTTCTTCGCGCAGGGCCAGGGCGGTGCGCAGGACCATCTCCAGCTGGCGGATATTGCCCGGCCAGTGGTAGTCCGTCAGCAGCCGGCGCAGTTCGTCGCTGAGGCTCACGTCGGCGCCGCCGAGCCTGGCCAGCAGGCTGTCCACCAGCGGCTGCAGGTCTTCGCGTTCACGCAGGGCCGGTAGCAGCACGCTGATGCCGTTGACCCGGTAGAACAGGTCTTCGCGAAAGGCCTGCTCCTGCACCTGCTGCTTGAGGTCGCGGTGGGTGGCACAGATCAGGGCAATGTCGATGTCCTGCTCCTCACCGGCTCCCAGGGGCGCGACCTTGCGGTCTTGCAGCACTCGCAGCAGGCGGGCTTGCAGGGCCAGGGGCATGTCGCCGATCTCATCGAGGAACAAGGTGCCACCGTGGGCCTGTTGCAGGCGTCCGATCATGCCGCCGCGGCGCGAGCCGGTGAAGGCGCCTTCGCGGTAGCCGAACAGCTCCGACTCGATCAGGCCTTCGGGAATCGCCGCGCAGTTGACCGCGACAAAGGGTTTCTCGGCGCGGCTGCCCGCACGATGCAGGGCCCGGGCCAGGACTTCCTTGCCGGTGCCGGTTTCTCCCAGCAACAGCACTGGCAAGCCGTTGGCCAAGCCCTGGCGGGCCATGCGCAGGGTGCGGGCGTAGCGGCTGTTGCCCCCGGCCAGGACTTCCAGGTCCTGGGGCATGGGCGTAGTTTTCTGCGCGCTGCGGGGCGCGCGATGCAGGTTCAGCGATGGCTGCGGCGCCCGCAGGGCCTTGTAGAACAGCTCGCCCTTGGCGGTCTGCAGGCTGCCCACGGCGCCTTGCTGCAGGCGGGCCAGCAGTTGCAGGCCGTCGAGCCCGAGGAACTCTTCGCAACGCCGCCCCACCAGGGCCGCGCGCGGGGTGTTAAGCAACTGGCAGGCCTGGCTGCTGACCGCAAGAATTTGCCCGCCCAGGCTCAGGGCCAGCAGGCCTTGCCAGGGCGATTCGAGGTATTGCCGACGACTGTGGAAGGCCAGGACGATCTGCTCCGGGTAGGACGCGTGGAACACTCGCGCCTCGATCTGGCTGACCGCCATGGACAACAGCGCGGTGCTGTCCTGGACACGGCCCAGGGGGCCTTCGCGGGTCAGGTCAAGAACGCCGAGGATCTCGCCCTGGGGGCATTGGATGGGCACCGATGTGCAGGAAAAATGGCTGAGGCGATCCAGGTAGTGTTCGCCGCAATCGATCAGGGTCGGTCGGGCTTCCACCAGGGCCGTGCCCAGGGCGTTGGTGCCACGGGTGGCCTCGCTCCAGCAGGCGCCGAGGGTGATGTCCTGCACGCCGCTGTCCTTGAGCCGGTCGGCCCGGCCTTCGATGGCCAGGATGGTGGCGTCGGCGTTAGCGAGGATGATCAGGCCATCCTGGCCCTGATGCTGGGTCAGGTAGTCGATGGCCGGGGTTGCCGCGTCCAGCAACAGGCGGTTGCTGGCCAGCAGCACCTCGAGGCTCGCGCTGGATTCCAGGGTCAGTTGATGCTGACTGCCAAAGTGCACGCCATGGCTGAGGCTGCGCCGCCATGAGGCATCGATTTCCGCACGCAGGACCCCATCGGGGATCTCGCCTTCCAGGTGCAGCCGCTCCCGGGCCAGCCGGGCTTCGTGTTGCTGCTCACCCTTTGTTGTTTTTATAAGAGTCATCAAGCGCTCCGAATCGGTCCGCCCGCTGCTTCCCGCTCCACTCCCTTGGATTGCGCGAGGCACGCAAGCCGTGGTCAATGTCTACACCGGGTTCAGAGGGCAGTAAAGGGGCTTGGCCCGGATCATCGGGCAGCCCTGCATTGCTTACCCTGTCATTCGAGATCAAGCAAAACCTGCGCCAGTGGAACGGGCGCCCGAGCATCTTGACGTTAACGTAAAGCAAATGGCAAGTACCCCACGCCTCCTCCCAGCCCCTGCTGCAGGAGCTGGCTTGCCAGCGAAAAGGGCATTGAGCGGAACACCGCCCGGCTGGTCCTAAAGGGCCCAGGCGGCGCTGTCGGCAAAGAAGGCGCGGGCGTTGTCTTCCAGGCTGTCCAGGTGGTAACCCCCTTCCTGGACAATCAGGCACGGCAGGCCAAGGCTGCGGATGCGCTGGCCAAGGATGGCGAAGCCGTCTCGGGTCACCGCGACCTTGCTTTGCGGATCGAGCTCGTAGATGTCGAAGCCCAGGGACAGCACCAGCACCTCGGCGCCAAAATCCTTCACTGCCGCCAGGGCCTGTTCCAGGCGGGCGAGGAAATCCGCTTCGCTGGCGCCATGCGCCATCGGCAGGTTGAGGTTATAGCCCTCCCCCGCGCCACTGCCACGCTCCTCGGTGAAGCCGGCCACCCCCGGGTAGAAGTTGGTCGGGTCGCCATGCACCGAGACATACAGGACGTCGGCACGTTCGTAGAAGATTTCCTGAATGCCCTGGCCGTGGTGCATGTCGGTATCGAGCACAGCCACCCGGGCAAACCGCTCCCGCAGTACCTGGGCGGCAATCGCCGCGTTGTTCAGGTAGCAGAAACCGCCGGCGGCTTCGGCCCGGGCATGGTGGCCGGGCGGGCGGCACAAGGCATAGGCCGCCGGCTCGCCATCCAGCAGGGCACGGGCCCCGGCAATGGCGCTCTGGGCCGACCAGTAGGCCGAGCGCCAGGTCTGCTCGCCCACCGGGCAACTGCCGTCCGCCAGGTAGCGTGCCGCCTGGGCGAGGATGCCGCGCAGGGCATTGGGCTCGCGGACGAAGATGTTGGACATGACTTCATCGCCCCAGTCCTCGGGGATTTCCTTCCAGCGTCGATGGGCCTCTTCAAGGAATGCCAGGTACGGCGCGCCGTGCACTGCCAGCAGCGGTTGCAGGCCGGCGTCCTCGGGTTGCCTGACCTCGAACCCGAGGGAGTGCGCGGCCTGCACCAGGCGTTGGGCACGCTCGGGAACTTCCTGGGGCGTGCGCATCTGGCCGCGGGAATAGTAGCTGCGGGGATGGTGAAGCAATTGTTCAGGGTGGAAAAAACTGCGCATCAAGGTCTCCTCAGGCCACCCGGCCGGCACGGGCCAGCACGGCGTTAAGCAATACATCGGCGCCCTGGCACACGTCCTCGGGCAACACATCTTCGGCTTCGTTATGACTCAAGCCTCCGACACAGGGAATGAACACCATGGCGGTGGGGCAATAGCGCGCCAGCAGGATGGCATCGTGGCCCGCGCCGCTGACGATGGACTGCTGAGGATAGCCAAGCCCATCCACCGCCTGCTGCACCGCCGCCACGCACTCGGCATCAAAGGGCGTGGCCGGGCTGAGCCAATGGCGGTCGATGCGGACCTTGAGCCCGCGCTCCCGAGCAATGCGCTCCAGGCGTTCCTCAACCTGCTGCTCCATGGCGGCGATCTGTTGATCATGGTGGTGGCGCAGGTCGACGGTGAAGGTCAGCCGCCCGGGAATGGTATTGCGCGATGACTTGGCAACGCTCAGCTCACCGACAGTGGTCAGGCCTTGCGGGGCAAAATCCGCTGCCACCTGCTCCACGGCGAGGATCATCTGCGCGGCGCCATACAGGGCATCCTTGCGCAGTGACATCGGCGTAGTGCCAGCGTGGGCGGCCATGCCTTCAACCTGAACGTCGAGCCAGCGGATCGCCTGACCGCCGCTGACCACGCCGATGCTCTTGGCGTTGTCTTCAAGGATCGGGCCCTGTTCGATATGGGCTTCGAAATAGGCATCCACTGCCCCGCCCAAAGGCCGATTGCCGGCGTAACCGGTGCGTTGCAGGGCCTCGGCGACGCTGATGCCATCGGCGTCGCGCACCGCCAGGGCGGCGTCCAGGGCCATGACCCCGGTGAACACCGCCGAGCCGAACATCGCCGGGGTGAAGCGCGCGCCCTCCTCGTTGGTCCACACCACTAGCTCCAGCGGCTTGCGAGTCTGGACTCCGAGATCATTGAGCGTGCGCAGCACTTCCAAGCCGGCCAGCACGCCGTAGACACCGTCGAAACGCCCGCCCTCGGGCTGGGTGTCGAGGTGGCTGCCCATCATCACTGGGGCTGCGTGCGGGTCACTGCCGGGACGCCGGGCAAACAGGTTGCCGATGGGGTCGACGCTCAGGGTCATGCCAGCTTCTGTACACCAGTGGGCGAAGAGTTCGCGTCCGGCCCGGTCCTCATCGCTCAGGGCCAGACGGCAGCTACCGCCGCGAGCGGTGGCGCCGATTTCGGCCATGGCCATCAGGCTCGCCCAGAGGCGTTGGCCATTGATTTTCAACATCGATCGTGTCTCCGGACAATCAAGCGTGGGACGCCATTTCCAGGCGATGGGCGTGGGCGTGACGGCGCGACAGGGCCAGCACGCAGATCAGCGATACCGCGGCGATCAGGCTGTAGAACAGCGCCATCGGCCACCATTGGCCGATGAACCTGTGGGCCAGCCAGGTGCCGATCAGCGGGGTCAGGCCACCGGCCAGGGCACCGCAGACTTGATAGGCCAGGGAGATGGCGGTGTAGCGCACCCGCGTCTCGAACATGCCGCTGACGTAACCGGCGATCACCGCGTAGAAGGAGGCCATGCACACCACTGCCAGGGCGATGCCGAGGATCATCAGCGGCGCCTGGCCGGAGCTCACCAGGACAAACATCGGATAGGGCGAGGCCATGGCCAGTACTGACACCAGGCATAGAAAGCGCGTGGCGCCGATTTTCTCGGCGCTCCAGGCCGCCAGGGGCTGGATGCAGAACTGGATGATCGCCACCACGAACAGGCATTCGAGAATCAGCGAACGGGGAATCTCCAGTTGCTGGGTGGTGTAGGCAATCATGAAGGTGTTGGTGAAATACACCCCGGCGATGCCCAGGGTATTGGCGCCGATGCACAGCAGCAGCGGACGCCAGGCCGTGCGCAGCACTTGCATCACCGGTGCCTGTTCCTTGCGCAGCGATTTGGCCGCCTGCTCGCGGCTGGCGAGAAACTCCGGCGACTCGTTGACCCCCAGGCGAATCGCCAGGCCTACCAGCAGCAACAACGCGCTGGCGAGGAACGGCAGGCGCCAGCCCCAGCTCATCAACGCGTCCTCGGGCAGGCGGGTCACGGCGCTGAAGGCCAGTAGCGAGAGAATCAAACCCGCCGGGCTGCCCAATTGGGCGAAGGAGGCGAAGAAGTTGCGCCGGCCCTTGGGCGCATGTTCGCCGGCCATCAGCACCGCCCCGCCCCACTCGCCTCCCACGGCAATGCCCTGGACGATGCGCAGCAGAACCAGCAGCACCGGGGCCAGGGCGCCGATCTGTGCATAAGTCGGCAACAGGCCGATGCCCACGGTGACCACGCCCATCATCAGCAAGGTGATGACCAGGGATTTCTTGCGGCCGATACGGTCGCCGATATGGCCGAAGATGATGCCCCCCAGGGGCCGGGCGAAGAAGCCCACGGCGAAGGTCCCGAACGCGGCCATGGTGCTGAACAGTTTGTCGTCGGAGGGGAAGAACAAGGCACCGAACACCAGCGCCGCAGCGGTGGCGTAGATGTAGAAGTCGTACCACTCGATCATGGTGCCGATAAAGGCGGCGGCCGCGGCCCGGCGTGGCTGCGGCGAAGCGGAAGGCTTCATGGTTGGCTCCTTTGGTTATTTTTGTGGCAGGAGAAAGGGTCAAGTGCAGGGGCTTCTGTGGGCGCCTGTCTGGGAGGGATTTATCCGTTTCGCCAGATAATTAGTCAATTTTCTATTGGTTATCTCGATTATTATCCTGGCTTATTATTCGCCTAGATCCCGATCCAGAGCCCTGCCATGTCCGACCGCGATGCCCGACGCCTGCTCAATGACCGCCTCGACTGGAACCTGCTGCGCACCTTCCGGGTGATCGGCCAGGAACTGAGCATCAGTCGCGCAGCGGCGCGCCTGCACCTGACCCAACCGGCAGTGAGCCAAGCCCTCAAGCGCCTGGAAGAACAGCTGGGACGGCAGTTGATCGCCCGACGCGGGCCGCGTTTTGCCCTGACCGAAGTGGGCGAACAGATCTTTGCCCTGGCCGGGGAAATCTACGGCCAGATGTCCCAGGTCAGCAGCGTGCTGGAGCAGCCCGCCGACGAGGTGATCGGCAAGGTGCGGCTGTTGATCATCAGCCGGATCTTCAATGAGCGTTTCGATGACTTTCTGGCCGACTTCCATCGCCAGCATCCGCGCGTCGACCTGGAGGTCGAGGTGATGCGCAGTTCGGATATCGTCAGTGCCCTGCAGGAGAAGACCGCGACCCTGGGCCTGAGCCTTAATCGGCGGCCACAGCCACGCTTGGAACAACGGCTGTTCCTGCGGCAACGCTACGCATTTTTTTGCGGCAAGCATCATCCATTGTTCGGGCGCCAGGATGTGGCCGAGGGCGATCTGCAACGGGAGAATTTCGTCAGTTTCACCAGCGACCAGATCGGCGGCATGCTCTCGCCACTGACCATCTTCCGTGACCAGCAAGGCTTCAGCGGGCGCATCGTCGCCTCCTCGCCAAGCCTGGAAGAAGTACGGCGCCTGGTGATTGCCGGGTTTGGCATCGGCTGCCTGCCGGAGCATGTGGTGGCCGCCGATGTCGACGCCGGGCTGCTGTGGCGCCTGCCGCCCCACGACGGCATCGCCGATGTCGACATCCATCTGCTGTGGAACCGTGAACAACGCATGAGCCGTGCCGAGGTGCTGTTCCTGGAGCTGCTGCAGGAACGCCTCACCGCTCAGTGACGCAAGGGACGCTCGGGCGGACTCACAAGATGCCGGGCAGCCCGGTGTTGCAACGACTCAGACGTGGGGATCGCCAGGGGCCTTGGCGGGTGTAGCGTATTGCGGCTTGAGGTGGCCGTTCTGGTCCAGCAGCCAGGCGTCCATGATCTGTCGCACCACGGGCCCTGCGACCCGGCCGCCGGCCTCACCGTTCTCGATCATGACCGCGATCACGATCTGTGGGTGCTCGGCGGGGGCAAAGCCGACGAACAGGGCGTTGTCGCGGTTGCGCTCGCGGGTCTTGAGGCGGTCATAGCGTTCGCCCTGCTTGATCGCCACCACCTGGGCGGTACCACTCTTGCCGGCGATGCGGTACTGCGCACCGGCGGCAGCAGCGCGGGCGATGCCCCGCGGGTCGTGCATCACCATCTGCATACCGTGGCTGACCTGATCCCAGTCCTGGGGATTCTTCAGCAGGATGTTGGGCATCGGGTGCTCATCCACCGGAGCCACGCCATCGATGGTCTTGGCCAGATGCGGGCGGTTCCACACGCCCTTGTTGGCGATCAGCGCTGTGGCCTGGGCCAGTTGCAGCGGCGTGACCTGCATGTAGCCCTGACCAATGCCGAGGATCACGGTTTCCCCCGGGAACCAGGGCTGGCGGCGGGTGGCGCGCTTCCAGTCTTGGGATGGCATTAACCCGGGGGATTCCTCGAACATGTCCAGGGAGACTTTCTGACCCAGGCCGAACATCGCCATGTAGTCGTGCAGGCGGTCGATGCCGAGCTTGTGGGCCAGATCGTAGAAGTAGGTGTCGTTGGAGCGCATGATCGCTGCGTCCATATCCACCCAACCATCGCCGCTGTGGTTCCAGTTGCGGTATTTGTGATCGAAGTCCGGCAATTGGTAGTAACCAGGGTCGAAGACTCGGGTCGAGGCGGTCACCACGCCGGTGTCGAGGCCGGCAATCGCCACCTCTGGCTTGATGGTGGAACCCGGTGCGTAGAGGCCGCGCAGCACCCGGTTGAATAGCGGGCGGTCGATGGAGTCGTGCAGCGCGGCGTATTCCTTGAAGCTGATGCCGGTGACGAACAGGTTGGGGTCAAAGCTTGGCTTGCTGACCATGGCCAATACTTCGCCCGTGGCAGGGTCGAGGGCCACCACTGAGCCGCGACGGTCCCCCAGGGCCTCTTCGGCAGCTTCCTGGAGCTTTATATCCAGGCTCAGGACGATGTTCTTCCCGGGGATAGGATCGGTGTGTTTGAGCACGCGCATGACCCGCCCTTGGGCGTTGGTCTCCACCTCTTCATAGCCGACGTGACCGTGCAACTCGGACTCATAGAACTTCTCGACGCCCGTCTTGCCAATGGACTGAGTGCCACGGTATTCCACCGAGTCCAGGGTCTTGGTTTCTTTCTCGTTGATCCGCCCAACGTAGCCAATGGAGTGGGCAAAGTGGGCGCCCATGGGGTAATGGCGGACGAACTGGGCTTGCACATCCAGTCCTGGCAGGCGGTACTCGTTGACCGCAAGGACGGCGATTTGCTCTTCGGTGAGCTCGTAGAACAGGGTCACGGGGACGAAGGGGTGGCGGGCCTGCTTCATTTCCTTGTCGAACAGGGTGCGATCCTCTGGCGGCAGGTGCAGCAGGTCGATCACCGTGTCCAACTCGCCTTTGAGATCGGTGGTGCGTTCGCGGGTGATGGTCAGGTTGAAGCTGGGGCGGTTGTCCGCCAGGACCACGCCATTGCGGTCATAGATCAGCCCTCGGGTCGGGGTGATCGGCAGCACGTGGACACGGTTGTTTTCCGAGACGGTGGAGTGATAGTCGAACTCCACCACTTGGAGGAAGTACATACGCCCTACCAAGGCGCAAGTAATGGCCACCACCAACATAGCGCAGGCGAGCAGGCGCTTGTTGACCAGGCGGTTCTCTTTTTCGTGGTCCTTGATCGGAATCGCTTCGGGCATTGCTACAACTTCTCGTTGAATAGAGGTCGACGCTGATCCGTGCGGGTGAACTCAAGTCCTTAAAAAGAGCTGCACCATAGCAAAAACCACTCACTGTTTTTGAGGGGATTTCCATCACGAGTGATCAATGGTGCTGGCTCTCACTGCGGTTGTGGGGCTATGCGTGGGCAATGTCCTTTCTGATCGCTGTAGGACTTGGCTTTTTCTCCGCGCAAAAACAAAACCCCAATTGCTTTCGCAATTGGGGTTTCGGAATTTAATCTTGACGATGACCTACTCTCACATGGGGAAACCCCACACTACCATCGGCGATGCATCGTTTCACTTCTGAGTTCGGGATGGGATCAGGTGGTTCCAACGCTCTATGGTCGTCAAGAAATTCGGTAGCCAGACCGTTGCTGATGCAACGTGCCAGCGAATGGGTATGTAATAGATTTGTGTGTTGTGCAAACTTTCGGTTTGTTTCGTCTTCACACACCGCAATCTGGTCTCTTTCGAGTTCGCAAATTGCTTGGGTGTTATATGGTCAAGCCTCACGGGCAATTAGTATTGGTTAGCTCAACGCCTCACAGCGCTTACACACCCAACCTATCAACGTCGTAGTCTTCGACGGCCCTTTAGGGGATTCAAGATCCCAGTGAGATCTCATCTTGAGGCAAGTTTCCCGCTTAGATGCTTTCAGCGGTTATCTTTTCCGAACATAGCTACCCGGCAATGCCACTGGCGTGACAACCGGAACACCAGAGGTTCGTCCACTCCGGTCCTCTCGTACTAGGAGCAGCCCCTCTCAAATCTCAAACGTCCACGGCAGATAGGGACCGAACTGTCTCACGACGTTCTAAACCCAGCTCGCGTACCACTTTAAATGGCGAACAGCCATACCCTTGGGACCGGCTTCAGCCCCAGGATGTGATGAGCCGACATCGAGGTGCCAAACACCGCCGTCGATATGAACTCTTGGGCGGTATCAGCCTGTTATCCCCGGAGTACCTTTTATCCGTTGAGCGATGGCCCTTCCATACAGAACCACCGGATCACTAAGACCTACTTTCGTACCTGCTCGACGTGTCTGTCTCGCAGTCAAGCGCGCTTTTGCCTTTATACTCTACGACCGATTTCCGACCGGTCTGAGCGCACCTTCGTACTCCTCCGTTACTCTTTAGGAGGAGACCGCCCCAGTCAAACTACCCACCATACACTGTCCTCGATCCGGATAACGGACCTGAGTTAGAACCTCAAAGTTGCCAGGGTGGTATTTCAAGGATGGCTCCACGCAAACTGGCGTTCACGCTTCAAAGCCTCCCACCTATCCTACACAAGCAAATTCAAAGTCCAGTGCAAAGCTATAGTAAAGGTTCACGGGGTCTTTCCGTCTAGCCGCGGATACACTGCATCTTCACAGCGATTTCAATTTCACTGAGTCTCGGGTGGAGACAGCGCCGCCATCGTTACGCCATTCGTGCAGGTCG
The DNA here is from genome assembly GCF_018390395.1 of Pseudomonas sp. RC4D1. NCBI lineage: Bacteria > Pseudomonadati > Pseudomonadota > Gammaproteobacteria > Pseudomonadales > Pseudomonadaceae > Pseudomonas > Pseudomonas sp. RC4D1. The sequence goes on from NZ_JAHBAW010000002.1 coordinate 1,044,878, forward strand.
GAACTTACCCGACAAGGAATTTCGCTACCTTAGGACCGTTATAGTTACGGCCGCCGTTTACCGGGGCTTCGATCAAGAGCTTCGCGTTAGCTAACCCCATCAATTAACCTTCCGGCACCGGGCAGGCGTCACACCCTATACGTCCACTTTCGTGTTTGCAGAGTGCTGTGTTTTTAATAAACAGTCGCAGCGGCCTGGTATCTTCGACCGGCATGAGCTTACGGAGCAAGTCCTTCACCCTCACCGGCGCACCTTCTCCCGAAGTTACGGTGCCATTTTGCCTAGTTCCTTCACCCGAGTTCTCTCAAGCGCCTTGGTATTCTCTACCCAACCACCTGTGTCGGTTTGGGGTACGGTTCCTAGTTATCTGAAGCTTAGAAGCTTTTCTTGGAAGCATGGCATCAACCACTTCGTCACCTAAAAGGTAACTCGTCATCAGCTCTCGGCCTTAGAACCCCGGATTTACCTAAGATTCCAGCCTACCACCTTAAACTTGGACAACCAACGCCAAGCTGGCCTAGCCTTCTCCGTCCCTCCATCGCAATAACTAGAAGTACAGGAATATTAACCTGTTTTCCATCGACTACGCTTTTCAGCCTCGCCTTAGGGACCGACTAACCCTGCGTCGATTAACGTTGCGCAGGAAACCTTGGTCTTTCGGCGTGGGTGTTTTTCACACCCATTGTCGTTACTCATGTCAGCATTCGCACTTCTGATACCTCCAGCAAGCTTCTCAACTCACCTTCACAGGCTTACAGAACGCTCCTCTACCGCATCACTTACGTGATACCCGTAGCTTCGGTGTATGGTTTGAGCCCCGTTACATCTTCCGCGCAGGCCGACTCGACTAGTGAGCTATTACGCTTTCTTTAAAGGGTGGCTGCTTCTAAGCCAACCTCCTAGCTGTCTAAGCCTTCCCACATCGTTTCCCACTTAACCATAACTTTGGGACCTTAGCTGACGGTCTGGGTTGTTTCCCTTTTCACGACGGACGTTAGCACCCGCCGTGTGTCTCCCATGCTCGGCACTTGTAGGTATTCGGAGTTTGCATCGGTTTGGTAAGTCGGGATGACCCCCTAGCCGAAACAGTGCTCTACCCCCTACAGTGATACATGAGGCGCTACCTAAATAGCTTTCGAGGAGAACCAGCTATCTCCGAGCTTGATTAGCCTTTCACTCCGATCCACAGGTCATCCGCTAACTTTTCAACGGTAGTCGGTTCGGTCCTCCAGTCAGTGTTACCTAACCTTCAACCTGCCCATGGATAGATCGCCCGGTTTCGGGTCTATTCCCAGCGACTAGACGCCCTATTAAGACTCGCTTTCGCTACGCCTCCCCTATTCGGTTAAGCTCGCCACTGAAAATAAGTCGCTGACCCATTATACAAAAGGTACGCAGTCACAGAACAAAGTCTGCTCCCACTGCTTGTACGCATACGGTTTCAGGATCTATTTCACTCCCCTCTCCGGGGTTCTTTTCGCCTTTCCCTCACGGTACTAGTTCACTATCGGTCAGTCAGTAGTATTTAGCCTTGGAGGATGGTCCCCCCATATTCAGACAAGGTTTCTCGTGCCCCGTCCTACTCGATTTCATGATTAAGAGATTTTCGCGTACAGGGCTATCACCCACTATGGCCGCACTTTCCAGAGCGTTCCGCTAATCTCAAAGCCACTTAAGGGCTAGTCCCCGTTCGCTCGCCACTACTAAGGGAATCTCGGTTGATTTCTTTTCCTCAGGGTACTTAGATGTTTCAGTTCCCCTGGTTCGCCTCTTGCACCTATGTATTCAGTACAAGATAACCATCTTATGATGGCTGGGTTCCCCCATTCAGAGATCTCCGGATCAAAGTCTGTTTGCCGACTCCCCGAAGCTTATCGCAGGCTACCACGTCTTTCATCGCCTCTGACTGCCAAGGCATCCACCGTATGCGCTTCTTCACTTGACCATATAACCCCAAGCAATCTGGTTATACTATGAAGACGACATTCGCCGAAAATTTGCAATTTAACTCACAAATTTTACCTTAGCCTGATCCGTTACCAGTGAAAGTAACGTTCAGTCTATCTTTCTATCACATACCCAAATTTTTAAAGAACGATCTAATCAAAAGACTAGAAATCAACATTCAAGCAGAATGCTCATTTCTAAGCTTTCAGAAGCAGTTTATGGTGGAGCCAAGCGGGATCGAACCGCTGACCTCCTGCGTGCAAGGCAGGCGCTCTCCCAGCTGAGCTATGGCCCCATAACAAAATTGGTGGGTCTGGGCAGATTCGAACTGCCGACCTCACCCTTATCAGGGGTGCGCTCTAACCAACTGAGCTACAGACCCAATTTCGAGCTTGTAACTGTTAGCTTGGAGCTATCAGCTTGGAGCTTAAAGCTGCTTCTATCGTCTTCTTCAATGAATCAAGCAATTCGTGTGGGAGCTTATGAAGCAGCTGATGTCGTCGATTAAGGAGGTGATCCAGCCGCAGGTTCCCCTACGGCTACCTTGTTACGACTTCACCCCAGTCATGAATCACACCGTGGTAACCGTCCTCCCGAAGGTTAGACTAGCTACTTCTGGTGCAACCCACTCCCATGGTGTGACGGGCGGTGTGTACAAGGCCCGGGAACGTATTCA